>NZ_CP018099.1:1052500-1706840 GCF_001886815.1 Caldithrix abyssi DSM 13497
TGAAAAACCATTGGATGAGATGTGGGTAGGGGTGAAAGGCCAATCAAACTCGGAGATAGCTCGTTCTCCCCGAAATAGTTTTAGGACTAGCCTCGATTAACAGTGTCACGGAGGTAGAGCACTAATAGGGTTAGGGCCCTCACCGGGGTACCGCCCCCTGTTAAACTCCGAATGCCGTAGACACGATGATCGGGAGTCAGCCTGTGAGGGATAAGCTTCACAGACGAGAGGGAAAGAACCCAGACCGTCAGCTAAGGTCCCCAAGTCACGGCTAAGTGAGAAAGGATGTTAAACCGCAGAGACAACCAGGATGTTGGCTTAGAAGCAGCCATCATTTAAAGAGTGCGTAATAGCTCACTGGTCAAGTGGTTTGGCGCCGATAATTGTCGGGACTCAAGTCGTGCACCGAAGCTACGGATTCAAGGAGCAAGGTTCAAGGTACAAGGAGCAAGCCGATGGAGTCGTTAGATGATTTAAGTGTTTATGTTCGTAGTTATGCTGCCAGCTTGGAAGTTCATAGATTAAGCTTGAAGTTTCCGGCTTATGAGCAGTATAAAGGACTGGCCACGCAATTAAGAGATAGCAGTAAATCTGTTGTATCAAATATCGTAGAAGGTTATGGATTTAAGAAGCGCAGGCCGAAACGCTTTGTAAATCATCTAGAGATATCTATAGGAAGTTGTGATGAGACGCGTTTGTGGTTGAGATATGGTTTTGATTTAGGCTATATTCCAGAAGCGCAATACCTTGAACTGCAAAGGACGTATGAGGAGATAGGCAAGATGTTATGGGGCATGTTACGGATAGTAGCGGATTAAAGCCTTATTCCTTGCGCCTTGATCCTTGTTCCTTGAGTGGTAGGGGAGCATTCCATTAACCGTTGAAGGTGTACCGTGAGGTATGCTGGAGGAGATGGAAACGAGGATGCTGGCATAAGTAGCGATAAAACAGGTGAGAACCCTGTTCACCGAAAATCTAAGGTTTCCTGAGTAAAGTCAATCTGCTCAGGGTTAGTCGGCCCCTAAGCCGAGGCCGAGAGGCGTAGGCGATGGGAAACGGGTTAAATATTCCCGTACCAGCTTTGACTTGTTTGAGCGAAGGGGGGACGCAGAAGTGACCGGCCAGCCGTCTGACGGAATAGGCGGTTTAAGCGCGTAGGCGGGATGTGTAGGCAAATCCGCACGTCCACTAACGCCGAGACGCGAATAGGAGCCCGTAAGGGCATAAACTGGCCCTAATCACGCTGCCGAGAAAAGCCTCTAAGCGAGAGTCAAAGCTGACCGTACCGTAAACCGACACAGGTAGATGAGGAGAGAATCCTAAGGTGCTCGAGAGAGTCCTCGTTAAGGAACTCGGCAAATTGACCCCGTAACTTCGGGAGAAGGGGTGCCCTGGGATGTGATTCCCCTTGCGGGATGAGCGTTCTGGGGTCGCAGTGACCAGGCCCAAGCGACTGTTTACTAAAAACACATGTCTCTGCGAAGTCGTAAGACGCCGTATAGGGACTGACACCTGCCCGGTGCCGGAAGGTTAAGGGGATCTGTTATTCTGCTTCGGCAGGAGAAGCAGTGAACCGAAGCCCCGGTAAACGGCGGCCGTAACTATAACGGTCCTAAGGTAGCGAAATTCCTTGTCGGGTAAGTTCCGACCTGCACGAATGGTGTAACGACTTGGGCGCTGTCTCAACGAGGATCTCGGCGAAATTGTGATGCCGGTGAAGACGCCGGCTACCCGCAACGGGACGGAAAGACCCCGTGCACCTTTACTACAGCTTGATATTGTACTTTAGCTAAGCATGTGTAGGATAGGTGGGAGGCTGTGAAGTGTCGACGCCAGTCGGCATGGAGCCGCCCTTGAAATACCACCCTTGCTTAGTTGGAGTACTAACCTGCCGCGTTGAATCACGTGGAGGGACAGTGTCAGGTGGGTAGTTTGACTGGGGCGGTCGCCTCCAAAAGAGTAACGGAGGCTCCCAAAGGTCCCCTCAGCACGGTTGGTAATCGTGCGTAGAGTGTAAAGGCATAAGGGGGCTTAACTGCGAGACATACAGGTCGAGCAGATGCGAAAGCAGGGCTTAGTGATCCGGCGGTAGCGAGTGGAAGCGCCGTCGCTCAAAGGATAAAAGGTACGCCGGGGATAACAGGCTTATCACTCCCAAGAGTTCACATCGACGGAGTGGTTTGGCACCTCGATGTCGGCTCATCGCATCCTGGGGCTGGAGAAGGTCCCAAGGGTTTGGCTGTTCGCCAATTAAAGCGGTACGCGAGCTGGGTTTAGAACGTCGTGAGACAGTTCGGTCCCTATCTGTTGCGGGCGTAGGATGTTTGAGGGGGTCTGCTCTTAGTACGAGAGGACCGGAGTGGACGAACCTCTAGTGTACCAGTTGTTCCGCCAGGAGCACAGCTGGGTAGCTATGTTCGGTGTGGATAAGCGCTGAAAGCATCTAAGCGCGAAACCCAACCCAAGATGAAACATCCCTCCCGAGTAATCGGGACTGAAGGCGCCTTCGAGACTAGGAGGTAGATAGGCTGCAGGTGTAAGTCCGGCAACGGATTCAGCCGAGCAGTACTAATTAGCCGTGAGACTTAACCTATTTTTACTACCAACAGGTAGATACTTACTACTTCTATCTAAAATGAATGATAGTCAAAACATTTTAAATTCTGGTGACTATGGCGACGGGGAAACACCTCTTCCCATTCCGAACAGAGAAGTTAAGCCCGTCTGCGCCGATGGTACTGTCCCCTCGGGGATGGGAGAGTAGGGCGTCACCAGAATTTTCCTTTAAAGCCTCCCTTGCGGAGGCTTTTTATTTTCTATTTCCCAGCCAAATATCTTTCCTAATTATCAATCTTTTAAATTAATTAATGAAGCAAGTGCTTTACACCATAAGCCATAAAAATAAACTTCAACAAACTTTAAAAAAATCTTCTTTCGTAAAAAATAGCATAAAATTTAAAACCTCATGCTTTTTAGGATACTTCCTTTAAAAGAGGTGTCTCCCCATGGCGGGATGCGAAAAGTTTTACAAATAGGTAATACGTAACTTATTACGCGTCACGAATTAATTGTTATGCTGTCAAGGCTTGGCGAACATTGTGGATACTTTGCGCCCTTTACGCTTGATTTTTTACCTTCAAAATCGTCTCTAATGAAGTTTTTGGTTACAGCTGTTCTGCCTTAGGACATGATTCAAATATATCTGTGGTGAAAAACACCTTGTTGTTTTGCTTCAGATGGAATTGGACTTTTGCTAAGTTGTATTGTAAACTAAAGAAACAAACCGAAAGGAGACATCATGTCCAATTCCAGACGCAAGTTTTCAGCCGAGCAAAAGGTTCGCATTTTACGGGAAAATCTGGAAAATCAAATTCCAGTCTCTACCATTTGCGAGCGCTATCAAATCCATCCTAATGTTTTCTATCGCTGGAAAAAGCAGCTTTTTGAAGGCGCTTTGGCCAGCTTTTCTGATAAGAAGAAAAAGAGTAGCGACGCTAAGATTCATCTTTTAGAGAAAAAGTTGCGCGAGCGAGATAAAGTCATTTCCGAAATTGTCAGTGAAAATATTGAGTTAAAAAAAAACTTAAATGGCGAAATTTAAACGGTAAATGGGTAGAACCTGATGTTCGTGACGAGATTGTTCATTATGTGGAATCGATGGTCATGCGTACGAACTTGAAGAAAAGAGAACTCATCAAGTGGCTTCGGATTCCCAGGAGTCGCTATTATGATTGGAAAAAACGTCAAGGAATCCCAAACCATTATAATGGACAGATTCCCAAGAGTCACTGGATTCTGCCGGAGGAAGAGCGTTTGATCGTTAACTATTGTAGCGGTCGTTTAATAGACGGTTATCGTCGAGAGACCTACAAAATGATAGATGAGAATGTGGTAGCGGTCAGTCCTTCCACGGTATACCGCGTATTGAAAAAACATGGCCTTCTAAATCGCTGGAATCCCAAAAAAGAGCCCTCTCGTAAAGGATTTATTCAGCCTTTACGAGTTCATGATCATTGGCATGTGGATATTAGTTACCTAAACGTATTAGGCACGTTTCTTTTTCTGATCACGGTATTGGATGGTGCCAGCCGCTATGTTGTACATCATGAATTACGCAGCAGCATGACCGGCTATGACGTAGAGCTGACCATAGAGAAGGCTCTGGAAAAATTTCCAGAAGCACGTCCACGTATTATAAGCGATAACGGCAGTCAATTTACTGGCAAAGAATTTAAGGAATATATGAAACAAAAAGGTTTAAACCATGTGCGTACCTCTGTTGCGCATCCGCAAAGTAATGGTAAATTAGAACGCTTCCATGGAACCATAAAACAAGAATCGATTCGTAAAAAGAGCTATGTTTCCATAGAAGACGCCCGAGAGCAGATCAATGATTACATTACCTATTATAATACGAAGAGATTGCACAGCGCTATTTATTATTTAACTCCGGAGGATGTTCTTCTTGGTAGAACGGAAGAGCGTTTAAAAAAAAGGCAACAAAAATTAGACGCAGCCAGAGCATATCGTTTAAAATTAAATCAGGAGCGAAATGTCGCATGAATTTAAGCATCGAATTGCGTAGCGACCAGCAAAGAACTTTCGTAGGATTTGTCAAGAACGACGCAGTCGCTTTGTATATTCTTGACAAATCCGCAGAAAGTTTTTATTTTCAAAGCGCAATTCGATGCGAAAATTTACACCTTAATTTTTGGGCAAAAAGTCTATTTCCCGCTGAACCAAGACATTGTTGACCAATGGCCACCTTAACGGACTTGAACCAAAAAGTTATTTAAGAAAATTACTTACCATCCTGCCAGGTTATCATAAAAATCATCTTGCGGACCTAATGCCAGAAAACTGGAAAATAAAATTCGAAAAATAATCATCTACAGACCTCATTTAAAAGTCAATATGTATTTCACCGAATGGATACAGAGAAGGGGTGGGGGATGAGTTTTTAAAACCGAACAAAAATTTTATCAAGCTAAGTCATTACATTTTTTGAAGGAAGTATTCCAAAACAGGTAATTTAAATAATCCATGAGTCCACTATAAAAAGGTATTGCTATCCAAATTCATTTAAATGGGCCTATTGTATTTATTTAAATTACATAAAATATATTCGTGCCCATTCGTGAAATTCGTGGTTTTTAGACTAAACTCATCCATAAAATCACATTAAAAAATATACTTATTTTTAAGGAGTGGAGATTCTATAAATATATGAACAGAAAAAATTGAATGAAAAATGAAAACAATAAAAGACAGGATTTAAATACCTGTCTTTTATTGTTCCAGAGAATTGATGTAGCGCGCTAATTTAGCTTTACGATTGGCAGCCTTATTGCGGTGAAAAATTCTTTTATTAACCAGCTTGTCTAAAAGAGATACAGTACGTTTAAAGTTTTCCAATGCTTCTTCTTTGTTCTGGCTGCTTAAAACGCTTTTAATGGCCTCTTTAACCCGACGTTTATAGTAACGATTACGACTCCTCGCCTTTTGTTCTGTGCGAATTCTCTTGATTGCTGACTTATGATGAGCCATTGGTTATTCGTCTCCTTTAAATTAATCTTTGTTTATTTTAAAGTTTACAAATCTAAAAAATAAATTTGAGGATGTCAAATTTAGCTTCACTAAAGATCGCCATATTTAATGTAGCTTTTTAACATTAATATGAATAAGCTTTGCACTTAAACGTCTCAGAGCGTTTAAGTGAAACATAATGCCTTATGATCGTATGAGTCTCATATGCCAGTTGGGGTAATATATTGCACTCTGAAATATCGTGAAAATATTTTTAATGGTTTCTAATAAAAATAATTGTGGAACAAAATTTTATTAAAATTATTAAAATGGACTTTATAATGAGTTCACTATAACATAAGTTGGTGTTTTAATAGTTCAATCTAAAAGATAGATCGTTTTTATTGGAGCTAAAAGATTTCTTTCTTCGTAAAAAATGACAGATCACGTTTTTTAGGACGAGCGCATTAATATGAGTTAATATATAAGGTAGCAGGTTAAAAAGAATTGCGTTCACGTTGAAAACTGTTTAAATTTGCTGCGCTCAAAAAAAATAGCGATAAAGCAAAAAAAGTGTTGACTTTTTCTGAAAATTATTTAAATTAGAAGACTGCAAATTTTACTTGACGCTGGCGTAGCTCAATTGGTAGAGCAGCTGATTTGTAATCAGCGGGTTGGGGGTTCAAGTCCTCTCGCCAGCTCAGGCTAAAGTGTTAACAGCCATCTGGTTATGTTAACACCGCAACTCGAAAAAGGGGTAAGCGGGAGTAACTCAGTTGGCTAGAGTCACAGCCTTCCAAGCTGTTGGTCGCGGGTTCGAGTCCCGTCTCCCGCTCTAGCTTTCCCCTTTTTCAACATAGGCTCACGTAGCTCAGTCGGTAGAGCACATCCTTGGTAAGGATGAGGTCACCGGTTCAAGTCCGGTCGTGAGCTCGAGTTTTTTTTATAAGCAGTTTTAAAAAAGCTTTTCGGAGGATTGATAAATGGCAAAAGAGAAATTCGAGCGCAAGAAACCGCACGTCAATGTAGGTACGATTGGTCATGTGGATCATGGAAAGACTACATTAACGGCAGCGATTACCCAGGCGCTGGCTAAAAAAGGTCAGGCCGAGTTCCGTAGTTTTGATAGTATTGACAATGCTCCCGAAGAACGCGAGCGCGGTATTACCATTCAGACGGCTCATGTGGAATACGAAACGGAGAAGAGACATTACGCGCACGTTGACTGCCCGGGTCATGCCGACTATGTAAAGAACATGATCACCGGTGCCGCTCAGATGGACGGCGCCATATTGGTTGTTAGCGCTGCAGACGGCCCCATGCCGCAGACACGCGAGCACGTTTTGTTGGCCCGTCAGGTGAATGTGCCGGCAATCGTTGTATTTTTGAATAAAATCGATCAGGTTGACGATCCTGAATTGATCGAACTGGTTGAACTGGAATTGCGTGAATTGTTGTCGCAGTATGACTTTCCGGGCGATGAAGTGCCCATCATTAAAGGCAGCGCCTTACAGGCGTTGAATAATCCGGATGATCCTGAAGCTCAGAAATGCATTTTAGAGCTGATGGATGCGGTAGATAATTACATTCCGACGCCGCAACGCGACATTGACAAACCATTCCTGATGCCGATCGAAGACGTATTTTCGATTACCGGTCGTGGAACGGTAGGTACGGGTCGTATTGAGCGTGGCAAAGTACACGTAGGCGACGAAGTAGAGATCATCGGTCTGGGCATGCACAAAAAGACGGTATGTACGGGCGTTGAGATGTTCCGCAAGATTCTGGACGAGGGTCAGGCTGGTGATAATGTAGGATTGTTGCTGCGCGGTATTGACAAGGATGAGTTAGAGCGCGGAATGGTTGTGGCTGCTCCTGGATCGATTACTCCGCACACCAAGTTCAAGGCAGAAGTTTACGTATTGAAGAAAGAAGAAGGTGGTCGTCATACGCCGTTTTTCAATGGCTACCGTCCGCAGTTTTACTTCAGAACCACGGACGTAACGGGCTCTGTCCAGTTGCCGGAAGGCGTAGAGATGGTTATGCCTGGCGATAACATTACCATGACGGTAGAATTGCAAAAAGAGATCGCTCTTGAAAAAGAATTGCGTTTTGCGATTCGCGAGGGTGGTCGTACGGTAGGCGCAGGTGTTGTTACGGAAATAATTGAATAGTAAAGGTTAAGGGTCGTGAGAGATATTATTACGCTCGAATGTACGCAATGTAAAAGTCGTAATTACACGACGACAAAAAATAAACGCAAGCACACCGGACGCGTAGAATATAAAAAATACTGTCCGCGTTGTAATGCGCGTACCATGCATAAAGAAACAAGATAATTCTCATCAGCTAGGCGTGTAGCTCAATTGGCTAGAGCACTGGTCTCCAAAACCAGGGGTTGGGGGTTCGAGTCCCTCCACGCCTGCTGATTTTTTTGACTTAACTGAATTGGGAAATAGGATGTTTAAAAAGATAAAAAAATTTTTAGACGAAGTTAAGGTGGAGATGAGTAAAGTCAGCTGGCCAAGTCATCAGGAATTAGTCAATTCCACCTTAATCGTAGTTGTTGTTAGCTTATTGTTTACGGCTTACATTTTTTTAGCTGATTTGCTTATCTCCCAGATAGTTAAAATCTTTTATTGATGATGGCGAGGTTGGTGTAGAAGTGAGTGAAAAAAAGTGGTATGCACTGAGGGTGTACTCTGGAAAAGAGGCCCTGGCAAAAGCCCATATTGAGCACGAAATTAAATTACAGGGTATCAAAGATAAGGTCGGGCATATTATTATTCCCTCAGAAAATATTATTGAGATGAAAGACGGCAAAAAACGCGTTAAAAACCGCGTTTTTTTCCCGGGCTATATGATTATTGAAATGGTCATGGATAGCCAGACCAAGCACATCATTGAAAATGCGCCTGGTGTGGTTAGCTTTGTTGGCCCGAAAAATCAACCTACGCCATTACGTGAATCAGAAGTTAAGTCAATTTTAAGCAAGATTGAAAAGAGTAGAGAAACGGAAGTAAAAGGAAAGGTTTCGGTGCCGTTTAAGGTGGGCGATCCGATTCGAGTGATCGACGGGCCTTTCAATGACTTTACGGGGTTTGTGGAAGAGATTAATGAAGAGAAGAATAAGGTGAAGGTCAATATCAGTATTTTTGGTCGGCCAACACCCGTTGAATTGGATTTTCTGCAAGTTGAGCTGGAAAAATAAACGAGTTAATCAAAGAGGTTAGACAGTTATGGCAAAAAAAGTAGCAGGCAAAATAAAACTACAAATACCTGCCGGTCAGGCAAAGCCTTCGCCTCCTGTTGGCCCTGCGCTTGGTCAGCATGGCGTTAATATCATGGAGTTTTGTAAAGCCTTTAATGCTCAAACACAGGATAAGGCCGGTTACGTTATTCCGGTGGAAATTACGGTTTATGCCGACCGTTCATTTTCGTTTATTACAAAAACACCGCCAGCTTCCGATCTTCTGTTAAAAGAAGCAAAGCTGGAAAAAGGCTCTGGCGAGCCCAATTTAAATAAAGTCGGCAAGGTAACTAAAGAACAGGTTCGTAAGATTGCAGAGATGAAAATGCCAGACTTGAATGCATCTGATATTGAATCTGCTATGCGCATGATTGAAGGCACTGCGCGCAGTATGGGTATAGTAGTGGAATAAATGTCCAAAAATTTTAGATGGGGTAAGAATGAAGCGAAGTAAACGTTACCGTGAGCTCATCGCCAAAATTGACAAAGATAAAGAATACAGTTTGGAAGAAGCCGTAAAGCTTTTAAAAGAGATTGCGACTGCTAAATTTGATGAAACTGTTGAAATAGCCATGCGGCTTGGTGTTGACCCACGTCATGCTGATCAGATGGTTAGAGGTACGGTCGTTTTGCCGCATGGAACCGGCAAAAAGGTACGCGTGCTGGTTTTTGCGAAAGGTGAAAAGGTGCAGGAAGCTTTAGATGCTGGCGCCGATTACGCCGGGCTGGATGAGTATATTGAGCAAATTAACAAAGGTTGGCTGGATTTTGATGTAGCCGTTGCAACGCCAGATGTGATGAGTAAAGTAGGCCGCCTCGGACGAATTTTAGGGGCCAGAGGGTTAATGCCCAATCCTAAAAGTGGTACGGTGACCATGGATGTGGCGAAGGCGGTTAAAGAAATTAAAGCAGGTAAAATTGATTTTAGAGTGGACAAAACGGGTATTGTTCATTCCGGCGTTGCGAAAGTCTCGTTCGATGAAGACAAAATAATTGACAACATTAAAACGTTTGTCAATGCAGTGATCCGGTTAAAGCCCGCCTCGGCAAAAGGCGCTTATCTGCGATCCATTGCAATCTCCAGTACCATGAGTCCCGGAATCTTTATCGACCGTAATGCATCCACGTATTCAATGTAAGTAAGGTAGGGATCAACAAATGGCAACAGCAAAAAAAATCGCGATCGTTGAAGAGTATACCGAAAAATTTAAAAATGCCAAGGGCATCTATTTAACAGACTATACCGGTATCGACGTGCAAACGGTGAATGATTTGCGAAAACAATTTCGCGAAGCAAACATAGAATATAAAGTTTTAAAGAATCGCATCGCTAAAATAGCGCTGCATAACGCCGGGATTGAAGGCCTTGATCCTTATTTGAAAGGAGTTACTTCCTTTGTGATTGGCTACGATGACCCGGTGATTCCAGTAAAAATTGTCAAAGATTTTAATAAAAAGACAAAGTTGCTTAACCTAAAAGCGGCCTATCTGGAAGGGCACGTGTTCGGAACAGAAGAAGCCATAAAATTGGCCGATCTGCCTTCACGCGAAGAGCTTCTGGCTCAGTTTGTCGGCCTGTTACAGGCGCCGATGACCAAGCTGGCCGCTACGTTGCAGGCACCTTTGCAGAAATTTGTTGGATTATTAGAGTCTTTAAAAGAGAAAAAACAAGAGGCATAAATTTTGAATTTGGAGGTAAACGATGGCAGACGTGACAAGAAGTGACGTTCTTGAATATCTCGAAAAAGCATCAATGCTCGAAATCTCCGAGTTGATCAAAGAGATTGAAGAGAAATTCGGTGTAACCGCAGCAGCGCCCGTAGCAGTGGCTGCTGGACCTGCAGTGGCAGGTGGCGAAGGTGAAGCTGCTGAAGAAAAAACTGAGTTTGATGTTGTCCTGAGCTCTGCTGGGGATAAAAAGATTCAGGTGATCAAGGTGGTTCGTGCTATTACAGGGCTTGGCCTTAAAGAAGCCAAAGAACTGGTAGACAGCGCACCTAAAGCGATTAAAGAAGGCGTTTCCAAGGCCGAGGCCGAAGATATTAAAAAGCAGATCGAAGAAGTTGGTGGCGTAGTCGAAATTAAATAATTGGAAGAGACGTTTCAAATAAGAGGTAGTACCTTTGAAAGGTAAAAAGAAAATTAAACGTCACTCTTTTGCGCGAATTCCACAAGTAATTGAATACCCGAATCTGTTAGATATTCAGTTAAAGTCATTTGAAGATTTTTTACAGGATACTGTGCCGCCTGATAAGCGTAAAAATCAAGGCTTGCAGGCGGTTTTTAACAGTGTCTTTCCGATCAGTGACAGCGCGGGTAATTACGAATTACAGTTTGTGGAATACTATGTGGATAAGCCCAAATACAGTGAACGTGAATGCCAGGAACGTGGAGTTAGTTACTCCGTTCCTTTAAAGGCCAGGATGCGTTTAGCGATAAAAGACGTGACGGGCGAAACCGAAAACTTTACGGAATTTATCGAACAGGATGTGTACCTGGGAAACATGCCGCACATGACCTCCCGGGGAACATTCATTATTAATGGCGCAGAACGGGTCATCGTCAGTCAGTTGCACCGCTCACCCGGTGTATTTTTCTCCGATACCCTGCATCCCAATGGGACGCCCATCTATTCTGCGCGTATTATTCCGTTCCGTGGCTCGTGGGTGGAATTTACCACCGATGTGAACGATGTCATGTTTGTTTATATCGACCGGAAAAAGAAATTTCCGGTTACCATGCTTTTACGAGCCATCGGCTTCAGTACGGTTGAAGATATCGTCAATGCTTTTGACGAAGCCGAAGAAGTCACCATCGAACTGGATAAATTCCCCTATCTGATCGGTCAGATGCTGGCCGCGGACGTGGTTGATACCACAACGGGCGAGATTATTGCCGAACAGGGTCGCGATGTGAGCCAGGAACTGCTGGAACAGTGTCTGGAATTAGGCATCAAAACTGTTAAAATCGTTCGCCCTTCTGATATCAACAACCCGAATCTTGTTCTGAATACATTGAAAAAAGATTCTGCTAAAAACGAAGCCGAAGCAATCGAGGCGATTTATCGTCAACTGCGCTCCGGCGAACCGCCCGATATCGATACGGCCCGCGCTTTAATTGAACGGATGTTCTTTAATGAAAAACGTTACGATCTGGGCGCAGTGGGCAGGTATCGAATTAATAAAAAATTGAATCTTGATATTCCTTATGATGTAACGGTTTTAACGCGCGAAGATATTATTGCCATTCTGAAATATTTGATTGGCATGCGTTTGGGCGTTAATCCCTCTGACGATATTGATCATCTGGGTAACCGACGAGTGCGAACCGTGGGCGAGCAGCTGGCCGCGCAGTTTAGCGTGGGTTTTGCTCGTATGGCGCGTACCATTAAGGAACGGATGAATATCGGCGATGCCGAAAAATTAACGCCGCAGGATCTGGTAAACGCCAGAACCATTTCTTCCGTTATTAATACCTTTTTCGGCACGTCGCAGCTTTCTCAGTTTATGGATCAAACCAATCCGCTGGCGGAATTAACCCATAAACGACGTCTTTCGGCGCTGGGCCCTGGCGGCTTAACGCGCGAGAGAGCCGGCTTTGAAGTGCGCGACGTGCACTACACCCATTATGGACGACTGTGTCCCATTGAAACGCCGGAAGGTCCTAATATCGGGTTGATCTCTTCGTTGTGCGTACATGCGCGCATCAATGAGTTTGGCTTTATCGAAACGCCTTATCGCAAGGTAGAAAACGGTAAAGTAACCGATGAAATACAATATCTTTCCGCAACGGAAGAAGACGGTTTTACTATCGCCCAGGTAAATGCGCCAATCGATGAGAAAGGAAATTTCTTAAACGATCGCGTTAAAGCCCGTAGAAAGGGCGACTTTCCGGTAGTTGCGCCAGAAGAAGTAGAGTACATGGATGTGGCCACCAATCAGATCGTTTCTCCGGCGGCATCGTTAATTCCCTTTCTGGAACACGACGACGCCAACCGCGCCCTGATGGGCTCTAACATGCAGCGTCAGGCGGTGCCCTTGTTAGTTCCGGAGTCGCCGATCGTCGGAACCGGAATGGAAGAAAAAGTGGCAAGAGATTCCGGTACGCTGGTCATTGCCGAAGAAGACGGCGTGGTTGAATATGTTGACGCAGAAAAGATCGTTGTTAAAATGGATAATCCGCCGCAGCCAAAAACCGGAAAAGAACGCCTGTTAGATTTGAACGATCGAAAAGAATACCGCCTGCTGAAATTTATCCGCACCAATCAGGATACGGTTATCAATCAGCGTCCGCTGGTTGAAGCAGGGCAGAAGGTTAAAAAAGGCGATATCCTGGCTGATGGTTGCGCCACGGATCAGGGCGAGCTTGCTCTGGGCCGAAATGTGCTGGTGGCCTTTATGCCCTGGCATGGTTACAACTTTGAAGACGCGATCATCATTAGCGATCGAATCGTACGCGATGATGTTTATACCTCGATCCATATACAGGAATTTGAATTACAGGTGCGCGATACCAAGCGTGGCGAAGAAGAATTAACGCGCGAAATTCCCAATGTGAGCGAAGAGGCTACCAAAGACCTGGATGAAAACGGAATCATTCGCGTTGGCGCAGAAGTCCACGCTGGCGACATATTAATCGGAAAAGTAACGCCAAAAGGCGAAACCGATCCCACGCCCGAAGAGAAGCTATTGAAGGCCATTTTTGGAAATAAGGCCGGCGATGTAAAAGACGCCAGTTTAAAAGCGCCTCCTGGAATGCATGGCGTGGTTGTTGCCACACGGCTTTTCTCACGAAAAAAGAAGAATTCGCAAAATAAAAAAGATGAAAAGAAGCTGATTGAAAAGATCGAGCAAGAAGCAGAGAAGAAGAAAAAAGCGGTAGAGAAAAAGCTGGCTCAGCGGCTGGGCGAGCATTTTAAAGGCATGACCACCGTGGGAATCCGCTATGTGGACGGAAAGAGCGCCCTGAAGGCCAATACGAAAATTACGGAAACCACATTTAATAAACTGGATGTTAAGAGCCTGGATATCAACAGCACCTGGTTCGAAGAAGATCCTAAAAATACCTTTGTGCGCGAATTGTACTCCGATTATCGCAAGGTGTTGCAGGATATCGACAACGATGTGAAACGCGAAAAACACAAACTGGTGGTTGGCGATGAATTGCCGCCTGGCATTACGCAACTGGCCAAGGTGTACGTGGCCGAAAAACGCAAACTTTCTGTCGGCGACAAAATGGCCGGACGGCACGGCAACAAAGGCGTTATTTCCAGAATCGTTCCCATGGAAGATATGCCGTTTCTGGAAGATGGTACGCCTGTTGATATCGTATTGAATCCTTTGGGCGTGCCTTCGCGAATGAACCTGGGGCAAATTTTTGAGACTACTCTGGGTTGGGCCGGTTACAAATTAGATAAAAAATACGCCACACCGGTTTTTGACGGCGCTAACTACGAAGAAATAATAAAAGAAATTGAAGAAGCCGGGTTGCCGAAATCGGGCAAAGTAACGCTGTATGACGGTCGTACAGGCGAAACATTCCATCAGCCGGTAACGGTGGGGCAAATTTATATGCTCAAACTCAGTCACCTTGTTGATGATAAAATCCATGCCCGTTCCATCGGCCCCTACTCGCTGATTACCCAACAACCGTTGGGTGGTAAAGCGCAATTTGGCGGTCAGAGATTTGGCGAAATGGAAGTTTGGGCATTGGAAGCTTACGGAGCGGCCTACACATTGCAGGAAATATTAACCGTTAAAAGCGATGATGTTACCGGACGTTCCAAAACTTATGAAGCCATTGTAAAAGGTGAAAATTTACCCGATCCGGGGATTCCCGAATCCTTTAATGTGTTAGTTCGTGAATTACAGGGACTGGCATTAAAGGTTCGACTGGAGTAAAAAAATTCTGAAGAGAATTTTGCCTCTCGTTTTACAAAGTGAGACGAGAGGCTTTTGTTTGCTTTAAAACAATCTGTTTTATTGCAAAATTAGGCTTTAGGCCAAAGAGTAATTTAGAATAGGAGTGTTAAATTTGAACATTCGTAGAGGTCCAAATAAGTTCAATAAGATCATAATTAGTTTAGCTTCGCCTAATGATATTTTAGAACAATCGTACGGCGAGGTAACTAAACCGGAAACGATCAATTATCGGTCGTTTAAACCGGAAAAAGATGGACTTTTTTGCGAAAAGATTTTTGGCCCGGTAAAGGACTGGGAATGCCATTGCGGAAAATATAAACGCATTCGTTACAAGGGAATTATTTGTGACCGATGCGGTGTTGAAGTTACGCAAAAGAAAGTTCGTCGGGAACGCATGGGGCATATTTCCCTGGCCGTGCCCGTGGTCCATATCTGGTTTTATAAATCATTGCCTTCTAAAATCGGCTATCTGCTGGATATGTCGCCTAAAGACCTGGAAAAGGTTATCTATTACGAAAATTACATTGTCATTAATCCAGGCAAAAGCAATCTTAAATTCAAACAACTGATTACAGAAGAACAATATTTTGACCAATTGGATGAGCACGGCGAATTAAACGAAGAATTGGCCGATGACGATCCAAATAAATTTGTAGCCAAGATTGGCGGCGAGGCCATTCACCACCTGTTAAAGATGATTAATGTGGAAGAGCTGGGCCTTGAATTAAGAAAAATCATTCGCTCCGATGTTTCGGAACAAAAGAAAACCGACGCCTTAAAGCGCTTAAAGGTGGTGGAAGCCTTCCGTATGCGCGAGAAAAATCTGGAATACCGGAACAAACCGGAATGGATGGTGCTTGATGTCATCCCGGTGATTCCGCCAGAACTGCGCCCGTTGGTGCCTTTGGAAGGCGGACGGTTTGCTACCAGCGATTTAAACGATCTGTATCGCCGCGTGATTATTCGCAACAATCGTTTGAAAAAATTGCTGGAAATCCGCGCGCCAGAAGTGATTTTACGCAACGAAAAGCGCATGTTGCAGGAAGCGGTCGATTCGCTTTTTGACAATTCAAAGCGCACCACGGCCATGCGTTCCGATGGCGATCGGCCGTTGAAATCGCTTTCCGATATGTTAAAAGGAAAGCAGGGACGCTTTCGCCAGAACTTGCTCGGTAAACGTGTCGATTATTCCGGCCGTTCCGTTATTGTGGTTGGCCCGGAACTCAAATTACATGAGTGCGGCCTGCCCAAAGAAATGGCCATTGAGCTATTCAAACCTTTTATTATTCGCAAGCTGGTTGAACGACGTTTTGTGAAAACCGTTAAAAGCGCAAAAAAACTGGTGGAGCGCAAAGGCCCGGAAGTTTGGGATATTTTAGAAGAGATCATTGACGATCATCCGGTGATGTTGAACCGCGCGCCGACTTTGCACCGTCTGGGCATTCAGGCCTTTCAGCCCGTTTTGATTGAAGGCAAGGCCATTCAGATCCATCCCCTGGTGTGCGCGGCATTTAACGCCGACTTTGACGGCGACCAGATGGCGGTTCATATTCCGCTTTCTTACGAAGCGCAGGTAGAAACCAAATTATTGATGCTCTCCAGCCATAATATTCTGTCGCCTTCCAGCGGCGTGCCCATTGCCGTACCGAGTCAGGATATTGTGCTGGGATGTTACTATCTGACCAAACGCTTGCCGGGCAGTATGGGCGAAGGCAAAGTGTTCTCTTCTGCGGAAGAAGCAATTATTGCCTATGATAACGGCAAAGTGGCCTTACATGCCGCGGTTAAAGTTCGCGTAAACAACGAAATGGTCGATACGACTATCGGACGCGTGCTGTTTAATCAGATTGTGCCGGATGAAATCGGATTTATCAATGAATTGTTGTCCAAAAAGACCATCTCAAATATTATCGGTATCTGTTACCGTAAATTAGGTAACCAGGTAACAGCCAAATTTTTAGATGACTTAAAAAATCTGGGCTTTACCTATGCCACTAAATCAGGCGCTTCCATCGGACTGGAAGATATTGTAACGGCTCCAGAAAAAGAAGTCTTTGTTGAAATGGCCCAGAAAAAAGTCGATGAAATTCATATGCTTTATGAAAACGGAATCATCACCGATGGCGAACGCTACAATCAGATTATCGATATCTGGACCAAGGTGACGGCTGATGTGGCTGAAGCCATGTTCCAGCGTTTACGTAAAGATAAAAACGGCTTTAATCCGCTGTACATGATGTCCGATTCCGGCGCTCGTGGTAGCAAAGAGCAGATCCGCCAGTTAGCCGGTATGCGTGGTTTGATGGCCAAACCACAAAAATCATTAACCGGACAGACCGGTGAAATCATCGAAAACCCGATTACAGCCAACTTTTTCGAAGGCCTTTCGGTGATCGAATATTTTATCTCCACTCATGGCGCCCGTAAAGGTCTGGCAGATACGGCTTTGAAAACGGCCGATGCCGGATATCTTACGCGTCGATTGGTGGATGTGGCCCAGGATGTGATCGTAACCGAACTGGATTGCGGCACCATTCTCGGACAGGATATCACCGACCTGAAAGAGGGCGAAGAAATTATTGAACCGCTGGCCGACCGTGTGCTGGGACGTGTGGCGGCGGAAGATGTTGTGGATCGCGTGACCAACGAGGTTATTTGCAAACGAGGCGAATTGATCGATGAGGCGATAGCGGACAAGATCAACAACTCTTCCATTACAATCATTAAAGTACGTACCGAATTAACCTGCGAAGCAAAGCAGGGCGTGTGCGCCATGTGTTACGGTCGCAATATGGCAACCGGCGATCTGGTTGATGTGGGCGAAGCCGTTGGAGTGATGGCTGCCCAGAGTATTGGCGAGCCCGGAACCCAGTTGACCTTACGTACCTTCCATATTGGCGGTACGGCGGCGCGCATCGCTTCGGAATCGGATATTACGACCAAAGTGGATGGTAAAGTCAGATTCACCAATATCCGCTTCGTTCTTAACCGGGAGAATGAGCCCATTATCACGGGGCGTAATGGAAAAATCGAAATTCTTGATGAAGACGATCGGATTATCGCCACCTATAATGTGCCTTACGGCTCAAAATTAAAAATTGAAGACGGTATTGATATAAAACGCGGCGAGGTATTATTCATCACCGATCCGTATTCATCCGTGATCATTACGGAAACTTCCGGTAAGGTGCAGTTTCAGGATCTTATTGAAAATATTACCTTCCGAGAGGAGCTGGATGAACAGACCGGGCGAAAACAACGCGTGGTTGTGGAGTCCAAAAATAAAAACCTTACGCCGCACATCCTGATTGTGGATGAAAACGGCGAAAAATTAAATCAATATTTCGTGCCGGTTAAAGGCTTTTTGCAAGTCAATAATGGCGACGAGGTTCATGCCGGCGATGTGCTGGTGAAGATTCCGCGCGAAATTGGTAAAACGCGCGATATTACGGGCGGTTTGCCGCGTGTGGCAGAATTGTTCGAAGCGCGTACGCCGAAGGATAGAGCAATTGTGAGTGAAATTGACGGCTATGTGAAGTTCGGTCAAATCAAGCGCGGTATCCGTGAAATCATCGTCGAATCAGATATGGAGTCCAAAAAATATTCGGTTCCGCACGGTATGCACATTCTGGTTCATGAGAATGATTATGTGCGCGCCGGCGAACGCTTAACCGATGGCGCAATCGCTCCGGAAGATATCCTGCACATTCAGGGACCGGCCAAGGTTCAGGAATATCTGGTGAACGAAATTCAGGAAATTTACCGCCTGCAAGGTGTAAAGATCAATGACAAGCACATCGGAATTATCGTGCGTCAGATGTTGAAAAAGGTGCAGGTCGAAGATCCGGGCGACACGAACTTTTTGCCAGGCGATCAGGTTTACAAGAGCGACTTTTTTGAAGAAAATGCTAAAATTGCCAATAAGTTAGTGGTTACTGATCCGGGCGACAGCCTATTCCGGGAAGGCTCCATTACTGATAAGAAGACGGTTGAGTTGATCAATAAAGACCTGAAAAAGGCCAAAAAGAAGCCGGTTAAATTCCGCAAGGCAAGACCGGCAACCTTTACGCCGATGTTGCTTGGCATTACGCAGGCTGCGTTAACGACTAAGAGCTTTATTTCGGCCGCATCGTTTCAGGAAACGACTCAGGTGTTGACTGAAGCCGCCATTTCTGGTAAAGAAGATCAGTTGATTGGCTTAAAAGAAAATGTGATTCTGGGTCATTTGATTCCTGCCGGAACTGGCATGCGTCGCTATGACAATGCCTTGATAGAGGTGGAAGTTGAAGAAGAGCCAAAGGCCGAGGAAGAAGAAGTGAAGGCGGAGAGTGCGGAAGAGCCAGGCGAGCAGGAAAAAGAAGAACAAAAAGGTGTAGAAGATCAGCAAAAAGTAGAAAAATAAGTTTGCGCTTAAATGCAAAAAATATTAAATTAAGAGTCTGTAATTTTTTTGGAGGAAATCTTGCCAACGATTAATCAATTGGTTCGCAAGGGACGTAAAGTAGTTGAGAAGAAGACGAAAGCTCCGGCATTGACCGGTTGTCCACAAAGAAGAGGCGTTTGTACGCGTGTTTACACCACAACGCCAAAGAAACCTAATTCGGCGTTGCGTAAAGTAGCCCGTGTACGTTTGACGAATGGTTTTGAGGTTACGGCTTATATCCCTGGTGAAGGGCATAACCTTCAAGAGCACTCTATTGTATTGATTCGCGGCGGTCGTGTTAAGGATTTGCCCGGCGTTCGATATCATATCGTTCGGGGCACGCTGGATACCAGCGGCGTGGCAGACCGCAAGCAGGGACGTTCTAAGTATGGCACAAAGAAACCTAAAAATTAACAGGTTGGTTTGGAGATAAAATGCGTAGAAGAAGACCACCAAAAAGAAAAATTTTACCGGATCCAAAATATAAGGACGCGGTTGTTGCCAAGTTCATCAATAATTTGATGCTTGACGGCAAAAAGAGCGTTGCAGAGAAAACATTCTATTCTGCGCTGGATCTGATCGAGAAAAAATTGAAAAAAGATCCGCTGGAAGTATTCAAAAAAGCGATGGAAAATGTGGCGCCCATTCTTGAGGTTAAGTCGCGTCGTGTGGGCGGCGCCACCTATCAGGTGCCTGTTGAAGTGCGCGCTGATCGTCGGCAGGCGTTGGCCATCCGCTGGCTTATCCGATACTCTCGAGCGCGCAGCGAGCGCACCATGGCTGAAAAATTAGCCAATGAATTAATGGCCGCTTATAAAGGCGAAGGCGCTTCAGTTAAAAAACGGGAAGATACACATAAAATGGCAGAAGCGAACAAGGCATTCGCACATTTCAGGTGGTAGGAGCAGTAACGAGCGATGGCTAATAAAGTATTTGACAAATCCAAAATTCGCAACATCGGTATTATGGCGCATATTGACGCCGGAAAGACCACAACCACCGAGCGCATTCTGTTCTATACAGGTAGAACGCATCGGATTGGTGAGGTGCACGATGGCGCTGCGACGATGGATTGGATGGAACAGGAAAAAGAGCGTGGTATTACCATTACCTCTGCTGCTACTACTGTTAAGTGGCGTGATGCCGAAATAAATATAATTGATACGCCCGGCCATGTTGATTTTACGGTTGAGGTTGAACGTTCGCTGCGTGTGTTAGACGGCGCCGTTGCCTTGTTTTGCGCGGTTGGCGGCGTGGAGCCGCAATCCGAAACCGTCTGGCGACAGGCCGACAAGTATAATGTGCCGCGCATTGCTTTCGTAAACAAAATGGATCGCGTGGGCGCTGATTTTTATAACGTTGTTGAGATGATGCGTAAGCGTTTGGGCGCCAATCCGTTACCTTTGCAAATTCCCATTGGCGCGGGTGAAATGTTCACTGGCCTGGTCGATCTGGTTGAGATGAAAGCCATTTTATACAATGAAAGTTCACTGGGCAGGCTGTACGACGAAGCAGAAATCCCCAAAGATCTGATCGATGAGGCTAATGAGTATCGCACGGCTATTCTGGAATCCGTGGCCGATTATGACGAAGAATTAATGGTTAAATATCTGGATGGTGAAGAGATCACCATTGCGGAATTAAAAGCGGCCATTCGTAAGGCCACCATTGACGGCAAAATACAGCCTGTGTTGTGCGGCTCGGCATTTAAGAATAAGGGCGTTCAGCGCTTAATGGATGCCATTGTGGATTATTTACCTTCTCCGCTGGATAAGGGAGAAATTAAAGGCCATAATCCACGAACGGGCGAAGAGATGACGCGCAAGCCGCTGGATACCGCGCCGTTTTCTGCCCTGGCATTTAAAATACAAACCGATCCTTTTGTGGGCAGGCTGACTTATGCGCGGGTGTATTCCGGAGAGCTGCACAGCGGTTCGTACATTCAAAATGTTAATGCGGATAAAAAAGAGCGTGTAGCGCGGATATTACGCATGCATGCCAATCATCGCGAAGATATTCAAACAGCCCGTTCCGGAGATATTGTAGCCATTGTGGGGCTCAAGCATACAAAAACGGGCGATACTCTGTCTGATCCCAAGCATCCAATTTTGCTGGAGAGCATGAACTTTCCGGAGCCGGTTATAGCCGTGGCGGTAGAGCCTAAAACAAAAGCGGATCAGGATAAGCTGAGTCAGTCCCT
This sequence comes from Caldithrix abyssi DSM 13497, assembly GCF_001886815.1. GTDB lineage: Bacteria > Calditrichota > Calditrichia > Calditrichales > Calditrichaceae > Caldithrix > Caldithrix abyssi. The sequence goes on from NZ_CP018099.1 coordinate 1,073,821, forward strand.
GGCCAAACTAAGCGACGAAGACCCGACCTTCCGTATCCGTACGGATGAGGAAACCGGGCAAACGATTATCAGCGGTATGGGTGAATTACACCTTGAGATCATTATCGATCGTTTGCTGCGGGAATTCAAAGTAGGGGCCAATATTGGTCAGCCGCAGGTTGCCTACAAAGAAACCATTACTAAAAAAGTGGAAGCCGAAGGAAAGTTCGTAAGGCAATCTGGCGGGCGCGGTCAATATGGACATGTAAAAATTGAACTGGAACCCAATGAACCGGGCAAGGGATTTGAGTTTGTAGACGCTATTGTCGGCGGTGTAATTCCGCGCGAATTCATTCCGGCCGTAAAAGCCGGTATTGAAGACGCCATGAAAAACGGAGTTCTGGCCGGATACCCGGTAGAAGATATTAAAGTTCGTTTATTCGATGGTTCTTATCATGAGGTCGATTCCAGCGAAATGGCATTTAGAATCGCCGGGTCCATGGCCTTTCAGGAGGGGGCTAAAAAAGCCAATCCCGTGTTATTGGAGCCAATTTTTAATATAGAGATCGTAGTGCCTGAAGAGTATTTGGGCGATGTTATTGGCGATTTGAATTCGCGACGGGGAAGAATCTCCGGTATTTTGCCGCGTAAAGATGCGCAGGTTGTGACGGGTGTTGTTCCCCTGTCTGAAATGTTTGGTTACGCCACCCAATTACGATCCATAACACAGGGACGGGCAATCTACACCATGCAGTTTTCACACTATGAGCAGGTGCCGGAACAGATTGCTAAAGAAATCATCGAAAAGGGTGGTAAGTAAAGATTTGGAAATAATTTCTGGAGGCAAAAATGGCAAAAGAGAAATTTGAACGAAAAAAACCGCACGTCAATGTAGGTACGATTGGTCATGTGGATCATGGAAAGACTACATTAACGGCAGCGATTACCCAGGCGCTGGCTAAAAAAGGTCAGGCCGAATTCCGTAGTTTTGATAGTATTGACAATGCTCCCGAAGAACGCGAGCGCGGTATTACCATTCAGACGGCTCATGTGGAATACGAAACGGAGAAGAGACATTACGCGCACGTTGACTGCCCGGGTCATGCCGACTATGTAAAGAACATGATCACCGGTGCCGCTCAGATGGACGGCGCCATATTGGTTGTTAGCGCTGCAGACGGCCCCATGCCGCAGACACGCGAGCACGTTTTGTTGGCCCGTCAGGTGAATGTGCCGGCAATCGTTGTATTTTTGAATAAAATCGATCAGGTTGACGATCCTGAATTGATCGAATTGGTTGAGCTGGAATTGCGTGAATTGTTGTCGCAGTACGATTTTCCGGGCGATGAAGTGCCCATCATTAAGGGCAGCGCCTTGCAGGCGTTGAATAATCCGGATGATCCTGAAGCTCAGAAATGCATTTTAGAGCTGATGGATGCGGTAGATAATTACATTCCGACGCCGCAGCGCGACATTGACAAACCATTCCTGATGCCGATCGAAGACGTATTTTCGATTACCGGTCGCGGAACGGTAGGTACGGGTCGTATTGAGCGTGGTAAAGTACACGTAGGCGACGAAGTAGAGATCATCGGTCTGGGCATGCACAAAAAGACAGTATGTACGGGCGTTGAGATGTTCCGCAAGATTCTGGACGAGGGTCAGGCTGGTGATAATGTAGGATTGTTGCTGCGCGGTATTGACAAGGATGAGTTAGAGCGCGGAATGGTTGTGGCTGCTCCTGGATCGATTACTCCGCACACCAAGTTCAAGGCAGAAGTTTACGTATTGAAGAAAGAAGAAGGTGGTCGTCATACGCCGTTTTTCAATGGCTACCGTCCGCAGTTTTACTTCAGAACCACGGACGTGACGGGTTCTGTCCAGTTGCCGGAAGGCGTAGAGATGGTTATGCCTGGCGATAACATTACCATGACGGTAGAATTGCAAAAAGAGATCGCTCTTGAAAAAGAATTGCGTTTTGCGATTCGCGAGGGTGGTCGTACGGTAGGCGCAGGTGTTGTTACAGAGATTATTGAATAAAAATTGAAGAGGTGGAAGCGTGGCTAATCAAAAAATAAGAATCAGGTTAAAGGCATACGATCATAATTTGATCGACAAATCTGCAGATAAGATCATCCGTACAGCCAAAGCCACCGGTGCGGTAATTTCCGGGCCGATTCCTCTGCCCACAGACCGCACGGTTTATACCGTTTTACGGTCGCCGCACGTTAACAAAAAGTCGAGAGAGCAGTTTGAAACACGAATTCATAAACGATTAATCGATATTTTAAATGCTACCGGTAAAACAGTGGATGCACTGATGAAATTAGAGTTACCGGCTGGTGTGGACATAGAAATAAAAACCTGATAAGCAAGCTTCGGAGTGAGTAATGGCTGGTATTTTAGGATACAAAATAGGAATGACGCAGATCTTTGATGAGAACGGTCTGGTGGTGCCGGTTACGGTTGTAAAGGCCGGGCCCTGTTATGTTACCCAGATCAAGACCAAAGAGGCTGACGGATACGATTCTGTTCAGCTGGCCTTTGGCGACATTAAAGAAAAGCGTGTTACAAAGCCTCTGCTTGGACATTTTAAAAAGGCCGGTGTTAAACCAAAACGTCATCTCGTAGAGTTCGACTTTGGAGCCGATCACGGACTCAAGGTAGGCGATGAGATTAAAGTTGATGTTTTGAAGCCAGGTTCTTTTGTTAAAGTTTCCGGTAAAACCAAAGGGAAGGGCTTCCAGGGCGTAGTAAAACGTCATGGATTTGGAGGCGGCCCTAAAACGCATGGTCAGTCCGACCGTTTACGCGCTCCCGGTTCAATCGGTCAAAGTTCATATCCCTCAAGAGTGTTCAAGGGAATGAAGATGGCCGGAAGAATGGGTGGTAAACGTCATACGCTGGTTAATGTAAAAGTTGTAAAAGTTGATCCGGAAAACAATTTGCTGTTCCTTAAAGGGGCAGTGCCTGGCGCCCGGAATACTTTGGTAGAAATTAGAACTAAATAAGCTGGAACAGGTGCATCATGAAGGTAAGTGTTTACGGAATAGACGGTCAAAAAACAAATACAAGCGTTGAATTGAATGACGCGGTCTTTGGCATTAAGCCCAATGACCATGTGATCTGGTTAGATGTGAAAGCCATTCTGGCCAACAGAAGGCAGGGCACCCACGCCACCAAAAACCGTTCTGCGGTTGCAGGCGGCGGAAAAAAACCGTTTCGTCAAAAGGGAACGGGCCGTGCGCGTCAGGGTACCATTCGTGCGCCGCATATGGTCGGCGGTGGACGCGTCTTTGGGCCTCATCCGCGTGATTATTCGCAAAAGGTTAATAAAAAGGTAAAACAGTTGGCGCGGCGTTCGGCGCTTTCGTACAAAGCCAAAGAAAATAAGATACTGGTAGTGCAGGACTTTAATTACGAAAAGCCTTCTACCAAAAATATGGTGAATTTGTTAAGTAATTTGAATCTTGAAGGCAAAAAAGTGCTGATTTGCACCAGCGAATATGCGCCCACGCTGGTTAAATCTGCCGCTAATTTGTACCAGGTAGAAGTTCGCGAGTCTGTTACGTTTTCGACGTACGATGTGTTAAAGGCCGATACGGTAATTTTTCAGGAAGGCGCTGTCAAAAAAGTTAATGAGGTACTGGCCAAATGAAAGAGAAACAGATATTAATTGCACCGGTATTCACCGAAAAAATGGCCCGTTTGCAAGACGAAGAAAACAAATACGCATTTAAAGTTAATTTAAATGCCAATAAAATTGAGATTAAGCAAGCGGTTGAAAAAAAGTTCGGCGTAAAAGTCAAATCTGTGCGAACGATGGTGGTTTATGGCAAAAAACGTACCCAGCTCACGCGAGCCGGGCGTTTTGAAGGCCGCCGTCCAACATGGAAAAAAGCCATTGTGACCTTACACGAAGGTGAAACAATCGATCTATTTACTAATGCTTAATATGCGAGTGGAGTAGTCTGATGGGAATCAAAACATTTAAGCCAATAACACCAACACTGCGATTTAAGACGGTCAGTGATTTTGCAGAAATTACGACCGACAAGCCCTATCGCCCATTGTTGGCGCCGTTGAAGAAGTCTGGCGGCCGGAATAATATGGGGCGTATTACTTCACGGCATCGTGGAGGCGGTCATAAACGTAAATATCGTATTATTGATTTTAAGCGAGATAAAAGAGACATCCCGGCCACGGTGGAAACGATCGAATACGATCCAAATCGCACCGCCCGTATTGCGCTTGTTAAGTACGCCGATGGCGAACGGCGCTACATTCTGGCTCCGGATGGCTTGAAGGTAGGCGATAAAGTAATGGCCGGAGAAAATGCCGAAATACGCATTGGCAACGCCCTGCCGATGGAAAAGATACCGGTTGGTTTAACTATTCATGCCATTGAATTGCGCGAAAAGAAAGGCGCCCAACTGGTGCGCAGCGCGGGTACTTCGGCTCAGCTTGCCGCCAAAGAGGGCAAATGGGCGCTGGTTAAATTACCATCCGGAGAAATGCGTAAAATTCATGCGCGTTGTTACGCCACTATTGGCCAGGTTTCTAATATCGATCACATGAACATTTCCCTTGGCAAGGCGGGACGTTCTCGCTGGCTGGGACGCAGACCGCATGTGCGCGGTGTGGCCATGAACCCCATTGATCATCCCATGGGCGGCGGCGAAGGTAAAACTTCCGGCGGTCGTCATCCGGTTTCTCCGTGGGGACAGCTGGCCAAAGGTTTTAAAACACGTAAAAAGAACAAAAAGTCCGATGCTTTTATTGTAAAGCGTCGTAAATAAATGGAGAGAGTGTACGCATGGCTAGATCGGTAAAAAAAGGACCTTATATTGATCAAAGCTTAATGAAGAAAATTCAGAAGCTTAATGAAGAAGGTAAAAAAGTCGTTGTCAAAACTTGGGCACGGCGCAGCATTATTCCGCCAGATTTTGTAGGGCATACCATTGCCGTTCACAATGGACACAAGTTTGTTCCAGTGTACATTAGTGAAAACATGGTGGGTCACAAACTTGGTGAATTTGCCCCGACACGTACGTTTAGAGGTCATGGCGGTAAATTAGCGGAAAGAATGAGCCGCGTAAGATAAAGATGGAGTATATGATGGAAGCTGTTGCAAAAACCAAATATGTTCGGATTTCACCACGTAAAATGCGTCAGGTTTTGCAGTTGGTTAAAGGAAAGACGGTAGAGGACGCGCTGGATATCTTGTATTTTACCAACAAGCGCGCCGCCGAACCAATTGCCAAAACCATTAAATCGGCTTTTGCGAATTTAGGCAATAAAGAAGAAGGCAAACGCATTGACATGCGTGATGTGTTAATTAAAAATGCCTATGTTAATGGCGGGCCCACGTTAAAGCGTCTTCGTCCGATGTCAATGGGGCGCGCAGGGCGGATCAGAAAGCGCACATCGCATTTAACTATAGTGGTTGAACATTCGAGTTAACCGATAAATAAAGGAGAATCAGGTTTGGGACAAAAGACAAATCCGATCGGTTTACGCCTGGGGATTATTAAATCCTGGAACAGTAGCTGGTTCGATCAAAAAAATTACGCTGAAAAATTGCACGAAGATTTAAAAATCCGCAATTATATCCGCAAGCGTCTGGATAAAGCGTCGGTATCGAAAATTGAAATCGAACGCACGGCCAAGCGGGTAACCATAAGCATCCATACGGCTCGTCCAGGAATTGTGATCGGTAAAAAGGGCGCGGAAGTTGACAAGCTGAGAGAAGAGTTGCGCTCTTTGACAAAAAAAGAAATACAGATTAATATTAATGAAATAAAGAAGCCCGAGTTAGACGCCTATCTGGTAGCGGAAAACATCGCACGGCAAATCGAAGGCAAAGTGAGCTGGCGGCGTGCCATGAAAAAGGCGATTACCGCGGCCATGCGTTTAGGCGCAGAAGGAATTAAAATTATGTGCTCCGGACGTTTGGGCGGCGCCGAAATGGCCCGTACCGAAATGTACAAAGACGGCCGAATCCCCCTGCATACCCTGCGCGCCGATGTGGATTATGCGCAGTATGATGCGGTTACCACATACGGAACGATTGGGATTAAGGTCTGGATTTTTCACGGAGAAGTTATTGGTAAGGTTCTGTAGCAGAGAGTAGGAGTTGTTCTCATGTTAATGCCCAAAAGAGTAAAATATCGTAAGCAACAACGCGGCCGAATGAAGGGCAATGCACAGTCCGGCCATTACATCGCTTTTGGTAAATACGGTTTAAAAGCCATGGAGCCGGCCTGGATAACCAGCCGGCAGATAGAAGCTGCACGTGTTGCCATTACGCGTCACATTCGTCGTGGCGGAAAAGTGTGGATTAGAATTTTTCCGGATAAGCCCGTTACCAAAAAGCCGGCTGAAACGCGCATGGGAAAAGGTAAGGGCTCGCCCGAATATTGGGTGGCTGTGGTCAGGCCAGGTCGCATATTATTTGAATTGGAAGGCGTTTCTGAACAGCTGGCCAAAGAAGCCATGCGTCTGGCATCCCATAAATTGCCCATCAAAACTAAATTTGTGGTTAGCGAATAGCGGGAGAATGTGAGCGATGAAGAGCAAAGAAGATTTGAAGGGCTTAACTCTGGACGAGTTGAAGGCAAAATTAGAAGAGGCAAAAGAAGAGTACGAAAACCTTTTATTGCAAAAAGCAACTCACGAATTGTCGAATCCGTTGCGCATCCGCACGGTTCGTCGCGAAATTGCCAGAATTAAGACTTTTATTAGACAACATGAATTAGGAATTATTCAACAAAAGTAGTGGGTAAACTATGGAAACAAAACGTGGATTGCGAAAAGTTCGAATCGGAACTGTAGTCAGCAATAAAATGGATAAAACGATCACTGTGGCGGTTGAGCGTCGTTTCAGGCATCCGATCTACGGTAAATTTGTCAAAAAGACGACTAAATTTAAAGCTCATGACGAAAAGAATGAGTGCAGCGAAGGTGATGTAGTAAAGATTATGGAAACCAGGCCGTTCAGCAAAACAAAACGCTGGCGTCTTGTTGAAATCGTAGAAAAAGTGAAATAGGGAAGCTGAAAATGGTACAAGAATACACTAAACTCAACGTGGCAGACAATTCGGGTGCTCAAAAAGTAATGTGCATTCGTATTCTTGGGAGCTCTGGTAAAAAATACGGTACCATTGGCGACATCATTGTGGTTTCGGTTAAAAGCGCCATTCCTGGCGGTCAGGTTAAAAAAGGTGATGTGGCCAGAGCGGTAATTGTTCGTACAAAAAAAGAAATCCGTCGTCCTGATGGAACCTACATTCGCTTTGACGATAATGCCGCTGTGTTGCTGGACAACCAGTTGGAACCCAGAGGAACCCGTATTTTCGGCCCGGTTGCCCGTGAACTACGCGAGAAACAATTTATGAAAATTGTGTCTTTGGCACCTGAAGTATTGTAAATTAAGACGGGATGGAAAAGATGAAAATTCGTAAAGGCGATACGGTAAAAATTATCACCGGTTCTTACAAAGATAAAGGGAAAATCGGTAAAGTATTAAAAGTTTTCCCTGATAAAAATCGAATTATTGTGGAAGGTGTGAACCTGGTTAAACGTCACATGCGCCCCACACAAAAATTACCGCAGGGCGGCATTGTGGAAAAAGAAGCGCCGATCCATGTTTCCAATGTGATGTACTACAATACCAAATTCAATACCACAACACGCATTGGTTACAAATATTTAGATGACGGCAGTAAAGTGCGTTATTGTAAGAATCCCGAATGTCAGGGTGAAATCATTCCTGATAATGAATAGCGATGATGGAGTAGAACAATGGCAGATTATTATCCGAGATTATTAGAGAAATATCAAAAAGAAGTGGTCCCGCACTTGCAAAAAAAGTTCGGGTACAAAAACATCCACGAAGTACCTAAACTGGTTAAGATCAGTGTGAATGCAGGTGTTGGCGAGGCCATTCAAGACCCCAAGGCCCTGGAAGGCGCGCTAAACGATCTGGCGGTGATTACCGGACAAAAACCCGTTGTAACTAAAGCGCGCAAATCGATATCTAACTTCAAATTGCGCCAGGGTATGAAAATTGGCGCCAGGGTTACCTTACGCCACTGGTACATGTGGGAGTTTCTGGATCGTTTTATTTCCGTTGCCGTTCCGCGCATCCGTGACTTTAGAGGATTTTCGGACAAATCTTTTGACGGGCGTGGAAATTATTCTCTGGGCGTGCGTGAGCAAATCATCTTCCCGGAGATCAACGTGGATAATGTGGATAAAATCCGCGGATTTGATATTACCTTCGTAACCACCGCCAAAACAGACGAAGAAGGTTACGAACTGTTAAAAGAATTAGGTTTTCCATTTAGAAAGAAATAACTCAAAAAGGGTGAGGTATCAGGTTTGGCACGTAAAGCGTTAATAGTTAAACAAAGGCGGAAACAAAAGTTTAAAGTGCGTGAGTACAACCGTTGTCAGCGTTGTGGAAGACCACGCGCCTACTACAGAAAATTTGGTTTGTGCAGAATTTGTTTTCGTGAATTAGCCCTTCAGGGCGAAATACCCGGCGTAATCAAAGCGAGCTGGTAGTTGGAAAGGAGACTCAATACATGTCAATGACAGATCCAATTGCAGATTATCTAACTCGCATTCGTAATGCCTTGCATGCGCGCCATAAATATGTGGACGTACCTGCTTCCAATTTAAAACGCAAAATGACGCGCATTTTATTAGAGCAGGGCTACATAAAAAAATACATCATTATTGATGATGGCAAGCAAGGCCTTATTAGAATCTGGCCTAAATATGACGAAAATGGTCAACCGGTCATTACACATCTGGAACGTGTAAGCAAACCCGGACGTCGTATTTACGCCGATGTAGATAATTTGCCGCGCGTCATGAACAATTTAGGAATTGCCATTTTAACAACATCCAAAGGTGTGATCACTGAACGACAGGCCAAACGGCTTAAGGTCGGCGGTGAGGTTTTATGTTACATCTGGTAATGAATAGGAGAAGATAAAGTGTCACGTATCGGAAAATTACCAGTTCCCATCCCGGAAAAGGTCACGGTTGATCTGCAGGAGAACAATTTTATCGTGGTAAAAGGCCCTAAAGGCCAGCTGCAACGTCAATTGCATCCAAAGATTAACGTTGAAATCAAAGACAATCAGGTTGTTGTGACGCGTAATGACGATTCAAAATTCAGCCGGTCATTACACGGTTTGACCAGACAGCTGGTTGCCAATATGGTCGAGGGCGTTGCAAAGGGTTTTACTAAAAAGTTGCAAATCATCGGCGTTGGATACCGCGCAGAATTAAAAGGTAAAAAATTGGTTTTAACGCTGGGATATTCTCATCCCATTATCTTTTCTGCGCCTGATTCCATTACGCTTTCAACGCCCAGTCAAACTGAAATTTTAGTGTCCGGGATAGATAAGGAACTTGTCGGTCTGGTGGCTGCCAAGATAAGAAGTTTTCGTAAACCCGAGCCTTATAAGGGCAAGGGCATTCGTTACGAAAATGAATATGTACGTCGTAAGGCAGGTAAGGCAGCAGGTAAATAAAGAATAGGGTGAGAGCGATGTCCAGAAAAATAAGAAGAAAAAAGAAAGTGATCGGTACAGCCGAACGCCCAAGACTGGTTGTTTACCGTAGCAACAAATATTTGCATGCCCAGCTGGTTGACGATACTCAACCAAAGGTATTAATGGGTATGTTCGATAAAAGTAAAGTCGCGGTCGAAGCCGTAAAAGAAGGAAAGACCAAAGTAGAGCGGTCTAAAATATTGGGTAAGGTATTTGCCGAACAGGCCAAAAAGCTAAACATCAGCAAAATTGTATTTGATAGAAATGGCTATCACTACCATGGCCGTGTAAAAGCCTTTGCCGATGGTGCAAGAGAAGGTGGATTGGATTTTTAAAATATTAGGAGATTGTTGTGGTTGAACGTATCAATCCAAGTGAATTAGAATTAAAAGAAAAAGTCATTCAGATTAATCGCGTTGCCAAAGTATTAAAAGGCGGCCGTCGCTTCTCTTTCAACGCCGTTGTGGTTGTGGGCGATGGTAAAGGCGTGGTCGGTTTGGGGCTCGGCAAGGCTAACGAAGTGATCAACGCCATTGCCAAAGGCACCGAGCAGGCCAAAAAAAATCTGGTGCGTGTTTCTTTGATAAACGGAACCATTCCACATCCGGTTAAAAGCAAATACGGCGCTGCTTATGTTGTGTTAAAACCGGCGGCTCCCGGTACCGGCGTAATTGCTGGCGGACCGGTGCGCGCCATTTGCGAAGCGGCTGGTATTACCGATATTTTAACCAAAAATGTTGGTTCCAATAATGTGCACAATGTGAGCAAGGCTACCTTTAACGCCTTAAAAGAAATGCGCAGCGCAGAAGACGTGGCAAAGAAAAGAGGAATTCCTCTTAAAAAAGTATTCCGTGGATAAAATTTTTGCAGGGAATGGAAATTATGGCAAAGAAAAAAAGCGAAAAGAAAATAAGAATTACGCAGGTCAGAAGTTTGATCGGACGTCCGGAACCGCAAAGACGTACCATTAAAGCCCTGGGTTTAAGGAAAATGAATCACAGCGTTGAGCATGTGGCCACGCCCCAGATATTGGGAATGGTTAACAAGGTACGCCATCTGGTTAAAGTGGAAGAGCTTTAGGAAAGGAATAACAGGCGATGAACTTAAGTCAATTACGTCCCGCAAAAGGCGCAACCAAAAACAGAAAACGCATCGGCCGTGGCGAAGGCTCCGGACAGGGTGTGACCGCCGGAAGAGGCAATAAAGGGTATCGCTCCCGTTCCGGCGCAAAAAGACGCGCCTGGTTCGAAGGCGGCCAGATGCCTTTACAACGTCGGTTGCCCAAATTCGGATTTAAAAATATTAATAAAGTAGTTTTTCAGGTGGTCAACGTAGGCGATCTGGCAAAAATAGCAGACCAGGAAACCATTACGAAAGAAGACTTGCTTAAAGCCGGTTTGATTCGTAAAAAGAATCAGCCCGTTAAATTGCTGGGCGACGGCGATATCGATCGCAAAATTAGTATCCAGGTCGATGCGGTAAGCAAATCGGCTAAAGAAAAAATCGAAAAAGTTGGAGGCGTAGTTACTTTAACATGATGCTAGAAACGTTTCGAAATGTCTTTAAGATTGGCGATTTAAGAAGGAAAATCCTTTTTACTTTGATGATCCTGGGAATTGAACGGATTGGTACGCATATTGTAACCCCGGGCATTGATACGGCCGTGCTTGCCGAAGGCTTCCGTGATTTGCAAAATACGTTGTTCGGCCTTTACGATCTTTTTGCCGGCGGCGCATTTAGTAAGGCAGCCATTTTTGGTCTGGGAATTATGCCTTACATTTCTGCGTCAATCATTATTCAGTTGTTGGGCGCCGTCATTCCGTATTTCCAGAAATTACAAAAAGAAGGCGAAGAAGGCCGTAAAAAGATTATGCAGTACACGCGCTACGGCACGTTATTGATCTCGGCCATGCAGTCTCTGGGTGTGGCCATCTTTTTGCAGAGTATTCAACTTGCCGATGGACGTTTGGCCGTTCCCAATCCGGGAATTGGCTTTCAGCTGCTGACCATGATTTCCATGACCTCCGGCACCATGCTCATTATGTGGCTTGGCGAGTTAATCGACCAGCACGGTATCGGAAATGGTATTTCGCTGATCATTTTTATCGGGATTATTGCCCGCTTTCCTGCGGCAATAATGGAAGAATATCAGCAGTTCTCCATTGGACAGCGCGGCCTTCTGGCTGAAATTATGTTGGTAGCCCTTGCTTTAGTGGTTATTTACTTTATCGTTCTGCTTACGCAGGGCACGCGCAAAATTCCGGTACAATATGCCAAACGCGTGGTCGGCCGTAAAGTGTATGGCGGTGTAAATACGCATTTTCCATTAAAGGTCAACACCGCTGGCGTAATGCCAATCATCTTTGCTCAGGCCATTATGTTTGTGCCATCGACCCTGCTGACCTTTTTACCGGACAGCGATTTCTTCCTTTCGCTGCAGCAGTTGTTTTCCATGGATTCCTGGTTCTACTGGATTGTGTACGGATTGATGATTGTTTTCTTTACTTACTTTTACACGGCCATCGCTTTGAATCCGGTTGAAGTTGCCGAGAACCTGAAAAAACAGGGCGGTTTTATTCCTGGCGTTCGCCCTGGCAAAAAGACGCAGGAGTTTCTGGATAATATTTTAACCAGAATTACCTTGCCCTCGTCGATCTTTCTGGCTATCGTGGCCATTATTCCCGCCATGTTAGCCAAATGGGCAAAAATACCGTACAGTCTGGCCTCGTTTTACGGCGGCACCGGACTGCTGATTATTGTCGGCGTTGCGCTTGACTTTTTACAGCAGGTCGAGTCGCATCTTTTCATGCGCCATTACGATGGCTTTATGAAGTCTGGACGGGTACGCGGCCGACGTGGTTAATGGAGTATGATTTTTCTTAAATCTGAAGAGCAGATCGCTGCCATTCGCAAGAGCAATGAAATTGTCGCAGAAGCATTAGCGTTCATTGAAAAATTTATCGAACCCGGGGTAGAAACCCGCATGCTCGATCGCGAGATCGAAAATTTCATCCTTAAAAAAAAAGCCAGACCGGCTTTTAAAGGATTGTATGGCTTTCCGGCTGCCAGTTGCATCTCTGTTAATGATGTGGTGGTGCATGGCATCCCAGGAAAGTATAAATTAAGGGATGGTGATATTGTGGGGATCGATATCGGAGTTGAATTAAACGGCTATTATGGAGACGCCGCCTACACTTTTATGGTGGGGAATGTAAAAGATGAAGTACGCCGTCTGTGCAGAATAACTCAGGAAAGCCTTTACAAAGGAATTGAGCAGGCACGGGTCGGCAACAGAGTAGGCGATATCTCTGCGGCAATTCAGGAATATGTTGAAAAACATGGATACTCAGTGGTGCGGGAGTTTGTGGGGCACGGTGTTGGCATCAAACCTCACGAGGACCCGCAGGTGCCCAATTACGGAAGAAGAGGAAGCGGCATGAAGCTAAAACACGGCATGGTGCTGGCCATTGAACCGATGATTAACATGGGCACGCACAACGTTTATGTGGAAAAAGATCAATGGACGGTGCGTACAGCAGACGGGAAACCCTCTGCGCATTATGAACATTCGGTTGCCATCTTAAAAGATGGCCCGGTCATTTTATCAAAAATAAAACAGGAGTAAGGTTTTGGGTAAAAAACAAGAAGCCATTCGCGTTGACGGTGTAATAAAAGAAACACTACCCAATGCCTCATTTATTGTAGAGTTAGAAAACGGGCATGAAGTGCTTGCTTATATTTCTGGCAAGATGCGCATGCATTTTATTAAAATTTTACCGGGAGATAAAGTCAGTCTGGAATTGTCTCCCTACGATTTGACACGTGGCAGAATAGTTTACAGATATAAATAGAGGGAATGTGTAATGAAAGTGAGAGCCTCAGTAAAAAAGATTTGCGACGGATGTAAGATTGTGCGCCGCAAAGGTGTCGTACGTGTAATTTGCAGTAAAAATCCAAAACATAAACAACGTCAAGGTTAACAGGATAATAGGAGGCAGTTTTGGCTCGTATAGCAGGTGTCGATCTACCTAAAAATAAACGCGTGGTCATCGGTTTGACATATATTTACGGAATCGGCCGTTCATCGGCAGAAAAGATTTTGTCCGACGCCGGTGTGGATGAGAACAAACGCGTAAAAGATTTATCGGATGAAGATATTCGGAAAATACGTACCATTATTCAAAATGAATATAAGGTTGAAGGTGCGCTAAAAGCTGAAGTTAATATGAACATCAAACGGTTGATGGATATCAACTGTTATCGGGGTATCCGTCATTATCGCGGATTGCCGGTTCGTGGACAAAGGACAAAAACAAACGCACGTACACGTAAAGGTCGTAAGCGTTCTGTGGGCGCTAAAAAGAAAAAATAAAGAGAAATTAGGGAGATAAAAATTGGCATCACCTAAAAGAAGAAGAACTCAAAAGAAAAAGGTCCGTGTTGAGCCACACGGTAAAGCCCATATAAAAGCAACATTTAACAACACAATTATATCCATTTCTGATATTTATGGAAATGTGATTTCATGGGCCTCTGCCGGTGTTGTTGGTTTTAAGGGTTCTCGTAAAAGTACGCCTTTTGCTGCGCAGCTTGCTGCAGAAAACGCCGCTAAACAGGCCATGGATATGGGCTTGCAGAGTGTGGATGTAGAAGTGAAGGGACCTGGCTCAGGCAGAGAAGCGGCCATTAAAGCGCTGCAGGCCGCAGGATTAAATATTTTATCAATTCGTGATGTAACGCCCATTCCGCATAATGGGTGTAGGCCACCAAAGAAAAGACGCGTTTAACGTTAATGGAGATGGTAAATGGCAAGATATAAGGGACCAAGAGGAAAAATCGTTCGTAAATTCGGTGAAAACATTTTCGGAAATCCAAAGTTTGATCGTCTGTTGGCTAAAAAGCCCTATCCTCCCGGTCAACACGGTATGAAGCGCAAAAAGGTTAGCGATTATGCCCTGCAGTTGCGCGAAAAACAAAAAGTTAAATACATGTACGGCTTGCTGGAAAAGCAATTCCGTCGCTTTTTCCATAAGGCCGAACGCATGAAAGGCGTTACCGGTGAAAACCTTTTACAGCTGCTGGAAAGCAGGCTGGATAACACCGTGTATCGTTTGGGTTTTGCAACCACCCGCGCTCAGGCGCGTCAAATGGTTTTGCACCGCCACATTATGGTGAATGGACAGGTGGTTAATATTCCCTCTTTTATTTTAAAACCAGGCGACGTCATTCAGGTGCGTGAAAAGAGCCGCAGATTGGCCATGTTTCACGAAGCGCTGAAACGCGTTGACGCCGATCGAATGCTGCCCTGGTTAGAGTTGGATAAGGCGAACATGACAGGCAAATTTATCGATCGTCCTAAACGTGAGGACATCCCTGTTAATGTTCAGGAAAGTATGATTGTAGAGTTGTATTCTAAATAATAAAATAGAAATTATTGGAAGATAAGGTGGTTATGAACTTATCGAATTTTCAAATGCCAGAAAAAATTGAAGTTGACGACGCAACGTACACAAAAACCTATGGGCGGTTTGTCGTACAGCCTCTTGAAAAAGGCTACGGCGTTACGCTGGGTAATATGATGCGTCGCGTGTTGCTCTCTTCGTTAGAAGGGGCGGCCATTACAGCAATCAAAGTGAACAACGTACAACACGAGTTTTCTACCATCGAAGGCGTGTATGAGGATTTGCCGGAGATTATTCTTAACCTCAAAGAATTACGCCTCAAACTGTTAGATAAGGCTCCGGAAAAAATCGTGTTGCGTTTAAAAGGCCCGATGGAATTTACCGGAAAGACCATTCAGGAAAACGTTGCAAATATCGAAGTGCTCAATCCAGACTTGCACATTGCAACCCTGAATGAAAATGCCGTGATGAACATGGAGCTTTATCTGGGCGTCGGTCGCGGTTATTTGATTGCTGAAGAGAACAAGAACGAAGATATGCCTCTGGGCGTAATCCCCATCGATTCCATCTTTTCACCGATTCTGAACGTTAAATACACCGTTGAAAATACGCGTGTCGGTCAACGGACAGACTTTGAAAAGCTGATCATGGATATCAAAACCGATGGAAGCATTACGCCGGACGAAGCATTAACCCAGGCGGCCAAAATCATCAAAGAACACCTGCAAATCTTTATCAATTTCGATATTGAGTCACAGGAAGAAGAGAAACAGGAAATTGATGAAGAGACCCTGCGCGTTCGTAAGCTGCTTAAGATGAGCGTGGATGAGCTGGAACTTTCTGTTCGCTCGCACAATTGTTTAAAAGCGGCCAACATTAAAACCATTGCCGATCTGGTGCGTCGTGACGAACAAGAAATGTTGAAATTTAAAAACTTCGGGCGTAAATCTTTGACCGAATTGTCTAAAATCCTGAAGGAACGCGGTTTAGAGTTTGGAATGGATGTAGATAAATATCTAAAACCTGAAGAGAGTAAAAAATAGCTTAGAATAGGGATTTGAGATGCGACACAGAAAAAAAGGAAATCATTTAGGGCGGACGGCCAGCCACAAAAAAGCGCTGATGCGCAATCTGGCGGCCGAAGTTTTCGAACATAAAGAAATTCGTACTACGCTGGCTAAAGCTAAAGAGCTGCGCAGCTATGTAGAACGATTGATTACCTACGGCAAAAAAGGAACGCTCCACCACCGACGTCTGGCGTTTCAATTTTTACAGAATAAAAATGCCGTAAAAACCCTGTTCGATGAAATTGCGCCTCTGTACGAAGACAGAGCCGGCGGCTACACGCGAATCATCAAGCTGGGAAATCGCCGCGGAGACAATGCGCAAATTTCAATCTTTCAACTGGTTGGCTTCGAAAAGGTAAAAAGCAAAAAAGACGAAAAGAAAAAAGAGGCGAAAAAAGCCAAACCTGAAGTTAAAGAGGAAGACGTTAAAGCCGCAGTTGAAGAGAAAAAACAACCGGCGGAAGGGGAAGCAAAAGAAACGGCTGAACCCACTGAACAAACAAAAGCGGACACTCCAGAAGAAGTAAAATCTGAGGAGACGCCTCAGGAAGCTGCGGAAGAAAAAAAGGCTCCTGAAGACGAGAAAAAAGAATAATAATTTCCTCCCTCCCTAAAAAAAGCCATCTGCCATGTGTGGGTGGCTTTTTTTGTTTGCCGACTTTCTTGCATTGAGTTGAACACTTCTCTATATTTATCTTTATTAAAAATATAAAGTTATTTCTATGTTGAAGATAATTGTTTTAATTCTGGGAATTCTGGTCGGGCAGGCGCTCGCTCAACATCGTGGTATCTGGATTGTTAGAAATTCTTTGAATACAAAAGAAGATTTAAAACAATTAGAAAGAATTCATCAAAAACTACAATTAACGGATGTTTATGTGCAGGTAAGGGCATTAGGGGAAAATGTGTACTCCGCTCCAATGGCCTCTCGACTTACCCTAAATGAGATCGTTGAGTTTTGTCACCGAAACGGCATTAAAGCGCATGCCTGGATAAATGTTTTTTATATCTGGTCAAAAAATAAGGCGCCGCGCAACCCGAACCATCCCTTTTTGCAGGATGTCGATCATTTATTAAGCGATTGGTCCAGTGAAGAACCCGTACTAAAAAATTTGAAGAAGAAAGGCGTTGAAGGATATTTTGTTGACCCGCGCGCTTTTACCAACAAAGCTCAAATAGAACGGCTGCTTAACCAATTACTTACGCAGTATCAGTTTGACGGCATTCATCTGGATTACATCCGTTATCCGGGCAAGGGCGTAATCTTTTCTAAGCACCTGCGCACTCTTTTCATGAAAAAATATTTCATCGATCCCCTGTTGTTTTTCAAAGAAAAAACGTTTAACCCCGAGGGCCAAAGCCTGTACCGAAACTTTTTGCTAAACGAACTGAACAATTTTGTCGAGAACTTTAAAAATGTCGTTCGGCAAATAGACGAATCGTGTGTGGTTACCATGGCTGTTAAACCTGATATTGACCGGGCAAAGTTCGAATATTATCAGGATTGGGTCAACTGGCTAAAGCAGGGGAGCGGCGATTATGTGCTGATGATGAATTATTCTCCCGATGAAAATGTTTTCCGCAAAAATCTGTTAAAAGCCGAGCAATTGATCGGAAAAAATAACGTCGTTTGTGGAATCGGAGCCTATTATCTGGACGGTGAAAATTTAGAGAAGAGAATTAAACTGGTTGAAGCGCTTCAGTTTAAAGGCTATGCGTTGTTTTCGTTTACAACTTTAAAAAATAAGCCTGAACTGCTCACAACGATCGATCAAAGACAAACGATAAAGATACAAACGTATTGACGGAATGCTAAAGCTATGGGAAAAATACTGGTAGTGGCCGGCCAAAAAGGCGGAATTGGTAAAACGACAACGGTGGTAAACCTGGGAGCAAGTTTGGCCATATTTAACAAATCGGTGTTGCTGGTCGATCTGGATCCGCAGGGCAGTGTTGGAATAAGTTTTCAATTGGACGAATATCATGTTAAATTAGGCATGTACGATGTTATTGTAAATAACATGGCTTTGAGCAATGCCATTATTAATAGCGGCCTGGATACGCTGGATATCGCCCCGATGAATGTGCGCAACGAAGAGATGGAAATCGAACTCTATTCCAGGGCCTTAAAAATTGATCTGGTAAAAACCATTTTAACGCCGGTTCGCAACCTGTACGATTTTATTATTGTTGACTGTCCGCCCAATCTGGGGGCGATGACTTTAAACGGCCTGGTGGCTGCCGATGAGGTGATTATTCCGGTTTTAAGCGAATATTACTCGTTAAAATCACTGGGCAAGTTTTTAAATACGTTGAAAAACATCAGCAAAAAATACAATAAAAATCTGAAAATTGGCGGAATATTGGTTACCATGTACGACGCTCGTGTGCGCAAGCAAAAAGAGATCATGGAATATTTGCGCAGTACCTTTAAAGAACTTGTCTTTAAAAGTTTTATTCCGCGCAATTCAAAAGTTTCCGAAGCGCCTTCGGTAGGCAAACCGGTCATTTTACATGATATTCGCTCCAGGGGTGCGTTAAGTTATTTAAAATTAGCCGAAGAGATAATAGAGAAAAACAATAAAAATTAGAAAGGATGGAATCGTGGAAAAATTTTACATACGCTCACAGGACATCGAGCAAAAAATCCATTCTGTTAAATTACCCTATCTGGCCTGGAAGGTGTTGTTCTTATTGGGCGAGAAACAATCGGTTGCTGCGTTGGCCGAGATTTTGGGCGACGACGAACAAACGATCGAAGGCGCGCTTAAAACGCTGATTGATGAAGAACTGGCGGTGGAAATAGAGGCCGAAGCTCCTTCCGAAAAAGCGGAAGAAAAGGCAGAAATCTTAGAAGAAACGCCGGAACCAGCCGTTCCGGAAATTGAGGAAGAAGAAGAGGAGGCGGAAGCGGCGCCAGAGCAGGAAGAAGTCGTCTCAGAAGAAGCGCCAGTTGAAATACCTGAAGCGAAAGAGAAAGAAGAATCGGATCTTTCGGAAATAGAGGAAGAAGAAAGTTTTACGGGCATTGAAGATTTTGACATCCCAGGCGTGGAAGAAGAGCTGGTAGAAGAAAGCGAATCGGATATTTCCGAAGTAGAATCAGACATTGAGCTGCCTCAGCTTGAAGAGGAAACAGAAAAGCTGGATTTTGATTTCGAAAACATGGAAGAACCTGCGGTTGCAGAAGCGGAAAAAGCGGAAGAAAAAGAAGAAGAAAAGGAAACAAAACCGGCGGGGGCGCCAACCCTATTGGTTATTGACGATAGCATCGTGATTCGAAAAATGGTAGAGCTGGCGCTGGAAGGCGAAGATTTAATACTCGAAACCGCAACCAGCGGTAAGGAGGGGTTAAAAGCCCTGGATGAGGTCAAACCGGATGTGGTGGTTCTCGATTTAATGTTGCCGGATATCAATGGCATTGATCTTTTGAAAACCATCAAAGCATCGTTGAACATTCCGGTGATTATGCTCTCCGGAAAAGATTCGCCGCAAATGATAGAAAAAGCCAAAGCCGAAGGGGCGGATGCCTTTTTGCCCAAACCGTTCAGAGACGAGGAGCTGGTCAAAACAATTCATGAACTTTTACAAAAATAAAGTGAACGATTATGGAAACAGAAGCACGCGTTTCATTAATAAAAATATCCGATCAGTACTTTGCTATTGAAATAAAATATATTCGCGAGGTGCTCCCTCTGCCACAGGTGACCAAAGTGCCCAATGTGGAAAAACAATTTTTGGGGGTGTTTAATTTGAGGGGCAAAATTGTGCCATTGATTGACATAAGCCCCATTTTAAAATTGCAGAATATGACGTTAGAACCAGACCATTTTGTCATCTATTGTCTGGTAAACGGTAAATATGCGGGCATTCTGGCCGAAAAGGTTCTGGAAATGCGCGATCTGGAAACGGAACAACTACACGTACCGGGCGCCGAGGTCAACCCGGACCTTTTACCCTACATCTCAGCCATTTATGAGGAAACGCAATACGGAACCATTTATGTTCTGGACATGGTTTCCATTTTTGAATCGGCAGAATTAAACAGGTACCGCTTTGAATAACCTGGCGCGGCTCTTTTTCGCCCAATTTTAAAATGATGAGGGCTTTATGAAAAGCGACATAAAATATCTATTTATACGCATTAGCATCGTTCTTTTTTCCATCTGTTTGCTCGCATTTTTTGCGGCCATGGTGCTGCAAAAAAATGCAGAACTGGATCGTGTCATCGTCGGACAGTCGAAGCAGCTTTCCTTAATCGGAAATGCCTTTACAACCTACCTTGCGCCCGACTCGGTAATTGCAGCCGGTGCTGAAAAAGTTGAGGGTTATATTAAAGATTTTAGATTGAAACTCAAGCTGGCCAGTTACTACCAGTTTAAAGTTCTGCAGATCGAAGGAACGCACACGCGCATCATTTATGATGAAGAAAATCCCGCAAACAACGGCAAAGATTTTGACTTCTGGAAGGAGATGCAGGATGCGCGGCAAACGAATCGGCAAACCTTTCATCTGGTTAAAGATGGCGGCCGACTGGTTTACTCATTAGTACAGCCATTGCAAATTGAAAACGAGTTGACCGATCGCCTGGTTTTGATTCAATGCGATCTGAAGCCGTTTTTGAAAAATGATTTACGCGCCGTTTTGCCGCATGGCCTGGGCTTGATCGGCATCTGGTTTATTCTGGAGCTTTTGCTCTTTTTACTGCTTAAGCCGGTCGATTCGGCCCTAAGTTATTTCAGAGAATCCTTTAAGCGTTTGCAAGAAGGCAAATCCGTTTTAAAGCCGGAAACGGGCTACAAGTATTTTCATACGGAATATGACCTGTTAAAAGAGGCTTCGCGTAAATTTATTAAAATTGAAGAGGTACAGTTAGATCGTTCGGAAGAACAAAAACAAATTAAAGAGTTTTTGAACATTGTAACGGCGGCAGCAGAGGGCGATTTTACCGTGCAGGCCAGCGTAACGGCAGACGCTCTGGGCGCGCTATCCGATTCATTTAACCTGATGATCAGCGATTTGAGTAAACTAATTAAAGATGTGAAAAATGCCGCTTTTCAGGTTGCCGGTTCCACGGCGGACATTTTAGCCAATATTGAGGAGATGGCTCAGGGGGCCGAAGACCAGGCCAGGCAAACAGAAAATATCAGCCGCCTGGCCCATGAGATGAACGAAATTTTTGTTAATACGCGCGAAAGCGCCCAAAAATCGGCAAAAGCGGCGCAGGAGGCTCGCCTTGTGGCCCAGAAGGGAGAGGCGGTTGTGCAAAAAGCCATCGAGGGCATGCACAACATTCGACGTTCCGTGCGCGAAGCCATGAAACAGGTGCGCTTTCTGGATGAAAATTCCGCGCGCATCGGCGAGATTTCGGATTTTATCGCCGAGATCTCCAGCAGAACCAATTTATTGGCCCTGAATGCCTCCATCGAAGCCGCCCGCGCCGGGGAATCCGGACGTGGATTTAGCATTGTGGCCGAAGAAATCCGCAACCTGGCCGAGAGCACCAATACTTCGGCCGAAGAGATTTCTAAATTGATCGAAGCCATTCAGAAAAGTATTTCATTAACACTGGAAAATATTGAAAACGGCAATTCCGAAGTGGCGGTGGGCGTTCAACTGGTCGATCAGACGGGCGACGCCCTGCGCGAAATTTTAGAAAAAGTGGAAATCTCTTCAAACGCCGCTTCCGATATCTCACAGGCAACCGAAGAACAAACCAGATACAGCCAACAAATTGCCAGAGCGCTCGAAGAAATAGCAGGGATAGCTAAAGCAACCGCAGACCGGGCTCAGCAGTCAAGGCAGGCTGCTCAACAATTAGAGGCTTTGTCAAAAGAGTTGAACAAAGCCGTAGAAAAATTTAAGTTGAGTAATAATGGAGCAACACAATGATCGAAATGAATAAAGCCGTTTCATTCAATACGTTCTTTTTCCTGGAATTTATGGATGCTGTTATTGAGCGACTGGGAGACCAATTCGATCCGAGAGCAAAGACCTTTTTACAGCGCTTTAAAAATACAGTTGCTCAGGCTGCCGATCCCATCGAAACCCTGGAAAGTATGGCGCAGTATCAGCAGACCAATGAAATGACCATTTTCCTTTTTGATCTGTTGAATCGCCTGGAAAAAATTCCGCCCCAGCAGGCCATGGAAAACCTGGAAGGACTGGCCGCTGATTTTATTAATTTGTTCAGCCTGATGATGGAAGATGAAGAAGTTTTGCAGGGCCTGAGCGCTGTAGAGGAACATTTTGCGCCGCTGGAAAAAGCCCCCGCTGAAACAGCTCATAAAGAAAAACCGGAGCCAACGGTGAGTTTTGAAGAGTTTTATCCCGCTTTTATCAAAGAACAGATTTTACAGACTGCTGCGCCCGACGAGAAAGACGTTCTGGAAACCCTGCTTGATATTATTCTTGCCAACCTGTATCGCGGCGAAAATTGGCCGGAACCTTTGAAAGCCGCGGCCGAAAAGCTAAAGGAACTTTTGCCAGAAGACTTAACGGAAAAATCTCCGACCCAATTAATGGAGCTAAGCAAAACGTATATCCCGGCCATTGCCGAAGAGCTGAAAACGCTGCAAAAAGCTCATTCGGACTTAATGGAATCCATACTCCGCACAGGGCAAATTCCGGCAGAAGAAGAAAAGGGCGAGGAGACTATCGACGATCTTTTAAAGGCCTATTTTTATTCCGAAGTGCAGGATCACGTAAAGATTCTGGAGGAATTAACTGCTCGCCCCATGAATCAAGAAAATCTGGCGCAGTTAATTAAAACTTTGAGGTCGCTAAAAGAGTTGAGCATGATTCACGGCTACACGGGCGTGGAGTTTTTCTGTGAAAATATGATTCGATTGATCCGCAACAGACAGAATCAAATTCTTGAATTACCAGGCGCTGTCGTGAATGTTTTTGAAGAGATGCTCGCCGTTTTAAAAGATGTGGAAGGTTTTGAGTCTGAGTTAACGGCCGGTGAACAGCAACAACGCGTGGAAGAATTCGAACAAAAGCTGCAACAGGCGCTGGAACCGCAAACGGCGCCCGCCGAGCCGACGATCGAAGAAGAGACCGAAGCAAAAGAAGAAACAGAAATAAAGGAAGAGCAAAAAGAAAAAGAAGAAGCGGAGCCGCTCATCACTCTGGACGATGGCGCCCGCATTTACGAAGTTTTTAAAGACCTGGTGCAAAAACTTACGCAACGATTAGCGCCATTTTCGGAAAAGGCCAGCGAAACTTTGTTTTTAGACGCCCTGGAAAGCCTGCAAAAAACGGCCGGCTGGGTTGAACGCTCGTTACCCGATGAATTTTTAATCCCTTTTAAAGAGCGCTATCAACAGGCGATAAGCAATCCGGAGATCGACCGACAGGCGGCTCTGCAGGCGCTGGAAACGATATGGGAAAATTTTATGGCGCAGATCGAAGCGGACGGCGATTTTCAATCGGTTAAGGCCGGAATAAAAGACTTTGACGTTCAAATGTTCGTCAAAGTTAAGCGCTACGCACCGGAAGAAAAAGAGGTTCAAAAGGCTTTAGCGGAAGTTAGCCGGGCGCAGTGGCAAGGCGTTAAGCCCCTTTTAGCCGATGCCCTGCTGCAGCGCGATCCCCTGGCCCTGAAAAAGGTGGAGCATTTTTTAGATCAGCTGGAAGGCAACCTGCGGCTTTTGGCGCTGGATAATTATCTGGAGCTTCCGCATTTTCTGAAAGAACGGTTACATAATACGGAATTAAAGGCGGACGAAGACCTGGCCGCTGAGATTTCCAGATCCGTTGAAATTGTATTGGAGCGCATTGAGCAGCGAGGAGCCAAAGGCGATGCGGCCGATCTGGTGGAAGTTTTGCGCGAGTTAATGACGTTTACTGAAAAAGAAGCGGAGCTTTCAGAAGATGAAAGGGATTTTATTGAAGACAGCCTGCAACATTTACGGGCGGCTCGAGAAACGCTTGCCCGCTTAAAAGAAGAACCGGAAAAACGCGAACGATTTAATGAGCTGGCCGCAGAAATTCACGCCATTTATTCCGGCGCGCAAATTTTAAACCTGGAAAAAACTGCCGACGCTTCTCTGGTTGTTGAAGAGACGGCCGAAATGTTTTCGGATGCGCAGGTGGAAATACCAGAAAATCTGCTGCCAGCGCTGGAACATGCGTTGCAGGCCCTGGAACAATTGGTGCAGCATCCGCAGGCAGAAGTGGAAGAAGCGTTTCAGGAGTTGCAAAATATTCTTGATCGGCTGGTACTGGAAGAAGATGGCGGGCTTGCAAGCGAAACGACGGAAGAACCGGAGGTAGCCCCTGAACCCGTGACCGAAAAACCCCTGTTCAGCCCGGATGAAACCGACGAAAAAGAACTAAAAGAGATTTTCAAGGAAGACGCTCTGGCTTTGATTACGGAACTACAAAAGGCTAACGCCGCCCTGTTGAAAAATCCGACGGACGACGCGGCCATTTACGAAATGGATCAGGCCATCCACGCTTTAAAGAACGCCGCGCGCATGACCGGGCAGGACGATTTGAGCATTGTGCTGGGACGTATGGAAGAGATTTCTGAGGAGATCAAAACCAATCCGAACGCCAATTCTCCGGAAGTTCAAAAAGAATTAAAAAGCGTTATTGACGAGTTGAATGCCGTAGTGGTCAAGGGACAGATCGAAACGGTGGAATTAGATTCTTTGCTTTTGAAATTAGACAGCATTTTCAACACCCTTTTGAGTGCGAAAAAGAGCGAAGCAGAGCGCGAACAACGCTTAAAAGAGCTGTTTTTGGAAGAAGGCCGGGAACTGGTGGAAAAAATCAATAACGATTTACTGGAGCTGGAAAAGGTGCCGGAAAGCAGCACGGTTCTGGCCGACCTTTTGCGTCATTTGCACACATTAAAGGGCGGCGCCTTGATGGCGAATTTTAAGAAAATTGGCGAGGTGGCGCACAAGCTGGAAGACTACTTTCAGATGTACCGCAGCCAGAACGCCGAAACCAAACTGGAGCTTTTGCCCACGGCCTTTACCATGATCGATTTAATCAGCGAAATGCTGCGCGCCGTTGAAATCGGCAAGCCGGAAATTGTTTCCAATTTTACCGCCCGCCTGGCCGATATGGACAACAAGCTGTTCTTTTTGAAAGATTTTGAAATACCGGGTGACCGCCTGGAGCAGATACCGACTATTGCAAGCAGACTGGCGGAACCGGTGGCCACGCAGGATTCGGACAATACCTTAAAGGTTAAAACGTCTTATCTGGACCATCTGATTAATCTGGCCACAGAAATGCTCATTTCGCGCACCGAACTGAATTCCTATTTCGATAAGTTGAAAAATTTGTTTTACGAAATAGACAACCGAAAAAAGGATTTGCGCGCTTTTGCCCATCAACTGGAAGATTTTGTGGAAGAGCACACTTTTAGTGAAATGAAGGGCATGGCGTCCCCGTCGGCGGACGACTGGGAAACTCTGCGCAATTATTCCGAAATCATCAAGTCCATTTCCGGCGATTATTACAAAACAACCGGCGCCATGACCAAAGTAATCCGCTTTCTGGAGCGGCATATCAGTCAGCTTTCGGTTTTGAGTAAAAGTTTGCACAACGATTTACTGAAAGCGCGCATGGTTCCCATTGCGTCGTTGTTTGAGCGATTTAAACGGCCGATTCGTGATCTGGCGCGTGAACAGAAAAAGGAAGTGGAACTGATCATCGAAGATAATGACGCCGAAATGGATCGGGCCATGATCGAAGCCCTTTACGAACCGTTGCTGCACATTTTACGCAATGCGGTGGATCATGGCATCGAAAAGAGCAGTGAGCGTAAAAAAGCAGGCAAAGATCCGGTCGCTAAAATCATCTTACGAGCGCGTCAGGAAAAAAATCAGGTGGTGATTGAAGTGGTTGACGACGGCCGGGGTATTGACCTGGAAAAAGTGAGAAAAAAAATAGTCAGTTTAAAGTTAGCCACAGCAGAAGAAGCAGCCAGCATGCCGGAAAGCCGCCTGTTGGAATACATCTTCTGGCCGGAATTTTCCACCAAAGGAAAGGCGACGCAAACATCCGGTCGGGGCATTGGCCTGGATGTGGTGGCCATGGAACTCCAGAAGCTAAAAGGAATTATTCGCGTCAAAACCACGCCCGGCCAGGGCACGGTCTTTTCTTTGCGCGTACCGTTAACTTTAATCGTTTCGCATGCCATGCTCATTAAATTCCACGATATTTCGCTGGCCATTCCGTTGCTGGCCGTGATGGAGTCGATTAAAATCAGCGAAAAAGATATCTTACTCGACGATCGCAGAAAGTACATTCAGGTGCGCGGCAAATTACTGCCCTATATTGATCTGGATGACATCCTGAAGTTTCCGGACGAAAGACAGGTTAAGCCATCCGTCAAAAACGTGGCGTTGGTTTTGCACGATTCCGGGGTGAGCGTGGCCGTGGGCGTAGAAGAAATTTTAGGGCGTCAGGATATTATCATCAAAAATCTGGGCAATTTACTGCAAAATGTAGAGCTGATTTCGGGCGGTACGATTTTGCCGGATGGCGAGGTGGCTTTAATACTGGATTACGCTGCCATCATTCATCGCGTTGAAGCCGAATACTTTGGCGCCATGCGCGAGCAGGTGCTAATCCGCAAGGTGTTGCCCAAAACCAGAAAAAAAGTGGTAAAGGCCGAAGAGCCTCGACCTTCCGTTAGCGAGATCACGGTGAAAACGGTGGTTGGACGTAAACCCAGAATCATGGTTGTGGATGATTCGGCCAGTGTGCGCTCGTTTGTCAGCGGTTTTCTGAAAAAACACGGCTTTGAGACCGTTGAAGCCACCGATGGAGAAGACGCTTTGCAAAAGGCCCGAGAAACCGAGGTTGATCTGGTAATCACCGATTTACAAATGCCCAAAATGGACGGTTTTGAATTGAGCGAACAATTACGGGCCATTGAAAAATACAAAGATTTACCGATCATCATTTTAACCGCTCAGGTCGGGAAAAAACAGGAACAAAAAAGCGAGGCTGTGGGCGCAAACGCCTTTGTTTCCAAACCGTTTAAAGAAGACGATTTAATCCGTATGGTAAAAACATTTGTAAAGGTAGAATGAAAAGAACACCATTTAATAAGCGTTTTAATCAAATCGCGGCCCTTGTGCTTTTAACAGCATGGGGCGTGTGCGCGCAGACCACCGTTATCAGGCAGGCGAGTATCAGCGGACAGACGCGCTGGTCGGGCGTTGTGCTGGTTCAGGGAGATGTGACCATTGAACGGGGGGCGCGTTTAATCATTGAACCGGGTACGATCATCAAATTTGCCACGAGCGACGCGCATCGCTCGGGCGCCGACCGCACGCGATGCGAACTGATCGTAAAGGGCGCTTTGATAGCCAGAGGAGAAATCGATCGAAAGATCATTTTTACATCGGCGGCAGAGCATCCCAAAATGCACGACTGGTCGGGCATCCGCATCATAAACATGAAGCAACCGGCGCAGTTTGAGTATGTGATCGTGGAATACGCCTACAACGGTTTTGACATCAAAAAAAGCGATCCGTTAATTCGCAATTCACAGATCAGGTACAACTACAATGCCGGCTTACGCATCGCGGTGCGTTCCGAAGCCAAACTAATCGGCAATATCATCCAGGACAACGGCTACGCGGGCGTTATTTGCGAAACAGGAGCAAGGCCCGTTTTGACCGACAATATGATCACCAAAAATCAGATCGGCGTTATCATTTTCGGTACGGCCAAACCGAACCTGGGAGATTTAAGTAAAAAGGACGGCCAGCAGGGACGCAACGGTTTGTTCGAAAATTACGAGTACGATGTGTACAATCATGGCAGCAATGATATTCTGGCCGAAGGCAATTCCTGGGGCACTGAGGATAAACAAACCATTTTAGAACGCATCTTCGACGGCCAGGATTCGCCGCAATACGGTATAGTCGATTTTAATCCGATTGTGGGTAATATCGATCTGGATCGCAAAATTTTAATTGCCCAGCAACCTGAGAACTATCTGGCCTTGCAACCTCCGGCGCAGGATTCCATGGCTGAGGCGCCGGCCAGCGCAGAAGCGACGACTTCCCTTCCGCAAATTCCGCTGGAGCAGGATACCATTCCCATGGCCAGGCCGGTGGAATTGGCTGTGGCGGAAAGCGTGGCCCAAACGCCGCCGGAAACCATCGACACGGCAGAGCAGACCGCGAGCAGCGCAGAAGAACCTGCTGAAACGCAACATCAAATCGATTTTGACCAGATCTTTTTAGATGTTTTTCTGGATAAAAAACTGACCATGAAAAAGAAAGTAGCGCCGGTGGTGGACAATCCCGAGCGGGGGATGAACGATCATGGTAATGTGATTATTCGCGTGATTGTGGGCAAGGACGGCCGGGTAGAACAGGCCGAAGTGCTGAGGAGTTTGAATTATTATTACGACGCCCTGGCTTTAAAAGCCGCCAGACAATTTGTTTTTGAACCGGGAACGGTAAAAGGCGTAAAAGTTCGTTTTTCGACAACGTTGGTGTTTAAATTCTAAAACGGAGTAAGGTAAATTGAACAGGAAACGGAAACTGTATGTGGCCATTGCAGGAAATATTGGCGCCGGAAAAACAACCTTAACGCGCATGCTGAGCCAAAAATTGGGCTGGAAAGCCTATTATGAAAAGGTGATTGATAATCCGTATCTTGAAGATTTTTACAAAGATATGAAGCGCTGGAGTTTTCATCTGCAAATCTTTTTTCTGTCCCATCGCTTTAAAACCCAGCAGGAAATTACCGAATGGCCGGGCTCCTGCATCCAGGACCGCAGCATTTACGAGGATGCGGAGATTTTTGCCGCCACCCTGCACAAACAGGGCTTCATGTCCGATCGCGATTTTGATAATTACAAAGCGCTGTTCGAAATCATGACCAGCTATTTGCGCAAACCGGACCTGATTATTTACTTGCAGGCTTCGACGGAGCGGCTGTTCCAGCACATCAAAAAGCGGGGGCGCGCTTACGAGCAGCAGATCGTTCGCGATTACCTGGAGCAGCTTAATCAGGCGTATGAAGAATGGATTGAGCGCGCCCGCACAGAAGGCATGAATGTTTTTACTTTTAATATGGAGCACCGCGATTTTGAGCACAATGAACGTGATTTTAATATTTTGTACAAATCCATTCGCGATCTGGAAAATCAAACGTGGATAGAAGGTGTTTATTAATTACCTACTATTTTCCGCCTACCGGCGGCGGCGGGGTACAACGCCTTACCAAGCTGATTAAATACGCCAGTCGCGAAGGCTGGCAATTTACCGTGGTGGCGGCGGATGAAGCGTCGAATCTCATCGTTCGCGATGAATCGCTGTTAAAAGAAATACCCTCTTCTACGCGCGTTGTTCGTGTGCCGTTTAATGCCCTGCAAGCCCAAAAAGTGGGCGCCCGCTCCACCTATTTTAAACGCTGGCTGAGCGCTTTTTTATTTTTACCCGATAGCCGCAAAAAGTGGGCGCAAAGAGCCTGGCAAACCATTCAACGGTTATTACAAAAAGAGACGTTTGATCTGGTCCTGGTTTCCATCCCGCCTTATTCGCTATCGTTTTTAATCCCAAAGATTGAAAACGCTTTTCATATTCCCACCGTACTCGATTTACGCGATCCGTGGACGTTAAATCCTTACAAAATTCATCCCACGCCGCTTCATCGCTGGCTGGACTGGAAGATGGAGAAGAAGATCGTCGGCAGGGTAAAAGCAGGGATTTCTGCTTACGCCCGGGTGGCGCAATATTATGCCGCAAACATTGCCGGCTTTAATCAAGACAACTGGGCGATCATTCCGAACGGCTACGACGAAGCGGATTTTAACGGTATTAAAACGGGTACCGTTGTAAAAGACGGTTGGTTCCGCATAGGTTTTTCAGGCACTATTTACTCGCATTTGAATCATCCCACGCCTTTATTCAGGGCGCTGGCGGCGCTTAAAGCGCGCAAGCCAGAATCAGCAGAAAAGATACGCTTTGTGCATGTGGGCAAATCGCACATCGATTTAAAAAAACTGGCTTCCAGATTTGGTCTGGAGACGCAGGTAGAAACGACCGGTTATTTGCCGCATCGCCAGGCTCTGGAAAAATTGAACCAGATGGACAGCCTGTGTTTTATACTGGATGACAGCGATGCGCGCAGCAGGTTTACCATTGGCGGCAAAGTTTACGAATATCTGCGTTTGAAAAAGCCGATATTGGCGCTTGTGCCGGAAGAAGGCGAAGCAGCCGATTTAATTAACAAAACAAACTCGGGCGTAGTAATCGGCCCGAAGAAAAAAGAGCAGATAGCCGCCGTACTGTTCAACTGGCTGAATGGTCGGCAGTTTGAATTTGCCTTTCAGAACATCGAACCGTTTCGCCGTGATTACCAGGCAAGGCAGTTTGTGCAGCTGTTTGAAAGAGCGGTTAAAAACACAACGGCGGTTAAATAATTACCATTGGCGCTTAGCGAAAAAAGTAAGATTAATGCTAAGCGCTGGTATCCGCCCTGTGCAGGACGTCTTTCCTGGTTGGTTTTCCTGCTGCATCATCCTTTTTATTTTATTAAAAATTTAAGGACACGGTTTTAAAAAATAACGACTTCGTTTTATTCCTTGACTTTTATACGATTTATTCTTATATATTTTACATTAAAAAGCGTAGTAAAAATTTTAGCCTTGTTCGGAAGTTTATTTTTTCTTAGTAAAGCAGCGTGCCTGTTTGTAAAAGAATAAATACGAGGACGTTTTCCCAATTCGAAGTGTAAAAAATAAAAGAGGTTTGCACAACCAAACATTCAACCACATGCCTTCAGCTGGCGGCGATTTGAAAGGGTGGTGTAGTTGTGCGCTGCCCTGCTGGGTTGAAAATACGGTGAAATAATTTTGGCACTGGTTAGCTCATCGTTATGTGCTTATAATAAATTAAATCAATAAAAAGGCAGTAATTAATGGATAAAGGTGCTCATTTCTATAAATGTGATTTTCAAGTTCATACACCAAGAGACATAAATTGGGTTGGTGATAGACCAGTATCAGAAGAAGATAGAAAAGCATATGCGGATGAATTTGTAAGAAAATGTAGAGAATTAGGAATAAATGCAGTTGCAATAACTGATCATCATGATTTTGGGTTTTATCCATACATAAAAAAGGCTGCAGATAACGAATTAGATGATTTGGGTAATCCAATTCCAGAAGAGGATAAATTAGTTGTTTTCCCGGGGCTTGAGCTTACTTTATCTACTCCACCTTGTCAAGCAATTTTAATTATTGATGAAGAATATCCAATTAATGCTTTAGAGCAAATTTTGCATTTATTAGGTATCACTCCCAATTCTTCGGAAGATCCAACAACAGTGGAAACCGCTCCAATAACGAATACGTTAGTAAATGGTTTTCAAGAACTTTATGATAAACTAAATTCTATTGATTTGCTTAAAAATAGATTTATTGTTTTCCCGAATGTTAGCGAAGGTGGAAGACATACTCTACTTAGAGCAGGAAACTCGGAACAATATAAAAAAATGCCTTGTGTCGGTGGCTATGTAGATGGTTCTTTATCTCAATTAGGTACTGGTAAGCATAATATTATTAATGGGAAAGCAAGAGAATGGGGTTTTAAAAGTATTGCTGTATTCCAAACATCTGATAACCGCCATAGAGACTTTCGATTACTTGGTCAACATACTACATGGGTAAAATGGGCAGAACCAACGGCAGAGGCTCTTAGACAAGCTTGTTTGGCGAAAGAATCAAGATTATCTCAGGAGATTCCAGAGCTTCCCCAAATATTTATCACTCAAATTGATGTTACAAATTCGAAGTTTTTGGGTTCGTTCTCTATCAAATTTAATCAGCAATATAACGCAATAATTGGTGGGCGTGGAACGGGTAAGTCCACAATACTAGAATATTTAAGATGGGGATTATGTGATCAAACCCCTTCCAGTTATGAAGAAGAGCAATCAGAAATAGAAAAAAGAAGACAAAACTTTATTAAAAAAACCTTGATCCTTTTTTCTGGTGAAGTAAGGATTACATTTAATTTAAATGGTATCAATCATATAATAAAAAGGAATTCTGTTAATAATGAAATAAAATTGAAAATAGGTGCTTCCGATTTTGAATTAGTAACAGAAGAAGATATAAGAAAATTATTACCTATTCAAGCATACAGTCAAAAGCAATTAAGTAGTGTTGGAATTAAGACAAAAGAATTAAAGCGTTTTATAGAACAACCAATTTCCAATCAACTCAATCAAATCAAATTGAAATTATATGATAATGCTAAGAAAACTACAAAATCATATAATGATTTAATTAGAAAAAAACAGATTCAATATGAACTGGAACAAATTAGTCTTGAAATCAAATCGCTTACTAGTCAAGTAGAAAATTTGAGGAAGTCTTTAACAGGTGTTTCAGAAAAAGACAAAAAAATAATTGCTAAAAAACCAAAATATGATGCTGAAGAAAATATATTGGATAAAGTCAAGAATGAAATATCAATTATTTCAGACAAAATAGACGAACTTTTAATATCTCTTTCTAAATATCCTGAAGAGTTTCCTAAAGATATCGAATTTGAAAACAAAGAATTGATGCAACAAATTGAGAATCTAGTATTAAGAAAATTTGAAGAAATAAAAGGAATTGCAAAAAAATTAAAGGATTCATTGACTGAAGAAAATTTAAAAAACTTAAATAATCTGTTCATTGAATGGCAAAATCTCAAATCTAAATTTGAAACCAATTATGAAGCTGCAAAGGGAAGGACTTCTTCAAATCGGTCACAATTAGAAGAAATTAAAAGGTTAGAGTCAAGACTTCAGGACTTGTCAATATCTGTTAACGAAAGAAATTCTATTTTGAAAGAAATTGGTAATCCTGAGTTAGAATTTGAAAAGTTCCGTGAAGAATGGCTTCAGTTACATAAGGAAAAAATTGATCTTTTAAATAATCAAGCTCAGAAATTTGCTCAATTATCTAATGGACTTATTAGAGCTTATATTTCTAAAGGAATAGATATTCATTCAATCAAAGAAAGTTTGAATACTGCTTTTAATAAAACAAGGATACGGGAAGATAGAGTTCAGGCAATTTGTGATTACATAATGGAAAATGAAAATCCGTTAAACATTTGGTATGAAATATTAAATGAACTTAGAATTCTTGCTGAATTACAATTTTCAGAAGAAAAAAATATTGAAATTCCTGAAGTTAATCATTTATCTTCTTGTGGTTTTAATCAGAAGAATATAAAAAAAATAATTGAATTATTTACTCCTGAAAAATGGATATCTATAGCTGCTAGTGAAATAGAGTTTAGCCCTAACTTTCAATATTGTACTAATAATCAATTAGGTGACATAATTCCTTTTTCAGAAGCATCTGCCGGTCAACAAGCTACAGCATTACTAACTGTACTTTTAAATCAATCTGGTACACCTTTAATTATTGATCAACCTGAAGATGACATAGATAATAAAGCAATTGGTGAAATTATTGATAATATTTGGACGGCAAAGCAAAAACGGCAATTAATCTTCTCAAGCCATAATGCAAATTTAGTAGTTAATGGTGACGCAGAGCTGGTTATTTGTTGTGATTATAGAGATACCAGTAGCCAAACAAGGGGAATTATAAAAGCTGAAGGAGCTATTGATTCTACCATTATAAGAAATGAGATTACATCAGTTATGGAAGGCGGTGAAAAGGCATTTCGATTAAGGAAAGAAAAGTATGGGTTCTAAAAATTTATCACATAACAAATCGCTCCACCTGACCGCTATTCCGCTGGCGCTCCATAGCGGCTGGTTAGCTCTTTCGTTAAACGTACATATTTGCCTTTATGGTCGCGGCAACTTAGAGGAAGTGAAAAGCCTTTTTTGTTAAGATCAAATAACGGCATGTAAGCGCGGCAAAAAGTCCATTGAGTTGAAATAGCTTTTTTTATTTAAGGTGTGGTCTTTTTGCCTTGATCTAAATACGTTGTAAAAAAATAGCGTTGCTGCTTGCCTGGCGCAGGTTTGTTTGGTATTTTGTAGTAAAGTTAGTTAACGTAATTTGTTCAGGCGTTTAACAGGTCGCTTAATGTTAATTGAAATTTTGGGTTGATAATTTGTTGGGAGTTGGATAGATTGGATATAGATGTGTAATAAAGATAAAAGGAGATATGTAGTATGTCGAATGTAAAAGAAGTAATGAAAAAAATTATCCAAGAACAGCCCGATGATGCATCATACGAAGAGATAATGCGCGAACTTGCTTTTGAGGGAATGATTGAACGAGGATTAGAAGATTCACGTAAGGGCAGAGTGATCAGTAATGATGAAATGGAGCAGCGCATTCGTTCATGGCACAAATAAGATGGACACCAGAAGCCGAAAGATGGTTGAGAGAGATTTATAACTATATTGCCCAGGACAATGGAAGCGCTGCACAGAGAGTTGTAACGGGGATTTATAAAAAAGCACAAATCCTTAAAGATTTCCCTGAGATTGGTTATAAGCACAGATCTGAGCCCGAAGGAGATATAAGAATCCTTCTGTATGGGCATTATCGTATCGCATATCTCGTTAGAGAAAATGAGGTGATTGATATTTTGGGAGTGTTCCATGGTGCAATGGATATAGATAGATATCTAAAGATTCTGGCCTAATAACTCATTCCAGAGGACGGCGTAAACGCCGCCGCTGAATTCAAGCGTTGTGCACCTCAGGAAAATTTGCTATTCACAAAATATTTTAGCATTTTTGATATATGAAAAACGACTTGAAAAATATTAGAACCAAATTGCGCAAAGAATTGCCCAAGCTACGTTCAGAGTTTTACGTAAACTCTCTGGAAATATTTGGTTCTTTCGTTCGTAATGAGCAGACGGCAGATAGTGATTTGGATATTTTAGTTACTTTTTCTCAAGCGCCTTCATTATTTAAGTTTATTGAATTGGAAGAATATTTGAGCGGAATACTTGGCATAAAGGTCGATTTAGTAATGAAGAGCTCATTAAAACCCCATATTGGCAAAAGAATAATTTCAGAAGCCAAATCGATATTATGAAAGATAAAGATAGAATAATCCTTGACTATTTAAATGATATATTAGATTCTATAATTAAGATAAAGTCCTTCCTTAAAGATGTTGATTATCCCATTTTTCAAAAAGATGTAAAAACTCAATACGCCGTTATTAGAGCATTAGAGATTATTGGTGAAGCATCCAAGAAAATCCCACAAGAAGTAAAAGATAATTATTCATGGATACCCTGGCGTTTTATGGCCGGGATGCGCGATAAATTAATCCATGATTATTTTGGTATAGATATTCAGGTAATTTGGAATACCGCTACTAAAGATATTTTAAAATTAGAAGAAGAAATAAAAAATATGGTTTCTTCTTATTTGAAATAATCTCTAAGAGTGGTAGGCGGGGCACAACACGCCAATCAAGCCGACAAAAAAACACATCTGGTCTTTTGGAATTTGGCAAATTTATTAAGTGTTTTTTTGCGGCTTATCGGCAGGCCGTTAAACGCTTGAAGGATTAAAAGCTGATTATGTTAGCTAAAATCGTTGAGAGTTATAAATCTTTCTTAAGTGTGAAGTATGAGTCCCATTACAAACTATTCTGTAACCGTTTGGGGGACAAACCAGAGGGCGCAAGAGCTGAGGCCGTGACATTCTCTTGGCTTAGGTCTCAGTTTGAAGAAGTGACTATTGCAGAAGACGTTGTAACGGGAGGTGCCGACTTTCTCTGCGTATCAGGAAATGACAAAATCATAGTGGAAGTTACGTGTGCTGAAAGTGAAGCGGTCTCTACTCAGTCATATTTGCCCAATCGCGTTCCAGAGAACGGTTCTGGAGGTTCATTCAGGATGATTACACACAAGTTGAGAACAAAAGCGTCTGAAAAAGCGTCTCAATTGTCGGACTACAGAATGCCCCGGGTACTGGCGATCACCTGCGAACATGTTGCTGCTGACGTCCTGTTAGGACCACTCGGAGCCGAAATGTTACTTACAAGCGATCCAAAGATACGCGTACCGATAGCCACTGGAAAATCCATCGACGAGAGAATTTATATGACAACGGATTTAAAAGATTCTGTTTTTTTTAGGTTCAATAAAGGAACTGTTGAACCATGTAGACAAAGCATATCCGCCATATTCTTGATCAGTATTTTGGCAGACAAGTTGTTAGTCGTTGGCATTCTCCATCCTCAACCGCGGCACGTACTTACTATCAGCATGTTGCCTTTGGTACCATTTTTACGAATAAAAAAATGGCCTCCAGAAAACCATAGGATTGAAACTGAATGGGTTATTCATAGCCCTAAACCGGCTGCGTTTTATCACCAGGAAATAACTTTTAATGAAAAGGAATTGCGAAGCATATAACCATGCAAATGCAGCCTACGCTAGAATCCGCGCGGTTGATTTGCTCCGTTATACAATATATGAGGGTAATAATATGAATCCAACAATATCAAGATTTTTAAAAGATTGCTACAAAAATTATATTCCCTCAATTCGAATAGATGTTCCTGAATTTCCAGAAAAGTATTTTTATCCTGGTGGTAATCCGGTAAGACCTGTTTTGCCTGTTCAGATAGCACAAAATAAAATAATGATTATAGGTGCTTTCCCTTCGGCAAGATTTGAAAGAAGGAATGGTAAATTAATACCAATTGCAGATAATTTATCTCCGTTCAGTGAAGAAAAATATTTTGATGGAAGAGAAATAAGAACACAAGCTTCTCGAGAAAGTCTTAATAAAAACTATTTTCCTCAATTGGGGATTGAGCTAAATGATTTATGGATTACTGATTTAGTTAAAATATATTTATTTCCTAAAAAACACATTAAAAATTGTCGAGAAATATCACCTCATATTGAATTCGTAAACACTCATAAATTATTTAAAAAAATTGCAAAATCAGAATCGAATATATTTTGGATAAAGAGAGAAATTGAAATTTGCAACCCACAATTTATAATTACTCTTGGTGAAGTACCTGCTCGTGTTATTTCTTCAGATTACAAAACAAAAAATAAAGAATTATTAAATGGCTCAATAAGAGAAGTTTATCTTAATAAAAAATATAAAATTTCACATTTAGCCCATCCGGAAATCCGAAGAATAAATAAAGATTGGGATGAAATCACTAAAAATGCAATAAAGAATTTAGCCAATAAAATCAAAAAATTAGATTTGTCTAAGCATGGTAGCGTATAACCTGCGGTTTAAGTTTGACGCGAGAACGCATCAGGTTTTTTGCAATTTGGAAATTTTTAAACGTGCTCGTGCTGCTTAACCGCAATCCGTTACACCGTTAAAATAATATCTCATCCGTTTGTGGCATATTCTTGTAAATTGAATTGGTTTAAATTATACTATAGATAAAACAAGGATTAAAAAATGAGCGTTAAAGAAATAAACCAAAAAATAAAAAAGGTTCCGCCTCATTTAATCCCTGAAATAATGGATTTTATAGATTTTTTAATCAATAAATATAGTAAATCGCCTAAAAAGAAGAAACCATTTAAATTTACCTGGCAAGGTGGTTTGGCCGAAATATCTAAAAAATATACTTCTGTTGAATTACAACATAAAGTAATGGACGCTGATTTTAAGAAGGTGAAGCATACTAAAGTTGAATTTTTATAATTCGGTGTAACCGGTCGCTTAACCACACGCCTTCAATCGGCGGCGATTTGGCAGGTTGGTTTAGTTGTGCGCTGCCCTTCTGGTCGGAAAGTATGGTAAAATAATTTTGGCGCAGGTTAGCTTAACGTTATACTCTTTATATAAAGGGATATATTATGCAAGGTAGAAATATTTTTACTTCCTCTGAAATTAACTATATAAAAGATTTACTTCGTCAAAAATCTCAAACTTCTAGATCAGCTCAAAAATCTATAAGGTCAAAATTAAGGAAAATTGGTTTCTATATTTCTGATTTTGACCAATCTCAATCAGGATTTACAGAAGCAGATTTTAACCTTTTAATTAAAAAAGGTTATATAAAAATAAAAGAATCAAATGAAAGTACAGATATACAAAGAAACCTTTCAACTGTATCTGATAATTCTAAAAATTTTGATGAAATACGTAATTTACATAAACCAGAAAAAGTAAATGTTTTATATATCGGGGAATCTCCACCTTCTGGTGGCACTTTTTTCTATTTGGCAAATTCTAATTTATTTTTTTGTATAAAATCAGCATTTGAAGAATCTTATTCTCATGAATTTAGTAATTTAGAATTTCTTGATTTTTTCAAAAATTGTAAATGCTATTTAGATGATTTATGCCTTGTCCCAATAAATAATAAAACTGATTTTGAAAGAGAACAATTAAGAAAAGAAGGAATATCTCAATTATCGATAAGAATTAATGACTATAATCCAAAAGCAATAATTGTCGTTATGAAGTCACTTGAAATGTATGTTAAACAGGCAATAAAGCTAGCAGGTGTAAAACTTCAATATTTTAATACTACTTCTTTTCCTAGCTTTAGTGCAAAGAATAAAAAGAATTGCTTTTTTGAAAATGTAAAAATTATTAATGAATTAATTAAATTAAAAATAATACAAAATAACACATAACGAATAGGCTTCGCACCGGACGCCATTCAATAAATAGCCGCAGGCTCACCTTTTAAAAATTAGCGTCTGGCTGTCCCGATCTTTCTGTCTTGTCTCAAACCAATAATAACTTAAGAATGATTATTTTTACAATCTTTGGCCTTGTCTATTTTTTTTAAATAGTTTTCAGGCAGGCTTTGTGATGTTACATTTTGATGCAGGAAAAAATTTTATTAACTTCTTTTAATCTTAGAATTTCTGGTAAGGATTTGTCTCGAGGTGAACGAACCAGTCCAAAGACATTCCATTGCTTTTGCATCGTTTTTTCGAAGAAGAATTTAGTAGCGCTGATGGATACGGAGAAAGCCGCCCGAGACCAGTGTTTTACGTTCCTGTTGTAGAGAAAATACGCTTTGATTTCCTGTTCATTGATTAATTCTGGCGCCTTATCGAAATGGGCTGCTAATTGTTTTAAAGCGTAAGTGTAAGAACGGATGGTGCTTTCGGAGAAATTCCGAAGTTGCATATCCTGGACAAAGCGATGGAATAAACGGGTCATGACATACCTCCAAAGTTAAATGAATGTTTAGACAACTGTACTTTAACTTAAGGTGTGTCATGACCTAATAAAAATTGCCCCGCCTGCGGGGCTTAGTTCAACACGGGCGTGAACTCGGAATTTGCCACGCGCCCTGTTCATTGTAATTTCAAATTTTTGTTAGCGTGGCAAACCCGGTTACGCTTAATTCGTTAGCAGTAAAATAATTCTATATCAAAAGGAGAGATTAATGCATTATAATTTTGGCACCCCGGGTTTAGTTATTATATCTGTTTTTCTTCTTTTATGTCTGATTTTCTTTTTTTATTCAAGAAAGAAAATCCGTTCCAGAATAAAAGAAGATTTAGATTTAGCAAATAAAAAATACGGTATCCTTTGGATAATAATTGGTTTAGTTGTGTCAATTATTTCTGTGATATTTCATTTGTATTTCCAGATAGACATTTCTCGTTCTAATAGACTTCTACAACCACTATTAGAAATGACTTCTGAACCAATTATCATATTTACAATTATATTTTTCTTAATAGGTGTTACGATATTGTTTATAGGAATATATTCTGTCCGAGTTAGAAAAGAAATGTTAGATAAATCAACACAATAAATTAATTAATTTTGAATCGTCTGAATTTGAAAATCAAGTCAGCCAGTTGACAAGATATATTGAATATATTTATGAGTTCAGTATAAAAACCACGAATTTCACGAATAGACACGAATATATTTAAATAAAAACAATAGTCCCATTTAAATGAAATTCGATAATAAAACCTTTTTATAGCGGACTCATACATTGTCTTTGACTTTTGGAACAGCCCCGGGAGGGAGGATGAGTTTTTAAAACAGTACAAAAATTTTCGAACGCTAATACATTAGATGCTACGAAGGAAGTATCCTAAATAGGTAAGAATTATTCGTGATTGGCTAGTCAAGTCTAATTTTTTGCGTAAACTCCTTCCTGAACAAACTTAGTAAACACTTTTATTTTTTCTGCGATCATCTTCGAAATTTCCGGGCAATAAAAGCTCTGGCTAATTTGTCTCTCGCTGGCTAACGCAAATCCAGTAAGAAAATACTTTAAAAAATAGATTGTTTCTTTAAAAGTAGTAAGACTTCTCTCTTCGTTCGAAATGACAGGTCACCCTTTTTCAGGCGAGCTCATTCTTTCTTCATAAGGATAAACGGCTTTAGCGCGCCCAGATTTTCTGGCTGCCAATTTTCAATTAGATTTTTTTAGCCAATTTAACTAAATTCTCCCTCTAATGAAATGGAGTTTAAATAATGTTGCAAATCAATGATTTGTCTTATGAAATCGGCGAGCGGAAATTATTAAACAACGTTAGTTTTGCCGTACATCCGGGACAGAAGATCGGTTTAATCGGTCCCAACGGTGCCGGTAAAACCACCCTGCTGCGCATTCTGGCCGGTGAATTAAAGCCGTTAAGTGGCAGCATTTTGATGCCCCGCGGGTACAAAATCGGCTATTTACCGCAGGAACAGGTGGCCTTTGGCGTGGGCAGCCTGCTGGGGGCGGTGCTGGAGGGGCACGCCGAAATCCAGCAAATTGAAATGCAAATCCATGAAATTCAAAGTCAACTGACCGGCAACGATGCCCATAACGCCCGGCTGTTAAAAAAACTGGGCGAATTGCAAGATCGCTTCAGCCTGCTGGGCGGCTATGAGCTGGAATCGGAAGCGAAAAAAATTTTAATGGGGCTGGGCTTTAAAGAGTCGGACTTTTTTCGCCCTTTAAAGGAATTTAGCGGCGGCTGGCGCATGCGCGCTTATCTGGCTAAAATCCTGTTAATCAAACCCGATCTGCTTTTGTTAGATGAACCCACCAATCACCTGGATTTGCCCTCGCTGGAATGGATCGAAGGCTTTTTAAAGACCTTTACCGGCAGCATGATCATCATCTCTCATGATCGTTATTTTCTGGATCGTCTGGCGCAGATCATCGCCGAACTGCAACACGGGCAATTGACGCTCTATCACGGGAACTATCACTTTTACGAGCAAGAAAAAGCAAAGCGCCAGGAACAGTTAATCAAGCAATGGGAAGAGCAGCAGGCCGAAATCCAGCGCATTCAACGCTTTATCGATCGTTTTCGATACAAAGCCACTAAAGCCGCCCAGGTGCAAAGCCGTATTAAGAAGCTGGAAAAATTAGAACGGATTGAGCTGCCCGAAGAAGAAAAATTCATCCGCTTTAAAATTAGAGCGGCGGTCCAGAGCTATAAAGATGTTTTACAAATTGAAAATCTGTTTTTTAGATATGTGGAAACCCAACCCTGGATCTTTCAGGGCGTCGATTTTCGTCTGTACCGCGGACAAAAGATTGCGCTGGTCGGTCCTAACGGCGTGGGCAAAACAACGTTTACGCGTCTGATCACCGGTGAATTGAAACCAACGCAGGGGAAAATTCAGGCAGGCCAGCGCGTGAAGATCAGCTACTACGCACAGCATCAGGTCGATGCGCTGAATCTGGACAGCACGGTAATGGAAGCCGTGCAGCAGAGCGCCGCGCCGGAGTTTAGCGGCAAAGAGCGCGATATTCTGGGAACCTTTGGCCTAAGCGGCGATGCCGTGGAAAAACCGATTAAAGTTCTTTCCGGCGGCGAAAAAGCTCGTGTTTCGCTGGCAAAAATTTTGCTCTCGCCGGCTAACTTTTTGATTATGGACGAACCCACCAACCATCTGGATTTAAAATCCAGAGAAGCGCTGGAATTCGCCCTCAACGATTACGACGGCACGCTGCTGCTGATCTCGCACGATCGCTATTTTCTGGACAAGCTGGTGCAAAAGGTGGTGGAAATCAAAGACGGCAAACTGTACGAATACGAAGGCAATTACAGCGACTACCTGCGTTTAAAAGAAGTGCGTGTCTTTATCGACCAAAAAGAAAAATCCTCAGCAGAACAAAAGCCAGAAAGCAAAAAAAGCGCCGGCAGAAAAAGCAAAGAACAAAAACGCCTGGAGGCCGAAGCGCGCCAGAAAATAAGCCGTCAGCGTAAAAAACTGGCCGCGGAAATTGAACAACTGGAAAACCAGATCGAACAGGCGGAAGCGCAAAAAGCCGATCTGGAAAAACAACTGGCCGATCCGGCGACTTACCAGAACAGCGCCCGCGCCGTGGAACTGCAAAAAACCTACAAACAACTGCAGGAAAATTTAACCGCCTGGGAAGCGCGCTGGGAAGAAGCCCAGTTGGCCCTCGAAGCGTTGCTGGCAGAACTGGAAAAAAATCTTTCATGAAAGGCTCTGCAAAAAATGGATGGCCGGGAGGTTAAAGATGGGCGTGGCTGGAGGGTGTCTCAAAAGCGACATCAAGTGTATATATATGCAAAAAAAGAGAAAGTTTTACAATAGCCCTCACCCCCTTTCCCCCTCTCCCGATTTTCGGGAGAGGGGGAATTAAAGGGGGTGAGGGAAAGAAAAACTTTATAAAAATACAATGTCTTTGACTTTTGAGACAGCCCCAGAAATAGAATTCTGCGCCGGAATGGATCGGCAGGCAAATGACTCCACTCTCGTACTCAATGCCATCGCTTTGAACGGCCATTGTTTTCTCCATTTGATTTTGAAAAAATTTTAACGCAAATTAGAAAAAAATACAATCTTGCAGCTTTAAAATTCAAACCCGTTCGTTGCGCAACGTTTGTTTAACGGACCAGGGAATTGCTGCAACCGGGGCATGGAAATAAGAGGCATTGCCCTTAAGCTGAAAAAAAAGAAACCATAGGAAAGTCGGCAACTTGCAGGAACGCACACTTCAGCAAAAATCCGTTCGCGGGGTTAAGTGGCAAATCGGCACGGAAATTCTGGCCCGCGGCATTCAGTTAGTGACCATATTTGTGCTGGCTCGCCTGCTTATGCCCGCCGATTTCGGTTTGATTGGCATGGCGCTCATTTTTACGCAGTTAGCCTATGTTCTGTTTGACATGGGCTTAAGCGTGCCGTTGATTCAAAAAAAAGACCTCGAAGCGCGCCACTACCAGACCGCCTTTAGCGTGTTTTTACTATTAGCGATTGTCTTTTACACGGCGGTGTTTAGCGCGGCTCCGCTGGCGGCTCGTTTCTTCAAAAACGAACAGCTGATTTCCATCTTGCGCTGGCTGAGCGTTATCTTTTTTCTGTATGCCCTGCGCGGCGTGGCCGCCATCCGCTTAACCAAACAATTGCGCTTCAGGGCGATGGGCGTGTTGCAGTTAATTTCTGTGCTCGTTTACGGAGCCATTGCCATTGCGCTTGCCCTGAATGGCGCGGGCGTCTGGAGTTTTGTGGCGGCCATCATCGGGCAGGAATTGGTGCTGACCGCGGCCTTTTTACTGGTTCTAAAAGAATGGTACGCCCCGGTGCTGTCCAGGTCCACACTGGCAGAACTCACCGGCTTTGGCGCAACGGTGTTTGTAACGCGCATTACCGGTTACCTCAATGTCAACCTGCCCAATATTGTCATCGGCCGCTGGCTGGGCGAAAGCGCGCTGGGCTTTTATTCTGTCGGCTATCAATTGGTAGATTTCCCCGTGCAGCGCATTTCCAAAAATATTTTGCGCGTCATGTTCCCCACCTTTTCCAAGGTGCAGGATAACCCGCAAGAGTTTAATTATTTTTATCAGGAAACCTTACGCGGTATGCTGCTGGCGGTATTGCCCATCTTTGCATGTATGGCTCTGGTGGCGCCGGAGTTCGTCAATATTTTTTACGGCCCGAACTGGCAACCGCTGATTCCCGTTTTGCAAATCTTAACCATTGTGGGCCTTTCCCGCTCATTGTGGACACTAAGCAGCGTTGTCTTTCTGGCTAAAGGTCGGCCGCAAACCGAATTGAAAATGAATCTTGCTTATTTTGTTTCTCTTTTAATTGTTTTGTCGTTGGTGTACGCTGCCGGTTTGCAGGCGGTTGTAAGCAGCGTGGCCTTGCTTATCTTTAGCTTTATGCTCGTCTTTTTACTTTCCAGTTTAAAGATGATGAAATTCTCGTTGAAGCAATGGATTAAAACGGCCCGCGCCCCCCTTTTGGGCAGCGTGCTGATGGCCATTCCGGTGTGGGCGCTTAAGACGCAGATTTTATCGGACAGTAGTATGCTGTTACGCCTGCTTTTAATCGTCGGGCTGGCCGGTTTGCTGTACGTGGTCTCCGTTCTTTTAATCGATCGCTCTTTGTTTTCATACCTGCGGCGCATAATGAATTCAAAATGATCGTAGAACGGCGCTGGCTAATTTTTAAAGTTGCGAAAAACATTTTGGTAAACTAATGC
The DNA here is from genome assembly GCF_001886815.1 of Caldithrix abyssi DSM 13497. Taxonomy (GTDB): domain Bacteria; phylum Calditrichota; class Calditrichia; order Calditrichales; family Calditrichaceae; genus Caldithrix; species Caldithrix abyssi. Next base: position 1,118,210 of record NZ_CP018099.1, read on the forward strand.
CGTAAAATCCGATTATAAAGGTAATGCTGGCATGGTTCCGGATTGGCGTGAACGATTTTTAGCGGATGGGAAAATGGCCAGGGCGTTTTCCGGTTATGTTTGTTAGCCGCAAGTAAACGGTGTTTTTCTTTTACCGCGAAAGTCCGGGATATTGCACAAAAGGCAGGTCGATTCCCTGAACGTAAACTTAAAAGCGGGAAAAGAAGTGATTGCGGTCATGGCTTTCTCAGAGCAATTTTCGATATTGGAATAAGGCGCTGGTTTCATGAAAAAAAGAGATTTTTAATTTATCCCATAAAAGGCCGACCAGCTCCGCTAAAATGCGCGATGGAGTTGAGGGAGGAAGAATTTTAATAATAAACGGGGTTGTTTAATAGATGAAAAGATTTTTAATTGCATTGGTGTTGCCCTTGAGCTTATGGGCGCAGAATGATCCGCTAACCTGGCAAAAGCACGTGGTGCTCGATACGTTAATCGGCATCAAAAAGCTGGCCATTGCCAATCTGGATCTTGACGCCAACAGAGATATGGACATTGCGCTGACGGCCAATCCGGAAAGCAACGGCAGCGAGGATTCGACCCTGGCAAACGTGCTGTGGTTAAAAAATACGGGCGATGAAATATTTGAAGCGCACGTCATCGATTACAAGCTGGCCGGCGCACGAGGACTGGCCGTGGGCGATTTGAATGGCGACGGCTGGCCGGAGGTGGCGGCCGGTTCACGGTCGGATTCCAGCCCCCTGATGATCTACAAAAACGATTCCACGCCCGATGTGGGAACCTGGCAACGAATTGCCGTGCAGGGCCCCGCTCCCAATCACTACGAAATTCTGATGGTCGATCTGGATCAGGACGGTCGGCTGGACATTGTGGATGGCTTTGGCGACGACGCGAATTTCGGCAGCGCCAATAGCGGCATCGTAATTGATTCCATTCGTTTTTTGAAAAATACATCCTCTCTAAATCAGTTGTCGTTCCAGCACAAATTAATTGTTCAGACCTCGTCGCCTTCGGCCATGGCGGTTGCCGATTATGACCGGGACGGTCTGCAGGATGTGGCGGGCCTTAGCTGGATTAATTACGCCTCGCTTATCCCGGCAGCCGGAGAAAATTTTAAATGGTGGGCGCAGCAAACCGACACCACCTTTCTGGAAATGCAGGAAATTATCGATAGCTACGGCGGTAACGATCTGCAGGCGGCGGACATGAACGACGACGGCTACCCGGACCTGGTGGCTGCCGGTTACAAAGCGCGTACGCTCGATTTGTGGCTTAACGACGGAACAGGAACTTTTGCCACGCGCCTTACGATTGATCAGAATCTCGCCTATCCGCGTCATGTCTCCGTGCAGGATGTGGACAGCGACGGCGACATGGACATTGCCCTGACCATTGACCTGGAAAACAAGATCGTCTGGTACGAAAACGACGGTTTGTTAAATTTTACCAGACACGTGCTGGACAGCGCTTTTACCTATGCCTATTTTGTCCACATTTTTGACCTGGACGGTGACGGCGACCAGGATGTGATCGGAACGGCGCAGGATGCCGGCGTGCTGGCCTGGTGGGAAAACGGTCAGGCAGAAGAATTAATTGCCGCCGCCGGCGCCCCGGATACATTGCGCTTTAATCAGAATCAATTGTTAATTAAATACGACCCGTCCTTTCCGGGCGGCATGACTTCGGCGCACTTTAACCACGGTAAAAATCCCGATTCCCTGCAGATGGCCGCCGGAATCGAACGCGTGGCTGGCGCCGGGTTGTACACCATTGTTTCCCATGCCGCTTTTTATTCGGCCACCGCCGTGTTCAAATACGACAGCATTGCCGAGTGGCAGAGTTTGCGAAACATCGATGAAGGCCGGTTGCGCATCTGCTACTGGAATGATTCTCTGGCAATTTGGCAACTGGCGGGCAATGGCGGCCAGGCGGTGGATACGACAAAAAATGAGATTTCTGTGCTCGATATTTCCGCAGAATTTCATAAATACGCCCAATTTACTCTGTGCCTTTCCACAGGGCCAAGTATTGTCGGCAATGATCCAGCTCCGCTCGTGCCGGTAAAAATTGAGCACCGGGCCTATCCCAATCCTTTTAACAGCCAGACGTGGATTCATTTTACCGTGCCGCAGGCAGCGCAAGCCAGATTGCAAAACGTGCGTTTGAGCATTTACAATCTGCTGGGGCAGCAGGTTAAGACCATTTACGAAGGATATTTACCCGCCGGCGCTTATCGCTTTTTGTGGAACGGCAACAACCATCGCAACCGCGCCATCAGTTCTGGCTGGTATTTTTACCGCCTTTCGGTGGGCGCTGAGGTCGTGCAGGGAAAAATCCTTCTCATCCGTTAAGCCCGGGAATAATTGGCTGCGGAGGATCATTAAAATTGTAAAAACATTCGGAGGAAGGTTGCGGCGGAGGCAAAATTTTTATTTTTCATGGTTTAACAGAACCATTTTAAGCACAGGCCTGAGCGTATTTCTGTTGTGGGGGCAGACCGTCACTTTTTCGGGCAAAACGGTGATTGACGACAATCTTGAAAAAGCCAAAAAAAATGCCGTGGTCGATATTGATCTCGACGGCGATAAAGACATTGTGTGCACCGCCAATCCGGAGGGAAGCAGCGGGATCGAAGACCCGAACGGTTTAAACGTGGCGCTGTATCTGAACGACGGCAGCAATGTTTTTAGCGTAAAGACCATCGACGCCAATTTCCGAACGGCGCGCGGCCTGGCGGTCGGCGATTTGAACGGCGACGGCTATCCTGATGTGGCAGTGGGCAACGCCAATGCCGACAGCGCCCTGGCCTGGTACAAAAATCCCGCCGGCGCCTACGACAATCCATGGAAAAAATACCATCCGGGAAGCCTCGCCCCGTTTAACTACATTGTGCGCATCCTTGATTTTGACGGCGATTCGGACCTGGACATTGTGGATGGCATGGGCGACGCTGCGGCCGGTGGCAGTAGCGCGGACGATTATGTCCGCTGGCTGGAGAACAACGGCGCCGATCCGCCCGTTTTTAGCGAACACCTGATTATTAATTACCCTTCGCCCGCCGGCATTGCCGTGGCTGATTTTAACGGCGATGCGGTTTACGATGTGGCCGCCATGGCCTGGACGGATTATTTTAGCGCCTCGCCCCTGGTCGATGAAGATGTGCGCTGGTGGGCGCAAACCTCAACCAATGTTTTTACCCAGCAGGAAGTCATCAAAACCTCGTACGGCGGGAACGACGCCCGGGCTGCCGATCTGGATGGCGACGGAGACGCCGATTTGATTGGCGCCGGCTACAAAGCGCAAACCATCGATTGGTGGGCAAACGACGGCAGCGGCCAATTCGGCGCCAGTCTGTACACCATCCGCACCGCCTTTAACCATGCGCGCAATGTGCAGGCGGTGGACCTGGACGGCGACGATGACCTGGATCTGCTGGCCTGCGCCGACGACGACAACCTGGTGGTCTGGTTCGAGAATGACGGCTCGCAAAACTTTACCGAGCACACCATTGACAACGCCTTTACCTATGCCTACTTTGTGACGCCGGCCGATCTGGATGGCGACGGCGATGTGGATGTGGTGGGCACCGCGCAGAATGCCGTTGAAAGCGGAAACACCATTGCGGGGCAGCTGGCCTGGTGGGAAAATAATCAGGCCGAAGAACAAACCATCGCCAGCGGCGATCCGCCGCCTGCCAGCTTTTACAGCGGCGCCGTACTGATCGACTTCCAGAACGGATTTACGGGCGGCCTAACGTCCGTTTTTTTCAACCACGGCAGTAATGCTAATAAAAATCTGGTGGGCGGCGGCGTGCACCATATCGCGCAAAAGGGCTTTTACACCATTCGCACTCTGGCCGCCACCTACGACGGAAGCATCGAATTCTCTTACGATGGCATCGCCGAGTGGTCGGCTATCTCCAATGAGGCCGATCTGAGAATTTGCTACTGGGACGAAAACAATGATCAGTGGATTCTGGCCGGAACGTCGCAGTCCGTTGATGCCCTGAACAACGCCATTACGGTTAGCGGCATTGCCGGACAACTGCACAATTTTGCCCGGTTTACTCTGGGCTCGGTTTCCAGCGATAATTCACTGCCTGTTACGCTAAGCGGCTTTGAATTCAGCAAACAAGAAACCGGCATCTGGTTGACCTGGAAAACGGAGAGTGAAATCGAAAATCTGGGCTTTGAACTTTGGCGGTCGGAAGACGTGGACACGGTACGCCGACTGGTGATTTCTTTTGAATTTGAAGATGCGCTACAGGGCCTGGGAAATTCCGGCGTTGGAAAAACTTATGGCTATCTGGATGAGGACGTATTGCCCGGAAACACCTACTACTACACCCTGATTCAGGTCGATTACAGCGGCCGACGCAGCGAGGTTGGTCGATTGTCCGCGCATTTTGTGCCGTTCGGTTTAACCAGAGTGGTCAACGGCCAACAGCCGGAAGCTCCCCGGCTTTTGAACAACTTTCCCAATCCCTTTAACAGCGGCACGACCATTGTGTTTGAATTGCCGGCGTTGACCGCCGAGGCCGCGCAGACGGTAAGGGTGATGATCTTTGATGTGCGAGGGCGCCTGGTGCGCGCTCTGTTTGAAGGAAGTTTAAGCGACGGTCAATATCGTATTCGATGGGACGGTAAAAATAGCGGAGGCCAGAGCGTGCCTTCCGGCAAATATATTTGTGTTTTGAAAGGCCAGAATTTCAGTCTGTCAAGATTTTTAACGCTGGTAAGATAAACAAAGGCCATGGAGAAGGCAGAAAAGCAAACGTTTGAGGTGATTGTTGTAGGGGCAGGCATTGCCGGTTCCCTTGCCGCCCGCCTGTTAGCTCAAAAAGGGATTTCTGTTTTACTCCTGGAAAAAGACGATTACGCCGGTAAAACCAAGGCCTGTGGCGGACTTTTTGACCGCTCGTATTTTGAACGTTTTGTGGGTGATGAGCGGATTATTGAGCAGCGCATCCGCAAAAATATCTTTCATCTCCCCTGGGGCGATGTGACGTATGACTGCGATCAGGTTACGGTTAAACGCCGAATTTTTGACCGTCATCTGGCGCAGGAAGCCAAAAAAGCGGGCGCCGTACTGATGAATCGACAGAAGGTGATTTCCTTTGAGGTTAAAAAACCAGGCGAGGTTGAGGCGACTGTGAAAGAAATGGGCTCCGACCGTTTGTGGCAGGTCAGGGCTTCGATTATCCTGTTGGCGGATGGCCCGCATTCGGTTGCCTTTCAAAATCCATTTTTTAAACGGCAGTTGAAAAAGAAATACTGGGCCTATGCCCAGGTTTACGAGGTAAAAGGCGTGGCGCTACCGCGGAACGAAGCGCACATCTATTTTTCGCCCCGCCTTTACCGCTGGGGATACGGCTGGATTTTCCCCTACAAAAAGGAAAGTAATGTGGGCGTGGGCGCCATTTTATCGGAACTGGCAAAACGGCCTTTAAAACAAAAACTATTTGAGTTTTTACGAATCTTTCCGCAAACGGCGCCGTTGTTAAAGGGACGCCCGATCGTCGATAAAAAGGGCGGCTACATTCCCATGTGGCTTTTAAACCGCCTGTCCGATGACTCGCAACTGGTGCTGGGCGATGCGGGGGGCATGGTCAGCCCCTTGTTTGGCGCCGGCATTAACTATGCCATGGAAGCCGCCGAGGCCTGTGTGCCGGTGGTGCAAAACGCCTTAAAGTCCGGGGATTTTTCAGCCCGGGCGTTGAAAGCTTACGATCTGGAAATTAAAAAGCGCTTTGGACGCGAATTACGCAAGCAAATGGCGCTGGCTAAAATCATCATCTTCAGTAAACGTTTCGGAAAACTGTTGCCGGTTAAAATTTTGTCGATTATTGCCTTTGGCGTAAAATATTCGCGCTGGAATAAAATTAAAATTCTGGCTTACCCCTGGCTGGGCAGGCCCATGGTGGGCGCGCCAAACAGGGGCAAAGCCTCGGATTGAACAAAACAAAAAAAGCGATGGCGTTCAAGTAAAGGAATACGTTTGTGCTGAAAAAGAGAATTCAATTATTATCCAGGTTGCCTTTGTACAGAGCATTTTATACCTTTGCCAGGGGCAGAGCGCCATTGCCGGTAAACTTTACGCTCAGTTTGCTCTATTCCTGTAATTCGCGTTGCGCCACCTGCAACGTGTATTTAAAAAAGGTGGATAATCTGACGCCGGATGAATACGACAGGATTTTTGCCACGGTGGGGCAGGCGCCGTTCTGGTTTACGCTAAGCGGGGGCGAGCCTTTTTTGCGCAAAGATATTGTCGATATTGCCCGGGTTATCTATCAACGATCCAGACCGGCCATTATCAATATCCCGACCAACGGCAGTCTGTATCGCATTATTCCGGAACGCGTGGAAGAAATTTTGCGCGCCTGCCCGGAATCGGATGTGATCATCAACCTGTCGCTGGATGAGGTTGGCGAAAAACACGATGAAATACGCGGCTATCCGGGCAACTGGGAACGCGCGATTAAAACCTATCAGGAATTGCAAAAATTGAAACGCTATCCTAATTTGACGCTGGGCATTCATACCGTGATATCGGTTTTTAATGTACGGCGCTTTCCGGAAATTTACAAAGAGCTCATCGCTTTGCAGCCGGATTCGTACATTACGGAAATAGCCGAAGAACGCGTGGAGCTGGAAACCATGGGGCTGGACATTACGCCGGACGCTGATGAATACACCGCGGCCATCGATTTTTTGATTGGCGAAATGAAAAACAGCCGGTTGAAGGGACTGGCCAGGGTGGCGCGTTCTTTCCGCATCGAATACTATCAACTGGTTAAACAGTTCCTGCAGACGCATCAACAGGTCATTCCCTGTTATGCGGGCGTGGCTTCCTGTCAAATTTCGCCGGACGGGGAGGTGTGGCCCTGTTGCATCAGAGCGGATTCTATGGGAAATTTACGCGAACATGATTACAATTTTCCGAAAATCTGGAATGGAGAGGCGGCGAACCGGATTCGCAGGAGCATTAAAAATCGGGAGTGTGCCTGCCCGCTGGCCAATGCCAGTTACACAAATTTGTTGTTACATGGACGTTCGCTAACCAAAATTGCTTTGAGATTGGTGTAAAAAAATTATACAAGAGCCGGAGCTGTGGAGGGCATAACTGCTTTCCAGCCGCTATGGAAAAGGATTTCATTAATGGCACGGAAATTGTAATGATTGAACAAAAAATGTTGTAAGGGAAAATGCGATTGAAATCCTTTGTTACCGTTTGCTTGAGCCTGCTGATGTTTGTTGCCGTCGGCAGAAGCGATAATTATGCCGGCCTGGCCAGTAATCTTTTTTTGCGTGCTGAATTAAGCCCGCGCGCTTCCGCTTTGTCCGGCGCTTATTCCGCTATTGGCAACGACGTGCAGGCCATCTACTACAATCCCGCCGCATTTGTACAAATGAAAAGACATGAAATCAGTTTAATCCATGTGCAATGGTTCGAAGATGTGCGCATGCAGAACCTGAGTCTGGGGTTTAAGCTGGACCCAAAGTTTGCCGTTGGAATTGGCATCTCTTACATGGGCATGCCGGAAATTCAGGGCAAAGATCGTTTCGGGCAGGAAACGGAAAAAATCAGCGTAAGCAGCGCCATCGCCCAGTTGAATGTGGCTTACAAGGTTCATCCGTCCTTTTTTATGGGGTTGGGGGTCAAATATTTCAGAGATGATCTGGCCGGCTATATCGGATCGGGCATGGCTCTGGACTTTGGGTTTTTAATGGAAACCCTGATCCCGCGTCTGACGGTGGGCGGCGCCGTTCAAAATCTGGGCAATAAAATTCGTTATGACCAGCAAGAGGAAGCCATTCCCTTAACCTATCGTCTCGGAATCGGGTATGCCATCCCGGCCGCGCATTTAAAAATTGCGGTGGAAGGGGTGCGCTCCCTGGATCAAAACTGGCGCCTGGCTACGGGCCTTGAATTTTCGTACAACCGCTTTGCCTTTTTAAGAATTGGCAATAAATGGCTGGGAGAGCGTTCAGATTTACAGCCATCCTTTGGCGCCGGTTTTAATCCTAATTCCAGCCTTTCGCTGGATTATACCTTTTACAACCATCAGCAATTGGGCTACACGCATCGCGTGGGGATTAGCTTTCGTTTTGGCGAAGTAAAAAACATGCGAATAGGGGGGCTTGGGCCTGCCGAATCATCATTTGTTTTAAGGCCGCCGCAGCGTGTTTACGCCTACTTACACGGCGATACGTTGAAGGTGGAGTGGTCTGATGTTCCCGGCGCCCGCTATCGCGTCTATTTACGCAAAACCAACGACAGCAAATGGATTAAAGCCACCCCGCGTCTTTTGTGGGCTCATGAGCTGAATATCAAAAAACCAAAGAGAAAAACCATGATCGATATCGCAGTAACCAGCGTGATTGACGGCAAAGAAAGCTCTTTTTCACGGATTGTAACGGTGGAAATTAAATGATGAAAATCAACAAAATACTTTTGACCATTGTTTCTTTTAATTTATTTTTCGCGATTTTACAGGCCCAGACCAGTCATTTTCAGTTGATCTGGGATAATAATACAGAAGACGACATGTACATGTACCGCATCTTCCGGGGAAATAACGCCAACCAGTTGCAGCAGATAGACAGCGTTTACTTTCCCGATTCCACTTACAATGATTACAGAATTCAAAAGGGCGCGCTGTATTATTACGCCATTAAAGCCGTGGATTTGTCGCTTAATGCCAGCGATTTTTCCGATCAAGTTTCTGCCGCCATTCCGCAAATTACGCAATTTCCCGAGCAGGTGGAATGTCCGCCGGATACCACCATCAGCTATACCCTGGCCGATCATGTAAACGACCCCGACCATTCGCCCGCTGATATTCATTGGCAGGTTAGCGGTTATAATCAGTTGCAGGTAACCCTGGATAACAACGCCGGCTTGCTAACCGTGGTAACGCCGTCGAACTGGGCCGGGCAGGATCGAATGGATTTAACCGCCACCGATCCGGATGGCTTTGAAGATAGAGTTTCGATTTATTTTGTGGCTAAAAACGGAAGCCTGCCGCCCGAACTGAATACCATCCCCGCTCAAACAACACCGGAAGATACGCCCTTAACGCTGAACCTGTTACAGTTTGCGGACGATGGCGACACGGCGCCCGACCAGTTAAAATTTACCGTTTCGGACGGCGATCATTTGACCCTGCATCTAAAAGATAGTTTGCTGACCATTATTCCGGAAAAGGACTGGTTCGGCAGTTCGACGGTTAAGGTTGAGGTAGAGGACGAAAAACAGCTCACTGACAGCACGTCGTTTGAGGTGGTGGTTACTCCGGTCAACGATCCGCCTGTTTTAAGCAGCCTGCCCAATTTTAAGTTGAACCAGGACACCTCCGTCTCTATAAATCTGAATGATTATGTGTACGATGTTGATGATGACAACGCCAGTTTAAGGTGGGAGTTTGCCAACTACCCGCATCTGGAGCTGGAATACAACCAGAGTTCGCAAAGCCTTACAATAATAACGCCCGCGGACTGGGCGGGATTTGAATACATCATTGCAAAGGTTGCGGATGCGAACAATGCCTTTGCGCGGGATACGATTACCGTTCAGGTTTTAAGCAAAGAGGTCAAAGCGCCTGTCATTTCTGCCTTTCCCGACATCCGCATCAACGAAGACGAAACGACATCCATTGATTTAAATAAATATGTGCAGGATGCGGATACGCCCATCCAGAACTTGTTCTGGCAAACCCATGGCCATACCAACACGGTTGTTAGCATTGATTATCAGAATAAAATCTTGCATGTCGGCGGCAAACCGGACTGGTTTGGTGAAGAGCAGTTCTGGCTTAAGGTCAGCGATCCGGATCAGCAGGCCGACAGCGTTCTGGTAAAGGTAACTGTTTTGCCGGTCAACGATCCGCCGTTTTTTAAAGGCTTTCCGGTGGTCGATCTGTCGGAGCAGAATCCGAAAAGCATTGCCTATAAAAATTACATCAGCGACGTGGACAATTCGTCGGATGAACTTTATTTACGCTTTCTGGAAGTGGATTCCATTCAGGTCACCATCAACGATGCGGCCATTTGGTTTGAGGTATCTGAACAATGGTTTGGCAGCGCGGAAATTACTTTAATCGTTCAGGATCCGGCCGGAGCGGCAGACAGTATTCAGACGCTGGTCTATCGGCAGAATCTGGCCCGGGCGCCGCGCATTGTGAATCTGGATACGCTTCACATCGATGAAGATCGTTGGCGCAAGCTGAGCCTGAGCGATAAGGTCGATGATCCGGACACGGATAAAGAAAATATCAATTGGGAAATTCTCCCGGGGCAAAATGTCAGCGTTCAACTGGATCAGACCTCAAAAGAAGCGACCCTGCAACCGGCGCCAGACTGGTGGGGAGAAGAGGAAGTCGTCTTTAAGGCGACCGATCCCGATGGTTATTTTGATTTTGACACATTAAAAGTCTATGTGCGACCGATAAACGATCCGCCGGAATTGAAGACCATTCCCGACCAGACCATGCTGGCCGGAACCTATTATTCCTTTGATCTTAAAGAATATTTGTATGATGCGGACGGCTACGACGACCTGGCAAACATCGAGTTGTTAAACAATCCCAATGGCTACATCGGATATTATTTAACCGAAAACGGTTTTCGCGCCACGTTTTTTGCCCCGCAGGGATTCCACGGCAACGAAACGTTTATGCTAAGAGTAACCGACCGGGCCGGAGCGCAGGCGGTTGCCATTTTTGTGGTCAGAGTGTTGGCAAAAACCGTAAAAGATAAAATAGACGTGAATTCCTTTGGCAGCGGAACGGTCATCTATTTTAGCTGGAACTCGCGCATGCCCACGCGGGACTATATCGAATACAGCCTGGATTACAGCTTCGAGCAGCGCAGCGAAATGGAAGCGGAATTTACCAGAGTACACCAGGTTACGCTTAAAGACCTGGAGCCCAACCAGACCTATCATTTCAGAATCGTTTCGCTGGATGAAAATGGCAATGTGATCGTCAATCCGGATTCGGTTTTTACAACAGGAAAACCGGTCACGGGCGTTAATGTTTTCCCCATTCCATACCGCAAAAGCGATCCCGATGCGGGAGACGGCATCTATTTTACCAATTTAAACGGTAACGCTACCATCACCATATTAAACTTGCTGGGCGAACTGGTTTTTAAAAAGGAGATTAACGAAGCGGTTTTTCGCTGGGATGTAAAAAATACAGCCGGACACGAAGTTCGTTCGGGCATCTACTTTTATCACATAAAAACAGATAAAAAGAATTATCGGGGCAAATTGATCATTATTCGCTGAGTTTTTTTGGGAAGAATTTTCAATAAAGGCCTCGATGGTCGCTCCCGCGCTGATGTACGGGGAGATTGATCGCGGCGATGGCAATTGTCCAAATAATTGCAGGCGCAGTTTATTCTTTTTGAATTGAAGGATAATCGCTCAGGTAAGGGATGTTCTGGTCATAAAAAATTTATTTTTCGGCGTGGTGTTGCGGTAGCGCAACAAAAGGCGTGCAGGCCGGCGCACGCAGTGAATATTTCTTAATAAAAATCATTCGATTAAGTTGCATAAGTCACAATAATTAACTTCACTTCTATGTAAAATTGGTTTAAATTAACCAAGATGAGCTCTGTTTATGTACAAAATTCTTGTGGATATTGATGAACGCTTCTTGTTGGACGAGTGTCGCGCTGTTTTTTCAGAGTTTGGCGAGGTGGAGCTTTTGGTTCAAAAACCGTCGTCCGGGAATAATAATACCGTTTCCTTCGACGCGCTTTTTTTTATTAGTAATCGGCTTAATTCGGAAACATTAACCAGGCTGGAAATCTATCGTAAGCAGTATCCCAAATTCCCCCTTGTTTTTTACAATCATTCCTTAATGTTGGACGACATGGCGCGGGAGCTACCGCAAAAAAATCTTTATTTGATTGTCGGAGATGAACGCAAATGGCATTTGAGGCAACTGGTTAAGCGCATGCTCAAAATGCACTGGCGTCGGTTGCCCTACAAAGAACTGGGCATCGATTTCGACAATTTGTCCGAGAGGATGAAAAAGGTGCTTCAATACATCGAAACCTCTGAGTTTGAGAAGTGTGATATTTTCCACATCGCCGATTTTTTACAAATTACGCCCAGTTATTTCAGCCAGATTTTTAAGGCAGAAACGGGCCAGTCCTTTCGTAGTTTTATGCAGCGCGTTTTGAATTACTACGAGAATTTATTATTTTTAGACTGGGGGCTGGAAATAAAAAAGGTTTCCAGGATGTTAGGGTATAGTGAACTGTCCAGTTACAGTCGTTCATTTAAAAACCGAAAAGGGCAGTCGCCGCGGGCGTTTGTAAAATTACAATCGCGCCGCAACTAACTTTTTAATCTATCACTAACGCTGAGATCTGTTTAATATGAAAAATGTATTGACCGTTGATGTGGAAGAGTGGTTCCATCCCGAAGCTTTACAAAATCAATTTCCAATGGATTCCTGGCCCGATCAAAAAAAGCGCCTCGAACCGTTAATCGAGCGCTTATTGGAAGCATTCGATGTTCATCGGGCGCGCGCCACCTTTTTTGTTCTGGGTTGGGTGGCGGAACAGAATCCTCAGATTGTAAAAAAGATTGTGGCCGCGGGTCATGAGATCGCTTCTCACAGCTATGCGCATCGCATGGTGACGAAGATGAGCCCGGATAGTTTTGACCAGGATCTGAAGAAGTCCATACGTGTATTGGAAGATATTGCCGGTGTGCGCGTCAAAGGATTCCGCGCGCCGACGTTCTCCATCACCGGGCAGAACTTATGGGCTTTTGATGTGTTGGCTCAAAACAATCTGGAGTACGATTCATCCATCTATCCTATCTGGCACGATCGTTACGGCATGCCGCACGCCCCCCGCACGCCCTTTATCTTCGAAAGCGCAGGGGGCAAACCTATTGTTGAATTTCCCATGCCAACCATCCGTATTGGCAATAAAAACATCCCCTTTGGCGGCGGAGGATATTTGCGGTTGCTGCCCCTGTGGTTTACGCAATACGCCATTAAAAAATTTAATCGGGAAGGCCACCCGGCCATTATTTACATGCATCCCTGGGAGTTCGATTCCGATCAGCCGCGCGTGCCATTGGGTAGGCTTCAAAGTTTACGCCATTACGGAAGAATTAAACGCAACTTTAATAAACTGGAGCGTTTATTAAAACAATTTGAATGGATGGCCATGGAAGATTACCTTACCTTACTTAAAAAAGAAGAAAAATTGTCCGTAAAAAAATTAAACCTTATTACTAAATGAACCGATAACTGTAATTGGGAAAAATAATGAATGGGGTAAAATTCAATGAGTGAAACAAGACATATCCTGGTTGTTGATGACGAGCAAGAAGTGCGGGATACACTTTACAATGTTTTAAAAAGTCTCGATTACGTACCACACGTGGCCGCGAGTGGTAAAGAAGCGCTGGAGATCATCAAAAATGAGCGGATCGATGTGGTGCTGTCCGATTTGTACATGCCAGAAATGGATGGTATTGAGCTTTTGAAACGCGTAAAGGCGATGAATAGCAAGGTTGTCTTCCTCATGATTACCGCGCACCCCACCATTGAAACAGCCGTTGATGCCATAAAAAAAGGCGCTTACGATTATCTGACCAAACCGTTTCATATTGAAGAGGTGCGGCTTAAAATTAATCGGGCGCTGGAACGCAAAGGGATGGCCAGTTCTCTCAAAACGGCTAACGGCATCATCTGGGCTTTGATTTTTTCCATCCCCCTGTGGTTGATTCTGGGGATTATTCTGGCCAGACTTTTAAAATGATCCGCTAAAATTTTTAGATTTCTGTCCATTATTTAATTATATTCAGCCAACCTTCATGTACATTTTGACGGAGGAAGCCGGATGCCCGTTTCTGTTTGCCATGGTTGGGTAGAAGTACGTACCAAAGGCTTTAACGATATTATCAACATCACGCCTCAGGTGCGGCAATTTGTCAAAGAAAAACATCTTAAAGAGGGACAACTTTTAATTTTTATTAACGGTTCCACTGCGGCCATCAGCACCGTCGAATACGAACCGGGATTGCTGCAGGATATTCCTGAGATGATGGAAAAGATTGCGCCCATGAACCGCCGCTACCATCACGACGACACCTGGCACGATGGAAACGGTTACGCCCACCTGCGATCTACCCTGACCGGCACATCCTTTACCGTTCCGGTAATCGACGGCCAGCTGGTCTTGGGAACCTGGCAGCAGATTATTCTTCTGGATTTTGACAATACCAGTCGTCAGCGGCGCGTTGTTCTGCAGTTCGTGGGCGAAATGGAATAGAACTCAGGGACGTTTTGCAAGAAATATGGCGCGCCGGGGACGCGGATAGCCTTCAATGGTGTATTTATTATCTGCGGGATTTAAAAAATCCGGCAACGATTCGAATTGCATCCAATCTGTTGACCGCTGTTCGTCAGTCGTCGTTAGGCTAACATCAATCAAGCGAATATCATGAAAGCCCGCTCGTTTTAGCCAGTTTTGCAAGGTAGGCGCAGACGGAATAAACCAGACGTTGCGCATTTTGGCGTAGCGGCCTTGCGGCACCAATACCTGCCCGTTTTCTCCTTCGATAACCAGCGTTTCCAGCACCAGTTGCCCGCCAGATTTAAGCAATCCTTTGAGTTTGAACAGATGATCAAAAGGAGAACGTCGGTGGTAAAGCACGCCCATGGAAAAGACCGTGTCAAAACATTGTAAGCTTTCAGGTAGGTCGTCGATGCCCAGGGGCAAAACCTGTACAGCCGGGTCGTTGATGTATTTTTGCATGGCGGCAAACTGGTACACATATTTTAAATAAGGATCAATGCCGATGACCAGCCGTGCGCCGGCTCCGCGCATGCGCCAGCAAAAATATCCGTTGCCGCTGCCCACATCCAGAACAAGACGTTGCCGCAGCGGTTCGATATGGTCTTTTAAGCGCTCCCATTTCCAATCGGAACGCCATTCGGTGTCAATGAATATATCGAAAAAAGAAAGAGGCCCTTTGCGCCAGGGGTGCAGGCGTCGCAACAATTTTTCAAGATGGTCTCTGGTCTGGTCGTCCAGATCGTCTTTTTTCCCGATCTGAATTACCGCTCTGTTTAAAGCGATTTGCGAAGGGCGGGCGGAGGGTAAATGGGCGATGATCTCTTCCCACCCGGCGATGTCCCGGTTGCCTGCCGGCTGTAAGGCCCGTTTAATTTGTTGCGCCAGCGTGTCTTTCCAGGCGCGGGGGATTTCTTCAAACTCTGTAAGCAAATCCAGAAAAGCGGTGTAGTCGATCATTTAATAGCCACCATGGAAATAAAATTTAAATTCTGGTACCACTGGTAACATTTGCTAAAACCAAGGGTAAGCAAACGTCGTTTGTGTGTATTAAAAGGTTCCGGCACAAGCACATTTTCCAGAGCGCTGCGTTTCTGGCTGATTTCCAGGTTGCTGTAGCCGTGCGCTTTTTTAAAAGCCAGGTGGAGCGCTTCTTGAAAAGCCTGCTCTTCATTGTCGTCAAAGATGGTTTTTTCGGAAATAATTAAGATGCCTCCGGAAGTCAGGCCCTCAAAGATTTTTTGCAGGACAGAGGAGCGTTCTTCCGGTGGAAGGAATTGTAAGGTGAAATTTAAAACCACCACAGAGGCATTGACAATCTTTATGTGACGAAAATCGGCGCAAACTAAATGAACGGGCGTATTGGCGTTTTTTAAATATTGCTTGCTTTCGCGGATCATGGCCGGCGAATTATCAACCGCAACAATCCGAACGCCCGGCCTGGTAATGCCGTTGCTCATGGCCAGGCTGGCGGCCCCCAGCGAACTCCCGAGGTCGTAACAGCGCGTATGGGGCTGAACATGATAGGCCGTAAGCAGGCTGATGCCCTGTAAAATTTCGTTGTAACCGGGCACGGAGCGGCGAATCATATCCGAAAAGACGCGCGCCACCGTCTCATCAAAGGTGAAGCCGCTGATTTGTTCCAGCGGGCGGGAATAGATGTCGTCTTTCTTTTCCATTCTTTTGGGCCTGTTAATTTTAACTGGGAAAATATAGTAAATATTGGAATAAACTAAAAGAGCAGTTTGCAGTATTTACTGGACAATAAGGTTTTAAATATTTTGAGCGACAAGAAGACTCGGTGGAGTAAAAAATTGCTTGCAAAGAAAACATGGCCAATGAAAAAATACTGATGGAAAACCTTCGCCCCTACTCACGGCCGCAGTTGAGATTTAATAGGCAACCATGCGCTTTAATTCATCTTCAAAATCCTGCAGCGACATGTAACGGTTAAGACGTTTATATTCGCGCCCATCCACAAAAATAATAATGGTCGGCACGCTGAATACCAGAAATTGGCCTCTCAATTCCGGGGCTTTTTCAATATCCACATATTCGAAATGAACAATGTCGAATTGCTCGCAGATTTGCTGCACCTGTGGCCGCAAAACCTTGCAAACGTTGCACGATTCCGTAGAAAAATAACCAACAACGATGGAATGCTTGTTTAATAATTCATGAAATTCATTTAGTGTCATTTAAACAACTTCTTCAATTTTTCTTGCACATTTTTGCCTGTTTTTTTCTTTTCTTTTTCGATGCGTTGTTTGATTTCGTGTTCCCGTTTTTTTAATTCTGCTTCTACTTTGCGCAATTCGCTTTCATATTTTTGCAATTGTTTTTCCAGCTCTTTCTGGTGGCGGGCGACAAAAGTTAAGAACCGCTGTTTAGAAGGATCGGTTTTCTTTTTAATTTCGGCTTCCAATCTTGCTTTGGCCTTTTCCGCTTCGGCGCTTAATTTCTCTTTGAGTCGTCGGGCCAGCGCCTCGTCCGCATTAGAATTTAGCTGTATCTTCCAGCGACCGGCCTGTCCGCTGATTTTTGCTTTGATGGTAAGTGTTTTAAGGCTGCGAAAAACGTCCAGCGTCAATTGCTGGGCGTAATTGAGTTTTTGGTTTGCAGTGGGCGTCAGTTCGAGCCCTGTGGCCAAAAAGCGGATTTCCGTTTTTACCGTGTCGCCGCTAAGCGTCAATTGTGCTTTTAGCGTTCCGCGGCCTTTTTTTACCGTAAAAGGAAAATA
The DNA here is from genome assembly GCF_001886815.1 of Caldithrix abyssi DSM 13497. Lineage (GTDB taxonomy): Bacteria > Calditrichota > Calditrichia > Calditrichales > Calditrichaceae > Caldithrix > Caldithrix abyssi. The sequence continues at coordinate 1,135,277 of NZ_CP018099.1, forward strand.
AGGCGAGTCGCTAATTTGCGTGTTGTCCAAAGAAAATCCCTGATAAAGCAAATCAAATGTTTCGTGGGGTACATCCTTGAGATAGTTCAGTTTGCCATTTAAAACGAAGGATCGGTCGCCGGCGCTTTGCCCGGAAATTTTAATCACCGTCGGGCGGTGGATAAAACGCTGATCGGAAACAATGTCTAAAATTTGCCCGGCCAGCTGAAGGTCGTCGTGCGTTTGCCCGGAAAGGCGTATTTGCCTGATCCAGAAATCGGGCCGTCCATGGGGCGAGTAAAAATAGATATCCTGGCCTTTAAAGCGCGGCGGATTTTCCTTTTTAGGCGCGTCCGATTTCAATCGGGTTAGATAACGGCGGCCGGTTTGTACGTAGCTCAAATAATTTTCCAGGCGATGGATCAGAGTTTTGCCGAACAGCAGTTGACCGATATTACGGCGCGTAATTTCCGGAATACGGGCTCTGGAAAGCGCCCGTCGGTAGTCCTGTTCAATCCAGCGCTCAACCTGCGCCACACTGGTTTGCAGACTCTGCAACTCTTTTTGCAGGGCGGTTTCCGTGGCGCGGATGGAGTCGGAAAGTAAGGCGGTTTTTTTCTTTACGCTATTCAATGTGCTCAGCGTTTTTTGCAGGCTTTTTAAGGTTTTGATGTTTTTAATATCAAGCTTTTTAATTTGCGCTTCGAGTTCTTTAAAATCCTGCTCATAGCGGGCGTTTTTTAACTTTTTGTTCCATTTTTCAAAAGATTGATTTAACGCCTTTTGCAGCGAATCAATTTTGCGCGGCGATTCAAACTGGAGCAGGCGGATCAGGCTATCGACGTTTATTTTAGCGCGAGCGTCGCTTAATGAAAGACCTGCGTTTTGTTCCATGTTCTGCGCCACGCGTTTTAATGATTTACTGATGATATTGTCTGCCTTTTTTTTACCAATCGGCTTTTCAGGTAGCGCGCCGTCCGTCTGGCGAGGCGTATTGGTTTTAAAATCACTTATCTGAAAGTTTTCTACAATGATTTTTTTAGAAAGCAAAGGCCAGAATTCAAAGTTGAGCTCGCAGGCGCCTGTTTCAAAAAGGTTGCGCATGGTGTTGCGAGGATTGGTCACGCGCAATCCATTGAATTTTAGATGCGAACCAAAAAATGAAAAATCGAGATCGTCGATTTCAACCCTGGCTCCCACAAGGGCGCTGCCGCTTGCTTCCAGTTTGGCTTCCAGCCAGCGATCGGTAAAGATCATGCTGAGCGCTAAAAACAAAACGACCAGCGCCGCTAACAAAATAACACCTTTCCAGCGTATCATCCCTGCCTCACCGCCTGTATTTTTTTGTAAATCGCATAAAATTTAGTTGATTTAAGTAACTGAACAATTTTTAACTGCTGAATTTTAGGGTCGAGCGTTTTGCGGTAGTAAATGACAAAGAGTTTAACGCCAAATGTCACGGGCAAAAATAAAAGCAGGCTTACGGCCAGGCTGCCCATTACCACAGTGTTGTTGTAGCGACTCAGGGCAATAATCGGAAATTGATAAAAGAAAGTCCACAGCCCATGTAAAGCGGGAACATCCACTAACAGAAAATAACCCAGGCTGTGAAAAAGCGGATCTAACAGATAAGCCAGACCGCTAAACAGGGCAAACGAAAAAATGACGCTGCCCAGATTCACCTTAAAGATGATCACGATTAAAATTACCAACACATTGTGTAGCGTGAAAAACGGCGTCAATCCCAAAATCATGCCCAGACTAAAGCCCACGGCAATTTGCGCCGGCGTATCATCCGAGCGTAAAATTTTGAGAATTTTAGCGAGAATTTCCAGGCCGAACATGCAATCTCCAGTGTAGTTTTGTGAATTATCAAATATAAAGGAAAATAGGAGTAGAAACAAGAAATCTCCCCATGAAGCGCGTCTTTTTTATCCAGGGCGGCGAGGCGGCGATCAAAAACATTTTCGCAGGGATAAAAACAACCACAGAGAACACAGTGAAGTCACAAAGGCGCAAAGAATGTTTAAAATTAAAAATAGTTTCAGTTGCCCTCCCCCTCTTGATCTCCTTTTCCAAGAATAAAAGTCTGGGAGAAGGGAGCGCTGAAAGTGGACAGTTGCCATTCAACCATTCAACTAATCAACCATTCAACCAATCCAGCAGCACAAAAATTTTCAAATCCCGCCAGGGAGGCTGTTGCAAATTCAGTTTGAGTAAAATTCAAAAAATTTGTAAATTCTGGGCGACAGATAAAACAAGTAATAACAAAGGAATTCCATGAGTTTTATTACTTATAATCGCTCACAAATGAATCTCTTTGGCTATAGTGTGGAAGATTTTGCCAGAGACGATCCAAAGAGTCGATTTGTAGTGGAGTTGGTTTCGCGCCTTGATTTAAGTGCACTTTATTCCCGTTATAGTTCACAAGGCGGTGATTCTTATGCCCCAGACATGATGCTTGCCTTATGGTTTTATGCTTATAGTAACGGCATTACCAGCACCCGTAAGCTGGAGGAATTGTGTAAATATGATACGCGCTACATTTATATCACTGGGAATCAGCATCCGGATCATAGTACATTAAGTCGTTTTCGCAAGGCACATTTGGATTTATTAGACCAATATTTTGTAGAGATACTTTTAATTGCCCAGGCCGAAGGCATAAGTAGTTTCAACCAGATAGCCATAGATGGCACGAAAATCAAAGCGCACAGCAGTAAGCGTCATGGCTACACTGAGGATCAATTAGACAAACGTATAGAGAAGTTAAGAGCAGAGATCAAGCAATACATGCAGCGCTGTAATTTTGTAGAACAGGGGGCCACGGATGAATTAGATTTAGAAACTCTTCGAGCGGAGAAAGAACGGCTTGAGCGCTTAGAGAAAGAGATATTAGAACGTAAAGCCCAATTGAAAGAGCGTAAGAAACAGCTCAAATCAGAACACCGTTCAAGACATCAAATAAATGTAAAAGAGCCGGATGCCCGCATGATGCCTTCGGTGGATGGACCGGGCTATAACGCACAATTAGGCGTAGATATGTCCAGTCATTTAATAGTAGCTCATGAAGTCGTAAGCCAGCCCAACGACCAGGGTCAATTCATACCGATTCAAGAACAAGTAGAGAAGAATCTTGGTTCAGATGATAAGCGATCTTACACGGCCGATTCCGGTTATCACAATAGCACAGACCTAAAAGAATTGGAAGAAAAGCAGATCGATGCCGTAATAGCCGATCCCCAGTTATCCAATCGTTCGATAAAGGAGACACCGACCTCCAAGGAAGAATTGCAAAAAGAAGAAAGAAAACTAAAACGAAGTGATTTTGTGTATCATGAACAGGGAGATTACTATGAATGTCCGGCGGGTAAGAAGCTTTTTCCAGTTGAGAGGAATAGCGAACGGATCGTATATCGTTCCAATGATTGTCAGGACTGTCCCTTAATTAATTTATGCATTTCCAGTAAAAAGAAAGTTAAGCAAATCCATCGTTCAGTTAATGAGAGTTATTGCGAACGTATGGCGAAAAAGTTACAAACTTCAGCGGCGCAGGAACGACTAAAGAAGCGTTCGGTGACAGTTGAACCTGTTTTTGGTAATTTGAAGCATAATTTAGGCTATCGTGGATTTTCCTTATCTGGTCTTAATAATGTTCGTAGTGAATTTACGTTAATGTGTATTGGGCATAATATTAATGTTCTATTTAAAAATATGTTAGGGAAACGTTTAGCAGCGTTTATAAAAGCATCACAAGAAAAAGATGATCTATTAATTTTATTTTCAAAGAATATTTTGGCATTTTTAATTCTATATTTTGCCCAACGTTTAAGAATGAGAAAAAATTATCAATATCGGAGAATATAAACATTAATTCCTCCCCCCCCCCATGCAACAGCCTCCAGGGAGGTACTAGATCTTTAGAAGGAAGTATCCTAAAAAGGCTGAAATTCGCTGTGCGTAATGCTTGTTATTTTTGAGGTGATTCATTATATTCAAAAGGCATGTATTTTTAGATTCTTAAGTCAAACGCATCATTTTCAAAATTTGAAAAAGTTTGATTAAACGGAAATCATTTGTATGGAAGGCATCAGGAGGATAGATGAAAAACTTTGCACTTATAGGGGCCGCCGGTTATATCGCTCCACGTCATTTAAAAGCCATTAAAGAAACCGGAAACCGATTGGTCTGCGCAACGGATCCTGCAGATTCGGTTGGCATTCTGGATTCGTACTTTGATGATGTTGATTTTTTTGTTGAGTTTGAACGTTTTGATCGCCATGTGGAAAAATTGCGCCGTATCAACAAAGGCGATGAGATACATTACGTAAGCATCTGTTCACCAAATTACTTACACGACGCCCACATTCGCTTTGCCTTGCGTGTGGATGCCGACGCCATTTGCGAAAAACCGCTGGTGCTCAATCCGTGGAATTTAGACGCCCTGGCCGAGCTGGAAGAGGAAACAGGGCATCGGGTGTACAATGTGTTGCAGTTGCGATTGCATCAGACCATTAAAGACTTACGCGAGCGGATTTTGAAAGCGCCCGCGGATAAAAAGTATCCTATCGATTTAACGTACATTACTTCGCGCGGCAAGTGGTATTTTTATAGTTGGAAGGGAAACATCGAAAAATCGGGCGGCGTGGCAACCAATATTGGCATCCATTTTTTTGACATGTTGAGCTGGATTTTTGGTAGAGTGCAGCATCTGGAAGTACATCATTCGGATCGAAAGAAGGTGGGCGGTTTTATTGAACTGGAACGCGCTTACGTGCGCTGGTTCCTTTCGCTGGACAAAAACGATTTGCCGCCGCAGGCAGTGCAGGCCGGGCAGCGCACTTACCGCAGTATTTTGATCGATAATGAGGAAATGGAATTTTCCGGCGGATTTACAGATCTGCACACGGTTGTTTATCGCGATATCCTGGCCGGGGGCGGATATGGTATCGAAGATGCACGCACTTCTATCGAATTGGCCTACCGCATCCGCCATGCGCAGGTGGTACCCGCGGAAAAAGAAAAAATGCATCCCCTGTTGTTAAGAGCGCTGGGAAAAGCAGGCAAATGAATTCGATTGCCAAACACCTGTGGCAGCGCAACAGCGAGTAAAAATTTAATTACGGTTATGCACGAACCAAAGATGGTCGGGAGTTAGAAGTATTTAAGTTTTTTAAACAGGTAAAGAATTCGAATATTTTTTAGAAAAAGTAGAAAGCTTCAGAGCAAAGAACGGTCTTAAGAAGTGCTTATTGGGCGTGGAATCCATGGATAGATATTGTTTTGCGCTCATTTTTTATCTACACCGAAGGGATATGAGATTGTCCAGCTAAATCCGATGCATATCAAGCGCAATAGTCGCAGTAAAAAAGAAAAAAAGGCCCAAAGGTAGAAAGGGATGGGCAGCGCCAGGGCTTTAACGGTCTTATTCAGAAAGATATTAGCCATCATTTTTGCATTAGTAAGAGATGATAGCCTATACATAGAAGGCAATAGAAAATCCAATAAAGCAGCCTAAAAGCAACAATTTAAGATATGGCGGGAAGACCTTCAGATCCCCCATAAAAGCATACAATAGTAGGACCTTCGGCATTTAACGCTGTAAGGCATTATAGCCTACTTTCACCCATTCCCCTGTTTAATTATTTAACCATTCAACCGTATGGATACTTCACTCCGGGGGTGGTTCAAAAGCGAAATTAAATGCATAGTTATTTAAAATCATGGAAAATCTTACATTAGCCCTCACCCCCTGCCCCCTCTCCCGAAAATCGGGAGAGGGGGAATTAAAGGGGGTGAGGGAAAGAAATAATTTATAAAAATACATTGTCTTTGACTTTTGGGACAGCCCCTCCATTCAGAATGACCGGCCGATGACTCTTTACCTCTTACACTCTAAACTCTTTCCCTCTATATTTCCCATTCTTACTTTTTTTTAGTTTTTTTATCTTTTGATATTTGAATTTTATTAAAATAATGCCTATTATTTTTTTAGAAAAAATTGTTAAACTTTTCATGTGGAGGGCGCATGAATTATCCGGTGTGGGAAGTCGCCTTTGGCTCTGGCCTTGTAATGGCCGTTGTATCGGTGGTGCATGTTTTTGTGTCGCATTTTGCGGTTGGCGGCGGTCTTTTTCTGGTGCTAACCGAACACAAAGCCTATCGGGAAAACGATGCCCGCTTGTTAGAATGGCTCAAAAAGCATACGCGCTTTTTTGTGCTGGTTACGGTGGTCTTTGGCGCGGTAACCGGCGTTGGCATCTGGTTTACCATTGGCCTTATTCAACCCACAGCCACCAGCAATCTGATTCACATCTTTGTCTGGGGCTGGGCCATCGAATGGGTTTTCTTTTTTCTTGAAATTACAGCCGCCTTGCTTTACCTGTACGGCTGGCAGAAAGTGGAGCGAAAACTTCATCTCATTTACGGCTGGATTTATTTTGTCACGGCGTTTATGAGTATGGTGGTGATTAATGGTATGGTCAGTTTTATGCTTACGCCCGGCGACTGGCTGCAAACGCACAATTTCTGGGACGGATTTTTTAATCCCACCTACTGGCCTTCCTTATTTACGCGCTTTTTATTTTCTCTGGCCTTAGCCGGAATTTACGCCCTGTTTACGGCTACCCTGCAAAAAGACAAAGTCTTACGCGCTAAAATTGTGAAATGGAGTCTGGGCTGGGTAATTCCCGCTTTTATTCTGGTAGCGCTTTCTGCCTGGTGGTACCGGGGCGCCATTCCTGAGGATGTCTGGTTGTACGCCAGGGGAGTAATGCCCACCGCGACCTTTTACTTAAAGTTGATGATTATTTTCGCCGTACTGACATTTGTGCTTGCGGCACTGGCCTATTTAAAAGCGGCCCGTTTGCCGTTTGCCTTTGCCGTTGTCATTACTCTTACCGCATTTGTAACCATGTGGTCGTTTGAGTTTGTGCGCGAAGCCATTCGCAAACCGTATGTTATTTACGATTATGTTTACGGCAATTCGCTGTATGTCAGGCCCATACCCGGCGACGACGGGTTTAACACGGAAAACCTGCAAGAAAAAGGAATGTTGCAGACAGCCAAATGGGTTCAGCAGCGCGAAATCAACGAACAGAATATGGAACAGGTCGGAAAAGAAATTTTCCGTCTGCAGTGTATGAGCTGCCATACAACGGAGGCTTATCGCGGCGTAAAACAGTACATCGAAACCTATCAATGGGATGAGACGGTCATTGCCGAAATGTTGCGCGGCATTGAGCTGATGGGCAGGGGAATGATGCCACCCTTTGCCGGAAACGATCAGGAACGCCTGGCCCTGGCGCGCTACCTGGCGAACCTGACCACACAGGTAAAACCGCTGTCGCTAAGAGACGGGCAAAAACTGTACGCCAGCTACTGCGGGGTTTGCCACCGGAGCGCTGCGGATGAGCCGGCCGTGGAGTTTTTTAAGGAACTGGAAAAGGAAGAGGCCATGGAAATACTGGATAATTTACCTGACCTGATGGAGCAAATGCCGGCCCTGAAGTTGAGCCCGCAGCAAAAGCAAACCCTGTATGAGTGGTTGAAAAATCGATAAAATTTTTCGGAGGAATTATGAACGTCCACGATATTATTCCAATCATAGATCCCAATCCCATCCCCGGTCCTTTCTGGCTTTTTAAGCTACTGTTGATGGTAACTTTTTTGCTGCACATCCTGGCCATGAACATGATGATGGGCGTTGCGGTCATTGCTCTGGCTGCAAAATTTAAAATACAGAACGAAATGTACCAGAAATTGTACGACAACTTAAAGAGTAAAATACCCAATCTTCTGCCGGCCACCATCACCCTTGGCGTGGCCCCGCTGTTGTTTGCACAGGTGCTTTACGGGCCATACTTGTACACGGCCACCATTATTTCCGGTTGGGTGTGGTTTTCCATCATCATCTTGCTGACCGTGGCTTATTACGGATTTTATTTTGTTTCCTTTAAAAAAGAGGAAAAATTTAAAAAGCCGATTTTAATTTTAAGTGTGGCGTTGATTATGTTCATCGCCCTTATTTACACCACTAACGTTCTTTTGTACATGCAACCGCAGTACTGGGCGGAAAAATATTTTGAACAACCTGCAGGCGCTCATTTGTTTTTAGACGACGCTACGTTGATTCCGCGTTTTCTACATTTTATCATCGGGGCGCTGGCCATTGGCGGATTGTTTGTGGCCGTGATTGGATATTTAAAGAGGAAGAAAGAGCCGGAATTCGCCGCCTTTTTAATTAAACATGGCGGACGCTGGTTTATGTTTGCCACCATGGCCCAGTTTGTGGTGGGCAGCTGGTTTTTAGTTGCCCTGCCCCGCGAACAAATGCTACTGTTTATGGGCAAAAATATGGCCGCCTCCATCCTTTTAGTGCTGAGTATGGGACTGACTCTGCTTACCATTTTTATGATGTCGCGCAAATTAAAAGGCGAGGTGTTACAGGCGCCGGTAGCGGCCATCTCCTTTATTACTTTTATCGTTCTGGTCATGATGATCGTTATGCGCGATATTTTACGCGATTCGTATCTTGGACCTTATTTCAGAGTAGAAGAATTGTCATTTCAACCGCAGTGGGCAGTGTTGGCGTTGTTTCTGATACTTTTTGCGGCCGGGATTCTGGTCTGGCTGTGGATGTTGAAAAAGTATCCCTTTCAAGCCGATGTTAAAAACGAGAAAGGTGTTTAAAAACAAACGCGCTGCACAGAGGATCAATGGCTGTAAATTTAAGGGGGGAGCACGGTTAGTTTTTCTCAATTTTCCCATTTGCCGTAAAAGCCGTCAGCTTTTCTTTCAGTAAATTCAGATTTAACGGTTTGCGCAAAACCATGTCCACGCCGGCTTTAAGGGCGCCCTCGATTTCGCGGGCGTCATCGCTGGCGGTCAGGGCAAAAATGGGCGTGTGTTTGCCGCTCTCTTCTTCTAATTTTCGCATCTCTCTGGTGGCCGTGTAGCCATCCATGACCGGCATTTGCATATCCATCAATACCAGATCAAATGGTTTCTGTCTAAAAAGTTCCACGGCTTCCTTACCGTTCCTGGCCAGCTCCACCTGAAAGCCGGCGCGTTTTAAAATGGAGATCATCAACTTCTGGTTCACGCGGTTGTCTTCGGCAACCAGCACTTTTAAAGCAGGTTCCGATTCCTTTAACGTATGGCGCGTAATCAAAGTGTTCTCCGGTTTTGCGCCGCTGACAATAGTGCGGATAGTTTTTAGCAATTCTCTGGAGCGGATCGGTTTTAACAAAAAGGCTGCAATGCCGCTTTCAAGGCAGCGCCGGGCGTCTCCGGGTTTTCCAAAGTTGGTCAGCAATATGATTTGCGGCGCGGCGCCCTGGCTGGCGGCGCGCACCTGTTCGGCCAGCTCAAAATGAAAGTCGTTGTCAGGACGCGCGTCAATCAGCAGCAGGTTAAACGGATTTTTAGCCCGTGCAGCCTGAGTTAATAACTTACTAAGTTTCTGGCGCTCTCCGGTTACTTTAACATCTATTTTCCACTGCCGCAGTAACTCTTCCAGCACAAGGCCGCTCATCCACTGGTCGGAATAAACCAGTACGCGAATCGAGCTTAGATCAACGTCTGTTTCGGGGCCAGGCGCGGCAGGCTTTTGACTTGCCGTAGAAAAGGGAATTAAAATTTCAATTTGCTGAGTCTCCGCCTGTTCTTTTTTTAAGGCGATTTTGTAATCCAGTTTGGCAATACAATAGTTCACAAAATCGATACCGGTATCACCGCTTTGATGCGCAGATTGACCGTTTGGATGGATGAGCCTGGAAAAATAATCTGAAATGTTATCGTTGGCCGGAAAGGATATTAAAAATTTAATTCGCCGCTCCTCAACGGGTTCTATATTAATTATTATGTTGCAATGCGAAAGATTCTGGAAAAGGACATCCATAATCACAAAAGCCAGATGTTTTAAGTAATTGGGATCGTGATGTATGAACAAAGGGATTTCGGGATGGATGCGTAAGAGTAGTTCGATCTGTTTTTCGCCGGTCTGAACAACAAAGGGCGAAAGCGCGTCTTCAATACAGTCGCGAATGTTGAAATCCGTTTCGTGAATGGGAAGATCGTCGCCTTTTTCATGGTAATCCAGCGCTTTTTGCAGGTCGTTTAAAATGGAAAGCAGATGATCGGAATTTAGCCCGGCGAGTTGAGTCTGTAACTCGCGTTCGGCTTTGTCGTCAGATTCTTTTAGCAAATCAACGATGTGCAAAATGTTGTTCAGAGGCGTGCGTAATTCATTGACAAATGATTTTAAAAGAGCGTAATCGGTCGGCGTGTTTTTTTTGCTGCGGGATTGCAGCTCTTTTTGTAATTTGTTTACCTCGAACTTATACTGGTAGTAACGCTGGTAGGCCTGCAGGGCGCTGCGGTAGGCAGAAAGCAAAAGATTTAATAGCTGCCGGTTGTTGGTGGAAATCTCGTGCGTATCTCCCAGGTAGATGCTTGTGAGAATAACCTGCGGATTGGTTTGCCCGGCAACGGTTTCATTTTGCAGCGCATCGTTCACAAACGAAAGCAGCGCGCCCGGTTCAAATTCTTTCAAAAACAGGTAGTCGGCGCCGCATTCTATGATTTTGATAATTTCTTTTGGCTCGTTCAGGGTGGTCATCAATACCACCGGAATGGTTTGAAGTTGAGGATGAGATTTAACCGCTTTGCAAAGTTCCATGCCGTTCATCTCGGGCATCATAATATCGCTTAAAATCAGGTCCGGTTTCTGCTCGTGAATTTTTTCAAGGGCCAGTTTGCCATTGGCTGCGGTCGTTATTTTAAAACCATCTCCGGCAAGCGCCTTTTCAATAAAAAATCGCTGAGCCAGGCTATCTTCAACAACTAAAATATTTTTTGCCATGATTAAAATTTATTTCTCTTTATCGCTCTGTCGTTTTTTTACTTTGTCTGCGTATTCCGGATACAATTCCACCAGGCACGTGGGACATAAACTGTGCGTAAAGGTGACCTCGGCATGCTCTTCGATGTACTCCTCCACGCGGTGCCAGTATCCTTCATCGTCGCGGATTTTATGGCAATGAGAGCAAATGGGTAACATGCCGTGTAGTTGTTTGATTTCGTTCAGGGCTTCTTTTAATTCTTTGTTGACGCGTTCTAACTCGCGCGTCTTTTGTAGAATGGTTTCGTACGATGAGAGCAGGATGTCGATGATTTGCATTTGCTGAGAGGTGATGGTGTGCCTTTTGCCGGCAAAGACGACCTCGAACTTTAATTCCGGCCCGTTAGATTCGCGGATTTTTTGGTTGGCCAGAATGTATTCGATGCGGTTAATCAAAGTCGGCAGATCGTACGGCTTGATAATAAAGTTATCCGCGCCGGATGCCAGGCCTTTAATAATGTCTTCCGGTTCCTGCAGGGCGGTTAAAAGAATCACGGCCAGCGGCGGATCCTGGAACTCTTTTTTAATGATTTTGCACAATTCGTAGCCATCCATCTCCGGCATAATCACATCGCTGATTACGATGTCGAACGTTTGCCCTTTGAGCAATTCCAGCGCTTCCATGGCGTTATAGGCCACCGTTGTTTGATAACCCTCTTTGTTTAGGTCGCGTTTTAATTGCAGCGCCTGAGTTTTGCTATCTTCGACGATTAAAATTCTGGGATTTTGTTTTTGCATCGTTTGATCTCCGTTTATGATTTATTAAAGATCGTTTTTATTTGCTCAACTATTTGTTCGGGTGAAAAAATAAATTGCGCGGCGTCCAATTTGATGGCAACGCCCGGCATGCCGAACACCACGCAGCTCTCTTTGTTCTGGGCAATGGTTAACGCCCCTTTCTGCTTCATCAAGGCCAGCTCCTCTGCGCCGTCTTTGCCCATCCCGGTTAGCAAAATGCCGATTGCTCTGGGCCCCAGCGCTTCGGCAACGGATTTAAACAGGTAAGAAACAGCGGGTTTAACGCTGTGTACAGGCGGCGCGTCAATTAACTTAATCCTTCCATTTCTGGAAATGGTCATGTGATGATCGCCCGGCGCAAAATAAACATGGCCGGGTTGGGTTTTTTCGCCGTCTCTGGCAATCTGTATGTGCAGCGGAGATTCGGCATCGAGCCATTCGATGAATAAGGGGATGAAATTGACCGGCATGTGCTGGACAACTACAATGGGTACTGGCAGGTCGCCTGGAAGATTTTTAAATAAATAATTCAAAATCTGCGGGCCGCCGGTGGAGGCGCCGATGGCAATTAATTCAAATTGATTTTTATGAATTGAGGTCGGTTTGCTTAATGTCCCATCCCCGGCAGGCGTTTTGTCGAAGTTGTTCAAATGCGACGTGTCTTTTACCTGATTGTTTTTAATGTATTGGATAAGCTCTCTGGTTTTTGTGAGAAAATTTTCGTCCGTAGGATTGAGCGGGAAGTTGGGAAAGGGCACAAGCCAGGAATCTCGCGGCGCCTTCAGGTTCTCCGCATTTAGCAACAGAATGGAGCAGCCGAACAGCTGGTGTAAAAAGTGCAGCCTGTCCGCAAAATCTTCCACTTCTTTTGAAACGACGAAAACCACAAAGTCAAACGTATGTTTCGCGCTTAACTGGTTGAGCACCAGCTGATCTTTGTTGAAGCTTAATGAAACGTTAAAGTCTTTTTCTTTTTTTAAAGATTGTTCGATTACCGTTCCATATACCATAGATTGCGCAATAATCAGAATATTCATGGTTTTCGGTCACTCCGTTCCGATTAGTTTGTGGATGAGGTCTAATAAGGATTTTTGTTTGAAATCCTGTTTTATGAAATAGGCGTTGGCGCCCGCTTCCAGGCCTTTTTTCCGGTCGCTTTCGGAACCTAAAGAGGTCAGTAAAATGACCGGTATTGATTTCATTTTTTGTTCGGCTTTTATTTTGCGTGTCAATTCAACGCCGTCCATCTCCGGCATTTGCACATCGGAGATGATCAGATCGAACGTTTGCTTTTGCAAAATTTGCCAGGCCTGCTGGCCATTGATGGCGGTTTGAACTTCGAATCCCGCCGATTCCAGAACATTTTTCAACAGAACGCGCGAAGTGATGGAGTCTTCTACAACTAAAATTTGTTTTGGTTTTTGTTTTTTGATGGCCATTGGCTTAAACCGGTCGGAGCAGGCCGCAAAAATATCGTGCACATTCAAAACCGGCACAAGCGAACCGTCGCCTAAAATGGTTACGCCGGATAAAAACCGGACTTCTTCCAGAGGCGGATTGAGCTTTTTCAGGATGATCTCTCGTTCATCAAGAACCTGATCCACTGAAACGGCAATTTCATGCTGTTCGTCAAGGCGCAGAATAAGAATGTTCAGATATTGGGGCGTCTCCCTGTCTTCAGTTTTAATGTCTAAAAGAGAAGCAAGAGAAAAGAGCGGGATGTTTTGTCCGTTTAAATTTACTACCAGTTGGTTTTCGACCGTTTTTAATTGAGCAACCTCCAGCCGCATGGGCAGCCGTACGAATTTGGTGGGAATGATCGCCCGAAAGTCATTGGTGTAGATTAAAATCCCCCGGCTGGTGGCAAAGCTCAGGGGAATGGTCAGGTAAAAGGTGGAGCCGTTGGGATAGTAGTTTTCTACTTTTAAGCTGCCGCCCAGCTTTTCGATGTTCTCCAGAACAACCGCCATCCCCAGCCCCCGTCCGGAAAGCTTGCTTACCTCATCTTTAGTGGAAAGACCGGAGTGAAATATCAAAGAGAGAACCTGGCTTTCGTTCATGTCGTCCAGTTCCGCCTGAGTGACCAGGTTTTTTTTCAGAGATTTTTGTTTGATTTTAGCCAGGTCCAGGCCTCGGCCATCGTCAGAAACTTTTACCACAATGCTCTGATCTCGCGGAGGCAGCACTTCAATGGTGATTTTACCCACTTCTGGTTTTCCGCGCATAAGGCGTTCTTCCGGCGGTTCAATGCCGTGATCCAGGCTGTTTCTGATCAGATGAATGAGGGGGTCTTTTAGTAACTCCAGGGTGTGTTTATCCAGCTCAACCTCTTTGCCGTAAATTTTTAATTCGATTTTTTTATTCATTTCACGGGCAATGGCCCTGGTGGAGCGTTCCAGATAATTGGTAATGGTGGAAAAAGGGAACATCATCAACTGCTTAATATCATCCAGGTGCTTGTCGATCATGGCCGTTATTTGAAACAGATCATTCTCCAAAGTATTCTTAAGGAGGTCCACCTGTTTTTTGATCAGGGAAAATTCTCTGAAGAGTTCGGAATTAAGGGCGTCGGCTGAATCGGACGCTACGAGCCATTGTCTCCTTTTTTTGCCGATCGCTTCTAACTGGTCATACAGTTGATTGATATGATCGATGTAAAATTTCTGTTTGATTTTAATGGCGATCAGATCTTCCGATTGGGTAAACAGTTCCCGGATTTTCTGGTACGAGATTCGGATGGTCTCCTGGGCTGCATCCGCTGATTTGGGTTGAGTGGCGGGGGCGGGCTCTGGAGCGGTGGTTTTTTCGGGCGTTTGCCCGGCTGCTTCCGGTCGGGACGCTTCGGGCTTTTGCGCTGCTTTGGGCCTGGCTGCCGGTCTTTTTTGCGCTTTTTCTTTGGCCGCTGCTTTAATTTCGCCGCTGGCGGCGGCCTGCAGTTGCTTTAAAATATCGATGTCGCAGGAGGCGTTAAAATTATTTTGATTTAACAGCTCGTTCAGATGTTCGATGCTGCGATTCAATACCGCCCGTATTCCTTCGTTCAGCTTAAGCTCCTTGTTCTTGATTTTGGAAAAAAGAGACTCAATGGCCTGGCATAACTCTTCCACCGCCGAAAAATTTACGGCCCGGGCAGCGCCCTTTAAACTGTGCGTGGTACGGAACATCTCTTCGACGGCGCGCTCATCCGCTCCTTCTTCCAGAGCGAGCAACCCGTCGTTTAAAATGGTTAAATAATCTTCCGCCTCGGCCTTGAATATTTCTAAAAGTTCTCGTTCAAAATCCTGATCCATCGGGACCTCTAACTCAATTGATAAATGGAGATGATACTTTTCAGGTTTTCGCTGGTTTTCTTCAGGTCTTCGATCACCTCTTCTAACTGGTGCATGCCGTCCAGGTTTTGCGTGGTGGCCTCTTTGATGTTTTCCATAGCCTCTTTAATTTGCGAGGTGCCCACAAGTTGCTCCCGGGAAAAATCAGAAATTTCGGAAAGCACAGTGATCAGACTTTCAATGGAAGATGAAAGATTTGTCATTGAATGATAGGCTTTTTGCACAAAATCAACGCTGCCGTCGATGGTTTTGTTGGTTTGCTCCACCTGTAAAACGGTTTTACTGATCGATTCCTGGATGGTGTCCAGAATGTTTTGAATTTGCTGCGTGGATTTTTTGGACTGATCGGCAAGATTGCGAACTTCATTGGCCACCACGGCAAAACCCTTGCCGTATTCGCCGGCCTTGGTGGCTTCGATGGAGGCATTAATGGCCAGGATGTTGGATTGCTCGGCAATTTCTTTAACGGCCGCTGTAATCTCGCCGATGGTCTGACTTTGTTTGCTCAGGTCGATGACCATGGCGGAAACCTGATCCATTTGCTTTTTGACCTCCTGAATGCCCTGGTTGATCTGGTTAAAGGCTTCGGTGCCCTGGTTGGTAATCTCCACCGCTTTTTCGCCGACTTTCAGAGATTCTTTGGCCTTTTCGTTAAACGATGTTGCCAGTTGAGAAACTTCTTCCGAACTGCTGGCGGTTTGTGAAATGGCTGTTGCCGTTTCAGAAGAAGAAGCCGTTATCTGGGCAATGGTGGCCGAGATTTCGCTGGAGCTGGAAGAGATCACATTGATATTTTCCAGCAGGTCGCGCAGCTGCGCCTTTAATTGGTCAACAAAGTTTTTTAGACTGTACGTCAATTTTCCAATCTCATGTTCGCCGTCAATAACCTTAATATCCGCATTTAAATTACCGGTTGTGATTTGCTGGATATCGCTGATAACCGATTCAATAGATCTGGAAACGCGGCTTCCCACGGCATAAGCTGCCGCCGCACCAAATAACAACAAAAAGGTGCACAGAATGATGAAAAAGATAATCAAATTGCGTAGCGGGGCGCTGAACTGATCGTACAAAATTTGAGAAACCACAATCCATTTAAACTGCCCGGACGAGAAAGCCGCAAAAGATACAGGAGAGGCGCAGGCAAAAGCATCTCGTTGGGCAAAATCGAAAATTCTGGTGCAGGTGTTAAAATTAGTAAACTGACTGATTTTAATGCTTAACCCCTGCTTTTGTGAGCCAGCGGTGGACAGCACGTTTCCGTTTTTGTCCACTAAATAGACCTGTAGTGTGGGCTTTAGCGAAAGACCTCTTTGTAAGATTTGATCTATGGACTTTTGCGGGATTTGCAGAGCAATGACGCCCAGAACTTCCCGACGGTTGTTTAGCACGGGCAGGGCCATAAAGAGAACCGGTTCGTTGGCAAAAGGATCGTATCGAAAATCAGACATGCTCAATTTTTTGGATTGCGTCGCATTTTGTACGGCCTCTGATAAAGGCGAGTCGGAGAATGAGGCCTCGTAAACAGATTTGTTAAAATCGTTTTGAGGCTTGCTCTGGTAAAAGATGGCGCCGGTTGTGCTTTCGATAAACGAGACATTGATGTTTTCCCGGTTGGTGATATGGGCGATAATTCTGTTAATGCGATTTTTTTGAGCGGAATTGAGTTGCGTGGCCTTAGAAAAGGTTTTAACAATATCGCTGTTTGCGGCCAACAAATTCAAATAGGTGATGTGGCTCTTCAAAAAATCTTCAATCAGGTCTTTTTTAGTGTCGCTCAACCATTTTAATTCTATTTGCGTTTCATTTTTATGATCGTTGGCAAAATAGCGATAGGTGAAAATACAACCAAAGATGATGGGAATGAAAAGGATTCCCACCATGCTGCTGATCAATTGAGCCTTAAATGACCTTTTAAACAATTTGAACATCGTAGCGCCTCCTAAGATTATTTTGATTGATTAAAAAGAGGTTGTTGTGCGTTTAATATATTTTGCACGTCAACTAAAACGGTCGAATCTTTTAACAACCCCTGAATGTAACTCTTTTGTTTGCCTTTAATGCCGGTTAAATTGGTCTGGATTTCTTTTTCGGAAATGATGCGGTAGTCGATTATCTGATCAATTAACAGGCAAACTTTTAGCTTATCGTGTTCAATGACAATGACATATTGACCGTCCGCCGCGTCCGTTTTTAGATTGAATATTTGCTTAAGATCGAGCACGGTGTAGATCACGCCCGAAACATTGATCACGCCGGCAACCACAGGCGACACGCCCGGTATCTGAGTCGCTCCTCTAAAAGGCTGAATGGCCCTGATTTGTTGAACGTCAATGGCGTAAAGCTCATTGTTTAACGAAAATAACACAATGGTGCGCGCGTCTTTGATCTCTTCCGGCAGGAACGCTTTTTGAGCTAAGCGTTTGGCGCGTTCTTTTAACAGCGTATTTTTGTCGTTTGTCTCCATCTCTCCACCTTAACTGGCTAATCGGCTTGTTTTTAAGATTTTTTCTACCATTTGTTTGAACTGAAAGGCGCTCATTCCTTCGCTGCCCGGAATTTCTTGTTGAGGATCGAAGCTCCGAATTAAGTTTAGTACGTTGGTGAAATGCATTCGGCTGTCTTTAATCCGCCCGTTAAACGTGTACAGGTTGGCCAGGTGAAAATGGGCCATAATGTGGTCTGGTTTAAGGTAAAGCGCCTTCTGAAAGGATTTTTCAGCTTCCGCGGTTTTGCCCATTTCCAGATAGATGGTGCCCAGTAAATAGTGCGCATGGGAGTCGAGGTTATTGCGAAGCAGGTAATTCTGCGTTAATTTACGGGCTTCTTCCAGATTCCCGAGATCGGCCAGATTTTTGATGAGCGTTAATTCTTCAAAATTATTATTCGCTTCTTCAGGGGCAGGCGCTGCATCGGTTTTGATTTTTTCTTTTGTCTTCGCTTTATGCTCAAAATGGGGATGAATCACCTTAAGGGCCGCTTTCTGCGGCTTGCGCGCTGTTTTTACGTGCTCTTCTTTGATGACCGGCGGAATATGTTTGCGGTAGAGAATAACGCTGTTGATCAACTGCCCCTTGAACTTTTTAAAATGCAAGGAAGGAATTTCCGCCGGACCGGAAATAAAGTAACCGTCCTCATCAAGCAGATCATGAAACCTTTGAAGGGTATTCAACATCGTTTCGCGATCAAAATAAATCAGCACGTTGCGACAGATAATAATGTCAAAGTTTTTCCAGTTTTCGTTAACCGGGAAAGGCCCTTTTTTTAAGTTATGCTGCTCAAAATGCACCATCTTTTTAATGTGCGGCGCAATCTGGAAATATCGCCCGTTTTGGGGCGTAAAATATTCTTTCATGTATTTAACCGGCATATTCCTGAACGACCAGTTGGAGTACAGGCCTTCGCGCGCTTTGATTAAAATGTGCTGGTTTATATCGGTAGCCAGAATACGAGCCGGAATCGGCTTTGGGTGATTTTTCTGAAGCTGGTCAATGAGCATGGCCACAGAGTAGGCTTCTTCGCCGCTGGAGCAGCCCGCGCTCCAGATGGCCAGCGGCTGTTGGCTGTGCGCTTTGCGACGAATAATAGCCGGTAAAATTTCCTTTTCCAGCACGGCAAACAGCTTGTGGTTGCGGAAAAAATAGGTTTCGGAAATGGTCAGGTGGTCGAGCAGGTCAAAGTTCCGGCTTAAATCTTCTTGCAAAAGACCTTCTATTTTGGTATGCAGCGCGTCTATCCGATATTCGTTAAAATAGTTGATTAAAGCCCTCTCCACGTCTGCCGCTTTGTCGGCAAAGGAAAGTCCCAGCTCATCCCGAATTTTTTCGATCACTTTATCCAGCAACAGCCGGTCAACTTGCAATGATCTGACGTTCGATTTTTTCATATTCTTCTTTAACTTTTCGATTGATTTTTTGCAGTTCGCTTTTGGTTAGCAGCGTATCCGGATTAATACAATAGATAAAGCCTTCTTCTTCTTTGATTACGCGCTCAAAGAACTTAGCATCCGGAACAATATTCTGTACCGGAATGCTGTTTTCATCATACGCAGGAACGATTTGCGAGACCTGATCCACCACAAAAGCCAGGCCCGATTTATTGGATTCGATGATAATTAGCTGATCGTTCAGGTTAATTTCGCGCTCTTTTAAGCCCAATATGTAGCGCAAATTAATAACCGGCGTTATTTCGCCGTGAACGTTGATCAGACCGATTAAGTTTTTCGGCCCTTTGGGAATGGGAGAAATCTCTACAATTTGCGAAACTTTTTTTACATAGCCCAGTTGAATGGCGTATTCATTTTTGCCAAGCTTAAAAACCAGATAATTTGCCGTCATAATCATCCCCGTATGTCATTTTGATACTGAATTATCGGTGAATTTTAGGAATAAATTAGCTAATTCTTTGAGCGCAAAAATCGGACTAAATTAGAACAGATCATTGAATTTTAACGGTTATTGTTGTAAAATCGATCTTGCATCATTTAAAACAGCGGAGGATACAGCGTTGAAGTGTGAACAGATTGGTTTGCTGGTTGATAAATACCAGTTGACCATGGCGCAAACCTATTTTAAAAATAACAGGATGAAACATACGGCCTGTTTTGACTATTTTTTTCGAAAACTACCTTTCGAAAACGGATACCTTGTTTTTGCAGGCTTACAAGATTTGTTAGAAATGTTGGTTGATCTGCGCTTTGACGAGCGGGACGCCAGGTTTTTAATTGACGAGGGCTTTGATCGGCAGTTTGTCGATTATTTGCGCCAATTTCGTTTTAAAGGAACCATTTACGCCATGCGAGAAGGAGAAGTTGCCTTTCCGGTAGAACCGTTGTTGCGCATCGAAGGCAACCTGATTGAAACGCAAATTGCTGAAACGCTGGTGCTGAACATTTTGAATTTTCAATCGCTTATTGCCACGAAAGCGGCGCGCGTACGTTACGCTGCCGGCGAACGCACCGTCAGCGATTTTGGTCTGCGAAGGGCGCATGGCCTGGGCGGCATCCATGCCAGTCGGGCGGCCGTCATTGGCGGGTGCGACTCCACTTCCAATATGTTAGCCGCTTTTCATTACGACCTCAAGGCCGTGGGCACCATGGCCCATTCCTTTGTGCAGAGCTTTGAAGATGAATTGTCCGCCTTCCGCGAATATGCGCGCTTTAATCCCGATAGCTGTGTTTTGTTGGTGGATACTTACGACACACTGAAAAGCGGTTTGCCCAACGCCGTTAAGGTGGCCAGAGAGCTGGAGGCCAAAGGGCACCGGCTGGTGGGCATTCGCATTGACAGCGGCGACCTGGCTTATCTTTCCAAAAAGGCGCGCCAAATGCTGGACCAGGCAGGGCTGGACTATGTGAGGATTGCCGTTTCAAATCAATTGGATGAGTTCGTCATTCGCAGTTTGATTGAGCAAAAAGCGCCCATCGATTTTTTTGGCGTGGGCACGAGATTGATTACCGGCCAGCCCGATGCCGCCCTGGACGGCGTTTACAAACTAAGTCTGTTCGATTCCAGACCGCGCATGAAAATTTCCGACACGCTGATTAAATCTACTCTGCCCGGTAAAAAGCGCGTCCTGCGCTATTCCAATGGCGAGGGCGGATTTTTAGCCGATGCCATTGTGCTCGACGACGAACAACAGATCGATTGTATGTACCATCCGTTTGAAAAAGAAAAGCGTTTTAAAGTGGCCGGTCTCCATCAGGAAGATTTGTTCATCAAAGTAATGGAAAACGGCGAGATCATCATGGAACGGGAATCGGTGGAGCAAATTGCCAGACGAGTGCGGGAGCGACTGAAAATGCTGCCGGCCGAACACAAACGCTTTGAATACCCCCACATCTATAAGGTGGGCGTAAGTAAGCGACTGATGGATTTGCGAGATTCCATTGTCAAACAGTTTCGAAGGGAGGATTGAAATGAGCCGCGTTTTAATTTTAGTCGATATCCAAAATGATTTTATTCCGGGTGGGGCGCTGCCCGTTCCTGGCGGCGATCAGATTGTGCCCGTGGTCAATCAAATCCTTCCCTTTTTTGATCTGGTGGTGGCCACCCAGGATTGGCATCCGCCAGATCACGGGAGCTTTGCATCCAATCATCCCGGAAAAAAGGTGTACGATACGATCGAATTAAATGGCCTGCAGCAGATTTTATGGCCGGATCACTGCGTGCAGGGCTCACACGGCGCCGATTTTGTACAGAATCTGAACACCAATCCGGTTGAGGCCATCTTTCGCAAGGGCACGGATCCGAAGATTGACAGCTACAGCGGTTTTTTTGACAACGGTCGAAAAAAAAGCACCGGTCTGGCCGATTACCTGCACGGCAGAGGCGTTAAGGAAGTTTTTGTGGCTGGTCTGGCCGGAGAATTTTGCGTGAATTACACCATTATGGATGCCGCCGACCTGGGCTTTAAAACCTTTTTGATTAAGGACGCCACCCGGCCGCTGGACTGGCAAAATTTTGAAAAGGCCATGCAAAAAATGCAGGAAAAAGGCGTAACCATTCTGGAGAGCAAAGACCTGGGAAATCGTTAAAAAAAATACGAATTATCACGCGGAGCGGGAGGCTGTGCCCGAATTATCCTGCTCTGGCGAGGGAAAAAAGTATAAGAGTTTAAGAGTGTAAGAGTTGAAGAGTCCGTAGGTAGATTGGCTGAACGAAAGCATTCAGGCCAGTCTGCCGTGAAGGCGATCAGCCTTCCCCTTCTCCAAGACTTTTATTCTGGGAAAAGGGAATCAAGGGGCTGAGAGTAATTGAAACTATTTTAAATTTGAAACATTTTTCGCGACCTTTGTGACTTCTCGGTGCTCTTTGTGGTCGCTTAAATTCCTGCGGGGATGTTTTTGGTTGTGGCTATGCTGTACTAAGATTAAAAATTAAAAATTAAAAATTACGAATTACGAATAGTAAAGCACCGGTTTGCTTAGTTTTCGTCTTACATGTTGAATGATTTTCTGCGGTGATTGTCGTAATCTGCGAGAAAATTATTTTGCGCGCGTTGCGGTTTTTTTTAAAAGTTGCGGCTACGCTGCCTTAGTTTTTAAATTACAGGTCTTAAAACGCTCGCCTGTACCATCCACAAGAGGAGGAGAAATGAAACGGGTGAAAATAGGTTCCGTGGTTTTAGAGTTGGTTCAGGGAAATATTGCCAATCAGCCGGAGATGGAGGCAGTGGTCAATGCCGCCAACGCCATGTTAGCTTCCGGCGGTGGGGTGGCCGGAGCCATTCATAGCGCAGCCGGCCCCGGCCTTTACGAAGAATGCAGGCCGCTGGCTCCCATTCGACCCGGGCAGGCTGTAATCACCGGTGCGCACGGCTTGCCAAACCGCTATGTGATTCACACCCTTGGCCCGGTTTACGGAAAGGACAAGCCAGAAGACAAAATTTTGGCCGAATGCTACCGCAATTCTTTAAAACTGGCAGAAGAGAAGCGCATTGCCTCGCTGGCCTTTCCGGCCATTTCCACCGGTATTTTTGGCTATCCCGTCAGGGACGCGGCCAGGGTTGCCCTGAACACGGTGATTGCAATGGCCCCGCAGCTGAAGTATGTGCAAAAGATTCGCTTTGTGCTGTACAGCGATTCGGATTTGAAGGCCCACGAGGAGGCGCTGGAAGCGTTGATGAACACGCCCGGATTATAGGCCGTGTCTTTTCTGCGTACGCTGGAATCCCCTTCAATCATACGAAGGTTTTCTGCTTTCGCTGGCGTTTGGACGGGTAAAGTTTATTGGTAAAGGTATTCGAATTCCCGCAGGCTTTCTTTAATGGTTTGCGGCAATTCCTTGGCAAATACATCGAGGGCAATTAAAGCGTTCAGGTGGGCATCGCGGCCGGTAATGGCGCGAAAGCGGCTGGCCAGTCCGGCATTGACCTCTTCGATCTCGCGGTAAGTTTCAATCAGTCCGTCCATATCCCAATCGGCCGGCTGCCCCTTTTTGTATTTGATGAATTCGCCTAACAGATAAGTGCTGGCAGCCCTGAAGATGGTTTCGGTTAAGGTGGCAAAGGGTAAATGAAAACGAACCATGGGCTTTAATTTAGCCAGAATCGGGCATCCGCTGCTCACCATAAATATGCCCATCATGGAGCCCAGGCCTTGTTGCACCGATGTTCGTGAGGAATAAGTTCGCTCTTCCGTCTCCACCAGAACGGTAACCTTTTCGTAAGAGATAATGTCCTTAAAATCCTTCAAAATGTATTCCAGATTGCGCGTTACCGGACACAGAGGATGTTCTTCTTTTGTCAACGGGCAATTGGCGCATTGATGAAAATCCAATTGCGATAACCTGGACGGTTGAAAGGAGTTTTTGGGTATGATTTCCAGCGTCTCCGCATCCAGTTCAATGTCAAAACTCAGCGTTTTGCCGGTGTCGAATAAAAAGCGATAGATAAAGTGCAATTGTTTGTCTTTCTTCATTTTCACTTCTTAATGCCATACGTGTTTGTTAACTTGTAAATATGTTCGACATTCTTTCGTAAAAATTAACCGTCTTCTTCGATAAGGATGGGCGCCAACCAGCGTTTAAGCGATTCAATGCTCATTCCTTTGCGGTGCGCGTAGTCGGTAAGCTGGTCCATGCCGATTTTACCCACGCCAAAGTAACGGGCTTTGGGGTGTGCAAAATAGTAGCCAGCCACCGAAGCCGCCGGTTGCATGGCCATCGATTCAGTTAGCGTAACGCCAATCTTCTCAGTGGCCTGCAGTATTTTAAAAATCGTTTGCTTTTCGGTGTGATCGGGGCAGGCCGGGTAGCCCGGAGCGGGTCGAATGCCCCGGTATTTTTCGGCGATGATCTGCTCATTGCTCAAATTTTCATCTCTGGCGTATCCCCAGAACTCTTTGCGCAGCCGTTCGTGCAGGTGCTCGGCAAAGGCTTCTGCCAGGCGGTCGGACAGGGCTTTTAGCATGATGATTTTGTAGTCGTTGTGATCTGCCTCAAGATGTGTGATGACTTCCTGCAGGCCAATGCCTGCCGTTACCACGAAGAAACCGAGGTAGTCATTAATTCCGCTCTCTTTGGGGGCAATGAAGTCGGACAGGGCGAAATTCGGTTTTCTGCCGTTGCGCTGCATTTGTTGACGCAGGGTGTGAACGACCGCCAGAAGCTGCGTCCGTTCGACATTGCCATAGACTTCGATGTCGTCGCCAATGGCGTTGGCCGGAAAGACGCCCAGAACGCCGTTGGCCTGTAGCCATTGTTTACGGGTAATTTCATCCAGCAGGCGGTTGGCGTCGTTAAACAATTTTTGCGCTTCCTCCCGATGCTCCGATTCTGTTAGGATTTGCGGATATTTACCGCGCAACTCCCAGGCGTTAAAAAAGGGCGTCCAGTCGATTCGTTCGCGCAAAAGATCGATGGAGTAATTTTTTAGAATTTGCAGGCCGCTGGTTTGGGGCGCGGTAATCTCTTTTGGGCTGAAAGAAAGCTTCAGGCGATTACGCCGCGCTTCTTCAATGGGAATAAGCCTGACTCTGGAACGTTGTTTGTGGAAATTCTCCGCTAATTTCTGGTAATCATTGCGCAGGGCGCTGGCAAATTTTGCGCGCGTTTTACGATTTAAAAGATTGCTGACCACGCCCACCGACTGCGAGGCGTCGGGCACGTAAACGGCCAGCCCTCTGGAATAAGCCGGGGCGATCTTTACCGCCGTGTGTTTTTGCGAGGTGGTTGCGCCGCCGATGAGCAATGGCAAATCGAGCCCCTGCCGATCCAGCTCTTTGGCCACGTGCACCATTTCATCCAACGAGGGCGTAATTAACCCGCTCAGCCCGATAATGTCCACCTTTAAGGCGCGCGCCGCTTCGATGATCTTTTCTGCGGGAACCATCACGCCCAGATCGATGATCTCGTAATTGTTGCAACCCAGCACCACGCCTACAATGTTCTTGCCGATGTCGTGTACGTCGCCTTTAACGGTGGCCAGCAGAATCTTTCCCCTGGCCGTAGAGGCGCTTTGTAGTTTAAGAGCTTCCAGATAGGGCGTTAAGTGGGCCACCGCTTTTTTCATCACGCGGGCGCTTTTGACCACCTGCGGTAAAAACATCTTGCCCGAGCCGAAAAGATCGCCCACCGTTTTCATGCCTTCCATTAAGGGGCCTTCGATGACCTTGATGGGGTCGCCGTATTTCTGGTAGGCTTCTTCGGTGTCGGCTTCAATGAATTCGGTAATGCCTTTGATCAGAGCGTAGTGCAGTCGTTCTTCCACGCCTTTTTCGCGCCATGCTAATTTTTTTTCTTCTTTAACGGTTGACTGCCGCGCCTGCTGGGCAAAGGCGATCAAACGCTCTGTGGCGTCGGGCCGACGGTTGAACAGCACGTCTTCCACCAGTTCCAGCAGGTCTTTGGGAATGTCTTCGTACACGGTTATCTGGCCGGCGTTGACGATGCCCATATCCATGCCGGCCTGAATGGCATGGTACAAAAAGGCCGAATGCATGGCCTCGCGTATCAGGTTGTTGCCGCGAAAAGAAAAAGAGAGGTTGCTCACCCCGCCGCTAACTTTGGCGTAAGGCAGGTGAGCTTTAATGTAGCGAACGGCTTCCAGGTAATCGAGCGCGTAGTTGGCGTGCTCGCTCATACCGGTGCCCACGGCAAAAATGTTGGGGTCCAGGATGATGTCCTGCGGCGGGAAGTGGATTTTTTCGGTAAGCAGCCTGTAGGCGCGTGTGCAAACCTCGATGCGTCTTTCCAGAGTATCCGCCTGTCCCTTTTCGTCAAAGGCCATTACCAGCACCGCGGCGCCCAGGCGTCGCGCCATGCGGGCGTGTTCTAAAAACGTTTCCTCGCCTTCTTTAAGGCTGATGGAATTGATGATCGATTTTCCCTGCAGGCATTTTAATCCTGCCTCAATCACTTCCCAGCGCGAAGAATCGATCATCACCGGAACGCGCGCGATGTCGGGCTCGGCGGCAATCAAATTCAAAAAGCGCTTCATGGCTTCAACGGAATCGATTAATCCTTCGTCCATGTTTACGTCTAAAATTTGCGCGCCGTCTTCCACCTGTTTGCGGGCGATGGCCACGGCTTCTTCAAAATGGCCTTCGCGAATCAGGCGGGCGAATTTACGCGAACCGGCGATATTACAGCGCTCGCCGATGTTGATGAAATTGCTGGTGGGCAAAATGGTTAAAGCCTCCAGGCCGCTGAACTGCGTGTAAATCGGCGGTTCAGGGATTTTACGCGGCGGCAGATGCTCGACGATCTCCACAAAGGCGCGGATGTGCTCGGGCGTGGTGCCGCAGCAACCGCCCACAATGTTCAGCCAGCCCTGAGCGGCGTACTCTTTTAAAACGACGGACATCTGGTCGGCCGTGGCTTCGTATTCGCCAAATTGATTGGGCAAGCCGGCATTGGGATAAAGCGTTACGTAAACGTCGGCCATTTTGCTCAACTCTTCGATAAAAGGCCGCATTTCTTCCGGCCCCAGCGAACAATTTAAACCGACGCTGAATATGGGGTAGGGCTTAATGGAAACCCAAAAGGCCTCTAAGGTTTGCCCCGATAGCGTGCGCCCGCTTTTGTCCACAATGGTCACAGAAATCATGATCGGCAGATGGGTGTTGAGCTCGTCAAAACAATTCTGAATGGCGTAAAGAGCGGCTTTGGCGTTTAGCGTATCGAAGATCGTTTCGATCAGGATTAAATCGACGCCGCCCTCGATCAAGCCCTTGACCTGCTGGTAGTAGGCGTCCACTACCTGGTCAAAGGTTACGGCCCGGTAGCCGGGATCTTCCACTTTGGGCGAAATGGAAAGCGTGCGATTGGTAGGGCCCACCGAACCGGCCACAAAGCGCGGTTTATGGGGCGTTTCTGCGGTTTTGGCGTCCGCCGCCTGTCTGGCCAGTTGAGCCGAGGCCCGATTCATCTCATAAACCAGCTCTTCCATCTGGTAGTCTGCCAGAGAAATGGCGTTGGCGTTAAACGTATTGGTCTCAATGATGTCGGCTCCGGCGTCCAGATAGGCGGCGTGAATTTCGCGAATGATGTCGGGCTGCGTCAGGCTCAGCAAGTCGTTGTTGCCTTTAAGGTCTGTTGGCCAGTCCTTAAAGCGTGAGCCGCGGAAATCTTCTTCGCCGAGGCGGTAGCGCTGGATCATGGTGCCCATGGCGCCGTCCAGCACTAAAATACGTTTTTCAAGCTGAGAACGAATCCGTTTTTCTTTATCCTGCATTTTTTTTACCGTTTGTGAATAATTATTGTACAAACTTAAAGTATTTTGTAAATGGTTGCAAGATTAGTCTTTGAATGGGATTGAATTTAAATTTTTTACCCTTTAAATTGTTTCAGGGTATTTAGGCCGGGGAGAACTATGTTTAAGAAAATTCTTGTTGCCAATCGAGGCGAAATTGCTTTACGAATCATTCGTACCTGTAAGGATATGGGTATCCAATCCGTTGCGGTTTATTCTGAGATCGATCGAAAGAGTCCGCATGTTTTATTTGCCGACGAGGCTTATCCACTGGGAGGCGTTACCTCTACGGAGAGTTATCTGCGAGGGGATAAGATAATCGAAATCGCCTTGCAGCACGATGTACAGGCCATCCATCCGGGCTATGGTTTTTTGTCCGAAAACGCTGATTTTGCCCGCGCGGTTCGGCAGGCGGGGTTGATCTTTATCGGCCCGCCGCCGGAAGCCATTGAACTGATGGGCAGCAAAACAGCCGCCCGCATTTTAATGCGCGAACACGACGTACCGACCATTCCGGGCACGCTGGAGCCGATTACATCGGAACGGGAAGCGCTTAAGGTGGCCGAAGAGATCGGCTATCCCATCCTGTTAAAAGCCTCTGCCGGCGGAGGAGGCAAGGGCATGCGGCTGGTGCACAGGGCAGAAGAGCTGGCAGACGCTCTGCAGGGCGCGGCGCGGGAGGCGCAGTCTGCCTTTGGCGACGCCAGCGTGTACATTGAAAAATATCTGGAAAAACCGCGTCACATCGAATTTCAGATTCTGGCCGATCAGCATGGCAATATTGTGCATCTGGGCGAGCGCGAATGCTCCATCCAGCGCCGCCATCAAAAAATCATCGAAGAAGCGCCTTCGGTGGTATTAACGCCGGAGTTGCGCCAGCAAATGGGCGAAGCGGCCATTAAAGCGGCGCGCGCCTGCGGTTATCACAACGCGGGCACCATCGAGTTTATGCTCGATAAAGACGGTCGTTTTTATTTTTTAGAAATGAACACGCGTCTGCAGGTGGAACATCCGGTAACGGAACTGGTGACCGGTCTGGACCTGGTGCAGGAACAAATTCTAGTCGCGGCAGGCAAAAAACTGGCCATTCAGCAGTCGTACACTTCGTTTTATGGGCACGCCATTGAATGCCGTCTGTACGCTGAAGACGCGGATAATAATTTTTCGCCCTCACCAGGGACGATCACGTTTTTGCGTCCGGCCATGGGGCCCGGCATTCGCGAGGACTCCGGCGTGGCCGAAGGGAACGAAATTTCCCTTTACTACGATCCGATGATCTCCAAATTGATTGCCTGGGGCGCCAATCGTGAACAGGCCATCAATCGCATGATTCGCGCCTTAAAGGAATATCAACTGGCGGGCATTAAGACCAATTTCGGATTTTTGCTCAGGGTGCTGCAACATCCGGCCTTTAAGGCAGGGCAACTGAGCACAACCTTTATTGACCAGCACCGCGAAGATTTATTTAAAGAAGACCTTGCGGAAACGGAAGCCCTGGCGCTGGCCGCTTTGCTCGGCCACGTTAAAAGGCCTGCAAAATCATTTAAAATCGCTCAGCAAAACAATAAACCGGCGACCTCTCAATGGAAGATTGTCGGCCGCATGAAAAATGCGAGGTGAACATGAAGTATGTGGTAAAAATAGGCGAGCAAGAAGTAACGTTTGACTATGATGAAAGCAGCGGGAAGCTTACCAATCAAAACAAGCGCGACGTGCCTTACGACTGGGTAGAAGTGGCAAAGGGCTGTTTTTCGCTTTTGTTAAACGGAAAGAGCTACCTGCTGTATCTGGAACCCTCCAACGGTTCTTACAGGTTGTTTACGGAAGGCCGGATGATTAGCGCCAGTGTTCAGGACGAGCAGAATTTATTAATCAGCAAATTAGTAAAAGCGCACAAAGGCGAGCCCAAAGAGCAGGTCATCAAAGCGTCCATTCCCGGCCTTGTAACCAAAGTGTTTGTTAAAGCGGGCGATTCTTTAAAAAAGGACGATACGGTTTTAACCCTGGAAGCCATGAAGATGGAAAACCTGATTAAAGCGCCCTGTGGTTGTGTGGTGGAAAAAGTTTTTGTCAAAACAGGACAAACCGTGCAGCAAAATCAGGAGCTGGTGCTGCTGAAAAAGGTGGAGTGAAGCGCAACATAAAGCGAGATGATTTCTTACAACGGGGCATTTAAGAGTCCTTCCTTATAAAAGGTGTAATGCTGTATTATGCGAAAAATTTTGTGCCGCTGGATTGGTTGAATGGTTGATTAGTTAGTCTGTTATTTCAAATCTGTTTCTGCAAATGTGGTTAATTCCTACCACCGTTTATGTAGGGGCGAAGGATTTCCAAGAACAATTCAGCGCTGGCAAGCATTAATCTTTAGTAATAAAAAAAACACTCTGGACAAAGTGGGGATGGAAATCCTTCGCCCTTACAAGTACGGTCATTCCTGAGTTTTTGTCTGGGAGTGAGGGCGAATGGGATGAGTGCAATGGAAACTATTTTTAATTTTTAACATTCTTTGCGCCCTTTGCGGTTAATGATTTCTTTTTAATAGCAAAATCATCCCCGCTTATGTTTATTGGGTTGCCACTGTGCTGCTTTAGATCAGTTAGAAAGCCATATTTCTACTTGCAAAATCGACGATTCGGTCGAACGGTTCTACATAAATAGTCGAATGTCGATGCGATGATTGCGAAATATTTTCATGCCATGTAATAAATGCCTGTTAAAAGCGTTCATTAAAACCATGATGATACGCGAATTCTGGCTATTTCAAATAACTTACTGAAGAAAAGGAGAGGTGTTCTTGAGTGGCACGATAATTGTAATGTAAATGAAAAGAAAATAGAACAAGTTGAATCATGGTAATGGAGGTATCTTATGGTACACAAAAATTTTAAAATAGGTTTTCTAATCCTCGTTTTTGTCCTGTCTTTGGGGCTCATCGTTAATAGTTGTGAAAAGGCGGACGACAGCCTGACCACGGCTGATGTGGGCAAGGTGACCTTAAAGATCACGGATTCGCCTTTTCCGCTTAAGTTCGTTGAGGAGGCGAATGTAACGATTACTTTAATTGAAATGCACAGTGTTGACAGCGTCAATGGCGGCGAATGGATTACAGTGTGGGAAGGAAGTCAAACCATCAACTTGCTGGAACTGCGCGACGGAAAAACCGAAGACCTGCCGGAAGCGGAAGTGCCTGCCGGCACATACAACATGATTCTCATGCGCATCGATTCGGTGAGCATTAAATATGTTAACGGCACAGAGGTTTCTCTTGACCTGCCAGATGACGCACGCGCCGGTATCCGGGTTATGCTGGTGCCTCCTGTGGAAGTGGAAAACGGCGCATTGTCTGAAATATTGCTCGATTTTGATGTGAGTAAATCGTTCCGCATGAGCGGAAAATGGCATCGGAACTTTCCGGGCTTTATGTTCCGTCCGGTTGTTCGCGCGGTGTGGATGAACAAAGCCGGCGCTATTGCAGGCGCGGTGAGCGATACCAGTGGCGCAGCCCTGAGCGATGTGCAAATCCAGGTCGTCCGGGATTCAGTGGTCACGCATACTTTTACCAACCGAATGGGCTTTTACAAAATTTTAGGTTTGCCGGAAGGTACCTACACGCTCAAGGCTGAAAAAGAAGGTTATCAGAGCGAAGAGGTTAACGGCATTCAGGTGACCAGAGGACAGGTGGTTAACCAGAATTTTACGCTGCTTCCTCAATAAAGAACATGGGCTATCTCACAACCTGATTAAGAGGTCGTTTCGCCAGCAAAGCGAAGCGACCTCTTTTTTTTTAATGCTTTCTCCGCAAGATCTGACATTTTAGCGGGCGAAGCGTTTTGTGAATATGTTACATGTAACGCATGACGAGTAATGAGTTACATGTTTAAGCGGAGGTGCTTAATCATCACACATTACTTACTACGGAATTTTGAACCATGATTAAAAGGATTGCAGGATTGCCTTGACATTTTACGCCTGAGGAAGTTTGCACTCAATATTATTTTAAGAGAAATTTTTAGAGAAGAAAAAAAGAATTATGGTAATTTGTAAATCAAGAAAATCACGGATCAAACCTCTGGGGCAGCCAAGCCGCAACCAAAAACATTTCCGCGGGGATTTAAGCAACCACAGAGAGCGCAGAGAGTTCTCAATGGGCACAAAGAATGTTTTAAATTAAAAATAGTTTCAATGGCCCTCGCCCTTACGCCTCCGGCTCTGCTTCTTTACCCCTATCTTTTAAAATTTTTACCGCTCTTCACTCCGTAATCAACGGTGTTAAAAAATGGCGTTTGTTTCAGCTTTGTAAGCCGCAGATCGATTTAAACGGCACGCTGTCAATTAAAACGTTTAAATAGACCAGAGGAAGTATATTCGCGGTTTGCGGCGCTGTGGATTAAAAGGTGTTGTTTAAATCACAAAAAATAGCGAAAAAACTTGACAACAAAAAATGGGTTGTATATATTAAAAAAAGGTAAAACGTTTTAACAGGGCTGTTATGAAAATTACCATTCATGATGTGGCGCGTCGTGCCGGCGTTTCCACTGCTACCGTCTCTCTTGTTTTACACAACAAGCGAAAGATCTCTGAGGAAACACGCAAACGGGTTTTAAAAGCCATTCAAGAATTGAATTACCATCCCTCGCAGGTTGCCCGGGGACTGGTACTCAAACAAACGGGAAATATTGGCTTTGTTTTGACGGAAGATCATTTTCTGCGCACCGAACCTTTTTACACCAGAATTTTTCTCGGTACCGAATTTGAAGCTCGTGATTCCAACTACTTTGTTCTGCTTGCCACCATTCCCAATGATTTTTTTGACGACACGCCTTTGCCGCGTTTTGTTATGCAGCAAAATGTGGACGGCATTATCATCGCTGGTAAAGTCCCTTTAAAGTTTTTAGACAAGCTTCGCAGTTACAATTTTCCGCTGGTCTTTGTAGATTATTATCCTCCACGCGGAACTTACAGCGCGGTGCTCATTGATAATATTCGCGGCGGAATGATCGCCACCGATCATCTGATTGAATTAGGACATCAGAAGATTGCGTTTATTGGCGGCGATTTGCAACATCCCAGTATTTCCGAACGATATCTTGGTTACAAATTAGCGCTTGAAAAACACGGTCTGACTTATGATGCCGATCTTGTCGTTACTGGCGAACAATCTACCAGTAAAGAAAACGGCTACCGCGCCGTCTGCGCTTTATTGGATAAAAAGACAGAGTTTACCGCCCTGTTTGCCTGCAACGATGCCATGGCCATGGGAGCGATGGAGT
Source organism: Caldithrix abyssi DSM 13497 (assembly GCF_001886815.1). Lineage (GTDB taxonomy): Bacteria > Calditrichota > Calditrichia > Calditrichales > Calditrichaceae > Caldithrix > Caldithrix abyssi. Next base: position 1,167,688 of record NZ_CP018099.1, read on the forward strand.
GCCTGAAAAAGAGAGGAATTAAAATCCCCGAACAGGTAAGCATTGTGGGCTTTGACGATATTGAACAAGATGCCTTCCTTGACCCTCCTCTAACAACAATTGCCGTTCCCAAGCCTGATCTGGGCATTGAAGCAATGAAATTAATGCAAGACATTTTAAATAAAAACATCCGTACCAATAAAAAAGTACTGGTGCCGGTTGAGCTGGTTGTTCGAAAGTCAACTACGCGGTTAAGAGATTAGCTCATTAGTCGTTTCAAGGTCTCTGGCCTTTGGTGCCAATGATAGGCCTTTTAAAAATAATGAACTTCAATCAACCAAATGAGGAGGGCGTATGAAGCGCTTTTTTTACCTTTCCCTGTTAATTTTATTGCTTCCTGCATTTTTGCTGGCAGAAACAAACCTGCTGAAAAATGCAGACCTGGAAACTCGGGAGCCGGGTTTCTGGAATCGCGTTAATGACGATGGTACGCATGCCATCTGGGCTTCGGATACGGCTGCCAGCAATCCCTGGAATACGGACCTGCCCAGCGAATATTCTTTTAAGATCACCAAGGACGCGGCCAGCAGCGATGTGATTGGCTGGAAGAGTTTGAATAATGCCGATCGTTATTGGAATCGCGCAACCACGGAGGGGGCCAATAAGCTTTACAATGTTAGCTTTTATGTAAAGACGGAGGGCGTTAATACCAATCCTGCGACGATGGATGAGAAGATTTACGTTCGTTATTCTTTTCTGGCGGGCGGTAGTTTGATCGCAGAGAAGGTAATGGAAGTGGATCAGAGTGTTGCCAGTAAGCCGTGGCACAAAGTTGAAGACGCTATTTACGTGGGCGGCGCTCCGGAAGAGATTTACATTGAACTGTTGATGGGTAAAGACGCCACGGGTACGGTGTGGTTTGACAACATTTATTGTAATGTGGCTGATGGCTGGGCCATGGGCGTATTTAACGGCGATGCAGAGACGCCGGAAGGCTGGCTGCACTGGACTTCCAGCAGCAAAATTGGTTATGCCAATGTAGTGGATTCGGTGGCGCATAGCGGCGTTTATAGCGTATTGTTAAAAGAAGAAGATACCGATGACGATGAAATGGTCTTTTATAGTCAGCCCGTACCCGCCCAGGCCGGCAAATGGTATAAAATTGGCGTTTGGGTAAAAACCGAAGGCGTTAATACCGACACCATGTGGTATCCGAGCAATGTGGTGCCAGATCGCGATGTAGATCGTGTGGCGATCAATTTCTTTTTTCACAAAGCGCCCATCGAAACCGATTGGAATCTGGTCGGTGGCGATCAGTTCTTTTACATTGATCAACGAATCGGCCATGAAAACAGCGAATGGATTCATTATGTGGCGGTGGCCAAAGCTCCGGAAGAAGCGGCCGGTGTAAGCATGCGCGCACGTTTTAACCCATTTGCTACCGGGAAAGTTTACTGGGATGATTTCTCTATTGAAGAGCTGGAAGTATTGCCTAATGTTATTGCTAATCCCAGCGTTGAAACTCGGGAGCCGGGTTTCTGGAATCGCGTTAATGACGATGGCACGCATGCCATCTGGGCTTCGGATACGGCTGCCAGCAATCCCTGGAATACGGACCTGCCCAGCGAATATTCTTTTAAGATCACCAAGGACGCGGCCAGCAGCGATGTGATTGGCTGGAAGAGTTTGAATAATGCCGATCGTTATTGGAATCGCGCAACCACGGAGGGCGCCAACAAGCTTTACAATGTTAGCTTTTATGTAAAGACGGAGGGCGTTAATACCAATCCTGCGACGATGGATGAGAAGATTTACGTTCGTTATTCTTTTCTGGCGGGCGGTAGTTTGATCGCAGAGAAGATAATGGAAGTTGATCAGAGCGTTGCCAGTAAGCCGTGGCACAAAGTTGAAGACGCCATTTACGTGGGCGGCGCTCCGGAAGAGATTTACATTGAACTGTTGATGGGTAAAGACGCCACCGGCACGGTGTGGTTTGACAACATTTATTGTAATGTGGCAGATGGCTGGGCCATGGGCGTATTTAACGGCAGCGCGGAGACGCCGGAAGGCTGGCTGCACTGGACTTCTACCAGTAAAATTGGTTATGCCAATGTAGTGGATTCGGTAGCGCATAGCGGAACGTACTCAGTAAGGCTGGAAGAAAAAGACAACGAAGACGATGAAATGGTCTTCTACTCTATTCCTCAACCTGCCGAAACCGGCAAATGGTACATGATCAGCGCCTGGGTCAAAAACGTAGGCGTTAATACCGATACCGTATGGTATCCGACCAATGTACTTCCCGATCGTGAAATCGATCGAATTGCCATTAATTTCTTTTACCATAAAGCGCCCATCGAAACCGATTGGAATCTGGTTGGCGGCGATCAGTTCTTCTATGTTGATCAGCGCGCCGGAAAAGAAAATCTGGACTGGACGCTGTATTCCGTGCTTTCTCAGGCGCCTGAAGAGGCGGCCGGCGTAAGCATGCGCGCCCGTTACAATCCTTTTGCAACCGGCGTAACTTACTGGGATGATTTCGCCATTCAGGAAGTGGTGCCGCTGACAGTGGATATTGACGATCCTTCAAAAACGCTGCCGGTGATTGCCACCGATTACAATCTGTCGAACAACTATCCCAATCCCTTCAATCCGACGACTGTAATCGAATACACAGTGCCCAAAGCCGGTAAGGTAACCATTGCCATCTACGATGTGCTGGGCCGCAAGGTGCGTACTCTGGTCGATCAGGATATGATGCCAGGTACTTACACCGCCATGTGGGATGGAACCAATGATGCCGGCCATAGAGTGACCTCCGGCGTTTACTTTTATCAACTGAACGCTGAAAATGCAGTGATTACCAAGAAGATGACATTCATGAAATAGCATTTGTACCGGAGCGGAACGACCAATCGTTCTGCTCCGGTTTTTATTTTATGTTTGGCCGGAAGTGTAAACCGCAGAAATGTGATTTACATTTTTAAACAAGGCGATGGCCAGGTCGTTCTCGAGAAGGCCAAAAAAATTTTAAACAGAATGAATTCGGGAATGACGGGAAAAAAGTAAAGAAATTGAAAAATGGCAAGCAGAAAGCAGATAACGCTTCCTGTAAACCGATCACCATAATCCATTTATTTCACGGAGGTTTAAATGCGTTCCCTCCTGAAATTCGTTTCAATCGTTTTATGCCTATTGGGCGCTGTTGAGTTCATTCAGGCTGGAACAACGGGGAAAATTGTAGGTCGGGTAACCGATGCCGCAACCGGCGAAGGGTTGCCGGGCGTAAATGTATTTCTGGAAAACACCACCTTTGGCGCCGCCACGGATATGGACGGCAATTTTATGATCATTGGCGTGCCGCCGGGCACTTACACCCTGGTGGCTTCTTATGTCAGCTATCGGGAAGTGCGTGTAACCGGCGTTCAGGTTAACATCGACAAAACGCGGCGCGTTGATGTGAAACTGGAGCCCGCCACTCTTGAGCTGGAAGAGGCCATTGTGGTGGAGGCCGATCGACCTTTGTTCCGCAAAGATTTAACATCCACCGAGTCGTCCATCGGTCGCGAAACCATCGAGGCTTTGCCTGTTGAAGATTTGAGCGAAGTAATTAATCTACAGGCCGGCGTGGTAAACGGACATTTTCGCGGCGGGCGTGTGGGCGAGGTCATGTACATGATCAACGGCATTCCCATGAACGATGTGTATTCCGGCACTTACGCTCTGGAAGTGGAAAATAATTCCATTCAGGAATTGAACGTCATAAGCGGGACTTTTAATGCCGAATACGGTCAGGCCATGTCTGGCGTGGTCAATGTTGTGACTAAAGAAGGCGGCACTAAACCGGAGTTAAATGTTTCGGTGTATAGCGGCGGCTATTTGACCGCGCATGATGACATCTTCTGGCAAAAGGATTTTAATCCCATTTACGACGTACAATTCACCGCAGGCGGGCCGTTTCCGTTTACAGGCAATAAATTGCGCTATTTTATGAGCGGACGCTGGAATAAGGATCCGGGCTACATCTATGGCCGTAAAGTCTTTTTACCCACCGACCACACCAGCGATTTTTTACTTAAAGATGTGCCGGAAGAACGTCAGTTTATGAGCCACGGCAAAATGTACCAGTTTTCCGAAGAATTGGCGCGAAAATTAATCGATGAGGCGCAGGCCGTATCGATGAATCCCATGGAACGGTACAGCGGCAACCTAAAACTTACCTACCAGCTGACCAATGTGGACAAGATCAATGTAGAAACCATGTACCAGCGTCGCGCCTGGCGCCAGTACGACCACCGCTTTCGTCTCAATCCGGATGGCGATTATCGCTACAAGCAGTGGACCATAAACGCCTCGCTGACCTGGAAGCACGTGTTCAGCAATCGTACTTTTATGGATGTGTATTTTTCCTATTTTTACACCAATTTTAAACAACATGTGTATGAAGATCCTTACGATCCGCGTTATGTGGTAAAAGAGCGACTGCAGGATACCGGCGCCAATGCCTTTGTTAGCGGCGGTCAGCAAATGTGGCATTTTGATCGTTCGACTCTGACCCATTTGTTTAAATCGGATTTAACCAGCCAGATCAATTACCATCACCAGATTAAGATGGGCGTGGAAGCCAAACGGCACCGTTTATGGCTTCACGAGTTCGAAATTTTGCCCGATCAGGAAAATCGAATCGCGCCGTTAACCAGTTTTCAGAATAATAAATACGTGCACTATCCAGTTGAGTTTTCCGGCTACATTCAGGACAAAATGGAATACGAGGATTTGATCGTTAACGCCGGCGTGCGTTTTGATTACTTTGATCCGGACGGGGAAGTACCGACCGATTTTCTGGAACCAGGGAAAGCGCCCAGGAAAAAAGCCAACAGCAGTATGCAATTCAGCCCGCGCCTGGGATTGGCCTATCCAATTTCGGCAAACGGCGCCATTCATGTTTCGTACGGCCATTTTTTCCAGACGCCCAATTATTTTTATCTGTACACCAATCCTGAGTTTGATATTGATCCGCTGCAGTCGTCGGTAGCGCCGCCGCCGCAATCTTTAAAAAACACCATCGGCAATGCCAATTTAAAGCCGCAAAAGACAACCATTTATGAAATCGGACTCCAGCAGCAAATCGGACAGTTGTACGGAATATCCATGACGGTCTATTTTAAAGATATCCGCAATCTTTTGGGCACGCAGGTCTTTCAAACCCTGGAAGGTATTCGTTATGGGCGTTACATTAACCGCGATTACGGATTTGTGCGCGGCTTTACGCTGGATATGGAAAAACGCTATTCTTCCGGTTTTGCGCTAAACATCGATTACACCTTTCAGGTAGCCAAAGGAAACGCCTCGGATCCCAATAATGCCTTTTTAGACGCCCAGGCTAATAAAGAAACCGTTAAACAACTGGTGCCGCTCAACTGGGATCGCAGACACCAGATCAATGCCGCCCTGCAGCTGGGAACGCCTTCTACCCTGATGGCCAGTGTGATTGCCCGTTACGGAACGGGAATGCCTTACACCCAGGCTTCGCGAGTCGTGCAGCCGCTGGTCGAAAACGGCGGACGCAAGCCCGACGAATTTAATGTGGACGTTTATTTGAACAAGCAGTTTAGCTTTGGAAAGTACAAATATTCCGTGTTTGTAAAGGTGTACAATCTACTGGATCGGCTGAATGAATTGCAGGTTTTTCAGGATACGGGGCGGGCTACATATTCCACCGAGCCGCTTTATGCGGGCGGTATCCGGCCGCGTGGATTAAATACATTGGAAGATTATTACATTCACCCGGAATTTTATTCGGCGCCACGGCGCGTTCAGCTGGGCGTGCAGGTTGGCTTTTGAGAATGAGTAAAAAAGTTAGGTGATTAGAGTGTAAGAGTCTAAAAGCCAGCAGGAACACGGATTGCAAAAAAGGCAACGTTCTGCCGCTTTACTCTGAACTCTTATACTCTTAACAAAAAACAGTCATCGATGCTTCAATTAAAGTAAAAAAGGGGCAGATGCCGCTATGTTTAAAACAAAATTGATCGTGATTTTAACATTAATTTTAAGCACGGCTTTAATGGCGCAGCGCAAACCGGACCCGAACGTGGGCGATACAAAACTGCGCCGCATGGGTATTATGGATGGCAACCTGGTGCGGACCGTTTACATCAACTGGGGCGAAATTGCCCACTGGCCCGATTCGCCTTCCGGCGAATGGCCAAAGGGAACCGGACATCAATACGTGGACGGTGTGGCGCTGGTTGTGCAGGCCCGAACCATCGATGAAGACGGCAACGTCATTTATCCCATGGAAACACAGTACCGGGAGTTTGTGGACCGCGGGCCTGAAAATCAATTGTGGGGCTGGGCGCCTCTGCCTGGTTATTTCAACCCCAAAAGTACCACGCCGGCAATTAGCAATAATCCGCAATCATGGCCCAATTTCTGGCCGGACAAAGCCGACGAGGATGGCTGGGTCAATCCCAATGAAATTCCCAACGACATCGACGACGACGGCAACGGGCTGGTGGATGACCTGGTCTATTGGAATGGCTTTTTTGGAAAAGGGGTGTTCAACGCCGATCTGGAAACCTATTTTGTGTTTGACGACGATCCGGACGAGGAGTGGAATTTTTATCCCGATCCTGGCGATAAAACGCGGCGGGGACTGGGGCTGGAAGTGGCCGCGCGCTATTTTCAGTGGTCGCAGGTGCTGGCCGAAGACGTGATTTTTGCCGTCTATTTTATTACCAACGAAGGAAAGACCACCTACGACAGCGTCTATTATTGTTTTTACATCGACTGGGGAATTGGCGGAACCGACGATTCATCGGACGATACGGGCGATTACAACACTCTGCTCGATATCGCCTGGGCCTGGGACGGCGACGGCTTTGGAACGCCCAATAACTGGTATCCGGTTGGCGTTGCCGGATTTGCTTTTCTGGAAAGTCCAGGCATTTACGACGACGGCAAGGACAATGACGAAGACGGCCTGATCGACGAAGACCGCCTGACCAAAGGCCCGGGTGAGTGGCTGGATACCTATCCTTATGGCGTGGATGATCCCGCTCAGTTTGAAAGGTATTTTAAAAGAGCTCCCAGGCCGCACTGGTCTAACGATGAGGACGCCGACTGGGATGGCTATTCGGATGTCAACGGCAACGGCGTGTGGGATCCAAAAGAACCGTTAAATGACGATGTGGGCAAAGATGGGCTTGGCCCTAATGATTTTGGTTATCCCGGCCCGGATGAGGGCGAAGGCGACGGCATGCCCACGCCAGGCGAGCCAGATTTTGACTACCTGGACAAAGATGAGGCGGATCAGATCGGTTTAACCGGTTTCCGCATCTTTCCGGTTCACACCTATGAATTGTGGAATGAAAAACAAAACTGGGAGGTGTTTAAGTCGGCGCCTCCGCCCCACAGCCAGGAAGTTACCGCCAATCTTGGAATGTTTTTCTCTTCTGGCCCGTTTCCGTTAAAAGCGGGCGACACGCAAAATTATTCCATGGCGTTGCTCTTTGGCGAGAACGCGCAGGATCTGGTGCTGACCAAAAATACCATTCAACAAATTTACAATGCCGATTATCGTTTTGCCAAACCGCCGGATAAACCGAAAATTTTGGCGGCCATTCCTGGCGACCACAAGGTAACTTTAATCTGGGATACGCGCGCCGAACAGTCATGGGATCCGTTCTTACAGGAGTATGATTTTGAAGGCTATCGCATCTATCGAAGCACAGAACCGCAATTTCTGGAATCGCGTTTGATCACCGATGCTTATGGCCGCCCCACGTTCGGTAAACCGATCGCCCAGTTTGATTTGAAAAACGGCATACAAGGTTTGCATCCCATCGAAGTGCAGGGGGCAAATTTTGATTTGGGTAATGATACAGGATTGCGGCATTACTATATTGACACCGACGTTAAAAACGGCCAGACGTACTACTACGCCATCGTCAGCTATGACCGCGGCCTGATTGATACCAGCGCTACCGGCGAAATTTCAGGTATTCCGCCTTCGGAATGCACCAGTAAAATCGATGTGGATGTGGCCGGCAACGTTACACTGGATATTAACACCGCAGTGATTACGCCCGGCGTACCACCTGCCGGAATCATCGAAGCTTCCATCGACGGCGAAATTCAGCGCGAAACCATTGGCACCGGCCCCTTTGAAATCGAATTTGTCATTCCCGATTCCGTAAAAGACGGCCACGAGTATGCCGTGGAATTTGGAGATACCACCTACCTGCACGATCACGGCAGTCCGTTTTATGTGGTTTACGATATTACCGATGGCCAGCGCATTCAGCTAACGGATACCATCTGGATTGACGAAACATCGCGATCGCCTTTGATCGACGGCATGATTCTTAATATTGCCAACGATCAGGTAGAAATTGATCAGGAACGTTCGGGATGGATTGTTGGTAATACCACCTATCGCTGGCGTGTGAATCTGGATAGACGATTCTCTGGCAATAATTTGAATATGAATTACCCGGCAGATTTTGAAATTCTCTTTTCGGACGCCATCATCGACACCGCAGAAAACCGCCTGGGTTATCCGCCGTATCAACCCTGTAAGTTTAGAATTACCAACTTAACGGAAGGCATTAATGCCCATTTCCAGTTTATTGAGTATTACGAAAAAGATTCTACCTTGAGCCCATATTACGAATGGCAAAATGCGGATTCTATTGAGGGCGCCATGATCTGGGTCGATGATCCCAGCCCCGATAATCCATACAAAATGCGCACCACCTGGCGTTTTTATTTTGAGGCGGACGGCACTCCGGAAGACAATGTGCCGCCTCAGCCCGGCGATCGTTTTTTGCTGGCGACCAAAAAGCCCTTCCGCACGGGAGACCGGATTGTTTTTAAGGTAAAAGGAAAAGACTACGATTTGCAAAAAGCCAAATCCGATCTGGACAAAATCGCCGTGGTGCCCAATCCCTATCTGGCCGCGGCCGCCTGGGAACCTAAAACGCCATTCAGAACGGGGCGCGGCGAACGGCGCATCTATTTCATTAATCTTCCTATGGAGTGTACCATTCGCATTTACACGGTGCGCGGCTATCTGGTAGATACCATTGAGCACCGCGGAAATACAGAAACGGGTCAGGCGTCCTGGAACTTGCTTTCCAAAGATGGACAGGAAATCGCCTACGGCGTTTACATTTATCATGTGGAAGCGCCGGGCATCGGAGAAAAAGTTGGGAAATTTGCGGTGATTAAATAGTGGGTGTGCGGAGAGAACCGTAAAATTGCGGTTCTCTTCTCCTTTTTAAAGAATTGAGAAAAAACTGAAAAACAGGGTGAGTGCCATGAAACAAATAAAAATTGTGCTGGCTCTTTTAATGACATGCGCTTTGTCTTACGGACAGTACTCGAAAGATGTGAGTAATGTGGGAACGACGGCGGCTCCTTTTCTGGAAATTGGCGTGGGCGCGCGCGCCATCGGTATGGGCGGCGCGTTTGTGGCCACGGCCAATGACGTGAGCGCCATGTACTGGAATCCGGCCGGCATTGCCAACTTAAAGAACATCCAGGCTATTTTTGTGCATACCAACTGGCTGGTGGACATCACGTTTGACTATGCCGGTATTGTTTTCCCGCTGTACCAGTATGGAACCATTGGCTTAAATTTGACGGCGCTGAATATGGGCGAGATGAAGGTGCGCACCATTGACCATCCGGAAGGTACGGGCGAGTTTTTCGACGCCCGCGATCTGGCGCTGGGACTGGCTTACGGTATTAAAATAACCAATCGATTTGCGCTGGGCTTCAACGTAAAATACATTTCGCAAACCATCTGGAAAGAACATGCCGCCGGTTTTGCGCTGGATATTGGCACGCTTTACGAAACGCCCTGGAAAGGCTTGCGTATCGGCGCGGCGCTTACCAATTTTGGCACGGATATGCGCATGGATGGCAACGATCTGCTGGTGTACTACGATGTGGATCCCTACCAGTTGGGGAATAATGACCGTATCTTTGCTGAATTGAAAACGGACGCCTGGCCATTGCCCCTGAATTTTCAACTGGGAATCGCCTACGATGCGCTAATGTCCGAACAGCATCAGTTAACTCTGGAAGTGGATGCGCTACATCCCATTGATAATACAGAAAGCATTAATCTGGGAATGGAATATCAGCTGCAGGGCAAATTCTTTTTGCGCGTCGGCTACCGAAATTTGTTCCTGAAAGATTCGGAAGAGGGATTTACTCTGGGCGGCGGAATACAGCTGCCGCTGATGGGCCGCATTCAGGGCGGATTCGATTATGCCTTTGCCGATTTCGGGCGCTTGCAGGATACGCATCGTTTCACCATTTTATTGCGTTTTTGAAATGAGCTCAAAGAGCAGTGTTACCGATCAATTTCGCAACAACTTCTCTTAAACTGCGTTTTATTTAACAGCATTTAGCGCAGCGGGGCTTTTAAAGTCGTTCAAATGATTTTACAGGTTTTAATAATTGGCCAGAATAAAGATTTTAAGGGGTGTGTGGGCTTACGATGTTATTGAAAATAGTAAAGTTTAATTTAATATTCCTTTTCGCTTACTTCACTATATTGCTGGGTCAGGCCAATCAAATTGCTGTTAATCGGGTTGAGCTCATGCCCAACCTTCCCACGCCCTACCACATACGCGACTGGCAGCAGGTGGCCCAGAAGTACGACTCGCTTGTATTTAATCTCTCTTTAAGCGGACAATATCTGCCGCTGGTAGAAATTAACGCCACCGGAATCAATTACCCCGCGCTGGGGAATTTTGTCATGCCCAGTTATGTGGGCAGCCCCGAACCCTGGAGCGGCGAGGCGATTAACCAGCTTGCGGCGGTGGTTGGCGCCACGCTGGTGGGCATTGATAAACGGAACCAGTTTGGTTACAACTGGCTGGCGTGGTGTCAGGATTTTTTTAACAGGCGCCCGCAAGAAAACGTTTATTTGAATAATTTTAACGCACAAAGCGGATACGACTGGTGGTACGATACCATGCCCAATATCTTCTATTTTCAACTGGTCAATCTGTATGAAGAAACAGATTTCATCTATTTTGAGGAACAATTTTATTCGGTGGTCGATCGCTGGTATGAGGCTCTGCAACAGATGGGTGCAGGCGTCGCGCCCTGGCAAATACCCGATTTTAACCATCGCGGCTGGCAACTTTCTACCATGACGCCCAACGACGACGGCGTAAAGGAGCCGGAAGCGGCCGGCGCCCTGGGCTGGTTGATGTATCAGGCTTATTTGCGTTCGGGAGAGAAAAAGTACCTGATCGGAGCCGAATGGTGCATGGAATTTCTGGATCAATGGCCTTCCAACCCTTCTTATGAATTACAATTACCGTACGGCGTTTACACAGCGGCTCGTATGAATGCCGAATTGCACACCGCCTATAATATCAAAAAGATGGTGAACTGGTGTTACGATCCGCAGGGCAATGTACGCGGCTGGGGCGTAACGGTCGGCAACTGGGGCGGATACGATTGTTCCGGCCTGGTGGGCGAGGTGATCGGCGATGATTACGCCTTTGCCATGAATACCTTTGAAATGATCGGCGCCCTGGCGCCAATGGTTCGTTACGACGAACGATTTGCGCGAGCCATTGGTAAATGGGCGCTTAATGCGGTCAACTCTGCCCGTTTTTTTTATCATCCGTTTTTAGCGGATGAAAATCAGGATGCGGAAGCATGGGCAAAAATTTACGACCCGCAGGGCGTAATCGCTTATGAAGCCGTCCGCGAGGTGGACTGGTATTCCAATCGCAGTCCGTATGCCACGGGCGACGCACTGCGTCACGGCTGGGCGCAAACCAATCTGGCTCTTTACGGCGCTTCGCATGTAGGCATTCTGGGCGCCATTGTGGACACCACCAATGTGCGCGGTATTTTGAAACTAAATATCAGTAAAACCGATTACGGGCCGGGATTCACCCGGGCAGACTTCCCTCGTTTTTATCTTCTTTACAATCCTTACGCCGTGGATACGACCGTTACGCTAAATGTAGGAAACGATCCGGTCGATGTTTACGATTGTATTCGTAATCAGAATATGGCAGAGATGGTTTCCGGGGAGGTGAACATTTCCATTCCGGCCGATGAAGCGGTATTGATTACCTTTATCGAGCAGGGAGCAGAGCGAATTTTTAAAGATGGCGTGTTGTATGTGAAGGGTAATGCGATTGATTTTCAAACGGCGGCGCCTGTGGAAAATCTGACGCCGCGTATTAAGGCCCTGGCCCCTGAACATAAGGTGGTTTCTACTGGCGGCCAGAACAAAATCTACTGCACGGCGGTGGATCCCGATGGCGATTCTTTACAATACCTCTGGCAGGCTGAGGCGGGAAGTTTAACCGGTGGCGGCCCGGTGGTTAGCTGGCAGGCGCCGGATGAAGGGGGCAGCGTAACCATCCGCTGTAAGGTGATGGATGGGGGGCTGCTGGTCGATTCGGCTGAGACACGCGTTACGGTGATTGACAACCAGCTGCCGGTGATTCGCCAGATGGGTGTGCAGCCAAAAGTTACCCTGCCGGGGGAGACGGTCTCGTTCTATTGTCAGGCAGAAGATGCCGACGGCGATAGCCTGGCATACGCCTGGTGGATTGATGCGGGCGATACACTGAGCCGCCAGGCAAACTGGTCGTGGCAGGTTCCGGATACTGCCGGTTACATTATGATGCACGTTCTGGTGCAAGACGTAAAGCAGGGCTTTGTGCGCGACAGCGTTGGACTTAGCGTGGGAAAGCTGGTAATCCGTTACAATTTTGAGAATGGCCTGGCTAACGATCTAAGTCCCTTTGCCAACAATGGAATCGTCAGCGGAGCGGATACCGTGGTCACGCCCCGCGGCAAGGGTCTGTTTTTTGATGGGATCAATGCCGCTGTGTGTGTTCCGCTTCATCCATCTTTAAATTTTGAGGAAGAGATTTCCGTGGCTTTTTTGATGCGTGTGGATTCTTTTTACACGCGCGAGGCCTATCCGGTAAGTCACGGCAACTGGGAAAATCGCTGGAAAATTTCTATTACGGATACTAAATTGCGCTGGACTATAAAAACTTCAGAACGTATTTACGATCTGGATTCTAAGGATGCGCTGGAGTTAAACCGTTTTTATTTTGTTACCTGTCTTTACAATTCCAGCGCTCAGGAGATGTCCATTTATCTGGACGGCAGCCTGAACAACACGCGTGCTGCGCAGGGAAACCTTTTACCCACGGAATACGATTTGAGTATGGGGCAGCATTTGCCGGGGAATCCGCAATACGCGTTCCGAGGCGTTATTGATGAATTTTTTTTGTTAAACCATGCGTTAAGCGACGAAGAGATCGCAACGCTTTATGACACGCTTACCGCCATTAAAGAGCGGGAAAAGACGGCGCTGCCCGGAAAGTTTGTTTTGAAGCCGAATTATCCCGATCCCTTTAATCCCAGCACGCGCATTGAATATTTTTTGCCAGCTACAGGCCGCGTCCGATTGGAGTTTTTTGACGTTCGGGGGCGGCTGATCCGAAAGATCGATCTGGGACAGGGAAGTCCCGGCTGGCATGTGTTTACCTGGCGGGCAGAAAATCTCTCTTCCGGTGTTTATTTTTACAGAGTAGCATGGCGCGATCTTCAAAAAGTCGGTAAGTGCCTGAAAATTAAGTAACCATCTGGAGCGCCTGCCGGGCAGGCGGCGAGAAATGGTTAAAGGCGATTAAAGGAGTTGTTTTAAGTGGTAAAAAAAATTGTCGGCATAATAGTTGGTATTCTGGTTATTTTAATGGCAATGGGCTGCGGCAGGCGCGATTCTGCTCAGCAGCAGAGGAGCGTTGAAAAGAAAGAACTGACCTACTGGTGCGCGACCAATCCGCAGGAAGTTAAACTGGCCAGAGAGCTGGTGGACGAATGGAACCGCATTCACAAAGACGTTCCGGTTAAATTGCAAACTCTGCCGGCCAGCCAGTCTTCCGAAGAAGCGCTGCTGGCGGCCATTGCCGGCAACACCACGCCCGACATCTGTTCTAACATGTGGCCTGGCGCCATGGACGAGTTCATCTCGGCCGGCGGACTGGTGCGCCTGGATACGTTCCCCGATTTCTGGCCGTATATCCTGGAACGCGTGTCTGAAGATCAGTTAAAAACATTTCAGGCCAGAGATGGCGGCCATTATCAGATTCCCTGGAAAACCAATCCCATTATGGTTTTTTACAATAAACGAATATTTAAAAAGGCGGGCGTTAAAGCGCCGTTGGAGACCTATTCGCAGTTTCTTGACGCGGCGGAGAAAATTGTGCGCGATTTTGACGGCGACGGTCAGGCCGATTACTGGATGCTTTATCGCGATATCAAACCCATCTGGTGGCAGCGTTTGTTCGATTACTATCCGTTTTACATCTGCGCTTCGGGAGGAAAAACGCTTTTTAAAGGCGATAAAATCGATTTTGACAATGATGCCAGCGTTAAGGTTTTTCAGTTTTTTCGCACCATGTATCAAAAAGGTTACATGCCGGTTGCCCAATTTCAGGGCGATCAATTTCTAGCAGGCAGGCTGGCCGCGCAAATATCCGGGCCGTGGCTGGTGGCCTACATTCAAAAATTTGCGCCCGAAGGATTTGAATATGGCATCATGCCCATTCCCCGGCCGGACGATTACAAGGGGCCTATTTACACCTATGGCGATCCCAAGAATATTTCCATTTTCAAAACCACCAAATATCCTCGTCAGGCCTGGAAATTTGCCCAATGGCTAATCTCGCGGCATGCGGACCTTCGCCTGCTGGAAATTTGCGATCAAATCCCCATTCGTAAAAATTTATTGAATGATTCGACCTTTGCCGCTTATTTTAAGAAAAAACCACAAATGACCGTTTTTGCCCGGCAGGCGCCCTTCACGCGCGGCGTGGATGGCGTGGCCGATTTAAAAGAGATTTTTAACGCCATCTCGCAGGAATACGAAGCGAGCGTCATTTACGGGCGGCGCACTGCCCGCGAGGCCGTCAAACGTGCGGTAAAACGTGTAAAGGTTATCAGGGAGTGGAACAGACAATGATCAATTCTGTTATCAGGCGCATTAAAAAAAGCGACAAAATCGGTTATTTGATGAGTCTGCCTTATCTGATTAGCTTTGCCTTATTCATTGCCTTTCCGCTGGGCTTTTCGTTTATTTTAATCTTTCACAAGTGGAATATTATTACGCCCATGCGCTGGGTGGGACTCAAAAATTTTTACCGACTGTTCCACGATGTGGAATTTTTGCGGGCTATTTACAATACGTTGATTTTTTTAGTCATTCATATTCCGCTGCAAATTGTTTTTGCGTTGCTGATCGCCGTGCTGCTCAATCAAAAGATAAAACTGCGCGGTTTTTTTAGAGCGGTGTACTTTATGCCGGTCATCGTCTCCGGCGTGGTGATCACCATTCTCTGGCAGCAGTTGTACAGTTATGAAACCGGCCTGCTCAATTTAATGCTCACTTCGATTGGATTGCCCAGAATCCCGTGGATCAACGATCCGTCGTGGGCCATGCCTTCCATTGCCATTATGGCCACCTGGAAGAATGTGGGTTTGTACATTGTGCTTTTTCTGGTCGGATTGCAAAACATTCCGGCTTATTTGTACGAGTCGGCGGAATTGGACGGCGCCAGCGCCTGGCAAAAGTTCCGCTACATCACCGTTCCGGCATTAAACAGCACCATGGTGCTGGTGGTTATTTTATCGACCATTGGCGGCTTTTCGTTGTTTATTGAGCCCTTTGTGATGACCGGCGGCGGCCCGATGAACAGCACGCTTTCGGCCATGCTTTACATCTACAATCAGGCCTTTTACTTTGGGCACATGGGGTATGCCGCTACTCTGGGCTTCTTTTTTGCCTTTATTATTTTTGTGGTGGTTTTAATCCAGAAACGTATAGTGGAGAATAAATAGGTATGAAGCGTTTTTACATTTATTTGACTTTGACGGTTGGCGGCATCACCTTCATCTATCCCTTTTTATGGATGATTGCCGCCAGTTTAAAACCGGAAACGGAGATTGGCGCTATTGGTCTCTGGTCGCCGCATTTTAATCTGGAAAGCTATCGCCTGGTCGTACAAAAAATTCCCATCTGGCGGGCCCTGCTGAACAGCGTTTTTGTTTCGTTTTGCGTTACGGTGTCGGTCATCTTTTTTGGTTCCATGGTTGGTTATGCCCTGTCTCGCTTAAATTTCTGGGGGCGCAACTTGATTTTTGGCGTCATTTTATTTACCATGGTCATTCCTTTTCAGATTACGCTTATTCCCATGTACATTTTAATGGTAAAGTTCGGATGGGTCGATACATACCTGTCGCTGATTGTGCCGGGCATGGTTACGGCGTTTTCTATTTTGTTGTTCCGGCAGTTTTTTCTGGATATACCGCAGGATTTAATCGATGCCGCGCGCATCGACGGCTGCAACGATTTTACCATTTTGTTTAAAATTATCTGGCCCATTTCCAAACCGGTTATCATTACTGTGGGTATCATTACCTTTATGACCAGCTGGAACGATGTGCTGTGGCCGTTGATTGTAATTCGCAACGAAAAGTTAATGACCATGCCGCAGCTGGTCACCATTTTTGCCGTTGGAGGCGGCGCCGAAGCCCGATTGGGAGCCATGCTGGCTGCGGCCACCCTGCTGGCCATCCCTATCATTCTGGTTTATGCCTTCTTCCAGCGCTATTTTATTGAAAGTATGGCAACTTCTGGACTAAAAGGATAGGAGACTATTGTGCAGGTACAAAAACTGGATTTTAAACTGGAACCCAATTTTCGCAGAGTGATAGCTCTTTCTTACAACATAGAAAAGACGCATGTGCAACGCATTGCCCAATATGTAATGCGCCTGTCGACCGCAGAGCGTGAAGCGCTTTTTGCGGAGGTGGAAGCGAATTTTGCCGATCGGCATCGCGATCTTGAAAAGTTTCTATTGAATTTTTACGGGCAAATGGAAAAATACCTGCCGCCCGGAATGCGTTTGAACCATGCCGATCGTTTGTTGCTGGCCAGTTATTTTACTAAAGAATATTCCATCGAAGCGGCCGCTCTGTTTAATCCTTCCATTGTGCCCTTTGAAAGGCCGACCCCGGACGGCGACCAGCGTTTTGTAATGAGTTTACGGGCTACCGGCGAGGGACACATCTCCAGCGTTGAATTTATTCAGGGCAAAATAAATAAAAAGGGCGAAATATTTTTTAAGATGCCGGAATCGACCTTTGCCACCGGCCCGGAACGCGTAACGGTCGATTACGATTCGCCATACCAGACCATTGAAATGCAGTTCGACGCGCAAATCCCTCTGGCCGAACGCGTTATCTTTCCCATTACTGATGATGAGATCAATGGCATCGAAGATTTGCGGCTGGTGCGTTTTGAGGATGAAAGCGGAGCCGTTTATTTTGGCACATACACCGCTTACGACGGTCATCAAATTCAAAGCAAGCTACTGGAAACCACCGATTTTACTACCTTCAGAAGTTACGCCTTGCAGGGCAGGGCAGTGAATGACAAAGGCATGGCTCTTTTTCCGGAGAAGATCGACGGGCAATACGCCATGATCTCTCGACAGGACGGCACCAATCTTTATATTATGTTTTCCGATTCGTTGTACGACTGGGAAAAAGCAGAGTTGTTAATGGAGCCGCAAATGCCCTGGGAATTGACGAAAGTCGGGAATTGCGGTTCGCCGATCAAAACCGAGGCCGGCTGGCTGCTGGTAACGCACGGTGTGGGCCCCATGCGCAAATACCAGTTGGGCGCCATTTTGTTGGATTTAAAGAACCCGCGAAAGATCATCGCTCGACTTAAAGATCCTTTACTTGGCCCGGATGAAAGCGAACGAGAAGGCTATGTGCCCAATGTGATCTACACCTGCGGCAATATGCTGCACCAGGGTAAGTTGATCGTTCCTTACGCCATGTCCGATTCAGCCTCGGGTGTGGCTATTTTTAATCTTCAGGAGATCTTACAGGAAATGGAATAGCGAAAGGAGTCGAAGACAATGAGCATCAAACGATATGCGAAAAATCCTGTGTTAACCGCCAGGGATGTGCCCTTTAAGGCTAACAGTTTGTTCAATGCCGGAGCCGTTAAATTCAATGATAAATACCTGCTGATCTGTCGCGTGGAACTGCCCACCGGACTTTCGGGGCTGGTAAAAGCCTGGAGCGACGATGGGATTGAGTTTAAAATAGAAGACAAGCTTTTCCTGACTCCGGAGCAGCACGGTGAGCTGTACGAATACGTTCGCTGGGGCGTTGAAGATGCGCGCGTTACCAGAATCGACGATATGTATTATCTTACCTACACCGGTTATTCGCCCAACGAGCCGGTGGTTATCTTAAGCAGAACGCAGGATTTTATGAATGTTGAGATTTTTGATCTGATTTCTGAACCGGCTAATAAAGACACGGTATTGTTTCCTCGCAAGATTAACGGCTATTACTGGCGGATTGATCGACCAATGGTCTCTCCCATGGAAGGCAATATATGGATCAGTCGCAGCCCGGATTTGCGGCACTGGGGCCATTACCGTCGTCTGATTGCCGCGCGTAAGCCCTGGTGGGATGGCGATAAAGTCGGGGCTTCTACGCCGCCCATTGAAACGGAAAAGGGCTGGTTGATGCTCTACCACGGCGTGCGTACCATTGGCACGTCAATGATTTACAAACAGGGCGTATTGTTACTGGATTTAAACGAGCCGTACAAAGTGCTGGGCCGAAGCAAACATCCCGTTCTCAGTCCGGAAGAGCCCTACGAACGCATGGGTGATGTGCCCAATGTGGTCTTTTCCACCGGCTGGATTCCAGAAGAGGACGGCCAGATAAAAATCTACTATTCCGGGGCAGATTCCAATATTTGTCTGGCCACGACCTCCATTGACGCTTTGTTGAATTTATGCGAGGAAGACGAATGCAAGTAACTAAAAAGCTTTTAACCGTTGCTATAGTTGTTTTTGTGATTTCTCTTTTGATTGCCTGTTCCAGACCGGTGGATGAACAAAAACCGTTGATCAATTTGCAGCATCTTGATTACCTGTACACACACCTGACGGTGGAAAATCAAAAACGGGCGGGCATCGTCATTTACGCCGAATACCCGGATTACGCCTATTTTGAAGCGCCCGGCGAAGGATTGATTTGCGTGGATGATGTGGCCAGAGCGGCGATCGTTTATTTGCGTTACGGTCATTATTACAAAGATGAAGCGGCGCTGAAAAAGGCCGACGCTCTGATGCGCACCATCCTTTATCTGCAGGCGCCCAACGGCTGCTTTTTCAATTTTATTACAGCCGAAGGAAAGATTCAGAAAGAACTTAAAAACAGCAAACCGCTGCCTAACTGGTGGACCTGGCGGGCTTTGTGGGCGCTGGCCGAATATACGTACTGGAACCGGCAACACGGTTCGCCGCTACTGGATTCGGTGCAAACCGCCGTCCGGCAAGTTTTACCCCATGTGCAGGCTTTAACGGAAGCTGAAGGACAGTGGCAAACCATCAACGGTTTTAAAATACCGCTCTGGCTGCCGCAAAAATATGCCGCCGATCAGGGCGGGCTGCTGGTTAAGGCGCTGGCCACCCTGTACAAAGTGGAAAAAGACGAAAAGGTGTTAAAGCTCATCCGCCAGCTATCGGACGGTTTGCTGGCTATGCAAGTAAAAGATGAGCGTTCGCCGTTTTACGGCGCCTTTTTGAGCTGGCAAAATGTCTGGCACGCTTACGGCAATATTCAGGCGGACGCCCTGTTCGATGCGTTTGAGGCAACGGGCGATTCCGCTTATTTTAAGGCGGCGCTTTTAGAGTTAAGGCATTTTTATCCCGTATTGAAAGCGCGAAATTTTTTACGAAGCGCAAAATTGCAAAATGACAATGGCCGGGTAACGGTTATTGACCAAAAACAGTTTGAGCAAATTGCTTATGATTTTCGTCCCATGGTGTGGGCCGCTTTGCACGCCTGGCGATTGACCGGGAAAGCGGAATTTTTGCAACTGGCTGTTGACCTGAGCGCCTGGTTTGCCGGCGAAAATATTGCCGACGTAAAAATGTACGATCCGCAAACGGGACGCTGTTTTGACGGCATTATTTCGCCCAAAAAAGTGAACTTAAATTCCGGGGCAGAGTCCACCATCGAGGCCTTACTCGCTTTGTTGGAAGCCGAAAAGGACGTGGATTTTAAGAAGCAGCTGCCTGCTTTCTGGCAGTAGGCCGGGCAGCTTTCGGCCCGCTTTGTAAGGCTGCGGCATGTGTTTTGTCGGTAGAAAGAATGAACTGCGTATGTCCTGTTCATGTCAATGCCAGTGTGACGGCCCAAAACATCATTTAGACGGAGGATGGAGTGAAAAATCGACATTTTCTTAATAAAAATTGGAAAGTGTTTTTACACAAAGAGCGAAAAACGCATCCTGCATTTGCCATCCCCCAAGAGGGCGTGGCGGCAACGGTTCCCGGAACGATTCATACCGATTTGTTTAACGCCGGCATCATTCCGCATCCGTTTTATGATATGAATGAGAAAGACCTGCAGTGGATCGACTGGAATGACTATCGTTACGAGTGTCGCTTCGATTTACCCGCAGGGATGGATTTAAAGCAAAACATTTTTCTGGTTTTTGAGGGACTGGATACGATTGCGGATATCTCGCTTAACGGGCAAAAGCTGGCGGAAACAAAAAACATGTTTCGATCTTATCGTTTTAAAATCAATGCTTTGTTAAAAGAAAAAGGGAATCTTTTACAAATTATCTTCAAATCGGCTCGTGTTTACGGCCAGGAATACCGGCCTGAAATCGAGCAAATGTCCTCGACGCTTCATCCGGAGCGGGCGTTTGTGCGAAAAAGTCAGTACGCTTTTGGTTGGGACTGGGGGCCGCAATTTGCCACGTGCGGCCTCTGGCGTCCGGTGTACCTGCTGCAGGCGGAGTGCGGCATTAAGGCCATAACCTTTGATGCCCTTGCTTTTTTACCCGAAAGCGTAAAAGTAAAATCGGAGATTTTATTGTGGGGCAATGTGCCGAAGGGAAGTCGGCTGGAGATAAACCTGCAGATTGAAGAAAAGAGCGGCCGGCAAAGGATGTATCGGAAGACCTTAAAGCGAATTTCTAATGAAAACGGTGTGGAATTTGAAGTAGAAAGTCCGGCGCTCTGGTGGCCCAATGGAATGGGAAGGGCGGTATTGCACAAGCTGGAAGTTGCGCTTTTTGACAAAAACGATCAGCTACTGGCCCGGGATGAGAAGAAAGTCGGCATTCGCCAATGTGAATTGGTGACCACGGAATATGGAGAGGCGGTGTTTTATTTTAAAATAAACGAACGGCCGCTTTTTGCGCAGGGCGTTAACTGGATTCCGGCGCATGCCTTTTTGCCGGAAATTAAGAAAGAGACCTATCGCCGCCTGCTGGAAATGGCAGCGCAGGCCAACATGAATATCATACGCGTGTGGGGCGGCGGCATTTATGAGGATGATTATTTTTATCAGTTGTGCGATGAGTTGGGGCTGCTGGTCTGGCAGGATTTTATGTTTGCCTGTTCGGCCTACCCGGAAGACGATGATTTTGTCGCCGAAGTCAAGGCGGAAGTGGAAGAAAATGTCTTCAGGCTGCGCCACCATCCGTCAATTATTCTCTGGAATGGCAACAATGAAAATGAATGGATCTGGCATTTTGAACATCCAGGATTAGTGGAAAAGATGCCGGGATATCGTCTGTTTCATGAATGGATTCCCAACTGGTTGAACCAGTTTGATCCGTTTCGATCATATTGGCCAAGCTCGCCCTGGGGGATGGATGCCGATCCCAATGATACAAATAGCGGCAACCGACACGTGTGGGATATCTGGTCGCGTTGGGTGGATTACACGGAAGTAAAGAACGATCAAAGTTTGTTTGTAACCGAGTTCGGGTTTCAGGCGCCGGCCCATTATCAGACATTGAAAAAAGTTATTCCGCAGGACAGATTTTTAGCGCAAAGCGAAAGTTTTGAATGGCACAATAAACAGGTAGAGGGCAACGAACGCCTGTTTCGTTTTTTAGCCGGTCATCTGCCGGTGGTTACCACAATGGCCGATTTCATTTACCTGACGCAGCTTAATCAGGCCTTTGCCTTACGCGCCTGCCTGGGATACTGGCGTTTATATCAGTCGCGTACCATGGGGGCCATCATCTGGCAGCTTAACGATTGCTGGCCGGTTACTTCCTGGTCGTTGATCGATTCTGAACTGCGCCCCAAATTGAGTTATTACCAGGTGCGGCGGATTTTTGCCCGGGAGACCGTATTCTTGCGACAATCAGAGAACAATATAGAACTCCATGTATTACAGCCGCATGAGGATCAGCCCCACGAAGTCAGAGTTGTCGGTCTGACAGAGGATGGCAAGGCGGTGCAGGAATTGTTTTTCAAAGAGATCGAACAATTTTACTCCATTCTTCCGCTGCGCTTACCAAAGGAGTCTGTTCGTTCTCATTCAGTTTTGATTGCCACGCTGTACGATCGGGCCGGTAAAAGAATTGCTCGCGATATTTTGAATTTAAAACGGTGGAAGTATTTAAATCTGGCCTTCCAGGACAGCAATTTGCGGCTGGTGGCGGAAAACGGTTTATGGGTTGAGTGCGTCAACAGTCCCTGTTTTTTCATAGAAATCAGGCATCCAGACAAAAATTTTCTCGATCAGGGCTTTACTTTGCTGCCGGGCGAGCGCCAGCAGATTTTAGCCGAAGAAGAATTTGAAAGCGTGTTGCTGGATGAGATGGAAATTTTTTGTTTAAACAGGTATCTGCAGTAATATGGTTATTTATCGTTTTTCTGGCGCAGGCTTTGAAAAAACTCCAGCATTAAAGCCGCACACTCATCGCGGGCCACGCCGGGTGTGACTTCAATTTGATGATTCAAACGGGGGTCGTTCAGCAAATTAAACAGACTGGAATGGGCGCCCGTTTTAATATCCTGTACGCCGTAAACCAGGCGTTTTAGTCTTGCCAGCACCGAAGCGCCGGCGCACATGGAGCAGGGTTCGACGGTCACGTAAAGCGTGGCATCGTACAGCCATTTTTCGCCAACGGTGGCGCAGGCCGAGGTAATGGCGATCATTTCGGCGTGCGCTGTGGGATCTTTTAAGAGTTCGACCTGATTGTGTCCGCGACCGATGATGCGCGCATCTAAAACAACAACGGCTCCCACCGGTACGTCGCCGTTTTGCAAAGCCTTGCGGCCTTCGCGAATGGCCTCGCGCATAAAGTAGCGATCGTCAAACTGCATATTTATCCTTTGCTGTTTTTGCCGCTCAATTAAAAATAAGGTTTTTTTGTTCCCTGATCAAAACACGAAGCGCAAATTGGTATTGCCGCATCCCGCTCAGGTGCGCAATAAATGAGACTGAACATGTTCCGGCCTAACCGCTTTGCTTCGCAGAGATTAATGACAAAACGGTTGTTGACTGGTTATGGCTCATCGTTCTGATCTCGAATGTTTTTCGATGGGCAAAAGATAAGGATGATTAGGGAAAATAGAAAATTTTTTCAAAATACAGTAACAACGCGGCTGAACAAACGCCCCTCTCCCTGTCATTTCCAACTTAAGTAGCGCGTACGGGATTTTCCACAGGATGCTGCGCAGAACCCGTGTTACCGACGTGAGAGTCCGACAACTTAACGCTGCAAGGCCAACGCTCCTCTCTCTGTCATTTCGAGTCTCCCGCCCTGCGGGGGACGAGAAATCCTATTCCGTTGAAAGACAAAGAATTCTTATCCAGACCAGACGGGATTGGAAATGACCGTGGGAGATTTGCAGCACCTGGAGAGAGAATGAGCGTCGTGTGTGCGCAATGCCAGACGAAAAAAGCCAGCTCTAACGAACTGGCTCAAAGTAGCGCGTACGGGATTCTCCACAGGATGCTGCGCAGAACCCGTGTTACCGACGTGAGAATCCGAGAACTTAACACTGCAAGGCCAACGCTCCTCTCCCTGTCATTTCGAGTCTCCCGCCCTGCGGGAGACGAGAAATCCTATTTCTTTGAAAGACAAAGAATTCTTATCCAGACCAGACGGGATTGGAAATGACCGTGGGAGCTTTGCAGCACCTGGAGAGAGAATGATCGTCGTGTGTGCGCAATGCCAGACGAAAAAAAACCAGCTTAAACGAACTTTCTTAAGTAGCGCGTACGGGATTTTCCACAGGATGCTGCGCAGAACCCGTGTTACCGACGTGAGAGTCCGGCGCAACACATTAGTCAGGTGCAAAAAAAAAGCCAGTTTCGTAAACCGGCTCAAAGTAGCGCGTACGGGATTCGAACCCGTGTTACCGACGTGAGAGGCCGGCGTCCTAGACCCCTAGACGAACGCGCCATTCAATGAAAAGCCCCTCTTTTTGAGGGGCTAAAGTACGCCCGGGAGGACTCGAACCCCCAACCTTTTGGTCCGTAGCCAAACGCTCTATCCAGTTGAGCTACGGGCGCACGTGATTTTTCTGGCTGCGGGACGAGGATTCGAACCCCGGCTACCTGGGCCAGAACCAGGCGTCCTACCGCTAGACGATCCCGCAAATGAGACTCCAAATTTAATCATCAAAATTTTTGTTGTCAAATTTCTTTTTATCGTCCGAATTAAGATTTTAAATAAGCGCGCAAAAATGTTCCGAATCCCAGAGCATAAGCGGCAAAAAATAGCCACCACGGGTAGTATTCCGGCAGGCCGCCGCGAACAACATTAGCCGTTTCCCAGAAGAAGCTTATTAAAATCAATAAGGCGCATATAATCTCGACTAACCAGACCTTTTTACTGAATGCAGGCCCGTCAAATTTTTCAGGCTGCAGCCAGAGCAGGATGGTTACCACGATAAAGCCGATGCTGACCAGAGCGGGCGCCAGCCAGGGGCCGATCCACGGAGCGGGGATCAAGAACAAAATATCCCATTCCAGCCAGCTGGCGGGCCAGTTTAAAAGCACTTTTAACCAGAAGTAATAAAATAAATCCCAAACGCCAAACATAAAAATAAAAATAATGAAACGTTCTCTAAAACGGCCGTTGAACGTTCGCGCGGCAAACCAGAGCATGACAATCGTTGAAAGCTCGCGTCCCAGCTCAACGATGGCTACATCGGTTGGGATGATTTTTAACGGAAATTGAAACCCCTCCGGGTAATAGAGCAGACGTAAATATACAACAACGGCGGCCTCTAAATAGCCCATGGCAATGGCAAAAACGGCGTAGTTCAATAAAGTTTTAAAATTGAACTTCTTTAAAACTTCCATTCCTGCCTCCCTTCGTTTTTTATAATCTATAAAAGTTTGATGGCCGGTACAAATCATTTGAACCACCCCCAAAATTTGTAAAATGACAAAATGTTTGCTAAATACGATTATTAACTCACTTCTTAACTTTTGCCATTCCAGCATGTTATATGGATTTATCTTCCCCTCTCTTCGACGAAGAGAAGGGGATAAGAGTCTATCTAACATGTTAGTAAATAGAAAGTTATTGGTGAAGTGTAAAAATAGAATTAGAATACTTCCTCTGGAAGATCTAATGGAAAAGCGTTTGAAAATTTTTGTTCTGTTTTAAAAACTCATCCCCCAGCCCCTTCTCTTTAAAAGTAAATAGCGCCGGTTTGCTTAGCTTTTGCCTTAAATGTTAAGTAATTTTCTGCGATGATTGGCGTAATCTACGAGAAAAATTACTTTGCGCACGTTGGGGGTGATTTTGGTTGCGGCTTTACTGCCCTGGAAAAAATGTTGTAACCTTAAAAAATTTGGCGGACATTCAGAATACACTAAAATAATATCTTGCAAGTTTGAGTTTGAATTGATAATTTTATTTAATGTCAATTAGGACAAAAGACACTTTGGCAAAGAATAAAGGCATCTTTTTCGCTTTTTTAATTTTCATATCATTCCAGAGTATAAATGCAGGAACGTGGCAAAAGATTTCCGGCCAGTATGCCAGCGTGGAATTCGAAAAGCCCTATCAAAGCCTTGCCGCTAATTTATTATATCTGGCCGATCAGGAGGTCCCGCGGCTGGCCAGAATACACGGAATAGATTCTGTCGGTTTGCAGCAGTTGCCCAGAGCGCGGATTATTTTGACGGACAGGCCGGATATTAGCAATGGGTATGCCTTTGGTAATTCGGTGGTCATTTACGCCCAATCTTCCATGTACATGCTTTACTGGTCGGAAGAGGCGCCATGGTATTATACGGTGTTAACCCATGAGTTAGCGCACTGGGTAACCTTTCAGGCGACGCGGCGCAAATTAAACCGCCTGGGAGTGGTTGCCAGTCTGACCATCCCCCGCTGGTTTTATGAAGGCATGGCCCAGTATTGCGCCGAAACCTGGAATATCTACCGCGGAGATCAGTCTCTACGGCAGGCATTGCTTTACGGCAACCTTAATTACCGGGCGCTCGAAAATTTAAACAAGGGACGTCTGCTGTATGCTTCGGCCAACGCCTTTGTCCGTTTTTTAGTGAGCCAATACGGCGATTCCTCGCTGATTCGCTTATTCTCTTACAAACCGGACGCCTGGTTTTACGATTTTGATAAGGCGTTTAAAGCGGTGTACAAAAAATCTCCTCAAACGCTTTTTAAGGAATTTATTCGTCATTCAGTGCTGTATTACGGCGACTATCTCAGCGCTTTAAAGGAACGGAAGTTTAAAGAAATTTTCAGCGACGCACTCATCGATCAGCCCTTCGGTCAATTATGGGTTTCGATCAAAGATTCCATTTTGCTTGTTTACGGGAGGGAAAAAAGTCATTACCGATTTTCTTCCATACTGCTTGTGCAGATCGTCAAGGGAAAGGCGCAAATCAAAAAGCGGCTCAGCGATAATCTGGCAACCAGAGTCGTTCTCAGTCCTGATCGACGATATGTGGCGTTTGGCGAGCCGGTTTACAAAATTGAGGCCAATCAAACGGCCCTCAGGTTTTCCTTTAAAATTGTCGATTTGCGCTCGTTTAAGCAAAATCGTTTACCAGGCACATTTCGCGCGCGTTATGGCGCATTCGATTTTGCGGGCAACTTTTACCTGGTTGAAATAAGGCCGGAACAATCAGCTGTAAACCGTTTTGTACCGGAGAAGGGCATTGATAAGGAATGGCTGGCGGCGAAAGATCAGACGATCGGTCCCATCGCCTTCACGCCCCGGGGCGAGATGCTGTTTATTGCCGAGAAAAACGGTCAACGCCATCTGTTTAAATATTCTGGCGGAAAAACGAAAAAGTTGGTTGGCGGACGGACGTTTCTTGATTTAACTCTTTTAACAGATCGGACGCTGGCTTTAAGTTCCGTTAAAAACAATCACATTCAGATCGAGCTTTTTGATCTTCAGCGCGAAATTTTCATCAGCCGATTTGTCGATCAGTTCGAATATTATTTCTCAGATGTGGATTCCAGCGCCGGGAATCTGGTGGCCTACCGATATGAGGCAGACGGTCAACGCCATTTTTACGAAATTCCTTACGATTCGCTGCTAAAGAGCGGCGGCGAGCCAGGTTCGATTCCCCGGAATCAATACGGCTTCTGGCAAAGGCAGGAGCCTGTCAGGCAGGATTCCGTTTTTGCCAGAAGAAAATTTTTAGCCCAAAAAGAACGCTACGCACATCGAAAAGACATATTGCCCTATTTCCCCATGGAACGCATCTTTACCTTTGCCATGCCTCTCTACGATCAGGAGTTCGGATGGGGGCTGTACGGCATGGGCGTATGGACGGAGGCCTTGCAGCGTCAGATGCTGTTGACGGCTTTTTATCTAATGCCTGAGGATTACCATAACTCGTTTTTTACACTTTCGCATTTTATCAAGGCGTTTAATCTGAACTTTATTTCAGATTATTATCACGGGCCGGTTATCTTTTCATTTCAAAAGAACGATTGGGTGCCATTGACTCAGGACAGGCTCTCCTTTACCGCTCAAAAATGGATTTTCCCCTTCCAATCGAGCCGGTGGCGAATGAGCCTTGCCGTCCATTACCGGTATTTGCAAAACCGTTTTGTTGAGCGCTACCAGGATTTCCCTTTGAGCTTCAAATTTCATGGGCCGGGAGCGACGGTCAACCTGATGTACCGTCTGCCTTCTAAAAGAGGGATCTTTTTCCCCATTCGTTACTTTAGTTTAAAAAGTCAGATATGCCAGACGGTCGAATCCGACTACATCTTCAGCATTGTGGAAAATGATTTAACGCTAAAGGGCCAGCTGTTTTTAGATGAACTGGGTTTTTCTCAGCGATTTACATATTTGCGCCAGAGCGGTTCTCTGCCGCCGTTAAAAACCGTGGGGCTGGATCGTTTTTATCAATTAGATTTTCCAAGAGATTACACCTACACCAGAACGGTGCGCGGTTTCAACGAAGATGTTCTTACCAGCCAGCTATTATGGAGTTCAACCGAACTGCGCTACCTGATTCAGGAAAAAACGCCGTATAAGCTGATCTTCTGGCCGGTTGATTTATTAAGCATCGATGCCTTTTTTGATTATGCCAGAGTAAAGCGGCCAAAGGTTGATGAAATTTCTTCTGTGGGGATTCAACTTTCCACCGCTGAACAGATGGCGCGCTTAAGCGCGGGATTTGCGCGCAGTTTTGTTAACTGGAAAGGGGGAAATTCTTCCTGGTTTTTCCGATTAACGATATTTATGGATGAATTCTTTTGATTCCTTTTAATATCTTGATCGATTGAGGATTGAACCATTGGATAAATGAAAGGCAAAATGTTAGATCGGTCACAGAAGTTTAAGCATGTAAACTGTATTTTTCCCCTTCATTTACCAGGCGACTTGTAAAAAGCGAACTCAGGGATTGTATGGGAGTCGAAGATTTAATCAAATTTTTGGGTTTTAAATTCAATTAACATAAATTTAGATCAAGGCAATCGATGGAACCGGAACGGAGCGACTGGAGTTCGGCCGGAGCTGTTGAGAGCGATGGGTTGTGAGTTTCTTAGCGCCGGGGGCGTCGGCCTCTGGTAAAATGGATCGCGAACCACTATATTGTTTAAGTCACGTTTTTAGATTTTATCACTTTTAATGTAAGTGACGTGGCGGAGCTGTAAGTAAATCAATACAATTTTGGGAAATATTATGAGACAGGTCATATTTTTTATCCTGATTTCTTTTTTAGTGAGCCTTGCGACGGCTCAAACTCTGGAAGATTTAAAAAAGATTGAAGAGTTAAAGAAACAACTTGAAAGCGCCGGCGCGGCTCTGGAAAAAACGCCGGAAAAAGAAGTTCCGGAAATAAAAAGTCTGGAAAAGTTTGAGGATCAGGAAACGCCGCCTCCCCCGGCGCCGGAAGTGCAAAACGAAGAAAAGCCGCCCGTAAAAGCGCCAGAAGAAGCGCCTGCCCCGCCAACGATTTTCGGTTTTAATGTTTTTGAAAAGGCGCGCATCGATTTTTCGCCCGAAATTTACGGACCGGTGGATGAAGATTATCCCATCGGACCGGGAGATGAGGTAATCATTACCCTCTGGGGCGAGGTAGAGCTGCGCCACGATTTAACGGTTGATCGGGAAGGTCAGATATTTATCAACAATGTGGGAGTGGTAAAGCTGGCCGGCTTAACCTTAAAGCAGGCGCGGAAAAAGCTATTTAACCTTATGGGGCGTTCGTATTCTTCTTTGTTGAGCAAAAAGGCCTTTCTGGATGTCTCTCTGGGAAAATTACGTTCCATTCGCGTTTATGTGATTGGCGATGTTAAAGCGCCAGGCGTGTTTACCGTTCCGGCGCTGTCCACGCCGTTGCATCTTTTGTTTTATGCCGGCGGAGTTAAGGAAACAGCCTCGCTGCGCAATATTCAGGTTATTCGCAACGATCGCAAAATTGCGGACATCGATTTTTACGAATTCCTTAAAAAGGGCACGGAGTTTTCCAATATCCGGCTGCAAACGCACGACGTCATTCTGGTGCCCACGGCTCAAAAACGCGTTCATCTGAACGGCGCCGTAAAAAAACCGGCTATTTTTGAACTGAAAAAGAACGAGGGCTTAAAAGAGCTGATCGAACTGGCCGGCGGCTTTGTGGAAAATGCCTATCTGGCAAATATTCAGATCCAGCGATTTGTGGATCATCAAGACCTTAAACTCATTTCGGTAGATTACAGAAAGCTTTTAGAAAATAACGAGAATTTTGAATTAAAAAACGGAGATCGGATTTCCGTTCCCTTTCTGGATCGTGAGCTGTTGAATTATGTGACCATCTCTGGTCCGATTTACGGCCCGGATCGCTTCGAATTTAGAGCGGGCATGACCATTAAAGATTTGATGAAGCAAATCGACAGTATTCGCGGCGACGCCTATCTGGAACGGGTACAAGTTACGCGTACGCTTCCCGATCGCAGACAGCAAATTCTGGTCATTAATTTAAAAGAGATTCTGGAAAGTCCCCAGGCGGATTTCCCGCTGGCGCCGCAGGATCATATTGCCATCGCTTCTTCTCTGTCGCTGTTTCCTCCGGATTCTGTTGCCATTTACGGCGCGGTGAATAAACCGGGAAAATATTTATTGAAAAAGGATATGTCCTTAAAGGACCTGATTTTTGCGGCCGGCGGCTTTAAGAAAAACGCCCTGATTACGGAAGCCGAAATTTCCCGCATCTATCCCTTTAAGCCGGAGCGCCGCAAGGAATTAGCCAAACTGATTTATGTGCCCATCGATTCTAATTATACCAAAGCCTTACTAAGCAGTCCCGATGAGCAATTCTTTTTAAAACCGTTTGATAATGTTTTCATCCGCTTTAACAGCGACTGGGAGCTGCAACGCAATGTTACGGTGCAGGGCGAAGTCGTTAAGCCAGGGGCTTACACTCTGCAATCTAAAACGGAGCGCATTACGGATTTGATTAAGCGCGCCGGCGGGCTGAAGCCAACGGCCTATCTGGAGGGCGCGCGCTTTTATCGAGCCCAGGATGGCGTGGGGCAGATCGGCATCGATTTTAAAAAGATTTTTAAAAATCCGAACGATGCGCAAAATATCTATTTGCAGACCGGCGATCGGATTGTGATTCCGGAAAAGATGTTTACCGTGCGCGTGGTGGGCGGCGTACACTTCCCGGTAAGCGTTCTTTACGAAAAGGGGAAGGGCATTGATTATTACATCAAAGCCGCGGGCGGATTTACCGATTTAGCCGATAAGGATAACGTGACGATTCGCCTGGCCAATGGCAAGCAGATTCAGCCCAAACGATTTTTATTCTGGAAATATTTGCCGGAGAAAATAACCGCCGGCAGCACCATTTATGTGCCTGTTCTGGCCGAAAAGAAAGAGATTGACTGGTCTGGCGCGGTGCGCGACGCCGCCGCCATATTGAGCAGCGTGGCCACCACTCTGCTGATATATGATCGGCTGGTAAAATAGGAATTACGAATTAAAAATTACGAATTACGAATTACGAATTAAAAATTATTATACGAAGTGGGAGACCGTGGCCGAATTATCCCTCCAGAGCGGGAGGCCTACGGCACGAATTCCGAATTATCAATGATTTTGCATGAATGAGAAGCTGCGAGGCAGCCATTCAACCATTCAACCATTCAACAATTCAACCATTCAACTATTCAACCATTTATTCCCGGAGAATGTCAGGCATGCCATTTACCGTTAAAGAAACATCACTGCCCGGCGTGACGCTGGTAACGCCTAAAAAATTTGGCGACGAACGCGGTTTTTTTATGGAAACCTACAAAGCGTCCGATTTTTTAAACGCCGGTTTGCCCGGAATCTTTACGCAGGATAACCATTCACGTTCGGTGAAAGGCGTTTTACGCGGTTTGCATTACCAGTTGCCGCCTTTTGCCCAGGCCAAGCTGGTACGTTGTCTGAGAGGACAGATTTTTGACGTGGCGGTTGATATTCGTCAATCATCTCCCAACTTTGGCAAATGGTACGGGCATATTTTAAGCGAAGACGATCCGACCATGCTTTTTATCCCTGAAGGATTTGCCCATGGCTTTTACACTTTAAGCGAGACAGCCGATGTGTTTTACAAAGTAACCGCCGAATATGCGCCGGAATATGATCGGGGCATATGGTGGAATGACCCGCAAATTGGGATTGAATGGCCGGACGGTGAAAAGATCATTTCAGAAAAAGATCAAAAGAACAGCCCATTGAAAGAGGCTGAGCTGTTTAAATAAACCATTCTTTCATTTTACCGTTTGATGAGAGCCGATCACATCTGGAAAGATGTTTTAGAAAAGCTGTTTGTCGAATTTTTACAGTTCTTTTTCCCGGATATTCATCGAGACATCG
Source organism: Caldithrix abyssi DSM 13497 (assembly GCF_001886815.1). Taxonomy (GTDB): domain Bacteria; phylum Calditrichota; class Calditrichia; order Calditrichales; family Calditrichaceae; genus Caldithrix; species Caldithrix abyssi. Next base: position 1,199,883 of record NZ_CP018099.1, read on the forward strand.
ATTTTAGTAAAGGCTATCAATTTTTAGACAAAGAATTTCAACAGATAACGCGCGGAGCCAAAGCCGGTAAAAGAATTGTTGATAAATTAGTTAAGGTCTATCTAAAAGACGGTAGCGAACAATGGCTACTGATTCACATCGAAATTCAAGGTACACGGGAATCGGATTTTGCCCGACGCATGTATGTTTACAATTATCGGATTTTTGACAAATATCAGAGGGATGTAATAAGTCTGGCCCTTTTAACCGATAAGGATGCGGCGTATCGTCCGGAACGATTTGAAATTAAGCGCTGGGGCTTTAACTTACGTTTTAAATTTCCTCTGGTAAAAATCATTGATTATATTGGGTACGACTTCGAAAAACATTATAAAACGAATCCATTTTCTATGGTAACTCAAGCTTACTTGAAAACCATGGAAGTGGAGGGTGATAATCAACAATGTTATCGATGGCGTAAATACTTTCTTCTTAAATTACTTGATTTGGGTTTGAGGCGCGAAACAATCTATGCCGTTTATCAGTTTATAGAGTGGTTGATGGTTCTGCCGGAGGGTCTGGAGGATCAACTTTATCATGAAATCAAAGAATTAGAGGAGGGCAAAGAGATGTCCTTACTGACCATTGCCGAAAAGAAAGGCATGGAGCAGGGAATTCAGCAAGGAATTCAGCAGGGGATTCAGAAGGGCCTTAAAGAAGGAATCCAGCAAGGAATCCAGCAAGGAATCCAACAGGGAATCCAACAGGGAATCCAGCAGGGAAAAATAGCCGGAAAGATTGAAGGCCTGCGCGAGGCGATCAAAACGGCGCTGGAGATAAAATTTGGTCAGGAAAGCTTTGTCCTGTTCGATCGTATTGAAAAGATCAATACGCTTGAGGAACTGGAAAAATTGCTTCAACAGGCAAAGCAAGCGAATCGTATGGAAGAAATCGAAGTGTATCTGATAAAGGACGAAGCAAAGTAGGCGGCAAAGAGATGTCCTTACTGACCATTGCCGAAAAGAAAGGCATGGAGCAGGGAATTCAGCAAGGAATTCAGCAGGGGATTCAGAAGGGCCTTAAAGAAGGAATCCAGCAAGGAATCCAGCAGGGAAAAATAGCCGGAAAGATTGAAGGTCTGCGCGAGGCGATCAAAACGGCGCTGGAGATAAAATTTGGTCAGGAAAGCTTTGTCCTGTTCGATCGTATTGAAAAGATCAATACGCTTGAGGAACTGGAAAAATTGCTTCAACAGGCAAAGCAAGCGAATCGTCTGGAAGAAATCGAAGTGTATCTGACAAAGGACGAAGCAAAGTAGGTGGCAAAGAGATGTCCTTACTGACCATAGCCGAGAAGAAAGGCATGGAGCAAGGAATTCAGAAAGGCCTTAAACAAGGAATCCAGCAAGGCGTTCAAAAGGGTATTCAGCAAGGATTACGAAAAGCCATTCAGACTGCAATTGAAATAAAATTTGGCGAAGAGGCGGTAGCGCTCTTTGCCAGAGAGATCGAAAAGATAGAATCGGTTGAATTATTGGAAAAGGCGTTAGAAGAAGCAAAACGGGCAGCCTCTACCAGGGACCTTGAAGAAAAGTTACAATATTTGCTTACCTGAGTTAAATTCAAAAACATAATATGAGTTCAGTATAAAAACCACGAATTTCACGAATGGACACGAATATATTTTATGTAATTTAAATAAAAACAATAGGCCCATTTAAATGAATTTGGATAACAATACCTTTTTAGAGTGGACTCATAATATCCATGCCAAAGCCGCAACCAAAAACAGTCACAGAGAGCTCAAAAAAGTCCCAAAGCGCGCAAAGCTTTTTTCCAGCGGCTTACGCAAATAATCGCAGAATGAAGATTAAACAAATTACTTTAAGCAACCACAGAGAGCACAGAGAAATCACAATGGGCGCAAAGAATGTTGCAAACTGAAAATAATTTCAATTGCCCTCCCCCCCTTCCAGGAATAAAAGTCTGGGAGAGGTGGAATTGAGCGTTAGAGTTATTTCCAACGGTGTAAGTGATTTATTCGCGGGCCAGTTTCTTGCAAAGGCGAGAAAAGGAATGACAGCCCGGCGAACATTCAACCATTCAACCATTCAACCAATCCAGCGGCACAAAAATTTTCGCACGCTAAGGCACTAGACCTTTCGAAGGAAGTATTCTAAACTTTAGCCTTTCATTAAAAATAGCGAGGTTGTAATGGCGGTTTATTTGTTTAAAGTTGCCTTAGATTTCAACAAGCGGATTTACAGACAGATCGAGATATTGGATACGCAAACCTTAGATGATTTTCATGAAACTATCTTTCTTGCCTTTGATCGTTACGATGAACATCTATATTCATTTTATATTACGAGAAAGCCAACTAAAAGCCTGACCCGGCGGCTCGAAGCGCCTCAATATGCGCATCCCACAGCGCTAAAGGACGCCCCTATTTTCCCTTTAAGAAGACCAAAGAAAAAATATAACGCCGCCAGGACCAAAATCGGCGAGCTGGGACTGGAAGTGAAAGATAAGATGTACTATCTGTTTGATTATGGCGATGAATGGTGGCATGAAATCACGTTACTTTCGATAATCGAAACAAGCAGAACGCAGGGCCTGCCGCGCATCGTTAAAAAGGTTGGCGAGTCGCCGCCGCAGTATCCGGATTTTGACGATTATTAGAAAAATAAATAGATCGCTCTGGCGAAATTGTTGCTAATTTTTTGTAAAAAAGAATTAATCTCCTACAACCTAATTATGAATCATTAAAACGCACCATAAAGCTTCTATTGATATTAGAAGGATATTGGTCTATATTTCTAAAGGCAATAGAAGGTGAGTATAATCCAATTAGAAAACGAAATTTAAATGATCGAACGTGAAGCTTTAAAAACCGTAATATTAGATCAAAGAGAATATGTTCAAAATATCTCTTTTATTCATCGTTTAACAGATAAGTCGCTTATCCGGGGCAGGGAAATTGCGGTAATTTCCGGTATACGTCGTTGTGGTAAATCAACCTTTTTACACGAAATTCGCCTGAAAAACGCTGAAAGCGATTACTACATCAACTTTGACGACGAACGACTCATTCATTTTACGGTGGATGATTTCCAGAAGCTGCATGAACTTTTTATTGAATTGTTCGGCAAGCAATCTACATTTTACTTTGATGAGATCCAGAACATCACAGGCTGGGAAAGATTTGTACGGCGACTTCATGAAACGGGAAACAAAGTGTACGTTACCGGCTCCAATGCTTCGATGCTTAGCAAAGAATTAGGCACCCATCTTACGGGCCGGTATATCCAATACGAATTGTATCCTTTTTCTTTTAAAGAATTTTTAAAATTTAATAACGTGGCTTATAATAATGAAGATTTATTGACCACTTCCGGTAGGTCCACATTAAAAAGATGGTTTAATGAATATTTTAAATGGGGCGGTTTCCCGGAATATTTAAAAAATAAAAACCGGGAATATCTGAAATCGCTATACGAAAGCATCCTTTACCGGGATGTACTGGTAAGAAATAAGTTGAGCAACGAAAAAGAAGTCTTAGAAATCATGTATTACTTATCCAGCAACATGGCCCGGCTAATAAGTTACAACCGTTTAAAAAATATAATCGGCGTTAAGAATCCTACCACGGTAAAGAATTATCTGGATTATTTACAAAACTCGTATTTAGTTTTTCTGGTAAATAAATTTGACCATTCATTGAAAAAGCAACTTTTAAATCCTAAGAAAGCTTATTTGATCGACATTGCCATGGCCAATGAACTGGGCTTTCACTCTACGGAGGACAACGGATATTTGCTCGAGAACCTGGTTTATCTGGAATTATTGCGTCGAAGAAAAGAAGTATATTATCATAAAAATAAGTATGAATGTGATTTTTTAATTCGGGAAAAGAATCGTATTGTGGAAGCGATTCAGGTAACATGGGATATGGATAATTCGAAAACGCGAGAAAGAGAAATAAACGGATTGTTGAAAACAATGGATCTGTTTAATCTGGAACAGGGGTTAATTTTAAGCGCGCATTCAACGGAAGATATTGAAATAAAAAACAAACGGATTCGGGTCCGTCCGGCCTGGCAGTGGATGCTGCAAGTTGACCCGGTAAAAAGTGACGCGTAACAGGTTATTGGCGCCATTAAAGAATTAAATTGAAATAAAACCATTTTCTGGTACATTGATATTAATTCCATTGATTTAAAAAAGAATAAACGTTTTATTATCGGAAGGATATTAGAAAGAGAAAATCTTTACGATTTTTTACGATTGCTTAAACATTAAGGTGAGGGAACTACAAAGAAATTAGGCCCCAGCCTTTTAATCAAATAAAGGACCATAATAGCCAGAAGAGCTTTGCACTGGATGGGGGAAGGGATTGGCTTAACAGGCTGGGCATAGATTTTCTGACGATATTGATCTTTTTAGTATAACGGATTTTAATGAAGAGTAAATTTTACAGGATTTAGAAGTAGATTTTAATCCGTAAGTTAGAGTTAAGGATAAAAACCACGAATTTTATGAATGGACGCGAATATATTTTGTGTAATTTAAATAAAAACAATAGCCCAATTTAAATGAAATTCGATAATAATACCTTTTTAGAGTTGACTCATTAATTAAATTAATCAATATTATAAAAATAAGATAGAAATTATGTTTACCATGCTGCATCCGTTTTTTACGGATGGAATTGACCAGGCGGAACTGTGAGTAAAAGTGACAAGTGACAAAGTAAGAGGGGGAAACTGGATTACTTTAAATATTGGATTTAGAAATTAATAAACAAGATGCTGACAAATTGGCTGAATTGAGCGTATGTTATATATATATGACGGACGAAGGATAAACGAAGAATCGACGAAGGATAAGCGAAAATAAAAAGGTAAGTCAAAGTGACAGCGATCTCGCGTGCAGCGAAGCAAAAAATGAAACGTGACGTCCTAAATTTTTAGATTTTTTAAAGAAAAGTTGATCCTTCAAACTGATCAGTATCATTTTGAAAAGTGATCAGTATGAGTTTACAAAATGGTACTTAAGAGTTTGGGAAATGATAATAATGAGTTTACAAACTCTTTATAATCAGTTTGTAAATTGATACTGATGAGTTTGATGTGTGAAAATGACTAATAAAACTTCAAAAAAAGATTAAAAATGAAAATGTTTCATGTTTGCTTCTATGAAATAAGGAATATTTAAAATAAAATCAGATATAAAAAATAATGAATAAGCAACATAATTTTTTGTTTTTGAAAAAGTAGAATCAGGATTTTATAATGGAAAAAAAGTTAAATAAAACAGAAAACAAAACGGTTAATTATATAACGATATTTGATTTCATTACAACTTTTTTTAAGAATTATAAAGTAATAAAAAAAGTTTTTATAATATTTTTAATATTAGGTATAATATATGCTATTATTATGCCTAAAAAATATAAATCAAGTTCTATGGTTGTGGCAGAAATCAATACTAATGAAGTTTTTAATACAGTAAATAGATTTAATGTATTGAAAGATTTAGGATTTAATTTTGGTAATACATCAGCAACTTCATTATCTCCCGATGCCTATCCAAAAATAATTAAAAGCAGAGATGTATTACTTCCTGTTATACACGATCGATTTAAAATAACAGGGAAAGATTCAACAATATTGATGGACTATCTTATAGATAAAAATTTTTATTATTATCTAAAAAAAGTTACAATAAAACTACCGATTACTATATATAGATTAATATTCCCTAGAAAAAAGAATATCGCGTTTGATGATAAAAATAATTCAATCTTAATTTTGGATAAAAACGAGGAATATGCGATAAATATATTGAGAAAAAAGGTCATTACGGTTAGGATTGATGAAGAAACAGGATTAATTATAGTAGATGTTGAAACAAAGGAACCTTCACTCTCTGCCCAAGTTAATAAAGCAATTTTAGAAAGTTTTAGAAAAAAAATACAAAAAATATACGACCAAAAAAATAATGAAAATTTAAAATTTATTGCTTTGCAAATTGCAACTGCAGAACAGGATTTAAGCCAAGCAGAACAAAGAATCATTGATTTTGTTGAAAAAAACAGTTCTCCACAAACAATTACATTACAGCTTGAGTTAGAGAGATTAAAACGGGAAGTGGCTTTAAGAACAAACATTCTCAATGAACTTCAACTCCAGTATGCCTTAACAAAAATTGATCTTAAGAAAAAAGAACCAATAGTTAGAATTGTATCCTCACCTTTTGTACCAATCAATCCTTCAGGAATAAACAAAATTATTTTAATTATTATTTTTGGGTTTATGGGAATTCTTATAGGTATTGTCTATTCGGTTTTTAAACTAATAATAGAAGTTTATTCGTATGATCCAATTAATAATAAGAAAATAGAAGAAATAAAACAATATTTCTCTTTGCACTGGAAAAAGAAAAATAAGAAAATAGAATAAGAAATTTGTCTTTATTAAGAAGAATTTTCTCAAATAGCTTCTGGCTATTGTTGGGGTCTTCCATTGGTAGGCTAGCCATGTTTCTTACCAATATATTCGCTGCTCGTTTTTTAGGGCGTGATCTTTTTGGACAATATACAATGGTCAGATCCACAATTTCTTTAGCCAGCAATTTTATTACTGGTGCGTTGGGATTGACAGCCACAAAGCATGTTGCTGAAGGTGAATACAAAGATCCTCAGAATTTTTTAATAAAAATTTTAGCTGTTTTTTCTATTAATTTTATTTTTAACTTCATTTTCTCTTTGATTCTAATTTTATTTTCCGATCAAATCATAAACTCATTTTTCCTTGGAGAGTTAACATTAAAGAATGCATTATTTGTAGGAGCTTTACTTCTTTTTACTTCAACTAACGCATACCTTGCCCAGAGTATTTTAGTTGGCCTGGAACGTTTTAAGATAATTGCTATTATTAACTTAGTTGTGTCAATATTGTTCTTCCCTATAATTTTGATATTAATTAAATATGGCAAGGTAATAGGAACTTTATCCGGCGTTACTTTATATTTTTTATTTGATTTAATATTTAAAGTATACTTTTTAAAAACTAAAATCCTATCTCAATTTTACACAATTAATAAAGAATCTTTTTTGGCTCATCTTAAGAAGTTAAGTTCTTTCAGTTTACCTTTAGTTTTATCACTTTTTTTTAGTTCCGGCTCATTTTGGTATTCAAAAGTTTTTATACTTAATCGTTCAAACAGGTTTGCTGAAATTGCGATTTTTGATGCTGCATATCAATGGTTAACTATAATAATGTTAATAACTGGAGCCACAACAAGCGTGGCATTACCAATGCTATCCAAAGCTGTAGGGCAAAAAAACAAATTTGAGCTAACTAAGATTTTTAATATTAATCTCATTATTAATATTATTATTTCTGCAACTATAGCACTTATCATTATAATTTTTTCTCCGTATATTATGCGGCTTTATGGCGAAAGTTTTGTGGAAGGGAGCGACATACTTTCAATTTTAGCCATAACATCTATTTTTTTCTCAATATCAAGCATCTTAAATAAATACATGATTTCACATAATAAAGTTTGGCATGTTTTATTTTCCTCTTTTATTGGTATGTTGACGTTATTTTACGTACTTTTTTTAATGCAAGCTAAACTTGCATTTGGTCTGTCCATTGCGTTTTTAAGCTATTATTTAATGACAACCTTAACTTACACAACATTAATTGTTATAAAAAAATGAATGTTTTACATTTTCATATAAATAAAGCAATTATGTTAGCGGGTTTTATATGGGGCCTTAGTGGCTTTACAATCGAAATTGTTGGTGGCGAACCCGGCTTTTTTGATTTTTTTATTCGTTTTTTATTTATGATCATTGCTTGTACTATTATCTATACAAAAATAAAAATTCAAATAAAAAAAGAATATCTCCCAGCTATTTTGTTTTTATTAATATTTCTTACTTCTTTTTTATTAACATTAATTATCAATAAAGCATCTATTATTTTTTTAATAAGAGAAATATTATTGATCTTTACGGCATTTACTATTATTGTTTTATTAAATGATGGGCAAAATATACAAGCCTTCCTGAGAGGTATTTTTTATGCTTTAAATCTATTAGTTTTTTATTATTTTATTAATATTGAGTTTTCGAATTTTCTCTCCCCTTTATACAGGCTATACACTAAACTTAATCCCAATGGTATCGGTATAGCTGCAGTTATGTTATTTGTAATTTCGTTATATTCTTTTTATTCGACCAGAGTAAAGTTTGAAAAATATTTTTTGTTTGTTAGTATTTTACTCTCTTTTGTAGTTGTTTTAGCAACGCGTTCTCGAACATCGATGATAATGATGCTCCTGGCTTTTTTTTCTTTGAGTTTCTTTTTTAAAAAAAAGAGGATCTTAATTGTCAGCTCATTAATTAGCATAATTTTCATTATCTACAACTTTGAGACTTTAAGTTTAATTATTCGCCTGGAAAGCCCACCAGGCTTTTCTGGCCCGGAGAATATTTCTAACCTTACTGGTAGAACGTTACTATGGAAAAAAGGATTTAATGTTTTTCTTGAAAATTTTTTTCTTGGAGTTGGCCCTGAACGGGCAAAAGTAAAAGTGATAAACCATATGAGTCATTATCACAATGCTTATATACAACTTATGGTTGTAGGTGGAATTTTTACTTTTCTCCCAATTTTTATTCTAGTCATTAATGCTATTAAAAATTTAATACTTTATAAAGTCGATACTTTGTTCAAAGTGATTTTTGTTGTAGGACTGGTTAGTAGTATGGTGGAAAATAGACTTTTAAACTTTGGCAGTCCAGGAAACTTTTTGTTTTTAATTGCTTTTTTGACTTTAAATTTTTCCCCGGGATTGAAGAAAACAGGAATTTTACAGAAATGAAACGAGTAACTTTACAGTATTTAACTCTTCCTCATTACAGGAGATCGTTATTTGAACGGTTATGGAAATATCCTGAAATTAATTTTTCAGTTGTATGCGGAAAGGTTTCGCCTTATACAAATCTTAAAAATTTTGAGCCTGATAAGGATCAAAAAGTAACATTTATAAAAAATAACTTTATTAAAATTGGTTCTCGAAAATTTGTGTGGCAAAAAGGCGTTTTCAAGGCAGTAATGGACTACACACCAAATTATCTTATTTTATTGGGATTTGACCCACATATTTTGTCTAATATTCCCTTATTTATTTTAGCTAAACGTAAAAAGATTAAAGTGTTATGGTGGGGACATGCAACATATGGTAAACAAGGATTTATAGGAAGATTAATCCGTTATTTTTTTTATACTATGGCTGATGGTATTCTGACCTATGATGAGAGAGGCAGGCAAAGATTAGTTAATATTGGTGTTGACGAAAGAAAAATATTTCCCATTTGGAATTGTTTAAACGATGAAGATTATCCTTTTAAGAATTCAAAGTCGAAAATTAATAAAAAACTAAAATATAATATAATTTTTACTGGTAGAATTACAGATCGAAAAAAGATAGACCAACTTATTAAAGCAGTAGCTATTTTATTGAAAGAAACGAAAAACATTCAGCTTCATATTGTCGGAGAGGGGCCAGCACAACAAAAGTTGAAAGAACTAACTCAACAACTGAATATCGAAAAATATGTAGTTTTTCATGGCCCACTTTATGGAGAAGAATTGTCCAATTTATTTGTAGATATAGATTTAATGGTGATCCCTGGCTTAGCAGGACTATCTGTCATCCATGCCTTGGCTCATGGAATTCCGGTTCTAAATAATAACAATAAGCGTACGCATCCCCCTGAAGTGTCAGCAATTATTCCAGGTAAAACAGGGGATTTCTTTAAAGAAGACGATGTGCAAAGTTTGGCAAAGAAAATTCAAGAATGGTTGCCTAAAAAACCTCAAGTGAGCCATTATTGTCAGGAATTAGTCCAACAACGATACACTCCTGATAAAGTCTCACAAAAAATAGTAGAAGCTTTAAATAAAATCTAAAAACCAAAGTAGGTGGTTTAACGAGAATGCGTAAGTTAATAAAAGAAATTTTAAAAAAAATTAGGATCCTTTTTGTTGTAAATTTTAAATATCGATTTGCAGAAGTTGGAAAAAATTTTTATTGTGGTAAAAATTTATTGGTAAAACCTAATTCCGTTTATATCGGGAATAATGTTTTTATAGGCAACTACTGTCATTTATCTGTTCCTAAATTAGAAATTCATGACTTTGTTATGTTAGCATCAAATGTTGCAGTTGTTGGTGGTGATCATCGGTTTGATGTTGTGGGCATTCCAATCATCTTTGCAGGAAGGGGCGAACAAAAAGGAGTGGTTATAGAAAAAGATGCATGGATTGGCCATGGAAGCATTATTTTAGATGGTGCGACTATTGGAGAGGGCGCTATTATAGCAGCAGGATCAGTTGTTACAAAAAGCGTCCCCCCTTATACGGTTTATGGGGGAGTTCCCGCACGTAAAATTAAAGATCGTTTTAATAATCCTGAAGATATTAAACGCCATAAGGAAGCTTTAAGTAAGTTTAAAGTTTCAACTTGAATATATTAATGTTATAAACGTTTTCTAAGATTTTACATCTAAAAAATCATTTATCAACTTAATATTTGAAATCTTACAATTAATGATGTTTTAGAAAGTCTTTAAATTTAAAGCCAAAAGTTCAAGCATAATTTTTATGTTAAAAAAATTTAAATTAATCGTTTTATATAGTAAAAACATGGGGCCTGGTTGGGCTTTATTTCGCTTGCAATATGAATTAAAAAAACGAATGGGATATTTTAGCCGTGTAAATAAATCAATATTAAATAAAGCTAATAAACCATCATCAAACCTCTTTTATTTTTCAAAACCCGGGCTCGTTAATCCTAATTACAGTTTTAAAACAAATAAAGAAAATAAAATAATTGGCAAAGCCGAAAATGCCTTAAATGGTAAAATCTTTGCCTTCTCACATACATACATGGATTATGCCGAGGCCAATGGGCGCATTAACTGGCATCTTAATCCCGTTTTAAAGGTTGAAGCGCCGCGCAATGTTCCATGGAATAAACTGCCGGATTTTGGGCCGTATGGCGACATTAAACTAATCTGGGAAGCCTCTCGCTTTCCGCAGGTCTTTTTTTTTATTAATGCCTTTTCATTAACGAAAGACGAAAAATATGCCAGAGGATGCTTACAACAAATCGAACACTGGATCGATAACAATCCCTTTCCTTATGGCGTGAATTATAAATGCGGCCAGGAAATCTCTTTTCGACTTTTCGCCTGGATACTGGCGCTTGATTACTTCTACGACTATTTATCTCCCGAATTAACGCGCAAAATTGTAAAAAACATTTACATTTCCTTATTGCGCGTTGCGGCAAATATTGATTTTGCCGCCAAATCGGTCAAAAATAACCATTCCATTAGCGAAGCGGCAGGGCTTTTGATAGGAGGTGTATTATTCCCTCAATTCCCTGAATCTCAAAAATTTATTAAAAAAGGTATAAAGTATCTACAAAAGGAATTATCATATCAGGTCTATGACGATGGAGCATATATTCAACATTCCTTTAATTACCAGCGTCTGGCGCTCGATGTCTTATCTTTTGTAATAATCATTGCAAAAAAAAATAAACTTCAATTGCCAGAAATAATTTATACGGCGCATAAAAAAATGATTGCTTTTTTAAGCGCTTTCGTTCAACCTAACGGATTTTTACCAAATTATGGTCAAAATGACGGCAGCTATTTGTTCCCGCTGGCGGCTTCTCATTATCGTGATTTTAGAGAAAGCATAAACCTTGCATCCGCTGTCCACGAACCTTATACATATTTTTTTAAAGATTATGCCACGTTAATCCAATTTTTTAATTTAAAAGCAAAAGCAGGGCGTCAGCTTTCAGAAAATCAAAAATTTGATACTGGCGGTTATTATATATTAAAAAATAAATATTCTTTTTCTTTTATCCGCTGCCATTCCTATAAGCACCGACCGGCTCAAAGCGATATGCTGCATCTTGATGTATGGAAAGATGGGGTCAATGTGTTTTGCGACAGCGGCACTTTTTCTTATAATGTAGATAAAAACTTTAAACGCCAATTTTTCGGCACCAGAGGCCACAATACGGTCATGTTAAATCAGTCGAATCAGATGGAAGAAATTTTGCATTTTGGCTGGGCAAACTGGATTAAAAGTAAACTTATTTATTTTGATGGCAAAGCCTTTGAGGGAGAGCATTACGGATATAAAAAAGAAGAACATGCCATCCATCGTCGGAAGGTCCAATTGGAAAACAATAAAATTTTTATTACAGATACCATTACAGGCGATAAAAATTCGTTAATAAAAATAGAACAAATCTGGAATTCTCCCCTGAATTTTAAGATGGTCTCTTCCAATAAATTTGAAAATGAGCATGTAAGAATTCACGCCAATATAAACGGCAAAAAAGAAGAAGCGTATTTGTCCGAATATTACAATGATTACTATACCGGTACGCGTATTATTTTTAGCGTAGAGGCGCAACTTCCTTTTATAATAAAAACGAGTATTGAAATATTATGAAAATCGTTCTTTTTCATCAGTACTTTTTAGGTAAAAACGATCCGGGCGGCTCCCGCTGGAACCAGATGAGCTCAGTAATTTCAGAGTTTTATGAGTTTAATGTACTTGCAGGAAATATTCATTACACAACCGGTAAAAGAATTGGGAAGAATATTTTTTTTAATAAAGAAGTGATAACAGAAACGTTGACCGTTTATAGAAGCTGGACGTATTCCGGCTATAATTCCAATTTTTTTGGCAGATTAATAGGCTATCTTTCTTATAGCTTTTCTTCATTACTTACAGCATTATTTATTAAAAAGGTGGATTTAATCATTGTTACGTCGCCGCCCTTATTTGTCGGCATTTCTGCGCTCATCGCCTCGCGCATAAAAGGTATTCCGCTTATATTTGAGGTAAGAGACCTCTGGCCCGAATCGGCAATCGCCACCAATGTCATTTCGAATAAACAGTTGATTGCCATTATGTATTGGGTGGAAAAGGTGTTGTACAAAAACGCCAGTAAAATTGTGGTTTTAACGCCCGCCTTTGCCGAAAATATTGCCATGCGTTTTCCACAGTTTGCCGGTAAAATCGAACTGGTAACCAACGGCGCCGATTTCGATTTGATGCAGCCTTCGCCCAAATACAACTGGGTAAGAGAAAAGTATGGCTGGGGCAATAAAAAAGTATTCGCCTATTTTGGCGCGCACGGCGTGGCAAACGACCTGATTCAGGTTGTAGAAACAGCACGATTGCTAAAAGATCGTGAGGATATTCTTTTTGTTTTAATTGGCGACGGCATGCAAAAAGAGTTGTTAAAAGAAAAAGCCCGTGATTATCATTTAAAAAACGTCCAATTTATTGACTCCGTCCCCAAAGAACAGGTAGCCGATTTTATTAATGCCAGCGACGTTTGTATGGCTATTTTAAAAAAGACCGACACCTTTAAAACGGTTTATCCCAACAAGGTATTCGATTATATGGCCTGTAAAAAACCTGTTTTGGTTACCATCGATGGAATAACGCGAAAATTAATCGAAAATGCTTCGGCCGGTTTATATTCGCCGCCCGGCGATTATCAAGCGTTTAAGCAGACAGTAGAAAAAATGGTCCATTTGCCCGATCTTGAATTAAATAAAATGGGAGAAAACGGCTACGCCTTTATTAAAGAACATTTTGATCGTAAAAAGTTAGCGCAAAAATATCTTTCAATTATTAACAACCTGCTGTCGGTGTGATGTATCGCAAATTTTTTAAATCTTTTATGGATTTCACTATAGCGTTAACAGGTTTAATTTTAATCAGCCCTGTTTTATTACTTTTATCGATTGTACTACTTATACAGATGGGCAGACCCATTTTTTTTGTACAAACACGTCCCGGCTACCAGGGAAAGCCTTTTGGATTAATTAAATTTCGCACGATGAAAAATGAAGTTGACAAACAGGGCAATTTACTGCCCGATGAAAAACGCCTGACGCGATTCGGCCAGTTTTTGCGCTCCACCAGCCTGGACGAACTGCCCGAGCTTTTTAATGTTTTAAAAGGCGATATGAGTTTGGTTGGCCCCCGTCCTCTTTTAATGGAATATTTACCGCTTTATTCTAAAGAGCAGGCGCGGCGCCACGAAGTAAAGCCTGGGATCACTGGCTGGGCGCAGGTCAACGGCCGCAATGCCTTAACCTGGCAGGAAAAATTTAAACTGGATGTCTGGTATGTGGATCATGTGTCGTTTTGGCTGGACTTAAAAATATTATCCCTTACTATCTTAAAAGTCTTAAAAAGAGAAGGTATAAACCATCCCGGACAAGCAACTATGGAAAAGTTTACTGGCTTCAATTAATAATGCAAAAGGAGAAATCACATGAAAGATATTGTAATAATTGGTGCTGGAGGTTTGGCCCGTGAAATTAAATTTTTAATTAACCAAATAAACGAATTTTCACCAACTTATAATTTTTTAGGGTACCTTATAAGTGATCTTAATAAAATAACGAAAAACGATTCAGCCTCAGAAATATTAGGCGATTTTACCTGGTTTGAAAATAATAATAAAAATATAGCTGCAGCGGTTGGAATAGGTACTCCCTATTATAGATTATTGGTAGCAAATGAAATAAAATCTAAATTCCCTCATGTTGATTTTCCCTCTCTTATTCATCCAAATGTAATTTATGACAAAGCTTCTTGTAGTTTTGAAGAAGGAAGTATTGTATGTGCCTCAAGTGTATTTACTGTAAATATTCAAGTTAAAGAATTCGCCTTAATCAATTTGAATTGCACTATTGGGCACGAAGCTTATATTGGAAAAGGCTCGGTAATTAATCCTACAGTTAACATTTCAGGTGGAGTCAAAATTGAAAAAGGAGTCTTGGTTGGTACAGGCGCTCAAATTTTACAATATTTAACTATAGGCGAGAATGCAACAATAGGTGCAGGAGCCTGTGTAACAAAAGATGTACTGCCAAATACCACAGTTGTTGGCATTCCGGCAAAACCTCTAAATCTAAATAAAAAGTAAAAAGATCATGAAAAAGCGAATCTATCTCTCTCCTCCGCATATGTCCGGCGAAGAATTGAAACTGGTGATCGACGCCTTTGAAAGCAACTGGATCGCTCCGCTCGGCCCGCATGTGGATGCGTTTGAACGGGAAGTGGCCAACTACATTGGGGTTCAACATGCCGCGGCCTTAAGCTCCGGAACGGCGGCCATACATCTGGCGCTTATTTTACTGGGCGTTGAGCAGGGAAACGAGGTTATTTGTCAATCCTTTACCTTCTCCGGATCGGCCAATCCCATTGTGTACCAGAGAGCTTTGCCTGTATTTGTGGATAGCGAAACGGACACATGGAACATGGATCCGGAATTACTGGAAGAAGCAATTAAAGATCGGATGGCCAAAGGCAAAAAAACCCAAAGCCGTAATTGTGGTTCATTTGTACGGTCAACCGGCTAAAATGGATGAAATTATGGCTGTTTGCCGGCAATACGAAATTCCCGTCATCGAAGACGCGGCCGAAGCGCTGGGCAGTTCTTACAAGGGTAAAAAGGCGGGCAGCTTTGGGCAACTGGCCATTCTTTCGTTTAATGGCAATAAAATCATCACCACTTCGGGCGGCGGTATGTTACTTTCAAATGATGAACAGAAGATAAAAAGCGCCCGTTTTTTAGCAACCCAGGCCAGAGACGACGCGCCCCATTACGAGCATTCGCAAATTGGCTACAATTACAGAATGAGTAATATTTTAGCGGCTATTGGCAGAGGACAGTTAAAAGTTCTGGAGCGGCGCGTTCAGAAAAAACGATCTATCTTCGAATTCTATCATAAACGTCTGGCAAAATATGAAGGCATCTCGTTTCAACCGGAATTGGACCATACGCATTCGAATCGATGGTTAACCTGCATGGTTATCGATCCGCAGAATACAAAAACAACCCATGATGAAATCAGACTTTTACTGGATAAATACAATATCGAATCTCGTCCACTCTGGAAACCCATGCATTTGCAACCGGTATTTAAAGGGGCGCCGGCCTATTGTAGCGGAGTAGCGGAACGGCTTTTTAAACATGGGTTATGTCTGCCTTCGGGTACGGCGTTAAAGGAACAGCAGCTCGACCAGATTTGTGCGCTGATTGAATCCCTTCTTTAAAAAAAATTTTATTTATTACCAGAAATTTTTAAATTCCTCAACATATTGCTCTACAGGGAAGTATTTTCATAATAAATTTTGCAGGATAAAATTTAAGGGCGGCATATTGTGCAAATACGCACATCGTGTTTTTATTATTTCTGATACTTTTACTATGTGATCATCTGAATGAGAGATTATGGCATGAAACAAAGAATTCTTAATTTTCTAAATTCCAGAGGCATTTTGACCATTTTTTTAAAGATTTGCATCGATGCCCTGGCATTGACGGCCGCCTATTTTATTGCTTTTAGTTTGCGCTTTGACCTGAACATTCCCGCGCAGCATTTCATTATTTTTAAACATACCATTGGCTTTGCGGTGATAATCGAACTTTTTTTTATTAATCTATTTGGCGTCAATCAAAGCCCGTGGCGCTATGTGAGTTTGCAAGACGTGATCAATCTGTTGGCCTCTTTGTTTGTCGGCTGGGTTGGTTTTATCATTTATCTGTATTTTGCCAACCTGTTAGCCGTTCCCCGCTCGGTTCTGTTTTTGTATTTGATGCTGGGATTTATTTTTACCGGCGCGGCGCGCTTTGCCCCCCGCGTGCTTTTTAAAGCGCAGTCCAGGTTATCCAGAGATAAAAAGCGCGTGCTGGTCATAGGCGCGGGGCAGGCGGGCGAGATGATTATACGGCAGATGAAAAGCGATCCGTCGCTCGGTTTTTATCCCGTGGCCCTGGCGGATGATTCTCCCAAAAAACAGAACATTAAAATCCACGGCGTTAAAGTGGTTGGCACGGTAAATGATTTACAGAAGATTGTCAGTAAAAAGCATATTGAAGAAATTATTATTGCCACGCCGGCGGCCTCGGCCAGCGAAATGAGGCGAATTGTAAGAGCCTGCGAAGCCACCGGCGTTGAATTTAAAACTGTTCCCGGCCCCAAAGAGATTGTTAACGGCATGGTGCAGGTGCAGCAAATTCGCGAGGTTAAGGTTGAAGATTTGCTGGACCGCAAACCGGTTGAAATCGATTTAAAAGAGATTAAAAGCTTTCTGGCCAACAAAACGATTATGGTTACCGGAGCCGCCGGTTCTATCGGTTCCGAGCTGGTAAAACAATTATTGACGCTGGATTCGGAAAAGGTTATTTGTATCGATCGTTCGGAAAACGGTTTGTTTTACCTGGATAATGACTTAAAGAAAGAATTTGCCAGCCGGCATTATAAAATCATTGTGGCCGATATTCTGAATACCAATAAGATGGAATATCTTATTTCGAGCTACAAACCGGAAATAATCTTTCACGCTGCGGCTTATAAGCACGTGCCCTTAATGGAAGACCATCCGGAAGAGGCCGTGCGCAACAATATTCTGGGAACCGCTTATTTAGTTAAGGTGGCAGAGCGTTTAGGCGTGCAAAAGTTTATTTTGATCTCAACCGATAAGGCCGTGAATCCCACCTCCATCATGGGCGCCACCAAGCGCGCGGCGGAACTGGTTTTGCAATCTTATTCGGCGCAGGCCAGTATGAAGCTGGTGACCGTGCGCTTTGGCAATGTGCTGGCCAGCTACGGAAGCGTTATCCCGCTGTTTCAGAAACAAATTTCCGAAGGCGGCCCCATTACCATCACCCATCCGCTGATGAAACGTTTTTTCATGACCATTCCCGAAGCGGTTAAATTGATCTTTCAGGCGGCTAAAATGGGCGACGGCAACGATATCTTTGTGCTGGATATGGGCGAGCCGATTAAAATTGTAGAAATCGCCAATCGTTTAATTAAACTCTCCGGCCTGAAACCGGGAGATGACATTAAGATCAAATACGTGGGGCTGAGACCGGGCGAAAAACTGGAAGAGGAGCTATGGAATAAAGATGAAGCGCCTTTAAAGACCTATCACCCCAAAATTTATAAGGCGATCGGCAGCCACTACAACAACTGGGAGCGCATGCAAAAACATTTGCACGTCTTTGAAAAAGCTGTTATCGAGCACGATATTCAGGCCATTAAAGAGAAGTTGCATGAAATGATCCCGGAGTTTACCAGTATGCCGGCCAGCGTTGACACGCCCATCCCTGAAGATATCTTAAGAGAATGAAATTCGAGGCCCTGAAAAACGGGCCTTTTTTGTTTGTACGATCTTCAAATTGATAAAGATATTATGTTTGTGTCCTGCCTTTTTTTACATTTCCATTAAAAAAATCCTTTTTAAAGATAGATTGCTTTTATTGGGGGAGTGTGGTTTCTCTCCTGCCAGGGCGGTGAGCATTGAGATTTGAACCACGATTTACTTGATTTCAGGATTTCCATGATTTGCTTTTTCGGTTTACAAAATTTCGCCTTAAAATTGAGCATGAAATTTCTCAAGCGAAAAAAAGATCGAGGTAATCCCGTAATCCTACTAATCAAGGTTCAAAAACCGCCTCTAAAATTCTAAACCGTTGAAACGGTTTCAGATTTCGTCCCTTTGGTAAGAATATTGTTTTTCCTGTTTCGCTATAATCATTTCGTCCCTTCGGGATTTTAAAATCGGCCAATCGACCAATCAACTCTTACACTCTTACACTTTTTTTCCTGCGAACGGTGGAAGAGCTTCCCCGAATTAGCCCTCACCCCCTCGCTCCCCCTCTCCCAGAATAAGGTCTGGGAGAGGGGGAAGAGCTGGCGTTGAGGGGCTCTCTACAACGATGCACGGAGTTTTTGCCCGGATCAAAGCCGATCACGGTGAAAAGAAACGCGTCCGTCGATGAATGATTTTTTCCCAATGTTCATTCGTGTAAACCGTTGAAACGGTTTCGTTTTCGTCCCTTTGGTAAGAATATTGTTTTTCATGTTTCGCTATAATCATTTCGTCCCTTCGGGACTTTAAAATCGGCCAATCAGCTATTCAACTCTTACACTCTTAAACTCTTACACTTTTTTTCCTGCGAACGGTGGAAGAGCTTCCCCGAATTAGCCCTCACCCCCTCGCTCCCCCTCTCCCAGAATAAGGTCTGGGAGAGGGGGAAGAGCTGGCGTTGAGGGGCTCGCTACAACGATGCACGGAGTTTTTGCCCAGATCAAAGCCGATCATGGTGAAAAGAAACGCGTCCGTCGATGAATGATTTTTTCCCGATGTTCAATTTCGTAAACCGTTGAAACGGTTTCGTTATAATCATTTCGTCCCTTCGGGACTTTAAAATCGGCCAATCGACCATTCAACACTTACACTCTTACACTCTTAAACTCTTACACTTTTTTTCCTGCCAACGGTGGAAGAGCTCCCCCGAATTAGCCCTCACCCCCTCGCTCCCCCTCTCCCAGAATAAGGTCTGGGAGAGGGGGAAGAGCTGGCGTTGAGGGGCTCGCTACAACGATGCACGGAGTTTTTGCCCAGATCAAAGCCGATCATGGTGAAAAGAAACGCGTCCGTCGATGAATGATTTTTTCCCGATGTTCAATTTCGTAAACCGTTGAAACGGTTTCGTTATAATCATTTCGTCCCTTCGGGACTTAACCATTCAACCATTTAACTCGGCATGGATTTCCTGGGCCTGGCCCTCCCTTCGGCATAACAAAAATATTTGCATCCAACCATGGCTGGATAGAACTTTAGAAGTAAGTATCCTAAACAGCGAGTCTATCATGAAAAAAATTATTTTAGTTTTGGTTCTCAGCTCACTGCTTCTGGCGCAGTACAATTACCGCGTTGACAATACTTTAACCGTTGGCCCGGGCATGGTGTACAAACACGTCAAAGTGCCGGAAAAGCTGTGGAATATCAATATCCTGGAGATTGACCTGACCAATCCCATGACACGCATTGAAACCGTAAAAGCGAAAGACGCCTATATCGGACGCGAAACGACCAGCTCCATGGCAAAAAGGCGCAGTTTTGAAGGTCATCAGGTGATTGGCGCCATCAATGCCGATTTTTTCAGCAGCGAAGGCATACCGATTAATGTACAGGTTATTCAGGGGCAGGTTCTGCGCAATCCGATTGGGCTTTCCACTATCGGTTTTGATCAGGACCAGCGTCCCTGGCTGGGCATGGTCGCTTTTTCTGGTGAAATCATCGCTAAAAACGGCGGCCATGTTATTCATCGCGTTAACGGCGTGCGCAACACCGACGAGGTCGTTTTGTACAATGATTTTTACGGAGCATCGACCGGCACCAATCAATGGGGAACAGAGGTGGCCCTTCATCCGATTTCGCCATGGATTGTTAATGACACTGTGTGGGCGGTGGTTGACGCCAAAGAGACGTTAAAGGGCGATATGACCATCCCGCAAAACGGCGCGGTAATTTCTGCCCATGGCAACGCCATGACTTTTTTTGACAACCATGTGGCGGTGGGCGATACGCTTGCGCTGGTTTTAAATTTATCGCCCGCGTTGCACAGGTTAAAGGAGATGGTGGGCGGCTATCCGAAAATCGTGTACAGGGGTGAAAACTGGGCCGACGAAGGGTACCAGGAAGAAGGAGGACCCGGTCACGCCTATCAGATTCATCCGCGGACGGCCATCGGTTTTAACGCCGATTCCAGCAAGCTCTACTTCTTTACCGTAGATGGGCGTAAAACCGGCGTTTATCAGGGTATGACCCTGCCCCAACTGGCTGATGTGATGATCGATTTTGGCGTGGCTTACGGATTAAATCTGGATGGCGGCGGCTCCACCACCTTTGTGCTGCGCGACGAAATTATGAATCATCCCTCCGACGGTTCGGAAAGACCGGTGGCTAATGCCGTGCTGGCTATTTCAACGGCTCCCAGAGGTTCGTTTGGCGCCATTCAGATAGAGCCCGATAATATTGAGGTGTATTTCAACAGCGCCTATCAATTTACGGTGAGCGGATGGGATACGTACTACAATCCTTACTCTATTCAGATGCAAAATGTGCGCTTTTCGGTCGATTCGTCGCTCGGCGTCATCGACAACGAAGGCCTGTTCCGCGCCACGGCGAACGGCGGCAGCGGCTATGTGTTTGCCCGCTATGAGAATGCGGTGGATTCGGCGTTTGTACGCGTGATTGCCATTGAACAGATTGATTTGCAACCGGAGTTTGCCGTAACCGATACGTTGACCAGCCTTGAACTGCAGGTAAAGGGAGTGGCGGAAACGGGCAAAACGATTTCGATTGCGGCCTCATCGCTGGAGTGGATTTTGACCAATCCTGCTATTGGCTATGTGCAGGATGAAAAATTTTTCGGCAGGGCAGAGGGCGAAACGCAAATTATTGCCCGCCTGGACACCCTGGCCGACACGGTTACCGTACGCGTGGAGATCGGTACGGATCAACGGACTCTGGATTTACTGGAAAGCATCGACGGATGGGAGTTAAGCGGAGAAAATATTGATTTGCTGCATTCCGCGTTGCAAGTTGATTCTTTAAAACACACCGCCGGAGATTATTCGTTGCGTCTGGATTATCGCTATGTTTATTCGGGCGCGCAAAAGGCCGATTTTTATCTCAAAAAGAAGATTGCCATTTATGGCGTTCCCGAAAAGATCGGCGTGGATTTTCGATCGGATGGCGGATATCACAAGATTTATTTTGTGGTTTCAGATAATGACGGCGAATTATTCAAAACGGACATGCGCGGCTATTTAACAGACAGCACGCAGTTTGTGGCCGTTGCGCACCCCACCACGACTTTTACGCCTTTTGAAAGTCAGTTCCAATTTCATTATCCCATCCAGTTAGAATACATCTGGTTCAGGCCGGGAGCTTCGGTTCAGGAGGGAGATAGCGTGGCCGGTTCCGTATATCTGGATTATTTAAGGGTTGAATATCCCACAGTAACCAGTTTAATTCCCTTAACCCAAAACCGTTTACCGCAAACGGCGCGTCTTTTGCCCAGTTATCCAAATCCTTTTAATCCTTTCACCACTATTCGTTTTGAATTACCGAATCCTGCGCTGGTGGAGGTGAAGATTTATGACGTGCAGGGACGGCTGGTTGAACGTTTGTTAAAACAGCAATTAGCTTCGGGCGTTCACCAGCTCAGGTGGCAGGCGGCGTCTTTGCCTTCCGGTGTCTATTTTTGTCGCGTTAAAACTGAAGGCCAATCGCTTGTGCAAAAATTGGTTCTGATCAAATAGCGGCAGGGCTTGCCATTTCTGTTTTGATTATTTAAATTTAGTTAACTCATTTCATGGGATGGGCGGTTAGCTCAGCTGGTTAGAGCGCTACGCTCACATCGTAGAGGTCACAGGTTCGAGTCCTGTACCGCCCACGTCGTTCAAAAAAGGCTTCTCGTTAAGGGGAGCCTTTGCTGTTTTAAGGGAGCATGACCATTAAAAATTTTCGCGCATAGCGGGCGAAGTGGCAGGTAGAGTAAGGAAAAGGCCGCAACAAATTGTGGGCAAATAGCGTTTAGTGGTTGATAGGTTTAGGAGTTTAGAGGGGATAGATTGAATGGCGAGGCCAATCAATTAACAAGTCAGCTCTCATACGATTAACCTTTCCATCAGTCAGCGGGGGCAGTGAAAAAAGTGGAAGAGAGCCGCTGTCCGAATTGAGCCGGAATGACCGGAATTTTCCACGAATGGCTGCGGACGGTAATGAGCGTAAGGAGTAAAACATCATGAAAAAATGGGTGTTGATTTTGCTGGTTGGATTGTTTGTCTTATTAGGCCTTGCGGCGTTCTACTTAAACCGAAATCCCCTGCAATTCATTAATCGTTTTTATTACCCCCTTTCGATCATGCGGTATGACCTTCAGGTCGTGGCTCATAACGGGGAGCTGCGTCGGTACGAGACCATAACCTTTCAACGGGCCGAAGCCGACACATTTTGCGTAACCATCAGCAAACCGCCAGAGCAGGATTCGCTTCCAAAACCGGTGATTGTTTTGCTGGGCGGTCTGGAAATTGGACGCAGAAGTCTCAATTACATTCCACAACATGGAAAAAACATTATTATCGCCTATGAATATCCATATCGGCCGCATTACTGGTACGACGGAACCGCGCTGGAGGAGATTCCCAAAATCCGCCGTTCTGTTTTGATTGTGCCGGCGCAGATCAGCCAGCTTGTGGAATGGATTAAAAAGCAAAGCTGGGCCGACACCACGCGCATCAGTTTACTTGGTTATAGCTTCGGGGCGCTGGCCATTCCTTCCGCCTTAAAAGTTATGAGTCTCCGTCAAACAGGCGTTGACGGGGTTATTATGGCCTACGGCGGCGTCAATCTATATGAAATATTTAAGGTTAATCTTAAAACCATTCCTGCCTTTGTAAGGCCGATGGTTAGCCGTTTGATCGCCTGGTTAATCAGACCGGTCGAGCCGGGGCTATATTTACCCTCTTTAAAGGGCGATTTTCTTTTAATCAACGGCAGGTATGATCGGCAAATTCCTGAAAGCTCCTGGCGCGCATTGCATCGTTTGACTCCGAAACCGAAAGAGATTGTGTTGCTGGACGCGGGGCACCTGCATCCAAAGAAAAAGGAGCTGATTCAGAACGTGATCCGAATAAGCTACGACTGGCTGGCTAAGAAAAAACTGA
The DNA here is from genome assembly GCF_001886815.1 of Caldithrix abyssi DSM 13497. Taxonomy (GTDB): domain Bacteria; phylum Calditrichota; class Calditrichia; order Calditrichales; family Calditrichaceae; genus Caldithrix; species Caldithrix abyssi. Next base: position 1,223,532 of record NZ_CP018099.1, read on the forward strand.
TTTCCCCGCTGCCCGTTCGCTGAACGTAGGTTTACCACCGTTGAAACGGTTTCGCTATAATCATTTCGTCCCTTCGGGACTTTAAAGTTAGCCAATCGACCACTCAACTCTTAAACTCTTTACCTTTCTGCCGTCGGTGGTGGTAGGCATTGCGCGGAGTAGCCCTCACCTCCTCGCTCTCCCAGAATAAGGTCTGGAAGAAGGGGAAGAACTGGCGTTGGGGGGCTACCTTAAATATGCACGGAGCTTTTGCCCGGATCAAAGCCGATCACGGTGAAAAGAAACGCGTCCGTCGATGAATGATTTTTTCACATGTTCATTCGTATAAACCGTTAAAACGGTTTCAGATTTCGTCCCTTCGGGACTTTAAAATCGGCCATTAAAAGATTTAGCATCTGAAAAAATACATTGACTTGTTGAATATATAATATATATTTGAAAAGGTATAAAACTAAATCCTTGAATAAAATCGTTAAGAATATCATTTTTTTTGCGCGAGATAAGTTGATAAGTAACTAAGTTATTGTAGCTGTTTGAGACTCCTCTGATAGCCAGTTAGGCGGGGTTGTGATTAGAGTTCTGCAAAATGCACATACATGTCATTTCGAATCCCGATTTATCGGGATGAGAAATCTTCTAACTTCAACAAAAACAAAAGATTTCTCGTCGCTCCGCTCCTCGATATGACACTAAAATTTACATTTTGCAGAACTCTAGGGGTTGTGAGAAAAAAGGAGAATTTCCTTTTTTAAAAGTATCTGATCGTTTATCCGTTAATTCAGCTTGTGTTCGCTTTTATTTTAAATACTTTTAAAAGAATAGGAGGGAGGAGGGCTATGAGACCTGTCTTGTCGTTGTTTTTCCTGTTATTTTTAACCAGTTTTGTATTGGCTCAATACAACCCCACGCAAAACAGAGCGCGAGCTTACCAGGATAAGGGCGTATTAAAATTAGCCATTGGAAATTATGGTCGCTTTGGAGGTGTGGCTTCTCCTGAAGGCTGGTGGTGGGATTTTCAATATATTTCCAACCTTTCTTTTGTAATGGGGATTCCGGGTAAAGATAAAAATGGCAATCCCCATCCCTGGGCTGTTGGTCCCAAAACGGTGTATGATATTACAAACAATGAATTTGTTACCCTTGGGAACGATACAACTTATTGGGGCGCAACGGTTTCCGAGTCGTGGTTTGATCGTACGCCAGGGCTTAATCGCACGGACTGGGAAGTGGTGGAAGACGCGACTTCGAAGCTTTATAATCCCAATGCAACAGCCGGCAATTATTATGGCAAATATGGGTATTACACCAATGCGGAAGATTCTACTCCGTTAATTGCCACCAGTACCATTCCGAACACATGGCCTTTGATAAATGGCGAACGCGTCTGGCCCGGGCGCTGGGCAAAAGACCCCGCCGATCCATCATGCGTCAGAGAGATTGAAGGCCAATTTGTTTCTGATCAGGATATTTATTTCCAGTTTGATGATCGGCTGGCCACAAGAGACGTCGATCCCGGACAGGGATATCCGATGAATGTTCGCGTGGAAGTATCTTCCTATTCTTATGCAGATACCAGCGCCAGAGATATGATCTTTTTTAATTTAATCATCCACAACAATTCTTCTTATGATTATAAAGAGGCGTATTTAGGATTATATTTTGATGCGAATGTTTACTCGCGTTTAGGAAATGGCTCGTATTCAGGGAGAACCAGTGACGACGATATGATGGCTTATGATCTGGAAAACAATATGGCTTACATTTATGATCTGGACGGCGATCATAGTAATCCGTTTGATGGGGACAAAAAATTGGCCTTTTGTGCGGTGAAATTTTTAGACACGCCGACAGCGTCCCGCGATCTTGATTTAAACGGCGACGGGGCATACGATGTAGCAAAAAATGATAAATTAGGATTGACCAGCTGGCACTGGTTCGACTGGTACTTCCGACCTGGCGCACGCGATGTTAATCCCACACAGGGGCCATGGTCAGGCGATGGAATGACGGCGGTAGCTGCCAATAAAGAAGAAATCCAGTATAAAATAATGGCTGGCGATACCACGGATCTTTCCGCGTACGATTCGTCGCATTATTTCCATCCGCCTCGTACGGCCAACGGGTATGGTAATTTGAATCCATATTTTGACTCATTGGATGGATTATTATATGCTTACCCTGAAGGTCTGGACTGCATTTTTATTATGGCCAGCGGCCCATTCGATTTAATGGCCGGCGATTCGGTGCCTTTCTCTTTTTGCCTGATCATGGCTCATGATATGAATCAATTGAAATTGAGAGCGCGAACCGCACAAAGCATTTTCGAAAATAATTACAGGTTGGTGCCCACGGCTGTCAAAGAAAATAAAAATGTTCGACCCGCTTCCGGATATGATCTGCATCAGAATTACCCTAATCCATTCAATGCGCGCACGAAAATTCAATTTGAAATCCCGAAAAAAGATCATGTTCGTCTGGAATTGTTCAATTCGACCGGACAAAAAGTTCACATTTTGTTGGACAAAGCTTTAGCCGCGGGTAGGCATGAGGTCATATGGGACGCCGCTAAATGGCCCAGCGGTTTGTATTTTTACCGACTGATTGTCGGTCAAAAGTTAATCGACACGCAAAAAATGTTATTGCTTAAATAAATCAAAAAGCAAAATACAAACCGGCGTGAATGGCGTAGCGTGAAGGGTCGGATTTTTTTGGCAGCAGTTTGTAGCCGAAATCAATACGAATGGGACCAAGGGGCGTTAAAACGGCCAGTCCGATTCCTGTTGTTGGTTTGATGGTTAAAGGGTTGACGTCTTTTAATTCGGCCCACACATTACCGGCGTCCACAAAGGTTTCCATGATTAATAGCCAGAAAAGGGGCATACGCACTTCGGCATTGGCCAGGAAAAGCGCCTTGCCGCCGGCTGCGCGGACGATTTTGCCGTTGGCGTCGTAGGCGGCGGCCGGGCCTAACAACTGTTCGTGATAGCCGCGTACGGTGGTCGCGCCGCCGGCAAAAAAGCGATCGTCAATAGGAATTTCTTTGTTGCCGGCCGGTTCGAAAATGGCGCCGATTTTTATTCGGGTGGCAAGGGTAAAATTCCAGCGTTTAAAGTGCAGAACTTTAGGACGGAACGGCTGATAACGCTGCCAGGAAGCGGTCATCGTGATGTAACGGTTTATTTCGGTTTCATCGTTTTCGTTTTTACCGCGGCTGTAGCTAAAAGAGACGCTTGCATCGGTGTAAGAACCATCGTGCGGATTAAACATGTTTTTTCGTTTGTCCCGTTTGGCGTAAAAGGAAACGGAGTACACCGCGCTTTTACGCACTTGTTCCAGGGAGATGAGCGTGGTGTCAATTTCGCCTTCTTTAATCAAATCGACTTTTCTGGCGGAAAAGCCGCCGTTCATTTCTACTCCTGGAGAGAATACTTTACGTACATCGAACGAACTACGGTAAATATTGAAATGCGCGCTATTCAGGGGGCGGTACTGTTCAAATGCCAGTTGCAAAACGCCGGGCGTTCTGGTGTAAAACATCCAGGGTTCAACGTAAACCAGGGTGGCCTTGTTGTCGGAATTAAAAATTTTGTTGTTGCCGAAATCGTAGTAGAATGAAGGCGTCAGGTAAAAATTGAGGCTGCGTCCTGTGCCAAACAGATTACGGTGACCGCCCTGAAGGGTTAATTCCAGTTTATTGCCGTAGTAAATCTCCTGATCGTGGGCAACGCCAAGCCGGAAACCGATCCAGCGAGCTTCTTTTTCCTGAACCAGGATTTTTAACACGGCCTGGGTAGAGTCTCCGGCAAGCGGTTCCAGATCGAAACGCACATAGCGGAACAGGCCGGTGGCGTACAGATTTTGTTGCGATTTGTTCAATGCGCGACGATTATAACGGTCGCCTTTTTTTATTTCCAGCTCGCGCCGGATCAGGAACTTTAGCACCAGTTTCATGCCTTCGTATTGAATGTCTTTGATGTAAACTGTGGCGTTCTCTTTAATTTTAAGATAGAGGAAAATGAGCGAATCCTGTTCGTAGATGTATTCGGGCGTGATTTGCACATACGGTTTACCGGAGTTGTAGTAGATATCTTCCACACGACGGATGGCCTCGCTGACCTTTGCCTCTAAAAACGGTTCGCCAATGCGCAAATTTTTAAAGGCCGGTTCCAGTTGGTTTAAAGTAATAGAATGCAGGCCGCTAAACCGTACGCCGCCGAAAAAATAGCGCTTGCCCAAATCAATCAGATAATAGATTGTTACTTTGTTTTTGCGCGGGTCCAACGCCACGCTGTCGCGTACATACACATTTAAAAAGCCGTAGTTTTTGAAATAATTGGTCAGTAAGATGCGGTCCAGCTTAACCAGCCGCGGTTCGTATAATTTACCCTCTCTGGAATTGATGATTTCTTGTAAAGATTGGTCGCCTTTAAATGGAACTTTACTAAAATGGATTTTATCAATTTTGCGTCCGGCGGCAAGAACGGCGTATGTGTTGCACAAAATAAGCGCAAAGAAGAAAAGTTGTTTGATATTTTTTTTTGCTTTGTTTAACATCATTTTCTCACGGAATCTTTTTTATTTGATGATTGCCTTGTTCAATCCTTCCCTCCGAAACGTTGAGTAGGGCTGGCATTGACCGGGTTAGCCCTCACCCCCTCGCTCCAACGATGCACGAAGCTTTTGCCCGCATCAAAGCCGATCACGGTGAAAAGAAACGCCTTCCACGATGAATGATTTTTCCCACTATTCATTCGCGTAAACCGTTGAAACGGTTTCGCTATAATCATTTCGTCCCTTCGGGACTTTAAAATCGGCCAATCGACTATTCAACTCTTACACTCTTACACTCTTACACTTCTTTTTCTTCCAACGGTGGAAGAGCTTCCCCGAATTAGCCCTCACCCCCTCGCTCCAACAATCCACGAAGCTTTTGCCCGGATCAAAGCCGATCACGGTGAAAAGAAACGCGTCCCACGATGAATGATTTTTTCACAATGTTCATTCACGTAAACCGTTGAAACGGTTTCAGATTTCGTCCTTTCAGGACTTTAAAATCGACCAATCAACCAATCAACTCTTACACTCTTAAACTCTTAAACTCTTACACTTTTTTTCCTGCCAACGGTGGAAGAGCTTCCCCGAATTAGCCCTCACCCCCTCGCTCCAACAATCCACGAAGCTTTTGCCCGGATCAAAGCCGATCACGGTGAAAAGAAACGTGTTCCACGATGAATGATTTTTCCCACTGTTCATTCGCGTAAACCGTTGAAACGGTTTCGCTCCTTCGGAACTTAACCATTCAACCATTCGACCATTCAACCATTCAACTGTTATGTTAAAAGTCAAATAAAAATCGATTTTTTTTCAATTTTGGACAGAGGCATCCCTTCTTATTTTTTTCATCATAAAAAATTTACTCCAAATTTTCTTTAAATAGACTTCTGCAAAATTACTTCATCTGTTATTCTGAGCGAAGCGAAGAATCTCATAAGTTAAATAAAAACGATGGATTCTTCTTCGCTTCGCTCCTTAGAATGAGAGCCACAGGTTAATTTTGCAGAAGCCTATCTTTAATAATAAAATATCCGATCAAACTGTTATTAGTGGTCTTTATCATGTTATGTAAAGCCACAAGGTGTTTGTTATTGGTGATAAATGCGCAGCCGCAGTCTATAAAAAGCAATTTACACTTTCTGCAACTGCAGGTTGAACAAAGCGGTCTGCGCGAAACGAGATCGGTTTTTTTTAAAACTTTTCTATATCATTCTCCCTATTTGATATTCTTTTTGATTAATCCAGACACTACGCATTCTGTTTAATAGTTTTCTGGCTATTTTGATGATCGCTTTCTGCTTTGGCATTCTTTTAATATAGCTCACGTAACTTGAGGTTAAAGCCGGATCATTTTTTATAGCTACCCAGGCTGATTCAATAATTCTGAATTTTAAAAGTTTATTCTGACGATGATTAAGCCCTCGAACTCGAGTTCTATTACCTGACGATTTAAGAGATGGAATTAAGCCCACATAGGAAGCTAACTTATTCTCATTATCAAAACGACGAATATCCATTATTTCCGCATAATAGGTAAAGGCCGTTATTAATCCAATACCTGGAATAGTACGTAATCGTTTAATCACTTGATGGTCAGCATAGTTTTTTCTGATTAACTTTAAAGTAGCTAAAAGCTCTTTTCTTTTGGCTTTCATGTTTTTGATTAACTGATCCAAGTAATAACGATCTCCTTCATTCTTTAATTCCAGTTTTTCTAACCAATTAATTAATCGATTAGACCATCGACTCCCAACTTCAAAAGGAATCTCAACTCCCAGGTAATTTAAAAATGATTTTATCCGGAGTCTAATTTTCTTATTCTCATTACTCTGTAGTGCGTACAGTCTTGATATTTGGCGCGTGGCGCTTTGTTTAGGAGTAGGCACAAAAATTGCTTTGAGTGAGTTGTTTTCTAATTCCCTTGCAAGCTTACGCGAATCAATAGCATCATCTTTGTAACTTTTTTCTTTATTGCTAATAGGTACATCGCCAGGACTGACCACTATGTTTTTGATGCCTAATTCCGTCAGTTGGTGGTGAAGCCAATATCCACTAAATCCGGCTTCATAAACGGAGAAATAATGTCCTCCCTGATAATTTTTTTTCAAAAACTTTTGGAGTTGTTTTGCGTTTGGCTCCATGGTAAAGGTTTTCAACTGCATGCCGTTTAACCTAATTGTGATTGTCCAACTTTTTTTATGGACATCAATCCCAATAAAAAAAACTTGTCCGTCAAACCTTAACTTATTACTTTGTAGTGATTGCTTCATTTTGGCATCCTTTCTTGGTTAATTTAACGTTAAAAAAATTTCAATTTAAAATAAGAAAGGATGCCTTTTTTTGAAACGACCACCGTTACAGCTTTTTTTCCTTTTCTGGCTTTAATTAATTAACTTTTACTTTTTTGAACTTGTCAAGGGCTACCTTGATTAAGCGGCTTTTTTCTGCCCCTTGACAAGTTCAAAAAAGTAAATATCTTCTTTAAAAGCCAGAAAAGGAAAACTCGACATCTGCACACCTCAGGTAATGCTTACTTTTAAACATAACACCTAATCAACTATTCAACCAATTCACCAACCATCCATTCATCCTTTAAAACGAATACTCCCAATTCAGGCCAAAGCGAATGCGCGTGTTGCCCCGCTCAGTTTTTTCGTAGTAGCTGTCCAGCGTCCAGTAGCGGTTAATACGGTATTGCAAACCGATCCGATTTCCCGCATCCCAGCTTAAGCGCGGCGCGGGGATGTTCTGCCCAAAGCGCGTGCGGTATTCCACATACAGATCGCTGGTCAGGTATTTGCCAAAGGCGATGGAGGCATCGCTTAACCCGTTATTCAGCTTGAAACGACTTAGATTCACCAGCGAGCCGCTGGCGTTAATCTCCACGCGATCCAGTCCGGTGAATTTTTCCGTGCTTCGTTCCACGGCTGTTAAAATTGAAGTGGTGGCTATCTTTTCCCCGATATCTCTTAACGCGGAATCGGGATTGGACTGCATGGTTGAAATATCCGCGCCCAGGGTCAGCAGCGAGATTTTATCAAAAACGGAAAGATTCAATTCGCGTCCGTTTTCAAAAACACGAATTTGTTGAGTTAGATTGCTGATGCTGCCGTTCAGAGCCAGTTCAAATTTTTTATTGCCCAGTTGTTTAACGGCAATAACGTCAATATCCGGATCGGCCGGTAACTTATTCTTGAAATCGATGGTTGCATTTTGCACAATAAAATTTTGATTCCAGGAGGCGTACTTGCCGCTGATGGCTTCCAGGCGTCCCAGAATGCGCGGTTCATCGGAAGGCGGTTCCATGGTGACCTGCAAATCTCCCATAAAAATAATTCTGAAATTATTGGCCAGATTCAAAGGCGAGCTGGTGACGGTGAAATTGCCCGGAATTTCGATATCCAGATTAAGCGCCAGAAACGGCGGCTCTGGTTTAATTACCTCTTCGTACAGGTAAACGCTGCGCGCCATCTGATCCAGGTCTACCTCAACCACGGCTTTGGGAATGTAAAGGTTGCCGGAAATCGTTAGGGTGTCCTGCCCCGTGATTTTAAGGTTATCCGTAGTGAGCAGAAGTTTGGCGCTTTGAATGAAATAATCGATGTAGAATTCATCCATCTTCAAAGCAAGGTCAAATTTAGGACGGAGAATATCCTGCAAATCGATGGTTCCTTTTGCGGTAAGGTAACCCTCCCGCAAGGAGCGTTTGGACCAGGGCAACAAAGAGCTCAAAAACCTCCACAGTCGCTCGATAAAGTCTTTTTCTTCCACCGAACGTGCGCTGAAGGTTTCGATATTTAAGACATGATTTTCGATGGTCGCGTCAAAATCCACATTAACGATCGGGTCACGAACAATGGCGAGAAGTATCTGGCCGTTTTTTAAGGAGATTTGACCGCTGCGCACAGCGGGCTGTAGGGGCGTACCGTCCAGCTTCAAATCGACATGGTAAGTTCCCTGAATGGATTCCACCTCTTCGATTAAATTCCGCAAAAAGAAGATGTGGTTATCTTCGCTTTGCACATGAAGTTCAAAGGGCCGATTCAGAATATCGGCGTCAAAATCTACCAGAGAGAGCCGATAATCCTGGGTTCCGCTGATTTTAAGGGAGGTGCCCTGCAGCACAAGCGATAGACTATCCAAAATAATTTTTTGCCTGTCATAGCGAATCGACATACGCAATGAGTCGCCAGAAAATTCCTCAATGCGGAAATCATCCAGCTTAAGGCGGCTTTTGATTTGCGGCGCATCGACTCTGCCGCTGATGGCGATATCTCCGGAAGTTAAACCGCCTAAACGACGAATGCCTTTTAGCAGCGGGGCGTAGTGCTTTAATTGTAAACGTTCCCAGTCGATAAAGAGGTCCACTTCGGTGTCTTCAAGTAGATTGAACTTTTTTTGTCGCAGGCCCAGCGAAAATTCGCCTTTTAGTCCCAGAAAGGTAGAATCTTTAGTCAACATAAAATCATTGACTGTAAAAAGGTCTTTGGCGTAGTACAAATCGCTGGAAAATCTTCCCATATAAATTTTTTGCAGAAAGAGACTGTCGGCCCACAGTTCGGACTGAATGCTTAAATCGGTAAAGGGCGTCAGAAGTTCAACAAAGCCGTTAATGCGTCCACGAAAATTCAGATTACTTTTTAAGAATTGTTCAAAGGGCGCGATTTCGAATTCATTAAACGTCAGGTAAGCCTGCAGGTCAGACAGCTCGAAGTTGTAAAAACCGTTGACGGATAATTCGGAATTCTGGGGGCCGGCCAGAGTAAAATTTTCCAGATTGATTTCATCCGGATTGGCGGTAATGGTCAGGGTATCCGTGGCCTTTAGCCAGTACGCTTCGTATTGAACTTTGAAAGGAAACAACTTAACGCTCAAACTGTCCAGCGATTCCTGCCAGTTGATGAACAGATTAGTCGAAAAATAATTCTGACGACTGAGAAATTTTAAATCGGTAATTTCTATTTTGTTACGAATCGTTTTAAGATTAAAGCTGACACGATCGATATGGAATTTATCGATTCGCCCGCTTAAGATTTTGAATGAGCCGCCGCCCAGACGTTCCCTGTTCAATCCTTGAATAAAAACATTAAACTGAATGGTGTCCAGTTCAATCGAGGCGTAATTCAAGCGGGGGATGCTCAGATTGCCTGAGAAGTCGGGATTGTTCAAAGGGCCTTCCAGATGGATGCGCCCGTCCATGCGTCCTTTGAGATCGGCCAACCCCAGGTCACGCAAAGTGTGATTGAGGCGATTGTTAAAAGTAAAAAGATCAAAATTAATTTGAAGATCACGGTCCAGCGTACCTTGCAGCAAAAAGCGCGAACTATCGGCCACTTTGATAAAAGAGGGTTTGCCAATGTGGTAATTGCCTTGTGTGGCGGTAACGTTCAATCGTATGGAATCGATTTCAATGGTGTCCAGCGCACAATGGTAGAGATTGAGCCTGGCTTTACCGGTCAATTTTTTAAAATTGAGATTTTCGGCGTTCAGGGAAAGGTCTCCGTTGATGCGCGTGGGCGGTAAGGCAGGGGAAAGGAGGTTCAGGTTAACCTTTTTGAACGTGGCATCGCCGGTAATCTGTTTAAGCTGGTTCCAGTAAGCAAAAGCCGAAAGGCGCGCGAAATTGGCGTTTAACAGCAAGCGTTTCAAAAATATTTCACCGCGGTTGTAAGTTACATGAAAGGCCAGCGAATCCACACGTTGAGTCTGCCATTGCCCCTTCAGGTAACCCTGCAGGCCAAAATGAACGGGCATGCCGCTGAACGATAACTGGCCTTTAAGATGAGCCTGCGCTGGAATGGACTGGTTAAGCAGCGATTCAAATTCGCTGAAATCGATCTGGAATTCGGTTAAATTAAAATTCAGACCTTCCACAGGACTGAGCAATGCATTAAAAAAGAGATGCGAACGTGCGGTTTGAATTTCTCCCTGGTTAAGTGTGATGCCAGTGGAGTCGCCGTTAACCGTCAATGAAAACGATTTGAGCTGCAGGTTGCGCTGCGGCCAGTCGCCGGAAATATTGTCCAGCTTAAGGTAGATGTGATCCTTTTTCAGCTTAAGACGGGAAATATTAAGATGGATATTTTTTAGAATAACCGATGGCCCTTCCATGTGCAGCGATCCGGAGAGGATTTCAAGATTGTTGAGATGAATATCCGGCAGGCTGCCCAGTAAAGTCTTAACAGAGACATATTGTTGCCAGGATGCCAGCAAGGAATCGATATTTGCGGGCGACGTTTCGACTTCTTCAGCTCCGGAGGACGGCAGACGGATGTTCAGTTTTTCAAAAATGATTTTACTGATTTCCACGCGATTTTTTAACAAAGGTAAAAGACGGTACCGTACTTCTACATAGTTGCTTTTTAAAATCAGACTGTCTTGCGTTATGATTTGCAGCCCCTTGAGGCGGATGTTGTTAAACAGGCTGCCTTCCAGCGATTGGTAGTGTACCGTGGCATGGGGACGCAATTGATGGTTCAGAAAATCTCTGGTCAGGTCTGAAATAAGAGAAGCCTGCCAGAGTAAAAAAGAAAGAGCGGCGCCCAAAACAGCCACGAAAAGCAGCGCCCACAAAGCGACTTTTTTAGTAATGGCCAACCACTTTTTTTGTTTTTTCATGAATTACCGTTCAATATTTTGTTTTAATTTAAGTTATCGGCTGGTTAAAGTAAAGTATTAAAAATCTTCGTTTAAAACACGTTTTGCGTTTCGTTGCGAGAAAGGCGTTGGCTTAGAAATGAAAAACCTTCGGATGAGAACCGCTCGTTGAGTCGTCCCTTAACCGCTCCCTGAGTGAAGCCCAAGGGAGCGCAGTCGAAGGCTTGCCCTGAGCGCAGTCGAAGGCTTGCCCTGAGCGCAGTCGAAGGGGGGGGGAGCGGGAGCAACAAAGAAGTAAATAAATTTTCGTCTCCCGCCGGGGGTATCCTCAAAATGACAACGCCGCCGCTGGCTTTGGTACGTTCTGCCAGAGCGGGGAAACTTAGCCACCGGGAAAATCCCGCTCTCCCGTAAACTCCTAAACCGCTAAACTAATAAACCCTTCCCAATCGACAGGCCGGCGCCAGAAATGGCTTTTAACGACGCTTACGCCTCCGGCTTTAATTAAAACAACCCTCTCAATGTTAGCGTCAATCCTTTAAATTCTGTGCCGTTTAACGGATGGGAAGTTTCCGTGCTGGAATACTTACTCCAAACGTAAGAAACAGACAACTTGTTTAACAATTCTTTTAAAATTAGATGATCAATCCGTGCGGAAAAAATTTTACCGATGCCCGTGGAGCTAATCTGGATGCCCTGCGTTTTAATGTAAGGATGATAACCGCTTCCACGAAAATATCCGAAACTAAATTCAATGAATTCGAGCAATTGAAAGCGATAGCCCTGATAAATCGTAATGTATTGGTCGTATTTGCCCAGTAAAACATGATCTTTAAAGTTAATTTTACCCGGGAAAGCCACATAGTTCCAGGATTCGTCCGCCTTGAGTTCGATCAATAAATTTCGGGCTTCGGCAGACCAATCCGCTTTGATAAGTCTTAAACGCGTATCCCATACATGCCCATCCAGTCCCATGGAAAGACCGTAACCGATCGCTGCGGTGCGCGGGAAAGGAGCCGCCTGATTTTCATATATATAGTGCATCTCATCGCCCACATTGAGAACAGAAAATCCGAAAGACAGATCGAAAAACGGTTGCACCTGCCCCAGGGAAGAGCACGAAAAACCTTTTACATTTAGCAGGTCTGTGGCGGGTATGATCAGTAAAAAACCATAATCGATGGTTCTTGCGCTGCGATCTTTCTTTTGATCTTCGATTCCCACATTTGTGGGATATAAATTGGTCTTAATGTTCTTTAAAGCGAATCCCATATTGAACTTGATATACCAGTCCAGCCCCATGCCAAAACTGAATTGCTGGTAGGTCTCATCGGAGTGAAACGTGCCCAATTGGTTGCCTGCTTCATCCGTCCAGATATTATTACCCAGATCGAGTGTGGATTTAACAAAACCAGCTGCAAAGCTGAGAGAAACGTCCCGTAAAATTTTATCGGAACTATAACCAAAGGCAGCGGCAGTGCTACTGAAAGTGAAATCAGAGAAAGTGAATTGCGGCAGCCAGCGCGTCTTTTGGGGATAAAATTGGACGGCAAAATTGTTCTGCCGCGCAAATGTGGCCAGTTGAGCGGGATTAAAAAATTGCCCGAACGGATCGGCGGTGGGCAAAGCGGTAAACGCGCCAGCCATGCCGTTAAGATGTGGCGCGGGATGGATGGTCACAAAGGGAACCGCTGTACTACCCTGAGCAAAACTTACAGACGAGCTGCAAAACATCAAGGAAACGAGCCATACACAGAGCCATCTTTTCATTCTTTTTTTCTCCTGATAATTTTAAGATACCTGTGAAATTTATCGGGATGTTTACGTTTTATTGTCTCATAACAAGTTTTTTGAAATACTACCAACGGCTTAAAAAAAGCATCCATTTCGGACGCACAACATTTTAAAGCTGCGACCGGTTTATAAAAAATAAGAAAAAAGAGAAAATCTTCAAAGAAAATATTCTGGTTCCTGCAAAAACGGGGCAAGCTAACAGCCTGTGCACATATTTAGAGAAGCCTGACTGTCATCCTGAGTGAAGTCGAAGGGGAGAGTGAATAAGTAATAAGATTTCTCGTCTCCCGGCGGGGGGAACCTTGAAATGACAACGCCGCCGCTGGCTTTGGTACGTTCTGCCGGAGCGGGAAAACTCAGCCACCGGGGAAATCCCGCTCTCCCCTGAACTCCTAAACCACTAAACCAAGGCAGCTAAGCCGCAACCAAAAACATTTACGCAGGGATTTAAGCAACCACAGAGCGCACAGAGAAGTCACAAAGGGCGCAAAGAATGTTAAAAGTTAAAAAAATACATTGTCTTTGACTTTTGGGACAGCCCCAAGAGGAATTAGTTATTTCCAGCGGTGTAAGTGATTTCTGCGCTGGTCAGTTTCGTGCAAAGGCGAGAAGAGGAATGACAGGCCGCGTCCATTCAATCACTACAGGGGAACAAAAATTTTAGCAGGCTAAAACTTTACACCTTATTAAAAAAAATTACAGATATGAGGAATAGAGGAATATTAAATTTTAATTTTTGGTTAAAAATCGTTAATATTGGCTCAATGGCAAGATGAGGTTGAGCATTTTAAGTAAATCCCAACATTAAATCAAGGAGAAGAAATGAAACAAAAAATGACTTTGTTTGCCCTGGCAACCATATTAATCTTTTTTGTGGCCTGTAATGAAAATCAAAATAAGATGAACGAAAAGGCGCAAAAAAGTAAAACAGAGCAGACGAACAATAAGGAAATGAAAAAAGATTGCGACGATGTGCACTGGACACACCACAGCGGAGAAACAGGTCCTGAAAACTGGAAAAATCTTTGCGATGGATTTGCTGACTGCGGCGGTAGTTCACAATCACCTGTTGATATTATTACAGCCGATGTGGTTGAAGGAAAAGAATTGGCCGCCCCGATATTCAAATACGGAAAATCGAAAGTTGACATCATCAACAACTCGCACACGGTTCAATTTAACATTAGCGGAGAAAATACGGTAAATTTAAACGGTAAAACATATAAACTATTGCAGTTCCATTATCATGCTTTGAGCGAGCATACAATTGATGGTAAACATTTTCCCATTGAAGTGCATTTTGTCCATAAGCATTCCGATACGGATTTTGCCGTTATTGGCTTCATGTTTGTGGAAGGTCAGGAATATGATTTATTTAGCAAATATTTAGATAAGTTTCCCACGAGTAAAGGGGAATATAAGTCCGATGATACGATCGATTTGCTAAGTCTGTTGCCGGAGAATAAGAGTTATTACTATTACAGCGGCTCCCTCACAACGCCTCCCTGTACCGAAGTGGTGAGCTGGTATGTGCTAAAAAATCCGGTCGAAGCCTCTAAAAAGCAGATTGAAGCGTTTTCAAAAATCCTGAATAATAATTACAGACCCGTACAGCCTCTTAATAATCGAAAAATAGAAATATTCAGGCAATAGCTCAAAAGACTTCTTTTTGAAGAAGAAGTTTGCTGCAAACTCTCATTTTATAGGGATGACGCCCTATAAAAGATGGCGTCATCCTTAATTAAAAAAGAAATTACCTGCTTGTTCGAAGAATAAGCACACTTCCCTGAAAAGCTTCAGCGCTTTAGCGTGCGAAAATTTTTATTAATGCGTAATGAAATACTTCTGCAACGATAGAGTATAATCGTCACCGATCAATCTCAAAAACTGTAATCCGTTCAAATACTTCCTTCAAAAAATGTAATACATTAGCGTGCGAAAATTTTTGTGCTGTTTTAAAAACTCATCCCCCAGCCCGAGGGTGTCTCAAAAGCGACATTAAATGTATTTTTATGCAAATATAGGTAAAAGTTTACAATAGCCCTCACCCCCTTTCCCCCTCTCCCGATTTTCGGGAGAGGGGGAACTAAAGGGGGTGAGGGAAAGAAAAAACTTTATAAAAATACATTTTCTTTGACTTTTGGGACAGCCCTCGGGCGTAAATTGTGGCGACTTGCTTAGTTTTCGTCTTACATGTTGAGATACATTTCTATTTTTTCTTTTCGATCCTGGCGTTCCCTTTTAAGCTAACGCTGGACAGAGGGTGTTGCGTGAAAAAATCTTTGTGCGCTTTGGTGCTTCTATGCGCTCTTGGATTATTATCTAAAAAAATCTCCCGCTTTAAAAAAAGTTGACAAGTACGATTTAATAAATTATTTTGTTAGTGAACAATCACTAACTGAATTGTTTGAGCAGGAGGGCGGATGCTCGGATGACAGCAGGTCGCTAAAGTTCAGCGGAAGAATTTTGTCGTCCGGCAAAGACCTCCTCGTAAAGGCAAATCAAATTAACGATTATACTTAGGAGAACTTATGAAACATTTTAAACGAGCGGTCTGGCAACTGATGATGATCATTCTGCCAGGGATTCTGGGCGGTTCCTTGCTGGCGCAAAACAACGTGCGCACCATGACGCTCTCGCAGGCGCTGGATGTAGCCCTGCAAAAAAACCCTGTGCTGCGGGCGAGCGACTGGCAAAAAGTAGCGGCCCGCAAAAAGGTGTGGGAAGCCCGTAGCGGCTTTTTACCGCGAATCAATTTAGTCGGCACCTACACGCGCTATCAGGAGCCCATGATTATCACGCCCATTCACAAAGTGGGGCAATTCCCACCGCTGGACGACAAAATTTTCAATTCTCAGTTCCAGGTTCAACTTCCCATTTTTAACGGCGGAAGGACGCTGGCAGCCCACAAGGCGGCTAAAGCAGGCCTCGCCGAAAGCGGCGCGCAGGGAGAATTCGTCAAAGTTAGAGTGATTCAAAACATGGCTAACATTTTCCTGCAGGCAAAGGAAGTCAGCGATAAGCGCCATCTTATTGCGCAACGGCTACGAATGCTGCGCCAGCGGCATCGTGAGCTCTCACTGCTTCAACGCGAGGGACGGGTATCTGAAGCAGACTTTGCTCTGATGAACGCGTCCTTGCAGAGCGCTATTTCGGACAGTCTGGAGCTGGAATCGGCATGGCGTCAATTAAGCGTGCGGCTGGGGCAGGTTATGGGCGTAAAGCAGCCCGTTGTTCCCGACGTATCGGATTTATCCGGCGCACAAACCCCGCTTATGCAAATGGAGCTTCTGCCAGACACCACCAACCTTGCGGAACGCATGCAAGGTCCGGAAATCAAAAAAGCAAAAGCGCAACTTATGCGCGCTTCGGCCATGAAGTCTCTGGCCAAACGCAGCTTTCTTCCGGAAATCAGCGGTTTTTATGTGTACAATTACAATTCCAGCGCCAACGAATGGGACCCGATAGGCGAGTGGGCGGTTGGCGTGACCATGCGCTTTCCTCTGTTTGACGGAGGGCGTCGCATTGCCAATGTGGGCGCTGCCAGCGCATCCGAAAAAGCGGCCGCAGCCAGTCTGGATAATACGGTGCTGGAACAAAAAGCCTCGCTGGAAATCGCCTTTATGCAATGGAAAACAGCGCGTCAACGACGTCAATTTTTAACTTTAGCCGTAGAAAGCAAACAAAAGTATGTGGAGGCAAACCGCAAACTTTATAAAGAAGGGCGTATTCCCTTAAGCGAACTGCTTACCCAGGAGACCGAATTGTTAGCCCTTCAAATTCAGGAAAAAGAACTGCGCTATGCTGAACAAAAAGCGCTCCTGGATTACCACGCTTTGCTCGGTAATCTCAACACAGAAAAAGTCAAGAAAATTTTACAATAAAGGAGTTCGCAATGAAAATGGTTAAAATAAAACTCTTTATCGTATTTATCCTTTCAACACTCATTTTTTTGCAGAGTTGTAATAATAAAAAGGATAAGGCGGCTGAGATCAAACCCGTGGCCGTGCGTGTGGTAAAGCCGCAAATAACCACGTTGCAGGAAAAAATATCCTACGTCGGCACAATTCAGGCCTATCGGGAAGTGAAAATTATTTCCCGCGTGCCGGGCACCATTCTTTCCTTGCCAGCGGCAGAAGGAACCCGCGTTAAAAAAGGAGAGGTCGTGGCCCGTATTTACGCGCCGGAACTGGAAGCCACTGTGCAACGCCTGCAGGCAGAGGTGGATTACTGGACACGCCGCTACGAAGCAGACCAGCGCCTGGAAGCGGAAAATGCCATTCCCCCCGAGCAGGTAGCCATGTCTCGACGGGCCTATTTGAGCGCCAAAGCATCGCTTGAGGGCGCGCAGTCTAACCTTGATAAGACGATCGAAAGGTCGCCCTTTGATGGAGAAGTATTAAGATGGATGGTCGATCCCGGTCAACCGGTGATGCCCGGTCAACCAATCCTGATTTTAGGCGACAACAACACGGAAGTTCAGGTGGAAGTTATTGAAGAAGAATTAAAACGCGGTTTGCAAACAGGAACCCCGGTCGTACTGCACAAAAAAGACGGAACTTCGGTGCAATCCGCGGTGCGAGAGATCGCCCCCCTAGCCAGTGGAATATCCAGAACATTTATCGTCAGGATTGCCGTTCCTCCATCTTTACGCAACGAATGGCGCAAGGGAGAATCGGTAAAACTGGGTTTTATTCTTAAATCTGTTTCCAATGCCGTTGCCGTACCCATCGAAGCCATTGCCGACCGCGATGTAAAACCGCATATTTTTCTGGTTCGTGATGACAAAGCCTACCGGCAGGACGTGCGGCCTGGCATTCAGCAGGGCAACCTGGTGCAGGTGGATTTTCCATACAACGGTCAGGATCTGGTGGTCGTAACCAATCTTGAACTTCTTTCAGACGGAATTCCGGTATTTACCGTGCAAACAGGGGAGGCAGGCAAATGACATTACCACGTTTTTCTTTACAAAACAAGTACACCATTTACGCCCTGTCCATTGCAGCGATAATTTTTGGCGTTCTGGCGTACATCAGTTTGCCTATTCAGTTGTTTCCGGATACCGCGCCGCCGCTGGTTAATGTGCTTACGCCTTATCCGGGCGCGGCTGCCAAGGATGTGGCAGACCTGGTTTCGGATCCCATTGAAACCGAATGCGCGGCGCTGGAGGGCGTACATAAAGTAACTTCCACCTCTCAGGATGGGCTGTCTCTGGTCAGCATTGAATTCAATTACGACCGGGATGTGGACATCGCCGCCGTGGATGTGCAAAACGCCATTTCCCGGATTCGTTCCAAATTGCCGCGTCAGATTGGCGAGCCGCAGGTGCTCAAATTTTCCACCAGCGATCGTCCCGTGCTAACCATGGGACTCACCGGAGAAAATCTGGTGGAAATCCGTCGCCTGGCAGAAGACATTCTGGCTCCGGAACTTCAGCGCGTTGCTGGTGTGGCGCTGGTGGATGTGTTTGGCGGGCATCAGCCAGAAATTTCAGTGCTGGTAGATCGCGACAAACTGGAAGCCTACCGCCTGCGACTGCCCATGATCGTGAACGCCATTACCACGCACAACGTGAGTTTGCCCGCAGGGCAGATTCGCAGCGAAGGGCGGCAGTACAGCTTTAGGGTGGACGAACGAAGCCGAACACCGGAAGATATCCGCAATATCGTGCTCACCACGCCCATGGGGAAACGTATTCGCGTGGGCGATATCGCCACCGTTTCGGAAGGCAGCGCCGAAGACCTTTCGCGCTTTCACGTGAACGGCAAATCGGCCATCGCCATGCAGATCTTTAAACAGGACGACGCCAATACCGTTGATGTGGTAGAAAAGGCGCAGCAAAAATTCGCCGAGCTGCAAAAGCGCTACCCGCAGATCAAAATGATCGAAGCGGAGGAATCGGCCTCATTTACGCGCCAGGTGGTGAGCAATATGTTTGGCAGCGTGTGGCAGGCGTTGCTTCTGGCCGCCATTATCATCTTTTTGTTCTTATCCAGCTTTCAACGCGGACTGGTGGTAACCGTATCTATGCCCATGTCTTTTTTACTCACCTTTGCCGGAATGAAATTTTTCGGTATTGAGGTCAATCTGGTAACCCTTACCGCCATCATCCTTTCGGTGGGCATGGTGGTGGACGCTTCGGTGGTTATTTTAGAAAATATTACGCGCCGCTACCACGAAGACAAACTTTCGCCCAAAGAAGCGGCATTAGCCGGCGCCGAAGAAATCCAGTTCGCCGTGATTGCCGGAAACGCCACTACCCTGGTGGTACTGGTACCGCTGCTTTTTCTGTACGGTTTCATCGGCAAAACCTTCGGCCCTTTAGCCAGCACGCTGATTATCGCCTTTGTGGGGTCTTTGCTGGTATCGTTGACTTTGGTGCCGATTTTAACAGAACTGGTCACACGCGAAGGCGGAAAATTAGAAAAGCTTGCCATAAAGATTACCGCACCGTGGAATCGCGCCATGGAAAAGCTGCGCGGATTTTACATCGGACTTTTGACCCGCAGTTTAAAGGCGCGCTGGCTGGTTTTTGTTACCGCCATCGCTCTGTTCATCGTTGGTCTTGGCTTGCTGCGCTATCTGGGCATGGAATTGCTGCCCAAAATGGACGGAGGCACCAGCTTTGTCACCGTTGAAACGCCTTCGGGCTCTTCGCTGGATGAAACCGAAGCGGTGGTGCGGCAGGTAGAACAAATTATTATGCAAGAACCGGAAGTAGAACGTATTTCTACGCAGATCGGTTTTGAACCTGGCATGCACTCCTTTGGCGGCGGCGGCGTACAGGGACCCACCAACGCCTTCATTTCCATTACATTAACGCCGCGTACCGAACGGGACGAGACCATCTGGCAAATCCAGGATCGAATCCGTCAGAAGCTGGCCAAAATACCTAATATTCAGAACTACGTGGTTCGGGAATCCGGTTCCACGGCCAAAGTAACCACGGCGGCGTCCATTGTGGTGAGCGTGCGCGGAGAAGATGAACTGGTTCTCAACAAATTGGGCGATCAGATTCTGGAAATAGTAAGAGGCGTGCCCGGCGTGGTCAATCCTTATCGTAGCTGGCGCATGGATCAACGCAGCATTCTGCTTTCGGTGGATGAAGAGCGGGCGCGAGAATTAGGCCTGCCTCCGGCAGCGATTTCGCAGGAATTAACCCAGTCGCTGGACGGTATCAATGCCGGTATTTTACGCGGGCCGCTGGGCGAAGATACGCCCATACGGGTTCGCTACAGCAAAGCATTCCGTGAAACAGAACAGGATGCGTATGCGGTGCGCGCCCTTTCCCCTGGCGATGGAAATATCTTTCCGGTAGGCGCCGTGGCAAGCGGCAGAGAAGTGAAGGTGCAGGGACTGGTTACGCGTGAAAACCTGGAGCCCACCCTGCAAATTCTGGCCCTGCATCAGGATCGCCCGCTGAATTTTGTGACCGCCGATGTGGAAAAAGCCGTTGCGCAGATCGTTGCGCCGCAGGGCTACTCCATCCGGCTGGAAGGCGAGAACAAGGACATGGCAGAGTCGCGCGATGAATTGATGGGCGCCCTGGGGATTGCCGTCATCGCCATCTATTTGCTGCTGGTGGCGCAGTTTCGCTCATGGGTTCATCCCATTACGGTAATGATGGCCATTCCTTTGAGTTTAATCGGCGTTTCCATTGCCCTGCTCATCGCCGGAAAGTCGGTTTCCATGCCGGTGATGGTAGGATTAATTCTATTAGTGGGAATTGTGGTGAACAACTCCATCATCTTAATCGACTTCATCCGCCAGAGACGAGAAGCCGGAGCAGAACGGCAGAAGGCCATTATTGACTCTGTTGCCACGCGTTTTCGGCCTATCATGATGACCTCGTTCTCCACGATTGTGGGGATGATTCCACTGGCGATGGAGTGGGCGCTGGGCGCAGAAAGATTCTCGCCACTGGCCATAGCCGTCATCGGCGGAATGACGGCCGCGACCTTTTTAACCATGCTGGTCATTCCGATTCTTTACGACACGTTTGACGAATTGGGCAACAAAATCAGAAATGTATCGTTGAAATAATCTAAATAGAAGAACTTCCAGGCTCCGCCCTAAAATCTGCTTTTGTCCGGAGCCTGGAATTTTAATTGTAAAATCAATAAAAATGAGGAGCTAAAAAATTTCAAGGGTTAGCACAGAAATTCGGCAGGAACAAATCGTTAGCGAAGCAATAAAAATTATTCATCAAAAGGGTTACTCAGGCCTTTCCATTCGGGAGTTGGCCGGTAAAGTTGGGATTTCTGAGCCGGCCATTTACCGCCACTTTCGCAGCAAAGAAGAAATCATCCTGAGAATTCTGGAACGCATGAATCGTTTTGGCGATTTGCTCCGCCAGGAATTAAACAAACTCCCCGATGCCCGGAGTAAAATCAAAAAGTTGGTAGAAATGCACCTTGAATTTCTGGAAGCCAACCGGGAAATGACCTCGGTGATTTTTTCGGAAGAAATTTTCGAGCCGCGCGAAGGCATCCAGCAGAAAGTGCGGGAAATTATCCGCAGCCGCCGTGAATTTTTAGACCAACTCCTGGAAGTGGCTCGCCAGAATAAAGAAGTGGTGGATGTTCCCGCACAGGAGTTGAGCATCGTTATTCTGGGATATCTTCGTATGACGGTGCTGGAATGGCGCACGGCGAATTTTAGTTTCTCATTGCAAGATAGAGGGCAGCGGATTATTGAAACACTGGATAAAATTATTTTTATTAAAGATGTAAGTTGAGTTCCCTCTAAAAAGCGTGACTTGTCATTTCGAACCCGACCAGGAGGGGGAGAAGTTTAAGAGTTTAGTGGTTTAGAAGTTTAGAGGTTTAGTGGTGGTTTTTGAACCTTGTTTAATAGGATTACCTCGATTTTTTTCGTTTCAGAAATTTCATTCTCAATTTTAAGGCCAAATCTTTTAAACGAAAAAAGCAAATCATGAATATTCTGAAATCAAGTAAGTCACGGTTTAAAATTCAAAGGTCACTGGCCTGGCGGGATGGGGTCAGCCCGTAGTAGGGGCGAAGGATTTCCATCAGTATTCTTTCATGGGAAGGTTTTATTTGTACCCATTCTTTCATTCCAGTCATGCACTGTTAAGGAAATCCTTCGCCCTTACGGTTGAAGAGTTACCGATCTGTCACGACGCAGCGCTGAGAATGCCTTCCAGTGAAAAAAGGCCGCTGACCGTGAAAACGATCAGCCTTTCCCCTCTTTAAAAAAAGAGAAGGAGAGTAAATTGCGCCGATTTGCTTAACTTTTCTCTCAAAATAATTTGTTTTATCTTCTTCTGCGATTATTGGCGTAATCTGCGAGAAAATTACTTTGCGCGCGTTGCAGTTGATTTTTTACCTCCAAAACCAACCCTAACGAAGTTTTTGTTTGTCCCTTTTCTGTCTTATAATTGAACACTATGCATTTTTTTGTTATAATGATTCGAAAATATTTAAAGAAATGATTTTTAGCGAAAGCATGGTCAAAAAAAATTGTAGTGTTATTGTACGAGGCAATCAAACGTACGAGCATGTTTTTATTTTAGACCTTTCAAAATCAACAAAAAGGTAAATGAGAAAATGGAAATACCGCTGCTCACCGACATCGTCATTATTTTCGGGATAGCAATTGCCGTTCTTTTTATCTTTCACCGACTTCGTTTGCCGGCCATTGTGGGCTTCCTTCTCACGGGAATTGTCGCCGGGCCATACGGACTTGGGCTGATAAATGCTGTTCACGAAGTAGAAATCATCGCTGAAATCGGCGTGGTTTTATTGCTTTTTACCATAGGCATCGAGTTTTCGCTGGAACGCGTGTTGCAGATTAAAAAGACCGTTCTTTTGGGCGGTTCGCTTCAGGTATTTCTAACCTTTCTGGCTACTTTTTTCATTGCCAGTCATTTCGGTCAAACTCTTGGCGTGGCGGTTTTTATCGGATTTTTAGTAGCGTTAAGCAGCACGGTAATTGTGCTTAAATTGATCCAGGAAAGAGGCGAGGTCGATAGTCCGCACGGGCGTACGACGCTTGGCATCCTGATCTTTCAGGACATCATCGTGGTGCCCATGCTTCTGATAACGCCTATTCTGGCCGGAATAACAGACAATTTAGGAGAATCCATCATTATTCTGCTGGCCAAAGGTGTGGGCCTTATCCTGCTGGTAATTATCTCCGCTAGATGGATAGTGCCCCATGTGTTGTATCAAATCACCAAAACACGCAATCCTGAACTTTTTCTGTTAAGTGTAATTGTAATCTGCCTTGGCATTGCATGGCTAACCTCAAAGGCTGGCCTCTCTCTTGCGCTGGGTGCGTTTTTAGCGGGCCTGATCATTTCTGAATCTGAGTACAGCCATCAGGCGCTGGGAAATATTCTTCCCTTTCGAGATGTTTTTACCACCTTCTTTTTTGTGTCCATTGGTATGATGCTTGACATCGGTTTTCTTTTTAAGGAGCCGCTATTTATTGTACTGATTGGAATAACCGTTTTGTTTTTAAAGGCCATCATTGCCGGAACGGTTACCATTTTACTGGGCTTTTCGCTGCGCACCGCCATATTGGTTGGCCTTGGCCTCAGCCAGATCGGCGAATTTTCTTTTATCCTGTCCAGAGCCGGCCTTGAACACGGTTTGCTGGCCGGCAACATTTATCAAACCTTTCTGGCAGTCTCTGTGCTTAGCATGGCGGCAACGCCGTTCATCATGATCGTAGCGCCCCGCCTAGCCGATTTTATCACGCGATTGCCGCTGCCCCAAAGATTGATCTCCGGCTTTTTGCCTGTTACAGAAACAGAAATTGTAGACAAGAAAGATCATCTTATTATCATTGGCTACGGAGTGAACGGGAAAAATGTGGCACGCGCCGCCAGGGTGGCCGGCATTCCTTATACCATTATCGAGATGAACCCGGAAACAGTAATGTGCGAACGAGCAAAGGGCGAATCGATATTTTACGGCGATGCAACGCATGAGGGCGTGCTCCAGCATACGAACATCAAGGAAGCAAGAATTGTAGTGGTTGCCATCAACGATCCCACGGCCACACGGCGCATTGTCGAATTGGCTCGCAGGCTGAATCCCAAGGTTCATTTGATCGTACGTACGCGTTATCTGCAGGAAATGAAACCACTTTACGAATTAGGCGCCGACGAAGTGATCCCGGAAGAGTTTGAGACATCCGTGGAGATATTTACGCGCGTATTAACAAAATATCTTATTCCCAGAGATGAAATCGAACGGCTGGTGCATGAGGTACGGGCAGATGGCTACGAAATGTTTCGCAGCCTTTCCAGAACATCCGCTTCTATTTCCGATCTGAAACTTCAACTTCATGAGGTTAATATCAGCACATTTAAAATTCCGCCGGATTCGCCGTTGATCGGGAAAACGCTTGCCCAGATTGATTTGCGAAAGCGATATGGCGTTTCTGTGGTGGCCATCCGTCGGGATTCGCAAATTTTATCCAATCCCGGCGCGGATATGCGTCTGCAGGCCAATGATGTGCTGTTTGTCCTTGGCTCCTGGGAACAAATAGCGGAAGCCTTTAACACGATTTCTTCTGCAAATCAGCGTAATAAATAATTAAAAGATGGTATCATCGATCTCTGTTTGCTATCGTCGGTTTTGAGCTGATCTCCCTGGCAGCCACGCCAGCATTTACCACGTTCCTCCCGCAGCAAGCGTTTTTTTATTTTCTCCTTAAGCGCCGCAATGTCTTCCGGATTTATTACGCTTTTGGGCTTCAATGCCGCTGAACGTTCACGGTTGGGCATACGGAATAATTGAAAAAAAACATTTTTTTTATTATACTGCATCAAACAAATACGGGAAATTGGTAGAATTTTTAGGCTGGAAATACAAAACAAAATGGCAAGAACATATTTTAAGCGCATGTCCCCCTTTAGACCACCAGACCCAAAATGCAGTGTTTTTTTATATTAATTTCGATTACAAAATGTATGTTATGGTTTTTTTTGAGAATACATTTGTTTGATTAATGTGCATGTAAGTAAAAATAAAACAAGAGGTACTGATGAAGAAAATAATTGAAGATTTCATCCAGAAAGAATCGTCCAGCGGCATTTTATTGATCATTGCTACGATTTTAGCGCTTATGATGAACAATTCGTTCATGTCCGGAGTGTATCAAACATTTTTACATATTCCCATAGAAGTGCGGATCAGTGCATTACATCTTGACAAAACACTTTTGCATTGGGTGAATGATGGTTTGATGGTCATTTTCTTCTTTTTAATTGGTCTTGAAGTAAAAAGAGAAACATTGGAAGGTCATTTATCGACCTTAAAACAGGCCGCTTTACCGGGAATTGCCGCTGTTGGCGGAATGGCCATCCCGGCAGTGATATATTTAGCATTTAACATTGGCGATCCCATTGCGGTTAACGGCTGGGCGGTTCCCTGTGCAACGGATATTGCTTTTGCCCTGGGCGTGCTTTCCTTGCTCGGGAAAAGAGTTCCCATATCATTAAAAATATTTTTACTGGCGCTGGCTATTATTGACGACCTGGGCGCCATTGTAATCATAGCTGTCTTTTATACTTCCCAGTTGTCCATGGCATCATTAGCGGTTGCCGGCGTGGCTCTGGCGGCATTGATTATTCTTAATTTACTGGGCGTCACCAAAAAAACGCCTTACTTTCTTATTGGCGTAATATTATGGGTGGCTGTTCTTAAATCTGGCGTTCATGCAACCCTGGCCGGCGTAGCATTAGCCTTTACAATCCCCTTGTACGGAAAAAGAAAAAATGAAAACGGCGAATTTGAGTCCCCTCTAAAAGAATTGGAACACAGCATCCATCCCTGGGTTGCGTTTTTCATCCTGCCAGTATTTGCTTTTGTCAACGCCGGGGTAAACCTTTCCGGAATGTCAATCAATCAGATGTTTGGCCCGGTGCCTCTTGGAATTATGTTGGGCTTGTTTTTAGGTAAACAGCTTGGCGTTTTTGGATTTAGCTGGCTGGCCATCAAGTTAAAAGTGGCCAGGTTACCAGAACAGAGTAACTGGATGCAGTTGTATGGCGTTTCTATATTAACCGGCATTGGTTTTACCATGAGTTTGTTTATTCTTACCCTGGCCTTTGAGGATGATAGTCTCTTTCAATATACCGATAAACTGGCCATATTGTTAGGGTCTTTAATGTCCGGAGTGATTGGATACCTGGTTCTCAGGATTTTCAAACCCCATACCAACCAGACATCTTAAGCATTCTTAATTATTCTGCTGACGCGGGTGGGATGCGCCTGCCCGCGCCAGTGGAATTATTTAATCAACAGCAGTTTGATGGATGAACGGTAGCCATCGGCCTCCATTCTGGCAAAATAAATACCGTTCGCCAGAGAAACCCCATTAAACGAAGTTACATAAGTGCCTGCGGAGAGTTTTTGGTCAACCAGAACCTGAATTTGCCGGCCCGACAAATTGTAAACGGTCAATTTAACATGCGATGGTTTGGAAATGGAGTAGCGAATTTGGGTAAGCGGATTAAATGGATTGGGATAATTCTGATACAGTTTAAAATTTCCGGTTACCATAGATTTTTCTTTAACTATAGAGGTGCCGCCATTGGCCGGATGCTCGAGGAAAAAAGCCCACATTAAATCATTGGCATTAATTTTTTCCGAAGGCGGATCGCCAAATATGCTTCCCTGCTGTCCGCCAGGCCAGGAGTGGCCGCCGTCATACGTTACGTAGCTGTGAATATCCGCATCATTATTACACTGCGTCCAGACCTTAAACAGATACTCGCCCACTTCATGATACAGCGTGTCATTTTCGTTGGCGCATCCGTTTAGCGCTGACCATTCATTAAGGACGGAATCTACTGGCGGATTATAATGATCAGAAGGTCCGCTGCCCACGCCGCCGTAATAGGGCACATCCTCATCGAGGTAAGAGTGAAAATGAATGATGGGCATGGGGCGCGTCGGATTCCACGGGCCTTCCAGAGTCATTGAAGCCGCTACCGGAGCAATGGCTGCCAGCTTCCAGGTTAGCTCAGCCGCCAGACGAAAGCTCATCATGCCGCCATTAGAAAGTCCGGTTGCATAAACTCTGTCTTTATCAATACGGTAGCGCGCCAGCAACGTATCGATCAAAGCGGAAATAAATCGCACATCGTCGATGTGATTATCCATGGCGTATCCGCAGCACCAGCCGGCGTTCCATGTGCGGACGCCCAGCGGACTTTTTACGCCCTCCGGATAAACTACAATAAAGGGATTTGCAGCGGTGTCTGCTTTTTGACTGAGCTGGGTTGTGTTTTCCATATTATACGCATTGCCGTAACCGCCATGCAAGGCCAGGATAATCGAATAGAGCGTGTCCTGCCCGGAATCATACTGCGGAGGAAGATGGGTGAGAAAGGTGCGCCAGCGGTCGTCCACATAAATGGAATCGTATTGGGCGTGCGTCGCCCTGGCAATAAACAAAACCAGGATACTAATAAAAAAATATTTCATGGCCCTTCCCTGATTATTTTTTTAACGAACCAGTCCGAAAATTTAAAAAACCGAAACGCGCCGCTTTTTAGTACAGCCCCTGCAGATATTCGCAGAAAAAGTCCGCGTTAATTTGCGCGATCTTCGAGAAAAAACTGTTCCACCGTTAGAGGCGGCAGAAACATTTCAGATCGCTCCTTTCTAATTTTTTCCATCTTAGCCATTTTTGATTTCCGCGCGGCGTTTTTTAATCTTCCAACTTCCCCTCTTTTATTTTAACAGCAACATCTTTTTAATCGCCGTGTGTTTTCCGGCCTGCAGGCGGTAAACGTACATGCCCGTGCCCACCGGCTGATTTTGATCATTAAGGCCGTTCCATTGCGCCTGATGAACCGCGCCGCTGCTTAAAACCTGATCGTTGATTAAGGTGCGCACTTTTTGCCCCAGCATGTTGAAAATCTCCAGCCTAACCGGCGCCGGTTGATCGAGCGTAAAGACGACGGTGGTCGAAGGATTGAATGGATTGGGAAAATTGCCCAGCAGTTCAAATTTATTAGCCGTCAGCTCATCGCTCAGCGCAGAGACAGAATTATTGGACAGAATATTGTCGATGGCCCAGCCCCAGCCCGTGGTGTTGGCGTCGGCGTAAAGTTTAAAGCGGATGTAAACATTGGTGTTCACCGGAAAATAATTGGTCAATGAGATATTGTGATTACGGTACATGGATTCGTCGCCGTCCGCGCCATTGTTGTAAGCGTTTTCCCAGGCAGGATCGTAGCGGCAATCGTACGGCTCTTCAATAATCGTCCAGTTGTCGCCGTCGTCGCTGGCTTCCACCGTAACGTAATCCCAGAAATTGTTGTCTCCGTAAACCGTTCCGGCGTCTCCCGGCTCAATGATGGCCACATCGTCGTAGCTAAAATAGGCGCCCGCTTTGATGGTAATCGGCGTGCCCAGGTAGGAATAGTAGGTCGTCTGGTCGGCATAGGGATGGGCGGAATGCAAAGCCGGAGTTGAAAAGCCCGTTACATCCTGAATCTGGAAATCGCCGAAAAAGGTGGAGGCGTAGTCGTCAAAATTCTCGTTCAGCGTGTCAACGGCCGCGTAAATATCGTTCGATTTTTGTTCGCTGGCGCTTCCGGCTCCGTTGCTAAATCCGATGACCTGAGCGGTTACCGTTTCCGGCGGATTGGTCTGGTACAGGCCAAAGGTATCGGCGCCGGCCGGCACCGTAAACAGGCGATCGACGATTTGATTATTTACAAACACCTGCACCGAATCATAATCAGAATTGGCCACAAAGCGCACTTTGAGCATACCGGTATTGGGATTGGGCACCGTAATATCTTTTAAGGTTGGGGCCAGCGGCGGCAAGCCCTGCAGTTCGTCGCGGTGAACCGACCACACGCCGCGGCCATGGGTGGCGGCTACAATTTCCTGATTAACGATTTTCAGGCGTCGGATGGAAACTGCCGGCAAACCATTGTTGGAATATTGCCAGCTGGCGCCATTGTCGTAAGAGATAAAAAGACCAATATCCGTGCCAATCCAGATTTCCGTGGTGTCAAAGGGCATGACCAGCACGGTAAACACCGGCACATCCGGCAGGTTGTTGGTGATATCTTCCCAGGTTTGCCCCAGATCGCGCGTGCGGTAGATTTTTCCGTAGCCAGAACTGCCGATGGTTAAATAAGCCGTACTATCCTGAGTGGGATGGGTTGAGATGCCCGCCAGATAGGCGTGGGGGCTTCCGGCCGGTTGATTAACCTGGGTAAAGCTTAAACCGCCGTCGGTGGAAACATTAATGTAAATGGTTGTGCTGCCGGTCCACACCACATTGGAGTTGGCCTGCGAAACAGCGATTTTAATTCTTGAATAGTTATTGTAATTCACCGCAACGTCGTACCAGTTGTTGCCGCCGTCGTCCGTCCACCACAATTTGTTATTGTCGCCGGCGGTAAACAGCTTATCCGAATTAGCAGGATCCATGGCCAGCGGCGTATGAAAAATCCCGCTTTGCGGCATGTTGTTGTTAATGGAAACAAAATTGTAGCCGCCATCGGTTGATTTGTAAATGCGCGTGTTGTACAACGTTCCGTACACAATGGAAGGCTCCGTTTTATTCCAGGCGCAGTCGAAGCCGTCGCCGCCGATTACGCGCGACCAGGCATCGCTGGCGATGGCTTCATCCGGAGAGCGGTGCGTACCGTTATCCTGAGTGCCGCCGATAAAGGCATTTATGGAAGGATGACGATCGGCATCGTAATATTGCGTAACGTTGTAATTGTTGTCTTTACTTTCCCAGGAAACGCCCATATCCGGCGAATAAAACACGCCGCCATCGTTGCCGGAAATTATGGCAAAATTGGCGCTGCCGTCTGGAATGGTCACCAGCGCATGTTGATCGGCGTGAACATAGGGATACGCCGTCCCTGTGTACCAGTTGGTAATTTGGGTGGTGGTCATGGAGGCGCCGTTGATTTCCACGTGATAGATATCAATGCCGCCCACAAAAACGATGTCAGGATCCAACGGGCTGACCACCAGTGCGTTATCGTACCAACCCTGTCCGCCCAGCCAGTTGGTGGAATTGCCGTAATTAAACCAGGTATTGCCCGCATCCGGAGAGCGGAAAAATCCCAGCAAACCGTAATTGTCATCCACCGGCGAGGCGTAAACAATGTTGGTGTCGGTTGGTGCAATGGCCATTTCGATGCGGTTGTGATTGGTAATCTCCTCGCTCACATAATTCCAGGTGTAGCCGCCATCCGTAGATTTGTAGATGCCGGAGGAATTAACGGCGATAAACTGTGTATTCCAGCGTAAGGGATTGGCGATGATCTGCTGGACGCGTTGCCCATTGTTAAATGTTTCGCTCCAGGTCGATCCGCCGTCAGCGCTGCGGTACACGCCCTTGTTGGTGGCCACCGCCAGGTTGTCGGGATTATTGGGATCAACGATTAAGCGGTTCACATAGCGAAAGTTGTAATTGGATGCCGTGCTGGCCAGCTGCGTCCAGCTTTCTCCTCCGTCGGTCGATTTGAAGAGGCCGTCGCCGATAATGGCGTCGGAATTGTAAAAGCCTTCGCCGGTGCCGGCGTACAGGATGTTGGGTTGATTTTTACAGATGTCGATGGTCGTAACCGATAAAACGGGCAAATCGTCCGTAACGCAGCGCCAGCTTGCGCCGGCATCGTTGCTTTTCCAGATTCCGCCGCCAACCGAACCGGCCCACCAGGTGTTCACATCATTAGGATGAACAACCACAGAACGGGTTCTGCCGCCAAAATTGCCGGGGCCTCTTTCTACCCAATTTAAAGCGCTGGCCTTAAAAAGCGTATTTTGTCGGTTTTGCAGCGCTATTTTTTGCGCCCTGAAACGCCAGCTTCCGGAATAGGAAAAGCCCTCGCCGATCACGGAACGCAGGGCGACTTCTTCTTCCATGGCTTCATCAGGCTTGTCCGGACGCGGATGCATCTTTTTCTGTTTTTTCTCTTCCAGAATAAGCGCGTTTAATCCCTGCGAGGTGT
This sequence comes from Caldithrix abyssi DSM 13497, assembly GCF_001886815.1. Taxonomy (GTDB): domain Bacteria; phylum Calditrichota; class Calditrichia; order Calditrichales; family Calditrichaceae; genus Caldithrix; species Caldithrix abyssi. The sequence continues at coordinate 1,254,451 of NZ_CP018099.1, forward strand.
AAGCCGTAATTTGTTTTTTATGTTTTTGCGGCAGACGCGAATATGTCAGAATACCTGCAATGGAAAAAATAATTAAGGCTATTAACATTAAAACCATTGATCTCTTCATGTTTCCTCCAGATTAACAAAAAAAATGATTAAAAAGCAAACTACAGAATAAGATGTTTATTTTGCTTTATTTAAAATCACAAATCGTTTATTATTTTATCGTTTCTTTAATAAAACCCAAAGGTCAAAAGAAAAATTTCAGAGGGCGATGTTTAAAGTTAACACTGATCCGGCTGCTCGTTTTAAACCTGCCATTATTTGATTGAGCATGGTGGCCGTTTGTTCGGTGTACAACAAGCAAGACGCCTTTTACCCCATTTTGCGGAAAATTTATAGAAAATAGATGAGTCTGCGTTAAAAAAAGAAAGATTTGCCATTTCACTCCAGCCCTGGCGGGAATTGGCAATGACAGGGAGGGTAGCATTGAATTTTGAACCATGATTTACATGATTTCAGGATTTTCATGATTTGCTTTTTCCGTTTAAAAGATTTGTCCTTAAAATTGAGCATGAAATTTCTCAAGCGAAAAGAATCGAGATAATCCTGTAATCCTATTACTCCAGGTTCAAAAACCACCTCTCAACCTCTAAACTTCTAAACCACTAAACTCTTACACTCTTAACTCTTTCCCTCCAACGGTGGCAGGGATTTCCCGGAGTAGCCCTCACCCCCTTCAGGGGGAAGGCTGATCGTTTTCACGGCAGGCAGTCGGTCTTGATTTACCGAAGTATGGCAATCTCATTGCTGTTTGGTGACAGGCCGGTAACCATTTACCTCTTTAACTCTCCCAGAATAAAAGTCTGAGAGAGAGGGAAGGCTGATCGTTTTCACGGTCAGCGGCCTTTATTTTTCACTGGAAGTCATTCTCAGCGCTGCGTCCTGACGAGCCGGTGACCATCCAACCATCCAACTATTCAACCATTCAACTATGTTGTAGCCCTCACCCCCTGCGCCCCCTCTCCCAGAATAAAAATCTGGGAGAGGGGGAAGGCTGATCGTTTTCACGGCAGGCAGGCGGTCTTGATTTACCGAAGTATGGCAATCTCATCGCTGCCTGGTGACGGGCCGGTGACCATTCAACCATCAAACCATCCAACCATCCAACTATTTACGATCAGGGCAAGTTTTATTTAACGGGCGCGATGGGATCCTTCACCGGCGGCGGAACTTTTTCTAAAATGATTCGCAAATAGGCGGCGGAATCGGGCTCGATCTTTACGCAGGGCACCACATGCTGCAAGTAACCGATTTTGGTAAAGATAACGCTATATTCGCCAACGGCCAGACTGTCGAACTGAAAGGCGCCGGTGGAATCGGTTTCCATGGTTAAGTTAGAGGGGATGAGTTTGACCTGTACATGGTTTACCGGTTTACCGCTGTAAAGCTCCCGTACAATTCCTTCTAATTTTCCGTTTTGGCCGAATACTAAAAACGGTAAAAGCGAGATAAAAAAGATGGAAATTAAAGCTTTCATGGCAACCCTCCCTTGCCCTATATTTTGGTTACGCTATTAAAATAATGAATAATAGAGAGAAAAGCATATTTTTCGGTAAAACGCGGGACGTTTTAAAAGAGCTCTGCAAAATGAAGCTACCACGAACGCTTCTCCTGAAACGAAGGAAAGCCGCCAAATTACAGTTCCTTACAGGATTTACTTCGAATCCAGTTTAAAAACACAGTTAAAAAAAAGCAGTGGGCGCAAAACGCCTGGTTTTTGTTTTGCGCCCACTACCTTGTTTCATGTTAAGCATAAAATATCGCGAATAAAAGAGCCTTACACCGGCTGTGTTTTTTCCTTCAACCACTGACGTTCTTCTTTTTTCAAATAGGGCGCAAGTATGTCGTACACTTTTTTATGATAGGCGTTCAGATAGTCGATCTCTTCCCGGGTTAAAAGATTTAAATCCACCAGCTTCAGATCGATCGGGCAGTAGGTCAAATTTTCAAATTTTAGAAACGACCACTCTTCGCTCGATTTTTGCTCGTCCTTAACCACCACAATCAGATTTTCAACGCGCATGCCGTATTCGCCGGCTTTGTAAAATCCCGGCTCATTGGAACAGACCATGCCTACTTCCAGCGGAACGCCTATGCCCCGATAAAAGGAGATGCCCTGGGGGCCTTCGTGCACGCTTAAAAAAGCGCCAACGCCATGGCCGGTGCCGTGTCCGTAATTCTGGCCGATCTCCCACAGCGCCTTGCGGGCCAGAGTGTCCAGTTGAATCCCCTGTGTGCCAACGGGAAAGGAAGCGATAGCCAGATCGATGTGACCTTTAAGGATGCGCGTAAAACGATCGCGCTGTTCTTCGGTGGGCTCGCCCAGGGCCAGCGTGCGCGTGATGTCGGTAGTGCCATCGAGATATTGCCCGCCGGAATCGATCAGGTAAATGCCCTCGGGTTTTAATTCCACGTCGGTCTCAGGCGAACAAGCGTAGTGCACGATGGCGCCGTGCTCCCCGTAGGCCGAAATGGTTTCGAAGCTCGGGCCCTGGTAGAGCGATTGTTCGGCGCGGAATTTCTCCAGCCTTTGCGCGGCGCTCATCTCTGTCACGCCGCCTTGCGGCACGTTCTCTTCCAGCCATTTTAAAAAGCGCACCATGGCCACCCCGTCGCGGATGTGACAGGCGCGCATGCCGGCCAGTTCTGTTTCATTTTTAATGGCCTTAAAAAGCGTAACCGGACTCTCTTCCAGGAAAAGCTCGCAGCGTTTCTGCAAGAGCATGGCCACCCAGTAGTTGACAGACGAGCCATCCAGCCAGACGCGCGTTTTACGACGGGCCAGTTTCAATAGACGTTTTTTGAAACTGTCGTAATGCCGGATTTTGGCCAGCCCTTTAAGATGTTTTTTTAGGGCGCGCGTGACCTTCTTTTTGTGTACAAATAATTCCGCTTCATCTTCGGTGATGACGGCATAAGCGATAACCACCGGATTGTAATCCACATCGCGCGAACGGATATTAAAGGTCCAGGCAATGGCGTCCAGTTGCGTTAACACATGGGTCTGGCAGCCTTTTTCCGCCATTTTCTGTCGGATGCGGGCCAGTTTACTTTCTACCGATTCACCGGCGTATTTGTCTTCCCAGACCATTATCGGGTCCTGAGGCATCTCGGGTTGATCTTCCCATAGGGCGTCCACCAGATTTTCTTCTAAAAACTTCATTTTGATTTTGCGCAAAGCGAGCTCTTTTTGCCACTGGCTGGCCTGCTGGTAACTGATGACGCGCGGATCAATCCCCACCGTCTGTCCTTCGTTCAATTCCTGTTTTAAAAAGGTAAGCATGTCCGGCGTTTCAGGAAGGCCAGCTTTGTACAGGTCGATGCCTGTGCCCTGCAGTTGCTGCTCGGCCTGTAAAAAGTAGCGGGAATCGGTCCACAGGCCGGCTTTTTTCATGGTCACAACAACGTCCCCGGCCGATCCGTCGAAACCGCTGAGCCAGGCGCGTCGTTGCCACAGCGCCGGCACGTACTCGCTGGCGTGCGGATCGGTGCTTAAAACCACATAAGCGTCAATTTTGTTTTTACGCATCAGCTCGCGCAGCTTGTTAATACGCTCTTTTATCATCGCTTTCCCCTTCCAGATTTTGGGTCATTTTTTTATTGCTTGAATGGTTGTTCTCCCAAAAAGTTCAGGCCGCCATTTCGTCTGATCGCTCAACTTCGAGATCGCACTTAGCTTCCCGCTTTGGCCTCATAATTTTAAATTCGTAATTCGTAATTCGTAATTCGTAATTTTTAATTGATCATCGTCCTTTTTGTGTCTGTTCAGACGCTCGGCCCGTTCAGTTCCACAACACCCAGCTCAGGCCAAAGCGCACACGGCGGTACAATTCCGGATAGCCCCTGATGATCTGATATTGTTCGCCCAGGGCGTTATCCATTTCCATAAAAAAGATGGCGTCTTTAATGGTTGCCGAAATTTTGTAATGGATCAACAGACGCTGCGGCCATTTTCCGCCTATTAGATAAAAACTTTCGGCGTAAGGCTGATAGGCTATTTTTTTGGATGGCCCGCTCCATTGTAATGTTCCGCTGGCTCTTATTAACACGCGATCTTGGTACCAGCGTCCGGCGTACCTGAGATGGGCAAAAGCGGAGTAATCCGGGCCAATTAATGTTCCGCCCAATCCGCTCTGCCCGCCGACGGTTAAGACAAATGGAAGATATTTAAAGCTTGCCCGCCCAAAAATGTAACTGAAATTCCTGTCCTGGCCATTGTAAAAACGTTTGCCGGAAAAGAGAATTTCATCATTGATGCGACGCCAGGTCAGCCCCAGGCGCGCGCTGCTCCAGGGAAATAATTTTAAACGGAGATCAACCGTTGAGTTAAAGTGGCGTTCCGCTTGCAGGCCCGGCAATCCGTTAAGGCCCTGGTACGTTAAAAATCGTTCATTAATGGTTGGAAAGCGCGCAAAGGACGCTCCCTGCCAGCCGACGCTCATCCTGTTATTTTTAAACTTAACGGCTAAAAGCGAGTTGGGCTGCAAAGCGTATCCCCACAATCCCTGCAATCCCAGACGCGCGCTTACATGCAGCAGGCTAAACAAAAAGGCGCGAGTTTGACCGGAAAAATCCGCCTCCGTGTCTGTGTATTTACGGCTGTAAGGACTACCCCAAGCTTTTACCTGCCTGAGTCCGCTTTTTAAAAAGAGGGGCAGTGGGCCAAGCTGAAGAGTTCTGGTTAAAGCCACGGAATAACGGTCGAAACGCAACCGCATGCGCAGGCCGTTCTCTGCAAAAACGTACTTGCGGCGCGAATTTTCAAAGCTGGCGTCGATTTGTCCGTTGACCTTCTGGCTGTCGTCCAGAAAAAACAGACGCGCCCTCAGGTTTTCGCGCACTTCATTGTAACGAAACCGTCCGTATTCGGTAGCGAAATAGTCCAGAAAGTTTACATTTTCACTGCTTTTATGGTAAAAAAAACGGAATAGCATTTTAGGGTTTAAAAGATGGATTAACTGGCCGCGGTAATGCATCCCCCGATAGTAATTCAACGCGTAATCGCGATTAACGCCGCCCAACTGCAGCGCTGTTTTAGAATTGAATTGTCGGGCAAAGGTGATATCGAGATCGGTGTAAGCAAAATCGCCTTCCCGGTACATGATGCGCGTGTAAGGTTCTTCCTGCAAGATAAAACGGGACTGCAGGTAAATGGCAGGAAACGGCTCCGCCGTTTGAAAAGAGTAATTGCCATTCCCCGGCGCGGCAGCGACCCAGGCCAGCGCATCCGGGAAAACAAAACGCGTATTGTAGCGCCCATTCAACGGATCATTTAACAAAAAGTCGTTTTTAAAGTAAGACGTCTGTTCAGGCCACAGGTGCAAGGCCGATGCAAAGCGCGGCATGCCCATTTCCAGAAAATCGTAGATCTGAATTTCCGGATTGGTGCGGAACAGATCGCTCACGCCCTGATAACCGATCGTCTCCAGCGCTTTAAAAGTAACGGCCTGGCTGGTGTCCGGCATCCCATCAAAAAGCGGGCGTACTTCCGTCAGGGTAACACGTTTCGCTTTCTTTTTCTTTTTAACCAGCGAGTCTGGTGTGACCTTAACGTCGGTGCTGTCAACTACCATTTGAGCAAACGTTAACGAAAAAAAGACGACTACCAATAGCAGGGATTTTACTGACAATTTATCTTTAACCTTTCCCGTAGTGGTTTTGTCAACAAAAATAATTTCAGAATAAATTCAACAGGAATCAACCAGCAGGGCGATTTAATTGATGAAAACAATTTGGAGTGCATGGAGGGGGGGAGAAGGTTTAGTGGTTTAGGGGTTTAGAAGTTTAGGGGGATCCTTGATTAATAGGATTACAGGATTACCTCGATTTTTTTCGCTTGAGAAATTCCATGCTCAATTTTAAGGCCGAATTTTTTTAACGATAAAAGCAAATCATGGCAATCCTGAAATCAGGTAAATCGTGGTTCAAAGTTCAATGGCCTGTTATTCCGAATTCGCCCATCTGGCTGGATCAGCTATTTATGTCAATGGGTGAAAGCGGGACTACTCAATGAGCGGGATTAATTGTTCCCTTCGGCTTCGCTCAGGGCAGGCCTTCGGCTTCACTCAGGGCAAGCCTTCGACTGCGCTCCCTTCGGCTTCGCTCAGGGAGCGGGAAGCCGGGAGTAAGGTTGCTGAGCGAAGTCGAAGCAACTGTTGATTGTGAAAGGACTCCCTTCGACTGCGCTCAGGGCAAGCCTTCGACTGCGCTCAGGGCAAGCCTTCGACTTCGCTCCCTTCGACTTCGCTCCCTTCGACTTCGCTCAGGGAGCGATTAAGGGATTTTACTCAACGAGCGAGGTGTTTCCATTCTATTTTCGCATCGCTGCATTTTTATTCATTATTGCGAAATTATTTGACAGAATAAAGTTCATCCCTTATATTGTCCCCCAACATAAATGAAGCAATTGTAATTTAATAATTACAGAACGCTTCTTATCCAGAAAGGTGGAGGGAACAGGCCCTGTGAAGCCTTAGCAACCTTTCCCGTTGAACCGCGGGAAAAGGTGCTAATTCCTGCCCCAACTTACGGGGAAAGATAAGAAGTGGGTTCAATGAAAAATTGAAGCCTCTTCGGGTCTTACCCCGCAGAGGCTTTTTTTTTGGGGGGGACGATCTTCCCAATTGGAGTTAAAAATGAGAGCAGCAGGGCAGGGCAGTACTCAGGGCCGCTTAACATCAAAAACGGCAAAGAGGAAAATTAAAAATGCCAGGAAGCTGGCAGAACATTTAATCCACAAACTAACTTAAAGGAGGAAGAAGGATGAGCGCCAACTATCGTTTTGAAACCCTGCAACTGCACGCAGGCCACGAACCAGACAAAGAGACCCGCGCAAGGGCCGTACCCATATATCAGACCACATCGTTTTTGTTTGAGGACGCGGATCATGCCGCCGCGCTGTTTGATCTTAAAGAGTTTGGCAATATTTACACGCGCATCATGAATCCCACCACCGATGTGTTTGAAAAGCGCGTGGCGGCTCTGGAAGGAGGAATCGCGGCGCTGGCCACTGCTTCCGGTCAGGCGGCGCAGTTTATTGCCGTGGCCACCATTGCCCGGGCCGGCGAAAACATTGTGGCCAATAGCAATCTTTACGGCGGCACCTACAATCAGTTTAAAGTCGCTTTTCCGCGTCTGGGCATTGACGTGCGTTTTGTGACCGGCGATCAAATAGAAGATTACGAAAAACAGATCGATGCCAACACAAAGGCCATTTACATCGAAAGTTTGAGTAATCCGCGTTTAAATGTACCCGACTTTGAAGCGATTGCCGCGCTGGCGCATGCGCACAATATTCCCCTGATTGTGGACAACACCTTTGGCGCTGCGGGGTACCTGGCGCGTCCTTTCGATTACGGCGCGGACATCATCACCGCTTCGGCCACTAAATGGATTGGCGGGCATGGCACGTCGATTGGCGGCGTGGTAGTCGATAGCGGCAGGTTCAATTGGGGCAATGGTAACTTTCCCATCTTTACCGAGCCCAATCCCGGCTACCACGGCTTGAATTTCTGGGAAACCTTTGGCGCTAACAGCCCGTTCGGCAACATTGCTTTCATCATTCGCGCCCGTGTGGAGGGCCTGCGCGATTTCGGTCCGGCGCTCAGCCCGTTTAACGCCTTTCTCCTTTTACAGGGGCTGGAAACGCTCTCCTTGCGGGTGGAACGCCACTGCCAGAACGCGCTGGAACTGGCCAGATGGCTGGAACAACATCCGCGCGTAAGCTGGGTCTGGTATCCGGGCCTGCCTTCGCATCCTTCCCATGAGCTGGCCAAAAAATACCTGCGGCCGGGACATTTCGGTTCGATGATTGCCTTTGGCGTTAAGGGCGGCAAAGAGGCCGGTAAAAACTTTGTTAACAACGTGCGACTGGCCAGCCTGCTGGCCAATGTGGGCGACGCCAAAACGCTGGTTATTCATCCCGCTTCCACCACGCACCAGCAATTGAGCGATGAAGAACAGCTCAATGCCGGCGTCCTGCCCGATCAGATTCGCGTTTCCGTGGGCATCGAACATATCGATGATATCAAAGAAGATTTTGACCGGGCGTTGTCTAAAATCTAATAAAGAGGAAACTAAATGCTCAAAAGCAAGACAGAGATCATTACCCTATTTGAGAGTAGCCGTCCGCTAACACTGGATTCGGGACACATGCTGCCGGCAGTGCAGGTAGCTTTTGAAACCTACGGCAGATTGAACGCCGCGGGCGACAACGCCATTCTGGTCTGTCACGCTCTCACCGGCGACGCGCACGCCGCCGGCATTACGCAGCTCGACGCGCAGACTCTGCAAAAAATTCCTCTCTACCGTTCCAAAAAAGCGGATCAGCCCGGCTGGTGGGACGGCTTAATCGGCCCTGGTAAGGCGCTGGATACGAACCGCTACTTTGTGGTTTGCAGCAACATCCTGGGCAGTTGTTACGGAACGACCGGCCCAATGTCTGTCAATCCGCAGAGCGGTCGTCCGTACGGCCCGGATTTTCCGGAAATCACCGTGCGCGACATGGTGAAGGTACAAAAGGCCCTGCTCGACGCGCTGGGCGTTAAAAGTCTGGTTACGGTCATCGGCGGTTCGTTGGGCGGCATGCAGGTTCTGGAATGGGCGTTGCTCTTTCCGCAAATGGTGCGATCGATCGTTCCCATTGCCACCGCGGCCGGTCACTCGGCCTGGGCCATCGGCTTTAACCATCTGGCGCGGCAGGCGGTGATGAACGATCCGCACTGGCAGGGCGGCCATTACCGCCGGCAGCCGGAGCGCGGCCTGGCTCTGGCCCGGCAGATCGGCATGATTTCCTACCGCACCGATATCTCTTTTCAACATCGTTTTGGCCGGGACAAAAGGAATGACGGAAAGGAGCCTGTTTTTCAGGTGGAAAGTTACCTTTCCTACCAGGGTGAAAAGCTGGTTAAGCGGTTTGACGCCAACAGCTTTGTGCTTTTAACCAGGGCGCTGGATAGCCATGATGTGGGGCGCGATCGCGGTGGTATTGAACAGGCTTTGCACAGCATTTGCTGTCCCGCGCTGTGTGTGGGCATCGACAGCGATATTCTTTATCCGGCGCGCGAGCAACAGGAAATTGCCCGGCAAATTCCGCAGGCGCTTTACCGCGAAATCAAATCGCCCGACGGGCACGACGCCTTTTTAATTGAATATGATCAGCTCAATGCCATGGTCAGGAAATTTTTAGCTTCAAAATAAGGAGAGTTTGACGGTATGATTATTATGAAGTTCGGCGGCAGTTCGATCAAAAATACGGAAGCCATGCGCCGGGTGGCCGGCATTGTGCAAAAGCGCCAGCAGCAACAACCGCTTATCGTGCTTTCGGCGCTGGGCGGCGTAACCGATCAACTGATCCGGATGCACAACGCGGCGCTTGAGCAGCGCGATGAACAGATTGCAACGGAAATATCCGCCTTGCAAAATCGCCACCGCGCCATGCTGAATGATTTGATCCCCGCCGGCGCCATCTACGACGAAGTGCATTATTTTTTAAACCATGAATTTAAAAGATTAAAAACGCTGCTGGACGCTGTAAAAGCCATCAAGGTGTTCAGTTCTGAGCTGTACAACAGCGTCATCGGGTTGGGCGAGATGCTTTCCACGCGGCTTTTCGAGGGCTATTTACGCGCGCGCGGTCTGTCGGCTGTGTGGCTGGATGTGCGTCCGGTGATGGTGGTGGAACAAAACGGCGAAGAGATAACGCCTCTGCTGGAGGAGATTGAAAAACAGGCGCGCGTCCGATTTGATCATCATTTACAAAATGGCATGCTGATTGTCACACAGGGCTTTCTGGCCACCACGCGAAATGGCGCGCCCGCCACTTTGGGAAGGGACGGCTCCGATTACACGGCCTCTTTGTTAGGCGCGGCTTTAAAAGTAAAAGAGATTCAAATCTGGTCTGATGTGGACGGCATTTTAAGCGCCGATCCCACCATTATCAAAGAAGCGCAGCCGTTGCCATTTATGACTTTTGAAGAAGCCTGCGAGCTGGCCTATTTTGGAGCGCGTGTTTTGCATCCGGCAACCATTCAGCCGGCGTTAACCCACGGCATTCCGGTGCGCGTGCTTAACTCTCATTTTCCGGATGAGCCGGGAACGCTGATTGTGCCGGATTATGAAGAGACAAAGCACCAGGCCATTAAATCCATTGCTTACAAAGAAAACATCACCTTGTTGACCATCGAATCGTCCAGATTGCTCCTTTCGCCTAAAGCGATCGAGGACATTTTTGATATTTTGACCAGGCACGGCAAAAAGGTTTACGCGGTTACCAAATCGGCCACCAAACTGTCGGTAACCATTCAAAACAACGGCAACGACAATCGCTTTCTGGACGACTTAAAAAGATTTGGCCGGCTGACCGTTGAGCCGCGCAAAACCGTGGTTAGTGTGGTGGGCGAGGGCATGAAGGCCAATCCGCTGCTCACCTGGCAGATCATCAAGATGTTGCATGAGGCGGGCATCAAAATTGAATTGATTTCTCAGTTCGCGCGACAGATTAGCATGATGTTCATCATCGACGAGCAGGACATTCCGCGCACGGTGGAACTGATTCATGCTCGCCTGATCGCCGGGGGAGGATGATTTTTAATTACGAATTATCACGCGGAGCGGGAGGCTGTGCCCGAATTATGCCGCTGGATTGGTTGAATGGTTGAAAAGTTGCCGGCCTGTCATTCCTTTTCTTGCCTTTGCACGAAACTGGCCAGCGCAGAAATCACTTACACCGTTGGGAATAACTCCTGACAGGGTGCTGAGGGCAATTGAAATTAAACATTCTTTACGCACTTTGCGATTTCATTGTTCTCTCTGTGGTTGCTTAAATCGCTGCGGAAATGTTTTTGGCTGCGGCTGTGCTGCTTAAGCTTAAGAGGGGATTTTTTCTGGCGCACGCTTTTGATCTTAAATTCAAAAATAAAAAGTGCGAGAAGGGGGACTTGAACCCCCACGCCCTTGCGGGCACCAGATCCTAAGTCTGGCGCGTCTGCCAATTCCGCCATCCTCGCAAAGCGTTGCTAATTTAATTTTTTTTGTGGCCTAAAGCAACTATCATTTAGCGCGCCATCTGGAAACCATGCGGCACAATTCCTGTTCGCTGTCGGCACGCAGTAAGCGGTGGTGTAAGATTGTCCGATCGTTTGCACGGTCGGCAATTTCCACCTGCGAGAGGATGCGCTGTCCGTAAACCGCTTCAGCGCGGTAGTTGACTTCAACTTCATGCAAAAACTGCTGCGTGCGAATTTCTTCTGGCACGGCTTCCAGCGCCCAGTCGATGTAAACCGCGCTGTTAACGTGGCGATTCATGTCCAGGTCGCTCAGGCGCACCTGGAATTCTTTTTCATGATGCGTTGTCTGCAGTTCGGGCAGGCGTTCAAAAGTGTCTTCCAGCGCCCGTCCTTTTTCCTGATTGGTGTATTCCGCCAGAAATTCCGGCAATCGCACGGCGCGTCTGGCCTTAAAATCGATCATCATCCATGAAGAGGTAGCCAGCGCAAGCACCTTGCCTTTTTCATCGAACATTTCAAAATCGCGCAGGGCGAACAGTCGTTCTTTAAGAGAAGGCCAGGTCTGCACCGTTACATACTGATTCCAGAAAGGATAGTGAAACACCCGCACGTGAAAACGGGAGAGCACCCAGGTTAATCCCATGCGGTCGAAATCCGTTTTGGATAATTTTAAAAATGCCGCATGGTTCGAAGCCGCCTCCTGCAGGTAGTTAAACAGGGTTTGAAACTTGGCCCGTCCGTTATGATCAACTTCGTAAGCCCGAACTTTAAATGTCTCTTCCCAGAACGGTCCTTGTTTTTCCATTATTCGCTTCCTTTGCTTTGTTTAAAAATTCAAAATTACGAAAATATTCTGCAATTTCAAATCGAAACAGTCCTATTTGAAATGTCGCCCAATAAGTGTTTGCTGAATATTATTTATAATTCACCAACTAAATCATGCTATTTCAAAAAGTTAGGCAAGTTTACCTCCCGCTTTCTTTGAAAATAGACTCACAGAGCATGGCGTGGGAATAAGGGGTGAATTTTTTGAAAACAAACCTTTATTATTCCACAAATATCAACGAATTAAAGTAACTTAATACATTAAGTTTAAGCTTTTGGGTGCAATTCAGGAAACACTCCCACTGTTTTACTCGGCGTTAGAGAGGCACACCACATTCATGCGCAAACCAAACGCATCGTGCAGCGGTGTTTCCGGCACAAAATAGCGTAATTTGCGCGGCGCCGCGGCACACACGGCCAGCGCCAGCGCATCCAGCAAATCATCGGGCTGCGCATTGGACAACCCCATCCGCTTTCGCCAGCGGATTAAGGTCGGCTGATCGATGCGTGCGCGCTTTTGCAGCAGGCGCAAACGTTCGGCCTGACCGACGGAAGTCTTTTTGGAAGAAGACAACACCCGGCCGTCGTTCAGCCAGCGGAAACAGAGTTCGGGATGGCTTTCGTAAAAAAGATTTTGCAAGGAGGGATTCGTTCTTAAAAATTGATCCAGCTCTCTGATTTTTGGCGTTAGGTTCCAGGCCTGGATAGAAAGTTTTTTACCGCAAAGGGTCTGATTTATTTGGCAGGCCTGCGCGTAGGAGGCGGCGTAAACGGCTTTGCGGCATGGGACGGGAAAAATGGTGGATGCGCGTTTACCTAACAGAGCGCGCGCCAGAGAATCGCACAAACGCGGCTGGTCGGCGCTCAAACCAAAAGGCATATCGATAAACACATCGACGCCCGACGTTAACAGGCCGGGCATGTCTGCCAGCGAGCGCTGCAGCTCAAATTCAGGCCGGCCGTTTTGTTTAATCCTACAGACCAGCCAGCCGCCGCGGCAACCGTCAATGCCCATGCCGACGATGTCTTCCACAGCCTGCTTTTGCCCCGTCATGTTTTAACTCCACTTCTTTTTTTACTGCAGCGCACAGCGTTTTGCAAAATGCGTCTCCAGCTCGTTTCACGACCCGCCCTGACGAGACGAAAAGGATGCAAACATCAAAAAAATCGCCCCCTGCGGCGCGGTCTTCGAAATGGCATTAAAATGTTCATTTTACAGAAAGATACGCATCGCGTGGCAAAAGGCCATATTATCCAGGCCTGGCTGTAATTTAAGAAAGAGCGCTATTTCTGGAGCTTGTTGTCACGGCGCCTTTATTATGTCAAGCTCCTTCAGGATAGGACATTTCCATGATTTGCTTTTTCCGTTTAAAAGATTCGGCCTAAAAATGAGCATGAAATTTCTTAAGCGAAAAAAAAATCGAGGTAATCCTATTAAACAAGGTTCAAAAACAACCTCTAAACCTCCAAACCTCTAAACTTCTAAACCACTACACTCTTAACTCATCGCTGACCTTTACACAAACTAATTACCTGTCACGCGTTACGCATTAATGAAATTTTTTGCACGCTAAAGCGGGCTCCCTTCCGAGTGTCATTTACTTAAACGACGGCCGCTTCCAGCAGCGTCAGACGGCCGGCATCGGCATCCAGCCGCGCTTTAATGCCCAGCGGCATGGTGGGTTTATCTTTAATGTGTCCCAGCGAAAAACCAACGCACACCGGAAAATCAAAATCTTTAAAAATCATATCGATAACTTCTTCCACACTCAGGCTGCTGTTAAATCCCGGTTTATAATCCGCCGGTTTAACCGATGGCATGCGGTCAAAAATGACGCCTTTACATTGATCGAATATACCGGCCATTTTTAAATGGGTAAGCATGCGATCCAGATCGTAGGGTTCTTCGCCAATTTCTTCGAAAAATAGGATGGCGTCCTGCGTTGTCGCCGCAAACGGCGTACCCAAAAGCGATTGGAAGAGGGTCAGGTTGCCGCCGATCAAGCGTCCCTCCGTTACGCCGCCCCGGTATGTCCAGATGCGGTTACTGGTTTGCAGGTTGGCTTCGTAGGGGGCGTCTTCTATTTGGATGGGCGGCGCGGTCGTGGTAAATACGCGTTTCATATGGCGCGTGGTGTAATCTGTAAAAGTAGAAACGGCCACCGGACCATGAAAGGTTACCAGACCGGTCGCGGTGTGCATCCCTAACAACAGCGCAGTGATGTCGCTGTAACCGATGATAATCTTCGGATTTCTGGCAATCAGTTCATAATCCAGGTATGGTAAAAGCTGAGCGCTGCCGTAGCCTCCGCGAATGGCCATAATAGCCTTAACTTCATCGTCATTAAACATTTGATGTAAATCATCCACGCGCTCTTGAATGCTGCCGGCCAGATAGCCCCATTTTTTATCGATATTCCTGGCCAGCTTTACATTATATCCCAGATTTTTTAGCTTTTCGGTGGCTTCGATGACGGTGCGATGAAATTCAAACAAAGGCGAAGCCGGCGTGATCAGGCCGATGGTATCTCCCTCGCGCAAGGCAGGCGGTTTTAAAATTTTCGCTGACGCTGATTTTGATTCCTTTCTGGCGTAGGCGGTAAAAGGCAAAGCGCTTAACAAAAAGGCGGCGCTTTTAAGAAAATTTCTGCGGCTAAACATCCATTCCTCCTGAAAAATTATTTGCTAAAATAAAGATATTTCTTATTTTTTTCAAATAGAACGAAGATTTTTACTGTTCAGGCTATAAACGATTTGATCTTACGAATTGTGTCGAATGAATTAAAAAGAAAAATAAGGTGGGATAGATGATTTTTCTGGCCCGGTATCAAAAAACAGCGTTGCAAATTGTATTAATCTTTGTCGCTATCGGTCTTTTGTGGCTCGTCCTGTTCAGTAATATTTTGCCGGAACTGACGGGCTTTAAACTGGCTCCTTCGCTGGTCTATTTTGTTTTTTTAATCCTGGCGGCCCTTTACCTTTACAAGGCCCTTAGTGTGCCGCTGGAAAAATCGGAACAGATATCCAGGGCGCTCAGCCACAACGAGCGAAAATACAGAACCCTGGTTGAAGAAATTAACGAGGTGATTTTTGTAATTGATCAAATGGGACGGATTACTTACATCAGTCCTTCCATAACTCTTTTGACCGGCTTTACGCCGAACGAATTAATCGGCCGCCTGTTTGTGGAGTTTATTGACCCGCGAGATGAAGAGACTGTTTTTAAAGCGTTTAAAGAGCGGCTGCGCGGACAGGTTGCCCCCTTGCAATATCGCATCTTAAGCAAAGATGGTTCCAGCAGATGGGTGCGCAGTTTAAGCAAGCCCTACAAAAACGAGCAGGGGAATATTGGCGTTCGCGGCGTGTTAATGGATATTACCGATCTGGTAGAAAAAGATATGGCCTTAATTGAATCGGAAGCGCGCTGGCGGGCATTGGTGGAACAGGCGCCGGATTATATTATCACCACCGACCTGAAGGGCAAAATCGAATTTGTAAACCGTAGTTTTTTTAATGTGCCCGAAAAACAGATCATCGGACAGATGATTCATGATCTGGTTCCCACCACGCAAATGAAAAGAGTTCAGGAAGCCATCGAAAAGGTAACGCAAAAAGGAGGTTTGCATCGCTTTGAAATCGAACTCAACGTGGAAGGCCAGAAACACTGGTACCTGGTGCGCACCGGCCCCATCAAAAAAAATGACGCCATTGTCGGTTTGACCTTTATTGCCACAGAGATCACACGCAATAAAAATTACGAACGTGAATTGGAAGAAGTTCAGGCCCACCTCCAGAAGCTGGTCAGCGAACGAACGTTGGAATTAAAATCTGCCAATCGAGAAATCAGAAGTCTGGACAGGTTGATCAATGAACAACTGAAAGATTTC
Source organism: Caldithrix abyssi DSM 13497 (assembly GCF_001886815.1). Classification (GTDB taxonomy): domain Bacteria; phylum Calditrichota; class Calditrichia; order Calditrichales; family Calditrichaceae; genus Caldithrix; species Caldithrix abyssi. Next base: position 1,270,214 of record NZ_CP018099.1, read on the forward strand.
GAGACGCTGTTAATGAATTTTCTGGAAAAGGTTGATGCTTGCGCCGTCCAGAGCGCCACGTCCCATTTAAACGAAATTCGAGAAGAAGCGGAGAGAATAAAAAAACAGTTTGCTGGACTTTACCGGCAGTTAAAAGAACACGGACGGTGAGGGAGGAAAAGGGAAAAACGAGTAAGCAGTAAAAACTAAAAAAAAGGCGAGAGGGGCGAATTGGGGCGATAAATAATGCTTTATCTCCCATGTCAGATTTTGCTCTTGTAAATTTTTATGCACAACGTTGCCCAATGCGCCGCAATTTTTTACACACGAAGAAGAATTTTTTTGCATTAAACTACACTAAATGCTTACAATTATCTAAACTTAAAAAGGTAAATTATGAGCGCTAAGATGAAACCACCGTTAGAAAGCGATTTAAGCCGCAAAATTCTGGAAAACACCGGCGATGCGCTGATCTGTTTTGATGAGCAAGGCGAAATCGTTTTTTGGAATGCGGCTGCAACGGAAATGTTCGGTTATCGAAAAAAAGAAGCTGTTGGGCAAAAGATGCTGTTTCTGCTTTTTGAAGAAGAACAAAGAAGGCTTTTTGAGCAAAAGATCGATGAAGTTGAAAAAAACAAAGGCCCGCATTTAGCCCCAACCTTTGAGCTGCAGGTAGTCGGCATGCACGGAGAGCAAATTCCTGTAGAGGTGACGTTGAGTTCGTTTATCCATAAAGACGCGCGCTATTTTACCGCCCTTATGCGCGATATGCGTTCCAGGAAAAAGAGGGATGAACTGAAAAACCGGACGCAGCAATTGCAAGCCCTGAGTAGATTGGCGGGCAAAATCGCCAGCGATTTTAACAACGTGCTTTCTGTGGTGCGCGGCTATGTTGAGTTAATGCGCATTCAGATCGATGAACGCAATCCGTTTGCAAAGCAGATCGAAGCCATTCTAAAAACCATTGAACACGCCGAAAAACTGGACGAACAATTGATGACTTTTGCTCAGGAGCCCGGACAAACAACACAAAATGTCGATCTCGCCAGAGTTTATAGTTCATTAAAAGATCTACTTTTGAAATTGCTGGAGCCAGATATTTCGTTAAAAGAAGAGATCGAAACCGATTTGTGGACGGTGCGCGGAGACCCGCAAGCGTTAAAGCGAATGTTGCTGAATCTATTTGTAAATGCGCGCGAGGCCATGCCGGAAGGCGGTGAAATTCAATTTAAAATTCAGAATATCCGATTAAACGAGGCTGAAAAGGACGAGCGAGGAATTTCCGTCGGGAGCGATAGATTTCTGTTAATACAAATCGCAGACACCGGCAGGGGCATGCCCGAAGAGGTGCAAAAGAAGATTTTTGAACCCTTTTTCACCACGGATGAAAGAGAGGAAAAGCGCGGCCTCGGGCTTTCCGTGGTTTACGGCATGGTGCAATCCATGAATGGCGTAATTCTTTGTGATAGTCAGGTCGGGCGGGGAACCACCTTTTCCATTTATCTGCCGGCCAGTGAAACGGATGAAGAAGCGATGGAAGAAAGAGCATTAGAATCGAACGGCGGAGAAGAGACCATTCTGGTGGTTGAAGATGTGCCTGAGGTGCAATTGCTGCTGCTGGAATTGTTGCAGACCGTTGGCTACAAAACCATTGGCGTTTCCAGCTACCAGGAAGCAATGGATTATTACCGTGCGCATGGCGAAGAAATCGACTTGATCATCAGCGATGTGGTGTTGCCCGATCAATACGGAACGGAATTAATTCGGAAGTTTCTGGAGGAGAGGTCGGATTTGAAATACATTCTGATTTCCGGTTATGCCGACCAGCTGGATATTGAAAAAAACAAGATGCTATTTCAGGGCCATTTTTTACAAAAACCGTTTCACCCAAGCACTTTATTACAAATGGTGCGCGAAATGCTGGACGAGGATAGAGCGGATTAATAAGGAAGTCGGTCGTTTTGAATAAGCTTTTTAAAATTTTGCTCTGGATGGTCATTTTGTTGGGCGGTTTAACCATTCCCTTATTCATTGGCGAAGGCCCCTTTTCATTTAAAGAAATGTTTAGCTCGCCGCAGACCATTAACAGCCAGATTATTTTGAGCGTCCGTTTGCCGCGTATTTTCTTTGCTTTTTTAGTCGGCGCCTCGTTATCGTTGGTGGGGGCCGTTTTTCAGGTGTTACTAAGAAATGAACTGGCCACCCCTTATACGCTTGGCATCTCTTCAGGCGGAGCGCTGGGCGCTGTGCTGGCCATTAAAGCCGGTCTGGTGATCCAGCTATTTGCTTTTTCATCCACCGTGATTTTTTCGATAGCGGGCAGTTTGCTGACCGTGGGACTGATCTATTTTATTGCCCGTGAACGGCAGGAAATTTCAACGCTTACCTTACTTTTAGCCGGGGTAACCATCGGCTTGTTTTTTTCTTCGTTAATTCTCTTTATCCACTATCTGGCCGATTTTACCGAAACCTATCGAATGATTCGCTGGCTGATGGGCGCGCTGGATGTTGTGGGCTGGAAATATCCGCTAACGGTTTTTACGATTCTTGCGCCGGTTTTTGTCTATCTTTATTACCACGCCATCGATTTCAACCTGCTGCTTTCGGGTAACGAAATGGCCAAAGCGCGCGGCGTGAATGTACGGAGCTTACAAAAATGGTCTTTCATCGTCTCCTCTTTCCTGGTGGGAGCCTGCGTTTCCATGGCCGGGCCCATCGGCTTTGTCGGTTTAATTGTTCCGCACATTATGCGCCTTTTGGTGGGCGCCGATCATCGTGTTTTGCTGCCTCATGCCCTTGTAGGCGGCGGATTGTTTCTGGTGTGGTGCGATACCATAGCGCGCAGCATTATCGCCCCTGCAGAGCTGCCCGTGGGCGTTGTAACATCTCTGCTTGGCGCGCCGTTTTTTATCTATTTGCTGATCAAATACAAAGTGGGTTGATCAGGAAGAAGGCGGCCCGCAACGATCGAATGCGTAATCTTCACCGTAAGCGTCTTCCACGTAATAAAGACGACATTTTTTACTATCCAGCGAGCGGACGATGATTTCCGTTTTTTCAAAAGGATATTCATAGGTGGCCGAGGCCTTGCGGGCCATGTTTAATAATTTATTGCGGCTTATGTCCTCTGGCGCAAAAATATAAAGTTTAACCGCCGATTCATTCAATTTAAGTCCGTACAAAATACCCACCGGCAGAACAGGCAAAGGGATATCGCTAATTTCCAGGCCCTTAAAGGTGTAAGTTTTAACGGGTTTACGGCTATTGGGTTTTATCAGATGAACGGTTACGGTTCCGTGGTACACTTTTTTCTGATAGGCGCGGGCAATGCGTTTAATGATGGAATAGGGTTTGGAAGTTTTTCCGTCGGCAAACTGCAGGTAAATAACGCGGTATGGCTTGTTTTTATCGATAAAAAGCTGCGCCGAAAAACGGGGCATAATCGAATCGTTAAAAGCAGTGGCCATAAGCGTTTTACTTAAATTTCGCGGCCCCACCAGGTTGCTGCGTACCCACCCTTTTAGACCGCTTTCCGTGATCACATGGTACCAGCCGTTGCGGTTTTCAAGGATTCGAAGCGCTTCGCCATCTTGCAGGGTGGCTTTAATGCTTGATGTAAAAGCCGGCCCCTGACGCAAAGAAACGGATTCTTTGACCACATAGGCTTCAATGCCAAAGGCGGGGCGCGAAATATCGCGATGCTCTGCCGGCTCCTCAACTTTTTTAACCGCAGATGGCATGCAGGCGCTTAAAAAATATAAGAAAGTCAGAAATAAAGAGAAAAATGCGAATTGCTTTATCATTGTGTCGTCTTTCTTTTTTTACCTTTGTATGAATGAATTTGAATGAAACGGAAAGTTAATTAAAAAAATTACAGTTTGCAAAAGCATGAATTTTAAAAAAAATATCGCGCAAAGCCGCAACCAAAAACATTTCCGCGAGGATTTATGCAACCACAGAGCGCACAGCGCACAGAGAAGTCGCAAAGGGCGCAAAGAATGTTTAAATTAAAAATAGTTCCAATTGCCTTTTCCCGAAAAGCGGGAGTGGGGGCAGGGGGTGAGGGCTATTGTAAACTTTTCCTTATTTATTTGATTTTTCTAAGGGAGAAAGCGATTTCGCAATTTCCATCTCTTTTTCCGCCTGTTCAATTAACCCTTTTTGCACATATAATCTGGCTAACGCAAAATGCGCTTTTGCGTCTTTAGATGCAAGCGAAAGCCACGTGTTCACAACGTTTAAAGCTTTCTCTATTTCTCCCATGCGGTTCAGCGCTTCGCAAAGGGCGCTGTAAGCCGGAATAAAATGATCGTCAATTTCAAGCGCTTTATTAAAATAGAAGCAAGCTTTTTCGTAATCTTTTTGCGCAAAGTATTGGAATCCAAGTTTGAGCAATGCCCTGGCATCCATTAGAACTTCTCCGAATAATTTTAATTATGGTATATAACGTAAACAGGAATAAAAATAATTTCTTTATCAAAAAATTCATACGTAAAAACCGCAATAAGCGTTAATCTATTAAAAACATTTGGATTAATAATTAAAAATTTCTAATTTTATTCAAGCTTTAATTATAAAGGTATTTAAAGCGGGAAAGTTTTATTAACAAATAAAGGACGTCTTATGCCCAATAAAATTTTACGTCAGGCTAAAATTAAAGAAATTGTATCCACGCAAGTGGTTTCCAGTCAGGAAGACCTCCTGGAAAAATTACGAGCAGAGGGGTTTGAAGTAACTCAGGCGACGCTGTCCAGAGATTTGCATGAGATGAACATCATACGTATTCCTCATGGCGACGGCTACAAATACATTTTGCATCAGGCGGAGAACTCCCAGGCCATTGCGCAAATAATCGGCATGGAAATTGTAAATGTATTACACAATGAGCACATGATTGTGGTTAAAACCATGCCCGGACGCGCGCAGGGCGTTGCCGTATATTTCGATCGCCTGAGCGACAGCCACATTCTTGGAACGGTTGCCGGCGATGACACGATTTTTGTCGTGCCGGACACGGTGAAAAATATCCCGCAAATCGTGGAGCGAATCAGGGAAATCATGGTGCGCTAAAAGGCGTTTACAGGTTCGGAAGTGGGAACGAGAGTGGATGAAAAAAAGCGGACAGGGGGAGTTGTTGGCAACCCATGATTTAGAAAAGACGTTGTTTTCTAAAATATTACCGGCTGTTTTAAAGCCGGGCAGGTATATAGGGCATGAAATAAACATCGTACAAAAAGATGCGCAAACGGTCAAAAGCAGAATTGTTCTGGCTTTTCCTGATGTTTATGAGATAGGCATGTCTTACACAGGGTTCCAGTTGTTATATCACATTTTAAACCAACAGCCACACATCTGGGCCGAACGTGTTTTTGCGCCCTGGCCCGATATGGAAGAACAGTTGCGCCGGCATAAAATTCCCCTGTACAGCCTGGAGTCCTTTACGCCATTAAATGAATTCGATGTTATCGGCTTTACATTGCAGTATGAGTTGACCTATACCAATATTCTGAACATGCTCGATCTTGGCCATGTTCCGGTGCTGTCAAAAGACCGTACGGAAAGCGATCCCTTTGTGATTGCCGGCGGACCCTGCAGTTGCAATCCGGAACCCATGGTCGATTTTATCGACGCCTTTTTGATTGGCGATGGCGAGGAAGCCGGAATCGAAATTCTGAATGTTATTCAGGCAGGAAAAGCAGAAGGGAAAAAACGCGAAGAAATTCTGTTCGATCTTGCTCAGGTCTGGGGCGTTTATGTACCGCAGTTTTATGAGGCAAAATATGATGCCCGGCAAAAGTTCGTGGGCATCCGGCCCAAAAAAGATGGCGTTCCCCCTGTTGTGCGCACGCGGATAGCCGCTAACTTAAAGCCGGAACATTATCCCACGCGTCCTATTGTTCCTTTGATTGAAGTCACGCATGATCGTCTGGCGGTGGAGGTCATGCGCGGTTGCACCGAAGGATGTCGCTATTGCAACGCCGGCATGATTTATCGACCGGTGCGCGAACGAAAGGTCGAAGATATTCTTCAGCAAATAAAAGAGGGACTGGATCATACCGGCTACAATGAGGTCTCTTTTTTATCGCTTTCCATCTCCGATTATTCCCATCTGGAACGCCTGATGGTTGAAAGTCGGCAGGAGCTCGATAGCGAGGTAAATGTTTCGTTTCCCTCCATGCGTCTGGACAGTTTTAATGAAACGATTGCGGAATTCGTGGCGCAGGTGCGCAAATCCGGATTTACTTTTGCGCCCGAAGCCGGCAGTCAGCGCCTGAGAAACGTTATTAATAAAAATATTTCAGAGGAAGATTTGTTTAAATCGGTTGAGATTGCCTTACAAAACGGATGGCGGCTCATTAAATTTTATTTTATGATCGGTTTGCCAACCGAAACGGATGAAGACGTTCTGGCTATTGCCGACCTGCTAAAGCGACTGGCGCGGATGAGCAAACCGTATGGTCGAATTCAATTTAACGTTTCGATCTCTCCTTTTTCGCCCAAGGCGCACACGCCTTTTCAATGGGAACGTCAAAACACCATAGAAGAAATCTGGCGAAAAGTCGATTTATTGAAAGCCCCTTTAAGAGGAGAACGGCGTGTAAAATTAAGCTGGCGCGATCCTAAAATTTCATTTTTAGAGGGCATTCTGGGACGCGCCGATCGAAAGATGGCCGGGGTCATCTACGAAGTCTGGAAAAACGGCGGTAAATTTGACGGCTGGGCCGAGTATTTTAACTTTGAATTGTGGTCCGATATTTTGAATAAATACGGTTATGATCAGGATGAACTCATCGCCGAAATTCCGGAGTCTTCTCCACTGCCCTGGGATCACATTGACAAAGGGGTGACCAAGCGATTTTTACAAAAAGAACGGCATAAAGCTTATCAGGAAAAGAACAGTCCGGATTGCAAAACCGATCATTGCCTGGCCTGTGGTTTGCAGCGCAAGGGGATTTTTGCCGAACTGGTCGATTGCTACAAAAAAGAGTCCGGTACAACACAGGAAACGGACATCCGGAGGAATAAAACGAAAAAGGAAGTCGGACAGCCAGAGTCGTCTTCTGCAACCGTCAAATACCGGGTTCAGTTTACCAAAGAGGGGTACGCTTCGTTTTTATCGCATCTGGATATGTTGCGAATTTTTGAACGCGCCTTCAGACGCGCTAAAATTGAGGTCGCTTATTCCGAAGGCTTCAATCCGCGTCCTAAAATTTCTTTTGCGCAACCGCTGGCCCTGGGGGTTCAGAGTGTGGCGGAATATTTTGATGTGGAAATTAAAGGCGGCTTTGACGGCCGACTCGCCGAAAAATTGAATCCCCTTTTGCCCGAGGGATTAAAAATCGTCCATGCCCATCAAATTCATGAAAAGGTGCGCTCATTGTCAGAAGCGATCGATATAACCGAATATGAAATTGTGGTGCTGGATCAAAACGTCGATCTGGCCGAAGTGGATCGCAGATTGCGCAAAATGCGACGCGCCGTTTCGATTGTTATGCAAAAACGCGTGAAAGGCCAGTTGAAGCCGGTCAATGTACGTCCTTATGTGGATGAAATACGCCGCCGGGGAAAGCGCATCCTCATCAAAGTGAGAACAATTGAACGGCGATCGTTGCGCATAAATGATTTTGCGCGTTTAATTTTTCCCAATAACGAAGCCATTAAAATTATTCGCCGCAAACAATTAATTCGCGCCGGTAATATTGAAAAAACGCCTCTGGAAATTCTTAAATAAAATCAGGCAATCTCGACCTCTGAAATAGCGTATTCTTGTAACGGATGTAACGGAGATTGACAAAAACAGGACTAAAACGATGACTAAAGAGATTATTATTAATGCAACCAATGAAGAAACGCGTATTGCCATTTTAGAAGATGGCAAGCTCGTTGAATTGTTTGTAGAGCGTCCCGAATACGAACGCATGGTTGGCGATATTTACAAAGGGCGCGTCAGCCGTGTGTTGCCGGGAATGCAAGCAGCCTTTATTGATATTGGGCACGAACAAAACGCTTTTTTACACTTCCAGGACTTTGACGCATCGTACCTGGATTATTTTGTTGATTATGAAGATGAAGAACATGTTGACAAAGATCACTACCAGACCGAACGACGCTTCGATGTTTATCGCGATTTGAAAAAGAATCAGGACATCCTGGTTCAGATTATTAAAGAACCGATCGGAACCAAGGGGTGCCGCGTCACCACAGGCATTGCGCTGCCCGGTCGCTTTCTGGTGTTAATTCCGGGTAAAAAACACATCGGCGTTTCACGGAAAATACAGAACCCAAAAGAACGCCGACGATTAAAAGAAATTGCGCGGCAGATTATGCCGCCCAATTTCGGGCTGATCATCCGTACGGTGGCCGAGGGAAAATCAGATAAAATTATTCGCAAAGATTTAAATAATTTGTTAGATACCTGGCACAAAATCGAACGAAAAATCAAACGCCAGAAGGCGCCGACCCTCTTGTACAAAGATATGGGTATGGCCTCCAGCGTTATTCGCGATCTCTTCACCTCTGATGTGGATCGCGTGGTGGTCGATTCCCGCAAATTAATGCGCGAATTATCGGCCTACATCAAAGATGTGGCGCCGCACTTAAAGGAAAAAATTAGCTACTACAAGGGCACCCTGCCGATTTTTGATTATTACAATATCGAAAAAGAAATCGAAAAGATGGAAAATAGCAAGGTGTGGTTGCGCAACGGCGCCTACATTGTCATTGAACAAACCGAAGCGCTGGTTTCCATAGACGTAAACAGCGGTAAATTCATCGGTTCTCGTGACCATGAGAGCAATTCGTTAAAGATTAATATGGAGGCGGCGCGCGAAATCGCCCGTCAGGCCCGCTTGCGCGATCTGGGCGGAATTATTGTTATCGATTTTATCGATATGAACGAAGAAGAGAACCGCAAAAAACTGTACAATGAATTGCGAAAAGAATTTGCCAAAGACCGCTCCATTACGAAAATCCAGGAGATCAGTCGCTTCGGATTGATCGAGATGACGCGACAGCGCGTTCGTCCGCCGGTGTTGTTCAACCTAAAAGATCAGTGTCCGGTGTGCCAGGGGACGGGAATGGTGCCCACCGTGCATGCAGTGGTCGGTAATATAGAGCGATGGATTCAACGCTACAGGGCAACGCATGGCGACCGGCGTTTTACCATCCATGTAACGCCCGAAGTGTACCGCTACATGAAAAAGGGAACCTACAATCCGCTTTTAAAATTGATGTGGAAATATTGGGTAAAAATTAAACTGGTGGAAGACGACACGTTAACGCTGGGGACGTTCAAGGTTTTTGACAAAGACGATAAGAATCCGTTAAATATCGATTGAAAAAAAGGGTTTGACAATTCACTGAATGTTGATTAAATTAAATGCTCAATTTTTCAGATTAGTAAATTTATTCTAATAGGAGAACAGGATGTACGCTGTTGTGGAAATAGCAGGTAAACAATTCAGAGTAATGCCTGATCAAAAAATCAAGGTACCTTTATTGCATGTTGAACCGGGTCAAAAAGTAGATTTTGATAAAGTATTGTTCTATACAGATGATAAAGGCACGCCCCACATAGGCGCTCCGATTGTGGAAAAGATGAAGGTCGTTGCCACCGTTGTGGAACACGGGCGTGATAAAAAAGTGATCGTTTTTAAGAAAAAACGACGTAAAGGGTATCGGTTAAAAAAAGGCCATCGCCAACATTACACGGTTCTGCATATCGAGAAAATTGCCAAAACACGCGCCACGCGCGCCAAAAAAGCAGAAACCAAAGAAGTTGAAGGCGAGGCAAAGGAGGCATAAATGGCACATAAAAAAGGTGTAGGTAGTTCGCGCAACGGACGTGAGAGCGAGTCCAAACGTCTTGGCGTTAAGGCGTTTGGCGGTCAATTCGTAACGGCTGGTTCGATTATTGTGCGTCAGCGGGGAACCAAAATTCATCCCGGTGAAAATGTGGGCCGCGGCGGCGACGATACATTGTTTGCTAAAATAGACGGCATTGTTAAGTTTGAACGCAAAGATCGCACCAGAAAAAGAGTCAGCGTCTATCCGGCAGATGTTAATTAGCCGGTTTAATATAAATAAACATGGAGGCCTTCCATGAATAAGAACGTTGGCGGAATCGACCGCTGGATCAGGATTGTTTTGGGAATCGTCCTGATTGCGCTGGTTTTCGTCGGTCCGCAAATCAAATGGGGCTGGATTGGGTTGGTCCCGCTGCTGACAGGAATTGTGGGATTTTGTCCCGCCTACTTGCCGTTTAAGTTCAGTACGCACAAAGAGTCTTGACCTCTGGTATCTATTAAAAAATGCAGGCCTTGCCTGCATTTTTTTTATGCGAAAAATTGTATTTAATCAATAGAAACCGGCATGCATAAAATGGATGGAGTGTGCAATGAAGTTTAAAGTACCATGGATGGTATTGGTGGTGTGGGGGCTGGTTGCGTTTTGCAATGGGCAAAACAAGGCGCTTTTTGAGCATTTAAAAAAGGTTGAAAAAAAACAAAAAAATTACAACAAATTGCAGCCAGGGTGGAATCTCAATCTATCCAGTACCTTAACGGTTACGCAAACCGCTTATCACCAGTGGGCGGCAGGTGGATCCAACGTTCTGGTGTGGGTTGCCGGGATCGACGGCACGGCCATTCTGGACACGGTAAACTGGAACTGGGCCAATGAATCGAAAATTCTGTTCGGTAAGGCCAGGCAAAATGGCGAGCCGGCGCGTAAAACCGACGATTTAATCGATCTGGAATCGGTACTAACTTACAAAAAGAAAGAGTTCTTAAATCCCTACATTTCTTTGAATTTAAGAACACAAATGGCGCCTGGCTATAAATATGAAGCAGAACGGCGCATTAAAATTTCCGATTTTTTTGACCCGGCTTATTTTACCAGCGGCGTGGGCGTGGGATATTCGCCCAAAAAAACCTTCAGAACCAGAATCGGTTTGGCGGCTCAAACCACCTTTGCGCATCAATTTACGCAATATGCCAAAGACAAAAAATGGAATGTGGAATCGGGCATACAGTGGGTTACCCATGCCGAGAGAAGGTTCTGGGAAAAATTATTGATTCGTTCACGGTTGAACATGTTCTCTTCCTTCGAAAAATTTGAATACGGCAATATTTTCTGGGATACTTTAGTCCAGGCTTCCATAACCAAATATATTATTGTCAATATTCAAACGCTGGTGCTCTATGATGCAAAAGTTTCGAAGAAAACGCAGTTAAAAGAAGTGCTCAGCATAGGGATAAAATATACTTTTATTTAACTTTATTTCTTCGTATATTATTTATCTCGATAATCACAAAAAATTTGACTATCGAATACATAAGCTTTAAATTTGCCGTTTCGTTTTGATTTAAAATTTGGAGGAACGTCTTGAAAACCTATATAGCGAAAGAGCAGGAAATTCAAGATTCTAAGCGCTGGTACGTGGTTGATGCCGAAGGAAAAGTATTGGGTCGTTTAGCCAGTCAGATCGCCACCATTTTGCGTGGCAAACATAAACCGATTTATTCTCCCCATCAAGATGCCGGGGATTTTGTGGTTGTAATTAACGCCGAAAAGGTTCGTTTGACCGGCAATAAGATGCAGCAAAAGGTTTACTTTCGTCACTCTGGCTATATCGGCGGCGCAAAGTACACGCCGATTAGTTTGATGCTTAAAACGCATCCGGAGCGCGTGATTGAATTTGCTGTCAAAAGAATGTTGCCGAAAAATGCACTGGGACGCAAAATGTTCAAAAAGCTAAAAGTGTACGCCGGCCCCGAGCATCCGCATCAAGCGCAAAAACCTGAAGTTTTAGAATTGAATGCTTAAATCGTAAGGAGCAGTTTTAAATGGAAGTATATGTTGCAACCGGAAGAAGGAAAGAAGCAGTTGCACGTGTCAGGATGAAACCTGGCAGCGGTAAGTTTGTTATTAACGGTCGTGAAGGCTTGTTAGAATATTTTAAGCGTGAAACCCTGTTAATGGATATTGAGCAGCCGCTTATTTTAACAGAAACCGATGGAAAATTCGATTTTTTTATTCGTGTGAATGGCGGCGGATTAACGGGCCAGGCAGGCGCGGTAAGGTTGGGCATTGCCCGGGCGTTAGTCGCCTATAGTGAAGATTTTAGACCCGCGTTGCGCAAGGCCGGTTTTCTTACACGCGATCCTCGTAAGGTGGAGCGTAAAAAATACGGTCTGGCAAAAGCCAGAAAACGCTTCCAGTTCTCTAAGCGTTAAAATTTATTTATTAAATTCACACACCATTCGTTTCCTTTCCGGGTGTCTGTCTGTTTCGACGGATTGGGAAGGTTATAGGGTGGTGGAGGTTTAACCCAAAGTCTTAGGAGATTTTTATGTCATCAGTAACTCTCGAACAGCTTTTAGCTGCAGGCGTCCATTTTGGACATTTAACCCGTCGTTGGAATCCCAAAATGAAGCCATACATCTTTATGGCTAAAAACGGGATTCATATCATTGACCTTAAAAAGACGCAAAAGGCCTTAGACCGCGCCCTTGATGTGGTGCGTCAGGTGGTAAGCGAAGGCTATGAAGTCTTGTTTGTTGGAACCAAACCGCAGGCCAAAGACATCATCGTCTCCGAAGCCGAGCGTTGCGGAATGTTTTATGTTACGCATCGCTGGTTGGGCGGAATGTTAACCAATTTTGCGACCATTAAAAAGTCGATTAAGCATTATAAAAATCTTGAAAAGATGAGCACCGACGGCACGTATGAAAAGATTTCCAAAAAAGAACGGTTGATGATCGACCGGGAAAAGGAAAAACTATATCGCGTGCTGGGTGGTATTCTTGAAATGAAGCGCTTACCCGGCTTGGTGTTTATTGTTGATATTAATAAAGAACACATTGCTGTTCGCGAAGCGAAAAAGATGAATATTCCGGTTGTGGCTCTGGTAGATACGAATGTGGATCCTACGATTGTCGATTACCCCATTCCGGCCAATGATGATGCCGCTAAGAGCATCAGTTTGATTACCAGTAAAATCGCGGATGCAATTATTGAAGCAAAACAAAAATATCAAGATCAGAAGGCATTGGAAGAAGCTGCGAAAAAAGAAAAGGTAGAGAAAAAACCAGAAGAGAAAAAGCGAGCGCCAAAACCTAAAAAAGAAGCAGCCCCCAAAGCCAAGAAAGAAGAAAATGAAAAAGTGGTAGAGGAGTCGAAATAATGGCAGAAATTACTGCAGCGATGGTAAAAGAACTGCGCGATAAAACCGGCGCAGGTATGATGGATTGTAAAAAAGCTTTACAGGAAGCAGAAGGCGATTTTGAAAAAGCCGTAGAATTATTACGTAAAAAAGGCATTGCCAAAGCGGCAAAACGAGCGGAACGCGAAGCAAACGAAGGCGTGGTAACCGCTTACATTCATCCCGGCAGCAAATTAGGCGTGCTGGTTGAAGTAAATTGCGAAACCGATTTTGTGGCCAAAACGGATGATTTTCAGGCCTTTGCCAAAAATATTGCCATGCATATCGCAGCCAGTAATCCGCTGGCCATCAGCCGTGAAGAGTTGGATCAGGAAACGCTCGAAAAAGAAAAGCAGCTCTATCGCGAGCAGGCGCTGGAATCGGGCAAACCTGAAAATATTGTGGATAGAATTGTCGAAGGACGCATGGAAAAATACTTTAGCGAAGTTTGTCTGCTGGAACAACCTTACGTTAAAGACCCGGATAAAACCGTTAAAGACCTTTTGACCGAAACGATCGCCAAGGTTGGTGAAAACATCAATATTAAAAGATTTGCTCGTTTTCGTATTGGGGAATAATTAAATATGGGTAGTTCCCCCGCCGTTCAATTTAAAAGAATACTGCTAAAATTAAGCGGAGAGTCCTTAGCCGGAGATGCCAAAGTTGGCATCTCCGCTTCTCATCTAAAATACTTTGCGGATGAAGTAAAGGCTGTGGTTGAGCTGGGGGTTCAGGTAGCCCTGGTGATTGGCGGCGGTAACATATTCCGCGGTATTTCTTCTCAAAATTTTAATCTGGCCCGCGTCGAAGCCGATAAAATGGGCATGCTGGCCACTGTAATTAACGCACTCGCCTTAAAAAGCGCATTTCAGCAACAGAATCTTCCAGCAACCGTTTTATCTGCTGTCAATATTGGTACTTTTGTAGAGCCCTTTTCCAATGAGCGTGCCATTCAACATTTAGAGGCCGGCCGGGTTGTGTTGCTGGCCGGTGGAACGGGCAATCCTTTTTTTACTACCGATACTGCCGGCGTGCTTCGTGCAATCGAAATAGGCGCGGAAATCATTCTGAAAGGCACGCGCGTGGATGGCGTTTACAATGCCGACCCTGAAAAATTCGAAGATGCTATTTTGTTCGATCGGTTATCCTACATGGAGGTAGTCCGCCGTAATTTAAAGGTAATGGATACCACGGCGATTACACTGGCCATGGAAAATAAACTGCCAATAATTGTTTTTAATTTCAATAAATCTGGTAACCTGAAAAGAGTTGTTTTAGGTGAGCCAGTAGGTACAAAAGTACAGGGGTGATTTATTATGGATGCCAAAGAAATTATTAAAGATGCAAAACGGCGCATGAACGGCGCGCTTAACGCCTTACGCGATGAACTGGTTAAAATCAGAACCGGTCGGGCCACACCGAATTTGTTAGACGGCATAAAAGTCGAATATTACGGACAGAAGGTCCCTTTGAATCAGGTAGCCACGGTAACCGCTCCTGAACCAAGGCTCATTGTCATTCAGCCCTGGGAAAAGAAAATGGTTGCCGAAATCGAAAGAGAAATTTTAAAAGCCGACCTGGGATTTAATCCCAATAACGATGGTACGGTTATCCGAATTCCCATCCCGCCTCTGAGCGAGGAACGTCGTAAAGATCTGGTCAAATTGGTGCATAAATTTGCGGAAGACGCCCGGATCGCAGTGCGCAACGTGCGCAGAGATGCCAATGATCAACTGAAAAAATTAGAAAAAGACCATCAAATTAGTGAAGATGAATTAAGTGTTTATCTGGATGATGTACAGGATTTGACGGACGATCACATTAAAAAAATAGATGAAATGATGAAAGAAAAAGAAGCAGAAATCCTGAAGGTTTAGGGAGTTTGGGGAGCGCAAAGCTCCCCAAACATCTATTTCATCACCCCATATTTATGTGCTTGCCAAAAAAACCTAAAAGTAAATAAAATTTTTCCGACTATAAAAAAAAATAAAATAATGTTAAGCTGAAAAGATAAAATTGACGCTTAACACAGTTTTTTCGATGCCAGTTTTGTATAATGCTGGTGGAATTTTAAAAATGGAATTTACGTTTAATCTGAAGTGAAAAATATGCAAAGACCTCCTGAAAAAAATACTTTGATTGTCGGATGGAATGTTGAGGCCGTTCAGCTTTATGACAGACTCCTTGAAACGCCCGCTCTGGGTTATAATGTCAGGGGGTTCATCCGTCCCGCCGGCAATGATCGCCGAAGGCATTATAAAAATGTTCCCGTCGTTGGCGATCTGGAGAATTTTAGCGAGTGCGTTAAAAAGTATAAAATCAGCGAAGCGCTCATTGTCCTTTCGCCTTCGGAAAAGACATATCTTCCACAAATCATCGATCTTTGTACTAAAAATAATGTTGAATATTCGATCGTTTCCGATGCCTACGAAGAAGATTACGACCATGTTGTTCGCCATATTATTCGCGTTGTGCTAAAACCAAGGGAATTTGGTTTTAGAAGAATTTTTGATATTTTAATTTCTGTCACCTTACTCATTTTACTATTTCCGCTGTTTATTATTACGGCTATTGCCATCAAACTGGATTCTCCCGGGCCGCTTTTCTATTCTCAGCAAAGGTTGGGTAAGGACGGAAAAATATTTAAGGTTTACAAATTCAGATCCATGGTGCAGGATGCGGAGAAGTTGACCGGCCCGGTGTGGGCTGGTAAGGAAGACCCTCGAATAACGCGTGTGGGACGCATTTTAAGAAAAACGCGCATTGATGAACTGCCCCAATTAATGAACGTTCTGTTGGGCGATATGAGCTTTATCGGCCCCCGACCGGAACGTCCTTTTTTTGCGCAGCAGTTCAAAAAACAAATTCCCTTTTATATGGCTCGTTTAAAAACCAAGCCGGGCATTACCGGGCTGGCCCAGGTAACCGTGGGCTATGATGAAACCATTGAAGACGTTAAAGAAAAGATAAAGAAAGACATCGAATATATTGAAAATAAAGATTCGTTGCTTTTGAATTTAAAAATACTCCTCAAGACGATCGCGGTTGTTTTAAAAGGCGAAGGCCAATAACAATAAAAATTATTAATAATTTTCTGATTTTAGACGACTTTATTTAATGATGTGTCGCACAAATTGTGCACATTGTGGATGCATTTTTAATGCGGTTTTGAGAAGAAGAGGGAATTTTTGTAGATTACAGGCGTTCGCTGTAATTGACGTGGCGGAGCTATAAACAAAGGTGATAATATGGAAAAATTACAAATTGATTCAAAATTTGCTGATCAAAGCGGTGAAATTATGGTCGTCGAATTAGGCGGCCACGTTGATCAGTCTAATAGTTATCAATTAGAACGGCTGTTTGATAACATAATAGAAAGCGGATGCTATCGAGTAATCGTAGATTTTAGCAAAGTGTACTATATGAGCAGCGCCGGCTGGGGCGTGTTTGTTGGCGAGATTAAACGCTTCAGGGATCGTGGCGGCGATATCAAGCTGGCCAATATGAATCCCGATATTTACGAAGTCTATCAAATGTTGGAATTTTATCATATTTTAGATGATTATCCTTCTGTGGAAGCCGCCGCCGCCGCCTTTAAAAAAGATCAGGAAGAGATCGATCTGGTGATTGATGAAATCGAAGAGGGAGAAAGCGAAGAAGCGGCAGCCGCTTCTCCGGAAACGCCAGAGCAAGAAGAGAGCGTAGAAGAAATTGATCTGGAAGAAATTGTGGCCGACAGTGCAGAAACAAAAGACAAAGAAAAAAGCGAGACTACGCCGATTTCGTCAACCGATTTCGGCAAAGAAGCGGTGCACGATTTTGTGCCTACCTCTTTGCATACAGATGTTAAACTGGCCGATTTACCGCTTCCTGAAAAAATTAAACGCGTAATCGCTCAAAATCCGTTGATCGGAATATGGGGAATCAGAAAAATCTTGCGTCATGAACATTTTGGCCGTACCAAAGTTGGCATATTTAAATTATATAAGATTTTGCGCGATTTGGATCTAGATACCAAAGCCAAACGTTATCGATTTTATAGGTCATGTTAAAAAGATAGGTGCTTTTATGCGTACACTAATATCGCTTACATTTTTTATCTTTTTTATGGGAATGAGCTCGCTAAGTCACGCTCAGGATACGCAGTTAAACTTTTTCACTGATCCTGAGTGGGAAAAGTATCCTTTTAAGCCGGGCGATGGATTGATGATTTCCACCTTACCGGATACCACTTCCTTTATTAACGGCGTTTATCCCATCGATGACCGTGGTTTTGCTGAACTGCCCATGATCGGTAAGGTTAACGTTTCTAAAATGACCGTACATCAATTGGTCGCTTTTTTGAGAAAAAATTATGAAAGCTATTTGAGATTCCCCAATATTTACGTTAAACCATTGGCCAGAGTGAGCCTGTTAGGTGGTTTTACCAGACCGGGGCTTTACTATGTTGACGTTAATAGTTCGTTGTGGGACCTGATTTACATGGCCGGCGGAACTTTGACAGAGGATGGTATTTATGAAATGCACTGGCAAAGAAACGAGAAAGAACGCTCCGGCGACCTGACCGGGTTTTTTGAGAGCGGTATCTCCTTAAAAAAGATGGGCTTTAAATCCGGCGATATATTCTGGACGCCCTCGCCGACTCGCAGAACGTTCTGGGACAAAGTAAGAGATGTAATGCCCATTTTGACCTTTGCTACAACGGTCTGGGCCATCTATAATACGTACCAGCGAGACATTTTAATTTTACGAAGCAGATGAAAGGTTTAAGAAGGATTACATATTATGAATAACCAAAAAAAATCAACGGATTTAAATCTCACCGATTCCAAAATGGATTGGCAGCATTACATCAAATTGTTCAAACGTAAAAAGTGGTTAATGCTGCTTTTATTTATTTTCGGTTTTTTGTTTAGCGCCGCCTTTCTTTATAAAATCAGTCCGCGTCCCGTTTACCAGACACAGGCCCTCCTGCAATTTCAGGATACCAGGTCCTTAAACGAGCTGGATTCGAGAAGACGGCCAGATTTTGAAAGCAAGCTTGGCATTTTGATGAGCCGTAAGTTCCTCGGAAAGATCGTTGACGATTTAAGTCTGGTGGTGCGCTTTAGCGGAGTGGACCGCTATGAAGCGGTGGACAGCGTCTTTTTACATCCCAATTATTTAAAGGGCCGTTTTGTCCTTAAAAAACAGGGCAATAAATTACTGCTTTTTTACACCAGCCAGGACCATTCCATCGAAGATAAAAAAGTACTGGAAGTCGATTATCCGGAAGACCGATTGATCGTTTATGGCGGGGTGGGCTTAAAGCTAAAAGACCGCTACTGGCAGCAGCATGACAAACTGATTTACACGGTAAATTCACGGCCCAGAGCGATTGAAAGTCTTTTAAGCTCTTTGGGCTATCAATTTAAAAACCGGGCCAGAACCCTGCTGGTTTTAACCCTTAAAGGGGAAGACCGTTATTTAATTACCGCCACCCTAAATAAAATTGTGGATTACTTTGTTCAGGAAAATTTAAATCTGAAAAAGTACCAGACGCGTGAAGTATTGAGCGTGCTGGAAGAGCAATTACAAACCGCCAAGGTAGAATTAGACCGGGCGGCTCAGGAGCTCAAGCAATTTAGAGAAAAAAATCCATGGGTGGGCTTAACGCCGGATGCCACGGGCGCCATTAGCAGTGTTTCCGCTCTGGAATCGCAAAAATCGCAACTTGTAAACTTAAAAAATGAGCTGCAAAGCTTAATCAATCGCCTGCAGGCCAAAAGCGGGGAAGAGCGTTATTCGATTTTAAACGAGATCATCTCCTTTCTGGGAGCGCAGGACGCGCCAACCGCTCCGGCATTGGCTTCCGAGTTTACAACCTTAACCACCGATCGCAGCCGTTTACTCGCTTCCTACGCCCCCTCCCATCCCTATGTTAAGGAAAATACCAAAAAACTAAATGAACTGGAAAAGAAGGTTCTATTAACCGCGCAAAATATGATTAACGCCTGGAACAAACAAATCAATGACTTAGAACAAAAAATTGTGGAAAACACCAACAAGATCAAACGATTGCCGGCCAAAGAATTGAAGCTGGCGGAATTGGAACGCCAACGAGCGGTTACGGATGAAATTTATTCCTCTTTGCTTGTGCGCTATAACCAGGCTAAAATAGCTGATGCGGTTGAAGTGGGTGATGTGGTTGTGCTCGATCGCGCCGTGGTACCGCTGCGCATCAGCCAGTTTAAAACCTATTTTAAAATCATGCTCATCGGTTTAGTTGTAGGCCTGGGCCTGAGCGTGGTGGTAGTGATTGTTATCGACTTTTTCGATAAAACGGTACGCAGCGCGGAAGAGCTGGAAAAAGCCATACCGATTAAGGTGATTGGTAAAATCCCGGTTATTAAAACAGAAAAAGAGATCGTTGACGTCAAGTTTGACGACGCGGTGCGTATCGATCCCAAGCTGGTAACGGCGGACTATTCGCCAACTCCGGTAGGCGAGGCCTATCGCAGTTTGCGCACGCAGTTGCTATTCAATTCAGATAAAAAGTTGCGCTCAGTTTTTATCACTTCGCTTAATCCGGATGAAGGAAAATCACTCAATGCGGGTAACCTGGCCATCACCTTTGCCCAACAAAAGTTACCCACCATTTTACTGGATGCGGATTTAAGGCGCGGTGTGCTACACAATTCTTTTGCCTGTAAAAAGAAACCGGGTTTTTCGGACTTTTTGTACAGCAATGCCGATATTACGGACGAAAACGTACGCAAGATTATTCAAACCACGCATATTCCGAACCTGTACTTGATCAGCAGCGGCGTGCCCATTCCCAATCCTTCGGAACTTTTAGGCAGCACACGCGCCCAGGAATTGATCCGATTTCTGTCGCATCGTTTTGGCTTTGTTATAATTGATACACCGCCGCTGGCGGTCGCTTCGGATGCGGTTATTGTCTCGCGCTATGTGGATGGCGGACTGCTGGTGGTGCGCGCCGGAAAATCCAATATTGTGCAGCTTAAATCTAAAATCGAAGAGTATCAGGATCTCAGAAAGAATCTGGTCGGAATCGTTTTGAATTTTGCTAAAGAAGACATGGATCATAAAAAATATCGCTACACCTATTACAATTATTAAAAATTAGATTATCGTTTGCTAATTACAATTTTAATTAAATGGGGATTTGGTTTAGAATCGAATCCCCATTTTAATAAATAGAGAAAGTTTCCCATGAAAGTAGCCGCACTTACACCGTCCAGATATGAAGCGTGGGATGCCTTTGTAGATTATCATCCCTCCGGCAGGATCTATCAAAAGACCGTCTGGAAAGCCATTTTTGAGCAGGCTTTTGGCAGAAAAACGCTCTACTATTATGCAGAAGATGAGGCGGGCGAGATTCAAGGTGTTTTACCGCTGGTTCATTTTCATACCTTTATCGCCGGCAAACAGTTGATCAGCCTGCCGTATGTTAATTATGGCGGGCCCATCTTTAAACATGAGCTGGCCGCTGAGCTTTTGATGACTAAGATGCGGGAACTGCTGGAAGCTACAAATTCCGATGTCGTGGAAATCAGATATGATCAGCCACAGGCCTTTGATCTGCCTGTTAAAGAAAATAAGGTGACCTTTTACCTCAGTCTGCCCGATTCGGCCGATGACCTGCTAAAAAGCTTTAAAGCCAAGGTGCGCAGTCAGATTAAGCGGCCGACTAAAGAAGGAATGTATGCTCAAATTGGCCACATTAATTTATTGAACGATTTTTACCATGTCTTTTGCCGGAATATGCGCCATCTGGGCACGCCGGTTTATTCTAAAAAGATCTTTCAGGTCATTCTGAACTCGCTGCCCGAGCAGACGCATATTGTGGTGGTTTATTCAAAAGACGGTTTGCCGGTTGCGGCGGCCTTTTTAATGGGCTACAAACAGACCATGGAGATCCCATGGGCCTCTTCGTTGCGCAAATACAATCGCTACAGCCCCAATATGTTGCTGTATTGGGAGGCGCTTAAACTGGCAATCGAAAAAGGGTATAAAATTTTTGATTTTGGTCGGGGAACGCGAGAAGGCGGCACCTATCGTTTTAAAAAACAGTGGGGCGGAGACGAAATCCAGCTTTACTGGTATTATTTGCTGGGGCCGAACGGGCAATTGCCCCAGGTGAATAAAGAAAATCCAAAATTTGAACGGGCCATTAAAATCTGGCAAAAACTACCTTTGTGGTTTACCAACCTGGCCGGCCCACCGATTGTTAGAAACATACCATAACGTTGAAGGGAACGATGAATTTAATCCAATACCACTTTAATGAATTAGATAAACTAAAAAGCAAATGGGCAGAACTTCATGCAAAAAGCGACGCTTCCAATCCTTTTACCTCATTTGAATGGATTAATATCTGGCTTGGCCATTTTTTAAATGATGAAAGTGCCTGTCAGGTGCATGTTGTTTTAGATGACCGCGAAGAAGTTGTGGGCATCATTCCCCTTGTTAATATCCACGAAAAGCACACCGGCGTAACATTCAAAGGTTTAAGCTTTGCAGCCAATTCGCATTCGTTTCGCACGCGCCTGCTTGTTTTGCCCGAAAAAAAGCAAGAAATCATTAAGTTCTGGCTGGAAGCAGTTTGTCAAAATCAATACTTTGATTATTTGCGATTTAAAGAGTTTTTATATGATGAAACGGTCGTAAATATTCTAAAAGACAAAAAGCTGAGGTTCAGCCTGGAAGAGCCAAAACAGCCGCCATATCTGGATTTAGAAGGAGATTGGGAAAGCTATTTCGGCGGGTTGCGGGGCCACTTCCGGCGCAACTTACGGCGACGATTACGCAATGCAGAAAAGGAATATGGCAAGATTGAATATCGTGTGTTCGACGGCAGCGACGAAGAACTGGATGCCTTTGTACTACAAGGCCTGAAGCTGGAGGCCAGTGGATGGAAGGGGAAGCAGGGTTCGGCCATTTTAAAATCGCAAACCGTAAAAGATTTTTATTTTGATGTGGCGCACAATTTTTTTAAACGGGGTTTGTTGCATCTCGGCGGCCTTTATTTCGGAGAACGGCTGGTGGCCTTTAATTTCTCCATTATTTATGATCAGGTCTTTTACCTGTTAAAGGTGGCCTACGACGAATCGGTGGCAAAATTTTCGCCAGGGCAAATTATGACCTATCTTTTACTGAAGCGCTTATTTGAGCAAAAGCTAAAACGCTTCGACTTTTTAGGCCCTGCCATGCCCTGGAAGCTGGAATGGACCGGGCAGTTTAATCAACATTCCACTTTGTATATCTATGGAAATACCTTTAAAGGTTCTTATCTTTACACCTTAAACAGCAAGCTGCTGCCCGCTTTAAGGAAGATCGAATTCTTAAAAAAATTAAAACAGAAGATTATAAAGCGATGAAATACATACCATCACTGCAGGCCATCAGTCCGTTTTATTTTATTAAACCTTCGGCCAGGGTTTTTGAGCGCTATTATCCTTTCGACCATTCCGGGCTGCACCTTTTCTATTTTGCCCGTAATGGCATTTATTTTTTGGGCAAATATCTAAAATCAAAAGGCATCAACCGCATCCTTTTTCCGGCCTATAACCACGGTAATGAAATCAGGGCATTGCTGGCCTCCGGCTTAAAATTGGAATATTACAATATTCACGCCAGCGCTGAAATTGATTTTGAGCATCTGGAGCGGCAGTTAAAAGACGGAGACTTTCGTGTTTTATATTTTATCCATTATGTGGGCATTGCCCAGAATCTGGAAAAAATTATTGAATTGAAAGAAAAGTACGACTTAATTCTGATTGAAGATAATGCGCTGGGCCTGTTCTCGGAATACAGAGGACGGCCGCTGGGAAGTTTTGGCGATTTTGGAATATTTTGTTTTTACAAAACGTTGCCTATTCCCAACGGCGGCGGGCTGGTCATAAACAACGATTCGTTGCGCTTTCCGATCGAAACCGTACCGCCGCAGCTTTTGTCCACCATTAGTCGCAGCGCCGGCTTATTCTTCAACTGGCTCGATTTAAGATTTAACGGATTGGGGCGAAAATTACAGGCGGCCAAAAGCAAGTTGTCTTCTGTGGCAGATAAAATGGAAGTGGAGCGCGTGCCGGTGCTGGATACGGGCTTTGCTGTGGATAAAGCTGCCTGGGGCATTTCGAAGCTTTCCCGATATTTAATCAATAGAATTTCGGTGGAAAACGTTATCAAAAAAAGACGAGAAAATTTCAACTTTATGTTAAAACATATTCCTGAAAAATATCATCTTTTTTCAGAATTGCCCGATGGCGCCGTGCCCTGGTTCTTTCCGGTTAAAATAAAAAATAGAGAGCCGGTCTTCCAGGAGCTGACCAGGCGAGGCGTTGACTGCGCTCGCTTCTGGCGGCATTTTCATCCGGATATTCCGGCCGAACGTTTTCCGGAAATAAAAACCCTGCGAGATACCGTTTTAGAATTACCAATACATCAGGATTTAACGGATAAACATTTGAAGTTTGTCTGCGATCAGTTTAATCAAATAGCGAAGTGAAATGGATGTAATTTTTTTCTGGAGCAGTGTACTTATCCTGGGATATATTTACCTGGGATACCCTTTAATACTTTTTATTCTGTCCAGGATTATAAACAAACCGTTAAAAGCGGATGAAAATAATTTGCCCACCGTGGCTCTGGTGATTTCGGCTTTTAATGAAGAGGCCGTCATTAAAGAAAAGATCGAAAACACGCTTGGGCTGGATTACCCGCCGCACAAATTACAAATCTGGGTCGTTTCAGATGCTTCAACCGACCACACCGATGAAGTGGTGCGCTCATTTGTCAATGACCGCGTGCATTTGCTGCGCATGGAAGAGCGCAGCGGCAAGACCTCCGGCATTACGCGCGTCATGCAAAAAATCGAGAGCGAAATTGTGGTGTTTTCTGATGCCAATTCCATGTATGATAAAAAGGCTATTCGGGAGCTGGTCAAATACTTCGCCGATCCGAAAATCGGTTATGTGGTGGGGCACGCGCGTTATTATGACAATGGTGAAACCGCCGGTTCGCAGGAAGAGGTGTACTGGTCGCTGGAGATCAAAATGAAAATCAACGAATCGAAAATCGGATCGGTGGTGGGCGGCGACGGCGCCATTTATGCCATTCGTAAAGATCTTTTTAAACCGCTTGCCCCGGACGACATCAATGATTTTGTGAATCCCATTCAGATTGTTTTGCAGGGTTTTCGGGGCGTGTTCAATCCTTACGCCGTCTGCTACGAAGAAGCCGCGCCGTCTTTTTTTAAAGAGTACTGGCGTAAAAGACGAATCGTTAACCGCAGCTGGCGCGGTTTGTGGAAAAATGTTGCGGTTCTAAATCCCTTTAAAACCGGTATTTTTGCCTGGGAAATTTTTAGCCACAAACTTTTACGCTGGCTGGGAGGTCTGTTTGTTATTACTAGTTTTGCAAGCAATGCGCTCATTGTTAATAAATCGGGATTCTACGCCGTTACAATGACCCTGCATGTCCTTTTTCACCTGGCGGCTTTTGCAGGGTTTTTCAGAGACAGAAAAGGGAAAGATTCGGCGGGCATCATTAAATTTATCTTTTATTTCGATATGGTGAACTGGGCTTCGCTGCAGGGCATCTGGGATGCATTCCGCGGCAAGACCTACACCACCTGGAAAACGATTCGGCAGGAGTAAGTGATGAGTTACACGGTAAAAGTAGCTGATCTGGAAAAAGACAAACCAACCATTGTGGCCATTCTGGAACGAAATCGCACGCGTACCGATACCGACTACAGCAAACGCTTTGATTGGATCTATCTGAACAATCCGTTTGGGAAAGCCAAAGCGTGGATTATCTATAACGATAAAACCGGCGATGCGATTGGCTTTACGGGCGTTTTTCCACGGCCGGTTTTTGTGGAAGGGAAGGAATATCTGGCCTGGAACTGCGGCGATTTTTCCATTGATCAAAAATACCGCACCCTGGGCGTAGCGCTCAAATTAAGACGTGAGGCCAAAAAGGGCGTTGATTCCGGAGAAGTCGCTTTGTTGTATGCCCATCCCAACAAAAGGATGGAAGTCATTCACTTCCGTGTTGGTCACCAAAAAATAAGTGAGATGCGCCGTTTTGCGCTTCCGCTCAAATTTGACCGCTATCTCCGGCAAAAAATTTCCAGCAACGCCCTTGCTGCCGCCCTGGCCCTGCCGCTGAATTTTGGTATGAAGTTGAAGTTTGCTCTTAAACGATCCGCTAAGGTCGCCGGTCAGATAAAAGCGCAGATCGAATGCAGCGATCAACACGAACAATTATTCGAGCAAATGAAGGCTCAGTTTAAGGTAATCGGCGTTAGAAATTGCCAATACCTCAAATGGAAATTTGCCGATCATCCTAACTTTAAGTATCAACAATTCGATTGTTTTGAAAACAATCGGCTGAAAGGCACGATTTTTTTTACGATTAAAGAAGAGACGGTGCATATTATTGACGTACTGATCCCAAATTATCGTGAGATGCTTGTGCCCCTGTTCCTGGAGTTTATCAAACAGGTTTACAAAACAAAATCAGGACAAACGCTCTCCTTTATTTTGCAAAAAGATAATCCGATTATTCCTTTATTGAAAAGCATAGGATTCAAGGAGCGGGATGATGCCACATCGTCGGTTATCGCTTACGCAAACGAAAGTATGAACGAAAAATTAGCAAAAACCATATTACAGGGTTCCAACTGGTACATGACCGTTGGCGACAGAGATGCATAATCAAACAAAGGAGGTTAAGGATATGGAAATGCATCAGGAAATCATAAACTTTTTATATGACGAGTCCTTAAAAGATGAATTTGAAGGATTGGATTATGATGACTCCTTGCTGGAACTGGGCATTATCGATTCGGTCAAGATGCTGGATTTGATTGGTTTTATTGAAGAAAAGTATCAGATAAAAGTGGATGACGACGATTTGTATCCGGAAAATTTTGACAGCATAAACGCCATTGTGAACTATATTAAATCAAAAAAAGCAGAATAACTGCGGGGCGGGAATTTTAATATGATCAAAGAAGATTTAAAACGCATTAAAGATGAATTCGGAATGCATGGTGTGTTCCATGCCCTGGAATACAGTTTGATCAACAAAATTAGTTTTTACAAAGAACTGCAGGGTATGATTGTCACCATGCAGACCCTGAATCCGAAGTATCTGCAAGGCAATCCCAATTACGAGCACCGATTTTTAAGCGCGGATGAAGTGAAAAAATACGCCGCCGATCCTGAAACGCAGCTGACCGAGAAATTTCTGGAGCGCGCTTTTAAAAAGGGCGACCGCTGTTTTGCCATCCTGGATGGCGATTTTCTGGCCAGTTATGGCTGGTATTCAACCCAGCCCACGCCCATCAATCAGGATCTTGTTTTATATTTTGACCCGCAGTGGGTGTACATGTACAAAGGTTACACCCATCCTCGCTACAGAGGACAGCGGTTGCATGCCGTTGGCATGGCCAAAGCCCTAAAAGCGGTGACCGGCGAGGGCTTTAAAGGGCTGATCTCTTATGTGGAAACCAATAACTTTGCTTCCCTGCGTTCGGTGTACCGCATGGGGTATGTGAACATCGGCAGAGTTAAAATTTTTAGAATCATGGGCAAATACAGAATCCAGAGCGATAAAGAGTGCGCTCAATACCATTTTACGGTGCGTCCCATTACCAACGAGCAAAGGGGTTAATGACGCTTGGCTAAGGATCTAAAAGAAAAAACCAAAGTTGCGGTTTTCTGGAATATTTTTAACATCCTTTTTTCCAAAACTTCGCGCCTGATCACTTCCATTATCTTAGCGCGTATTCTGTTTCCGGAGGACTTTGGACTTTACGGCCTGACGCTCATTGTAATTCGTTTTGGCCGTCGGCTAACCAATTTTGGTTTTTCCACCGTACTCATTCAAAAGAAAGAGATCGACAGGTCGGAAATAGATACGGTTTTTACGGCCAGTTTTGTTATTAATTTGACCGTATTTCTGGTTTTGTTTTTCGGCGCGCCTTATTTTTCTCAGTTCGTGCGCAGTCCTCAGGTAACGCAATTGATAAAGGTTATTTCTTTAACCTTTATCTTGAATACGTTTATAATGGTGGCCGAGAGCTTATTAAAGAGAGACCTGAATTTTAAAGGGATTTCCATTGCGCGTTCGGCGCGGTCTGTTTTCAGTTATTCCACGGCCATTGTCCTGGCCATTTTAGATTTTGGCGTTTGGAGCCTTATTTTAGGCGAGGTGTTTTCTGTTGTAGTTAATATGATCCTGGTTCTGATCTATGCCCGATTTGTTCCCCGCATCTACTTTAAATTTTCCATATTTAAAAATCTTTATTCCTATGGCATGCGCGTTTCCTTTGTTCAATATCTGGATTATTTCATCAACAACATCGACTACCTGTTAATCGGCCGCTTCCTGGGGACCGAAGCGCTGGGTTATTATGAACGCGCTTTTAATTTAATGGATATGACGCGTCGGCAAATCGGCAGGTCTATGAACGAGGCCTTGTTTTCTGCCTTCTCGCGCATTAAAGAGGACGGCCAGCGAGTGGTCAAAAATTTAAAGCAGGTTTTAAGCTACACCTCGTTGGTGGCCTATCCCATTTTAATCGGTTTGATCTTTCTGGCTCCGTCGCTGGTGTACAACATGTATGGCCCCAAATGGCTGCATACCATTATTCCGCTCCAGATTATGTGCGTCTCCGGTCTGGTAAAAACCATTGGTTCTACCTTTTTCCCGGTGATCTTTGCGCTGGACTTCATTAACCAGCGGATAAAGGCGCAGGTCGTTTATCTGGTCTTGTTAGGCGGATCGATTTTGCTTTTTATCCCTTATGGAATAAATGGCGTGGCCGTGGCGGTGGTGCTTTCTTCGATTGTTTACACCCTTTTAATCGTCAGAATTATGATAAAAAGACTGCCGTTTACTGTAAGCGATTTATGGCAAACGCAAAAAGCGCCTTTCCTTTACGGAATTTTTCAGGTGGTTTTTAACCTGGCTGCGTTGAGATTTGCTTTGCCCTATTTTGACATTAAAAGTATTCCCATGTTTTTTATCCTTTCCGCCGCTTCGTTGGCGGCCCTGGGCACGGCCCATCTTATTTTTCGGGAATCGGCCTATAAAAATTTGTTGTCGGAGTTTTCCACACTTTTCCAAAAATTTTCCGCTGCAAAAAAGAAGTCGGTTTAAATGATGCGTACCATTCACATACCCTGGGCGGCCTGGTTTGATGAATCCAGATTGGAGTTGGAGCTGCCGCCGGATTCAATCATAGATTTTTATTCTTTGTCCGATGCGCCGCCGCTGAGCGAAGAACACTTCCGCTTAAAGACCAAAGACCTTTGCAAACTGGTTAAAAAAAAGAACCCCACCAACATCCTGATTGTGGTGGATGATTTGACGCGGCCTGTTATTCTGGAGCCTTTGTTAAAGACGCTGGTGGACGAACTGCATTCCTGTGGGTTTAAAACAGATCAGATAAGGTTTTTGATCGGGCTTGGCGCGCACCATCCGCTGAGTAAAGAGAGCGCTGCTAAAAAATTGGGCAGGCAGATTGTTGAAAACTACCGGTGGATCAACCACGATCCGCAGGAAACAGAACCCACCGGCCTGCAGTGGGGCAAAACCGAATTCCGTTTGAATAAGCATTATTTACAAGCGGATT
This sequence comes from Caldithrix abyssi DSM 13497, assembly GCF_001886815.1. Classification (GTDB taxonomy): domain Bacteria; phylum Calditrichota; class Calditrichia; order Calditrichales; family Calditrichaceae; genus Caldithrix; species Caldithrix abyssi. The sequence continues at coordinate 1,299,049 of NZ_CP018099.1, forward strand.
TTCGCGTGGTGATTAGCGGATTAACGCCCCACAGTTTTGCCGGTTTTAGCGGCGGGGCTAAAATGCTTATTCCGGGAATTTCAGACTTAGGGATCATTACCAAAACGCACAAATCGGTTTTGATGGGCTTTATGGGCAAATTAGGAGAAGTGGAGAAAAATCGTTTCCGCCATGTTATCGAAGAGATGGTGGCGCAGGTGGGAATCGATTTCTTCATTGGCGTGGTGATTAACGGCAATCGAACCATTGCCGACATCTTTTGCGGCGATTTTAAAGAAGCGCATCGACAGGCGGCGCTCAAAGCCAGGCAATTATATACTACCGAAGCGATGTCCAACGCGCCTTATGATCTTTTGATTTTAAACGCCTATCCCAAAGATACGGAATTGCTGCAGGCAGAAAATGCCTTTATCCCTTTAAAATCTGCCGACGGAACGTTGTTAAAGGAAGAGGGAATGGTGCTGGTGACTTCGGCCTGTTCCGAAGGTCTGGGATACCACGGTTTGTTTGGCCCTGGCGGATTGTTGTACCGTAAGCCCCGGCCTTTACGTTTTTTAAAAGGGCGTCAATTTTTATTTTATTCCCCTAATATTACGCCCGAAGAGTTCAAAACCATTTTCTTTGAAGACTATCCGTTTTTTTCTGATGAAAAGGCGTTATTCAATTATCTTAAAAAAAACTTGCCGGAGCGCGCTCGCGTGGGCGTGTTCCCCTTTGCCAGTTTACAATTAGTGAGGCCTTAGCCCATGCCAGCTACAGCTATTATCTTCATGATTCTTTATGTTACCGGCTTGATTTTGACCTTTCGGCATCCCTATTTTGGAATTGCCACCTATATTTTTGAATGGCATAACCATCCGCCCTACATGTGGTGGGGAGACCATCTGCCAGACCTGCGCTGGTCTTTTCTGGTTTCGGTGATTACGTTAATCAGCCTGATTATTAATCACCGGAAATTAAAGCCGCTGCATGGCGCCAGTTACAAATTGATTTTTTGGCTGGTTGCCTTTACTCTGTGGATGTATTTTATCAGCGCGTTTTATGCGGTGGAGCCAAAAGAGAGTTTTCGGAAAGCAGAGATATTTTACAAACTCACCATTCAGATTTTTTTGATGATGTACATCATCCGCGAGCCCAGGCATTTTCGCTTTATCATCTGGGTTTTGCTGTTAGGAGTGGCCAATTTTGGACGCATTGCCTTTGAACGTGGTTCGAACCGATACCTGGGCGTCATCGCGCCCAATTCAACCGAAGAAAATGCCATCTCTGCGCACGTGGCTGCCATGCTGCCTTTTTTTGGACTCTATTTTTTAATCGGCAAAAACTGGGAAAAAGTTATTACTCTGCTTTCGGTGCCCTTTTTGATCAACCTGATTATTCTGGCTAACTCCCGCGCTACTTTTGTGGCCGTTCTGGTCATCGGGCTTCTGGCTGTTATCTGGATTAAGGGCAAGCTGCGCTGGCGTGTGGTTCTGGCGCTGATAGGAGGCGCCATACTGGTCTTTAGCCTGTCCAACGAACAGTTCTGGGAAAGGCAAAGCACGATTGATGAATATCACGAATCAGGCTCCCGGCTTCATTTGTGGCGCGGGGCCATTGAAATGTGGAAAGATCATCCCATGGGCCTTGGAGGAGAAGGCTATCAGGCGCTGGTAATGGACTATGTGCCTGAATTAAGAGAGATCATGGAAGAAAAGGGCACAAAAACGGTACATAACACCTTTTTGTTGGTTTTAGTGGAATGGGGCTTTGTGGGCATCATTTTATTTTTTGGCCTTTTAATTCATACGTTTGTCATTCTGGGCAAAATTAGGAGAGACCGCCTGAAAGCGCCGGGCTACAGGTATTATGTGGACGCCATGGCCATCCAGATGGGGCTTATCGGTATTCTGGTGGCCGGCATCTTTCACAACCGGTTGTACTCGGAGGTTATTTACTGGTTCAGCGCCTTTGCCGTGGCCCTTAGAAATATTCAGGTAAATGAAATTTATGAAAATGCGCAATTAAGCGAAGAAGTTTAATCTTTGTTAAAGGTTTAATAATGAGCCATAAGAAAAATATATTGTTTTTAACGACCAACTTTCCCCCCAATCCGTCGGTCGGCACCAGGCGGGTGGCTAAAATCTTAAAATACATGGATCATTCGCGGTTTAATTTTTTTGTTTTAACCTTAAAGGAAGAATATTACAACCGGGAACTGGGAGAACGCATGGGGAATCAGGATAAGATTCCCGCATCCGTTAAGGTTTTTAGAACGGATAAAAGCGATTTAACGCGCATTTTTACTTTTGCCAAGCAAAAATTAGGACATTTTTTAAAAAAGCGAAAAACCAATAAAGCCTCTCCGGCAAAAAAAGAGAAAAAGACAGAAAGCGCCGGCAACGGGCAAGCGAGCGGATGGAAAGCGGTATTGATCGATAAACTCCGGAGCTTTTTCTTCGCCTTTTTTGAATTCCCCGATAAATACATTGGCTGGCTGCCCCACGCCGTTGCCCAGGGCGCGCGCATCATTAAACATGAAAAAATCGATATCATTTTAACCACGGCTCCGCCGCATTCACTGTTTTTGATCGCCCTTATTCTAAAAAAAATAACGCACAAAAAATTGGTGCTCGATTTTCGCGATCCGTGGGCCATCTCGCGCTGGGACCGGGGAAATATTTTCCGCTACGGGATGGAGCGCCTGGTAGAAAAATTATGCGTGCAGGGGGCAGATCAGTTATTTTTTGTTACGCCTAAAATGCGCGACGAATATTTAAAGTTGTACCCCGGTGAAAAAAAAGAAAAGTTTCAGCTTTTTTACAATGGCTTTGATCCCGACGATTTTCAGGTTGAAGTAGAAGAAGATGAACGCGACGTCCGGGGGCCTTTTCGCTTTGTTCATCTGGGCACGCTTTACAAACGGCGAAATCCGGAAACCCTGTTTATGGCCATCAAAAATCTGCACGAACAAAAACAAATTTCTCCCGGAAAGGTGAGATTTGAGTTTATCGGCAGCGTGGTGTCTGAATTGCAATTTATCTTTAAAAAAGTAAAAGAATTACAGATAGAAGATTACGTTACCTTTAAACCGCCTGTTAGCTTTCAGGAAAGCATCCGAACCATGTTCCAGGCCGATGCGCTTTTGTTAATTCAGCCGGAAACCGATTTGCAGATTCCCGCGAAAATGTTTGAATATATTTACATCGGCAAACCCATTCTGGCCATTGCCGAAGAGAACAGCGCAACGCATCAGTTATTGCAGGAAGCCAACGCGGGTATTCTGGCGCCTTCTAATGATATTGAAAAGATAGGGCAGGCCGTTTTGACAATTTTAAGGGAAGAAACTTCTTTTAAACCGCGCGCCGAGTACGTGGCCCTGTTTAATTACCAGAAATACGCTAAAAAATTTGAAAGAATATTAGATGGTCTCTAAAAAAATCAAAGTCGCACATCTGATTAATTATCTTTCGCCAGCCGGCAAAGAAGTCGGAATCGTAAAACTGTTGAACGGGCTAAATCCGGATGTTTTTGCCCCGGTATTAATTGTGATGGGCAAGGTTTTTGACACCATGGGGCTGGATGTGGATAAAACCAAATTGCTGGAAATTGTAAAAGGCGAAGGGAATGATTTTTCTTTAATTTTTAAATTAAAAAAGATCTTTAAAGAGGAAGGCCTCGATATTGTGCACACCCATTCCTGGGGCACCCTGGTTGAAGGAATTACGGCCGCCAGGCTGGCGCGCGTTCCGATTGTCATCCATGGCGAACACGGTTCTTATCATAAAGATTTTAAGAGGAAATGGGTGCAAAAAATCATGTTTAGCTGGTCTGATCAGGTGTTGTCCGTTTCCGCGCTGCTGGCCGATGATTTAAGCCGCACCCTGGGCGTAAAGCGGGAAAAGATTTTACCCATATTGAACGGCGTGGATACCGAAAAATTTAAACCGCAGCCCGAAAAAAGAGAATTTTACCGAAAGAAACTTAATGTAAACGCCGATTCGATTATCATTGGAACGATCGGTCGGCCAATGAAGGTGAAAAATCATCAGTTAATGATTAAAGCGCTGGCCAGGCTAAAAAAGAAAAATCGCTCTGTAAAGTTCATCATCATCGGAGATACGCCCAGGTATTCGTTACGCGAAGAACTGGAAAAACTGGCGCGGGAACTGCGCGTTCTGGAAGATGTGCTTTTCCTGGGCTATCGGGATGACATCCCGGGATATTTAAACGCCTTCGATATTTTTGTGCTGCCGTCATTAAGCGAGGGCTGTTCCAATGTAATTCAAGAAGCCATGGCCACGGGCCTGCCCATTGTAGCCAGCAGAGTGGGCGGTAATCCCGAATTGATCGAGCATGAGCGCGAGGGACTACTGTTCACCTCCAATTCGCTTGAAGAATTGGTGACCGCGATCCAATATTTAATCGAAAATCCGCAGAGGGCTAAACAGTTAGGGCAAAATGCCTTAAAAAAAGCCAGACGGCAATTTGCCTTACCGGTAATGATCAAAAGTTATGAAGAACTTTATCTAAAGTGGTATGAGACTAAAGTAGGTAAGATCGATGCGCGACGCACTTAAAAAGATTTATTTTGGTCTGATAGACCTTATCGGAAAAAATAAAAGAACGCTGGAAAAAAAACGACCGTCCGTTACCATTTTGACGTACCATTCGGTTGTGTCCGACAGCGCGCCGATTTTTGAATATGAATACAGAAATTGCGTTACGGTGTCCGCCTTTGATAATCAGATAAAAATGTTGAAAAAGATATTTAAGGTTATTCCCCTGCAAGAAGCGGTCGAACGTTTACAGACGGGAAAGCTTACGGAAAATTATGCGGTTGTAACCTTTGACGACGGCTACAGAAATAATTTTGACTACGCTTTTTCGGTCTTAAAAAAACATGCGGTCAGCGCCGCCTTTTTTGTTACAACCGGCTTAATTGGTGGGAACGATTGTTTGTGGACCGATTGGGTTACTTATTTAGTCTTTCACTCCACCAATAAAACCATCGAGTTGAACTTTAACGGCTGGCACAGAGCGTTTACCCTGAACTCGGAAGAACAAAAAATTCGTGCTTCCATCGAAATCAGAGATTTGATGAAATCGGCCACTTTAAGCGAAGAAGAAATGTTATTAAAACAATTGAAAGCGCAGGTATCTATAGACGCCCATCCCGTTGCCGCCAATCCCGATCGGTATGCCTTTATGAACTGGGAACAGGTGAAGACCATGGCCGATCAGGGCATGGAAATTGGCTCGCACACACACCGCCACGCCCTGTTAAACATGCTGAGTAATGAAGAAGCGCAAAGGGAGTTGGCCGAATCAAAACGGATGATTGAAGAAAAGACCAATGCCAGCTGTAAATTTTTTGCCTATCCCAACGGACAATTAAAAGACTTCAATGATGCTCATATTGAAATGATGCGCGAAATGGGCTATCTGGCTGCCTTAACCCAGGTGCCGGGCAGCAACAAAGTGGGAGAAGACCTGTTCCGCCTGAAAAGAATCAATATTTCCAATAAAATGTTTCCCCCCATTTTTAAAGCGTATGTTTGCGGTACCATTGAACACAACGGACACCATTATTGATCGACATAAAAAAGGAGCAGGATTGTTAAAAGCCAAAGCCGAACGGAAATTTAAAAAATATTTTGCACAGGGGCTTCTGGCGCTTCCTTATGGACAGTTGATCGAAAAAATTGTGCCGGTTCTGCAAGCCCCAAAAGATTCTCTGGAAATACGGCAGATCATTGACCGTCCGTTTTCTGTGATCATGGAAGTGGTAACGGATGAAGGTCGTTCGTTCTTCGTTAAGGTTTATAAACTGCGCAATCCGGAGAAACAAAGAGCTGAGCTTGAAAGAGAGTTTGCCGTCAGTCGCTTCTGGTTCGATAAGTTTAAAGACGATCCAGAACATCGCGTCATCGAACCCATCTGGCTTGATGTGGAAAATCTGATACTCATCACGCGAAAAAGCGAGGGCGAGAATTTATTGAAGTTGACGGGCCGATTACACCTGTTCCCCGCAAAGCGCGTGCAGCAAAGAGTGCATCGTTCGCTGAGTCAGGCCGGGCAGTGGTTAAAAAAGTTCCAGTCCTTTTCCATTGTTGAGGAAGTGCCTTATGTTAAGCCGCCGGTGGAATTGACCTTCTCTTTTCTGCAAGACTACATTTTGATTCGCCTGCAGCGCATGGTGCAGAACCCGAAGCTGGACTTTGACGAACATTTTCAACAAAAAATAATCGATTATCTAAAAAGTTTGTGGCAAAAGGCCGGCGCGCAAAGCGAACGCCTGACCTTTGCCCACACCGATTTTTCGCTCTCCAATATTCTGGCGGCAGAAGACAAAGTTACCGTGCTGGATTTTAACAAATGCGAGATCAATTCCCCTTACAAGGATTTGTCGCGTTTTTACCATCAGCTCTATTTATTGAGTTTTAAGCCCACCTTTCAAAAAAGCGTGATCGAAGAGATGAAAGCTTCGTTTTTGCAGGGCTATGGCGCGCCGCTGGCAAAGGATCATCCTATGTTTCAGATCTTTTTTATCATCCATCAGGTCACGCATCTGGGCAAAATATCTCGCTTCTGGGAGCGAGGACTGCTGGAAAATGTTTACAACCACTATCTTGTTTCCCGCGTGCTTAAAGATTTAAAACAAACGGTGCTGGTATGAGTATTAAAACAAAATTAAAAAAGCTGAGCAGAGTGACTGCGGCGGAACTGCTTTTTCGTTTAAAGGAAAAATGGATCATCGTCCGTGAAAAAAAAGCCTATCCGGCCATTCTGGATCAATATTTTGATGATGATTTCAGCCTGTTTATGGACGATGCGGCGCAGATGTTAAAACCGATTGATGAAGGGAGCCCCGCACAAATCTTTCATTCTCCAGGGCGCAGACCATTGCTGTCGGAGCCGCTGAGCGAAAAGAAGAAGGAAATCTTTAAAAAACAGTTTAACCGACAATTCAAAAAAACCATTGAGAGAGCGGACGATTTTCTGCAGCACAAATTTCGCTTTCTGGGCGTTTCTTTTCAATTGCCTGATCCCATCCCCTGGCAGTCCGATCCGGTATCTTTAAAACCGTTTCCCACAGGCTTTTATGACGAGGTGGATATTTTTACGAATCAAAATCCCGGCGATATTAAACATGTGTGGGAAGTCAATCGTTTACAGTTTTTAATCGAAGTGGCTAAAGCCTATTATTTAACCGACGACGAGAAATACCGCCGCAAAATCGATGCGCTGCTTGACGACTGGTACCGTAAAAATCCTTACCAGACAGGCATTGCCTGGGCCAGCGCGCTGGAGGTGGGCGTGCGCGCTCTGGCCCTGATATGGACGCTCCATTTCTATTCGGCCGGCAACAATCCCAACCCGCAAACCATCAAAACGATTCTTAAAATTCTTTACTGGAGCGGGCTTTTTTTGAACGACCATCTTTCCATCTATTTTAGCCCGTACAACCATTTGATCGGCGAAACCGCCGCTCTGTTTGCCATTGGCTTTTTATTCCCGGAATTTAAAGGCGCGGATCGCTGGCGGCAGAAGGCTTTGCGCGTTCTTAAAGAACAGGTGGAAAAACAATTTCACGCGGACGGCGGCAGCGTGGAACAGGCCACGTTTTATCACCATTTTACCCTGGGTTTTTACCTGCAGGCCATCGCCTTACTCAGGCATAACCGGAAGGCGGTTCCGCCAGAGATGCTGCAACGCGTGGAAAAGGCGCTCGAGTTTTCCATGCACATGATGCGCCCGGACGGAACGTTTCCCTACATTGGCGATATTGACGACGCGCGCTCCATCTATTTTTCCGATCCGACCAGCTGGGATTTCCGTTCTTACCAGTGTTTTGGCGCCGTATGGTTTAAACGCAGCGATATGAAATTCATGTCCGGCGGCTTGCAGGAAGACGCCTTCTGGATGCTTTCTGAACAGGAGCTAAAGGACTTTGAAACCCTTAAAACAGAAAAGCCGCGGGCCAAAACCATATTTCTGGATCAATCCGGCTATTACGTTTTTCGCTCCGGGTTTGAAGAATCTTCTCATTTTTCATTGATGGACTGCGGGCCATTGGCCGACGGCGTTTTTTACGACGAAACCCCGTCTGCGGCTCACGGACATGCCGACCTGCTGCAAATTGAGATCGCGCCCTGTGGCGAACCGCTGTTGATTGATCCCGGATTTTCCAACTATCGCGGCGAGTATGACTGGCATACCTACTTTCGCAGCACGGCCGCTCACAACACCGTAACCATTAACGGCCAGTCGCAGGCCAGGCAAACGGGTATTTTAAAATGGAGCTTTGCGCCGCGTTTTAAACGTTTAAGCGTTGTACAGCAAAATGGATTCTCCGGCGTGTGCGGCGAACATTACGGCTACCAGAAATTGACCGGAAAACCCGTCCACCGCCGTTATTTTTTGTTTATCGATCAAACGTTCTGGCTGGCGGTGGATTATTTGTACGCAGAAGAAAACACCGCGTTTAACCTGGAGTTGAACTGGCATTTTAACCATTTTGTGCAGGTGGAAAAATTAGCCGGTCAAACGGGCTTTAAGGCCAGCGGCCGAAATTCCGCCTTGCTCATTTTGCCGGCCCTTCCCGCGAACCTGCAAACGGCAGTGGAACTGAAAAAGGGCGGAAAAAATCCGGACGAAGGCTGGATTTCGCCAACCTATCGCAGGCGTCTGCCGGCGCCGCTGTTATCCTACCAAATTAAAACATCGCTGCCGCTCATTGTGCCGACCGTTTTTCTGCCGGAAAAGCAGGACGCCAGGTGGGAAATCCGGCAAACGGAATCGGATTATTCCCTGCGACTGGGCAGGCAGAGCTACCAGATTAAACGAGCGGAGCGTCCGGACAGCGACGAGATTTTAACCGTAACCGTCGGTAATCAAACCCTGTATGTGACCGGGCGCGAACCTTATTTTCGACAGTCATAAAATCTTAAATGGCTACAAAACAACGCTATTAAAGGGGTAATCATTCTTAAAAGGAGAGGAAACATTGAAGCGTAAGCAGATTAAAGTGCTTGAGATATCTTCCTATCCGCCGCCGCGCGCCGGATGGGGTATGCGCATCTATTTTCTGAAGCAGGAGATGGAAAAGCAGGGACACATTTGCGAGGTGTTGAATACCGGCAAAGGTCGTTTTTTAACCGGCAGAGATTTTATCCCTGTTTTTAGCGGACTGGATTACGTGAAAAAGGTATTCAAGTACAGGCTTAAGGGCTACCTGATTCACATGCATTTGAACGGCGATTCGCCCAAAGGCTTTGTTTTAACGACCCTGGCGCTGCTTATTTCGCTGCTCACCTTTCGGCGGCCGGTCATTACCTTTCATGCCGGGCCGGTGCAAAAATACTTTCCGCAATCACAGGCGCCGTTGCTGACGCCGTTGTACAAGTTCATTTTTACGGCGCCCCGCCATATTATTTGCAACAACGAAGCGGTTAAAGAAAAGATCGCCGGATATGGCATCAATCCGCATAAAATCATTCCCATTCAGGCCTTTAGCAAGCAGTACTTGAATTTTGAGAAGGTAGAACTAAAGCCAGAGGTGGAAACCTTCTTTTCCGACCACGATCCGGTCATTTGCAGCTATGTGTTTTTTCGGCCGGAATTTTTTATTGAAGATATGATTCACGCCGTGGCGAAATTGGTTAAACACTATCCAAAGTTCGGACTGATTATTATGGGATCGGATATGGGCTCAGAAGAAATACAGGCCCTGATTAAACAGCTGGGCATCGAAGATCACGTCATTCTGGCCGGCGATCAGGATCACGACGCATTTTTAACCATTATGACGCGTTCCAGATTGTATTTACGAACGCCCTTTAAAGACGGCATCGCATCTTCGGTGCTGGAGGCCCTGGCCTTAAAAGTGCCGGTGGTTGCCTGCGATAATGGCAGTCGGCCCGCCGGCACGGTTACCTACGAAAACCGCAATGTGGATGACATGGTCGAAAAATTACGCTATGTGCTGGATAATCATGCGCAGGTGGTGCGGCAAATTAAGCCGCCGGAAATAAAAGATACCATTGTCGATGAAATCAGGATTCTTGGCCTATGAGGATTTTATATCATCACCGAACTCTGGGCGATGGGGCGGAAGGCATTCATATTCAGTCTATTGTAAATGGTCTGATTCAGTTAGGGCATCAGGTTAAGGTGGTTTCGCTGGTTGGCGAAAAGACGCAGTTCCGCAAGGCGCAGGATGCCAGAGAATCGAAATGGGATTGGGTGCGCAAACACATTCCGCAGCCCGTGTACGAGCTGGCCGAAATCGGCTACAATCTCAAAGGGCGGCGTATGCTGCAAAAGGCGATTGATTCATTCCGCCCGGACATTATTTACGACCGCTACGCGCATTTTAGTTTTGCCGCCTTGTGGGCGGCCAAAAAGAACAACCTGCCGCTTATCTTAGAAGTAAATTCGCCGTACTCCATCCAGAAGCGGCAGTGGGAAAAGTTGTACTTCCCCTGGCTGTCGCAATACGGCGAAAAGAAGATATTTAACGCGGCGCCCCACATTATTGTGGTTTCCACGCCGCTAAAAAAGATTGTGATGGATTACGGCGTGCCGGAAGAAAAAATCACGGTTTTGCCCAACGGCACAGATCCGGAGCGCTTTAATCCCGATATTGACGATCAGCCTTTGCGAAAAAAACTGAAACTAACAGGAAAAATTGTGCTGGGTTTTGTGGGCATTTTACGGCGCTGGCATAATATTGATCAGTTGATTACCGTGCTGGAAGAACTGAACCTGCCGCGTCTGAATGCGGCCATGATCTTTTTAGGAGACGGACCCAGCTATCAGGAGCTGGTTGAATTCAACAGGGCAAAAGGCCATGAAGCATGGATTCGCTTTTTAGGGCGCATTCCCCATTCCGAAATTCAGCAGTACATTGCCATGATGGATGTGGCCATCAGTCCGCACGCCACGCCCTATTCGTCGCCCATGAAGATTCTGGAATACATGGCCATGGAAAAGGCCATTCTGGCGCCGGATATGGAAAATATCCGGGATATTTTGCGGGACGGAGAAAATGCTCTGCTATTCAAACCAGACGACGCCCGGTCATTAAAAGAAAAATTATTGCTTTTAATTCAAAACGAAGATTTGCGCAGGCGGTTGGGCAAAACCGCACGCCAGGACGTTGTGCAAAAATTTACCTGGCTGGGAAATGCGCGTAAAACCGCGGAAATTGCGCAAAAGTTGGTTGATGCACACCGCCTGTAAATGTTATGGCATTGCTTTTGCAATGTTTTGTGGACATATTAAACAGCGGCCTGTAAAATCAGTAAAAACGGGAAACAAATGAATAAAATCAATGTAACACTGTGTCTAATTTTTACAATCGTTTTGCTCTTTTCGGCGCAAGTTTTGGCCTTTACGCCTAAAGCGGATTCGCCGCTGGCTAAACGCGAACATCCGCGCCTGCACATCACAGTCGATAAGCTTGCCTTCTGGCGTCAGACGCTCTCTCAGCAGTACAGAAGCGAATTTCAGGATTACGTGAACTGGGCGGCTGAGATGTCGGACAATGATGATTACAATATTCTCTCCGAAGCGGGGCACGATCCCCTGCGCGCCGTGATGGTTCATCAGGCCTTTATTGCGGCCATTGGACAGGTGGACGGCATCTCTTACCCGATTTCACTGGCTAAATACGCCGAGCGGGCCATTAACAGTTTGATTCGCCGCCTGAATGCCGGCGACGACCTGGCCTATGTGGCCGCCTTAACCTATGACTGGACGTACAATTACATGACTGACGACCAGAGGCGACAAATAGCCGACATGGTCAAAACGCGAACCGTTACGCACAAGGTCTTTAACCATAGTTTAAGCAATCCGTCTTTTACGCCGGAGCAGATGTTTAGTAGCAAATATTACGAAGGTTGTTACGCCTGGTACATCGGGCTGGCCTTTTGGGGCGACGGGCTGATCGACGCCGAGGCCGATCAGGCGCTGGACAGCTTTAGTCAGGTCATGCTGAATTACGGCTACCTGGATGCCCATAATTTTGTGGCAGGGCAGAGCGGCGGCTGGTCGGAGTGGATCGGTTACTCCAGCTGGCATCCGCGCACTCATTTTTTGAATATCGACGCCTGGTACACCGCCACCGGTGAAGATTATATTTCAAACTCTTCCACGGTTGATGGAAGCGCCATCGCCCATTATCCAACGTTCATGTACTACATGTTAGACCCGCACAAATATTTTGATCGCCACTACAGTTTTATTCGCACCGGCATTGCAGAAGCCACCGATCCTTCTTTTGAACATCGTTCCATGCGCGAGCAGATGTACAATTTGCCGCGTCTTTTAAATCAGGTCGGTTTAGGCGAAACGGCCGGATTAATGCGCCATTTAATTGAAACTTACCAGGTGGAGTGGCACAGCTACGAACACCATTACCTTTGGGGATTTTTGGGCTTGCACAAATCCGTTTCGCCCAGAACGCCGCAGGAGCTGGGATTGCCCCATTCCCTGTGGGCCAAAAATACGGGAGTTTTTGTGGCCCGCACTGGCTTTGATAATCCGGCCGACGGCGTGTTTATGGTTATGGACGGACATTACCGATTTGAAGGTCACGGCGGAGCAGACGATACCCCGGGTTTTGCGCTGGCCAAGTTTGGCGAGCTGGTCAACACGCGCAATGTGGCGCATCGTGGTTACGGCAACCTCGACGATTATCCCGGCGCGCGCAAAAACAACATCGTGTATTTTGAAGGGGGACACACGCTGAGTCATCAATCCATGGCCGATCAGGCGGACTTAGAGGCCGCGGCCAATGGGCAGGGAGATTACGACTGGGGCGGCATTGAGCAGGTAACGCAAAGAGAGGGCATTTTTTACCATGTGCGCGTCAACCGCTCGCCCATGTTTCAGGATGGCGTACAGCATGTTCGGGAGTACGTCTGGTTTCCCGGCGAAAATCCGGCAACCGATTCCGATTTTTTAGTGGTGTTTGACCGCGCCGTGGCGCCCAGTCGAGCCGAGTGGGTTTACCATGTTCCCTGGAAGCCCGAAGCGTTCAATTATCAGTCGTCAGAAGACCTGACAACCGGTACCGGTACCAGCGACCGCATCGGCACTGCCTATACAGGCCAGCAGGTGATTATCAAGGAATTTAACGGGCTGGGCGGAGAAAAAGACGGCGATGGCGGAGACGGCGATTATGTGGGCGGCGCCAATGCCCACGGCGTCGTTTTTTGTCAGACCTTTTTACCCCAACAGGCCAGAGTAGAAGTTACGCGAGTGGCCAGCTTTGACAGCGACGTTCTGAAAAGACAACACCACCTGGCCATTAAAACGCATCGCTGGCAGGTTTCCGTAAAACCAACGGAATTTAATCAGGATCAACTCTTTTTGAATGTCTTTCAGGCAGCGGACGCCAATACCACGCAGCAGATGGCTTCCATACAAGCCATTCGCAGCGGAACCGTGATGCAGGGCGTGTTTATTGAAAAAGAGAGCGCAAATCGCCCTAACTTTTTAACGCTTTTCTACCAGAAAGACAGCCTGAATACCGGAACGGTTACCTACACCATCAACGGCCAGGGAAGAACGATTCACGTCATTAGCGGATTGCTGCCCGACATGGTTTATGAGGTCAAACGCCTTTACGGTTCGCAAAGCGAAACCTTTATGACGCGCAGCGAACGATCCATGCAAACCTGGGATTACCAGGGCCAGCGCGAGCTGATTAAAAGCGGCGTCCTTTATTTTGAAAGCGATTTAACCGGTTCCGAGACGTACATCATCAATCCTCTTGGCAATAGAGACGACGTGCCTCCGGCCAGACCGGGAGGATTGAAAATTAGATAAACCTTACCTGCTGCGCCAAAGATGGAGAGCGGGGACAGAAGATCGTCGTACCGGCAGGCGTCGCTATCTAACGATGTAAGGCATTCTCATCGCGGCGTCATGACAGTCCAGTAACCATGCAACCATTCAACTATTGAACCAGGCTGGCCCTCACCCCCTGCACCCCCTGCGGGGGTCTCAAAAGCGACATCTAATGAATTATTATACAAAGACAGTAAAAAGCTTACAGTAGCCCTCATCCCCTGCCCCCCTCTCCCGAAAATCGGGGAGAGGGGGAATTAAAGGGGGTGAGGGAAAGAAAAAATGTAAAAAAATACATTGCCTTTGACTTTTGGGACAGCCCCAGGGGGGACAGAAGAACGTCGTTCCGGCAGGCGGCAGTATGTAATGATGTAAGGCATTCTCATCACGGCGTCATGACAGGCTGGTGACCATTCACCCATTCAACTATTGAACTATTCAACCATTCAACCATTCAACTATTGAACTATTCAACCAATCAGCCATTCAACCATCAGGATTACCATAGATTATGATCCATTTTTTAGTAACCATCGACACCGAAGAAGAGCGCGAATGGGGCGCGGAATACAACGACCATTCGCAATACACCGTGCGCAATATCCAGTTTCTGGAGCCGTTGCAAAAGCTGTTTGACCGGCACGGAGTAAAGGCCACCTATTTAATCGACTACCCGGTGGCGGCCGATCAGAAGGCCATGCAGATTTTAAGCGACTTCCGGAAAAATCGCCAGGCCGAAATCGGTTTGCACTTACATCCCTGGGTGAACCCGCCTTACGAAGAAGAGCGCACTCTGGCTAATACCTTTCCGGCCAATCTGCCGCCGGAGTTGCAGCTAAAAAAGCTGAAAATTTTATCCGATTTGATTTCGCAAACGCTGGGCGAGCAGCCGCTTTCCTACCGGGCGGGACGCTATGGCTTTAACGAGAGCTCAGTGCCTGTGCTTGAAGAGTTGGGCGTTTTGGTGGATTCCAGCGTGGTGCCCTTTCGCAAAGGAAAACAACCCTTCGAGCCGTCGTTCGGTTATCTTGCTTCCATTGAACCCTATCGTTTGAACCGCGGCAATATCAAAGAAAAAGGGGATTCTTCCGTTCTGGAAGTGCCCGTTACCGTGGGCTTTAATAAAAAGCTGCCGCAATGGCTGGCCAAAAATTACATCGATCTGCCCAACATCGGGTTGCGCCGTCTGTTGAAAAAATTCTGGGGACTCGATCTGTACTGGCTGCGGCCATCGTACGCCAATTTAAACCAGATGATCGAATTAAGCGAACATCTGATTCGCTCCGGCGTGAGCTTTTTAAATATGATGTTTCATTCCAACGAATTAATGCCCGGCGGATCGAAGTATTGCAAAACTCAGGACGACGTCGATCGTTATCTGAAGCGGCTGGACGATTATTTTACCTATTTGAACGCCAACCATTCGGTCCGCTATGTGCAACTGCGCGAGATGTACCAGATTTACAGCGGATAGAGTATGCATGTTTTGTTGACCGGCGCCTCGGGCTTTATGGGCAAAAACGTGGCGGAATATTTGCTAAAGAGCGGTTTTAAGGTAACGGCGCCGGTAAGAAAAGAATCATTACAGCGCATAAGCCCATTAAAAAGTTACGCGCGCTTCAACGCGGTGGGAGGCGCTTTCTGGGATATTGTAGCGTTAAAGGCCCTTGAGGAGACACCGGATGTCATCGTGCATCTGGCGGCCATCAGAGGCGCGGGAAAGGCTTCGGCGCGAGCCTACGAACGGATTAATGTGCGGGGCACGCAAAATCTGCTGGATTGGGCAAGGGCGCACGAGGTGCAGCGCTTTTTGTACGTTAGCACGGTTGGCGTTTTAGGCACCATTCCGCATCGTCTGCCGGGGCGCGCCGACGATCCGCCGCTTCCGGACGGTGTGTACCATCAAACCAAATTTCTGGCCGAAAAATGCCTCCGTCAGATTAACGACGCCCGTTTTAAGAGTTTAATTTTACGTCCCACCATAACCTATGGCCCGCAGGACGACGGCTTTTTGAGCAGAATGGCGCAATTGATCCGCGGCGGAAAAATGATTCTGCCCGAAAAAGAAGTGCGCATCCATCTGCTGGATGTTTTTGCCTTTGCGCAGTTGATCAAACAGGCCATCGAAGGCGATCTCTTTAACAACCAGACCTATCTGGTTGCCGATGAAGCGCCGATTTCTCTTGAGCGTCTGGCTAATATGATTCGCGACTTTAAGGGAGGAAGAGTCTGGCGCCTGCCCGATTTGATCTTTCAGGCGGGAAAAAAGGTGAGCGGGGCGCTGCGCTTAAATGCCCTGAAAACCAGTCTGCAGCTCATTAGCGAGTCCTGGTACTACGATATCGCGCCGGCCGTGAAAGAGTTGGAGTATCGGCCGGTGCAAACAGAGGCAAAAATAAAGGAATACCTACAAGCCCATGTCTATTAAATCCCACGCATCAAATTTTTTCTTTCCCATCATTGACAATTGGCCCGAATATTTTGACGATCCGCACGAAGGGCTGGGCACCACCTATGAGCGCTTTTTGCTGCACGAATTTTTCGCGTGGCTGGATAAAAATTTTCACATCGAGCGCGTTTTAGAGGCTCCCAGCTTTGGCATGACCGGCGCCAGCGGCATTAATAGCTTGTGGTGGGCAAAAAAAGGCCGCCAGGTAACCGTT
The DNA here is from genome assembly GCF_001886815.1 of Caldithrix abyssi DSM 13497. Lineage (GTDB taxonomy): Bacteria > Calditrichota > Calditrichia > Calditrichales > Calditrichaceae > Caldithrix > Caldithrix abyssi. Next base: position 1,315,554 of record NZ_CP018099.1, read on the forward strand.
GTGGATAACCATGAAACTCGCCTGAATAAAGCCAGAGCGTTGTGGCAGGGATTAAATCTTAAAGCGCAGTTTTGTTTGACCGGGCAATTCGAAGCGCTGCCGTTTAAAGATCAGGCTTTTGATCTGAGCTGGAATTTTGCCAGCCTGTGGTTTGTGGCCAATTTGACGCAATTTGCAAAAGAGCTGGATCGGTTGACGCGGCGTGTTATTTTCATTTGTGTGCCCAATCGCTTTGGGCTGGGCTATCAGTTACGTTTGCACTGGCCGGGTTCAACCAGGCCTGATTTAAATTTTGAAGCGGTTAAAACTTCGAATATCCGACAGCAATTCGAAAAGCACGGCTGGCAACTGCGGCGCAAGGGATATTTTGACATTCCGCCCTGGCCAGATTTTCCTTTAAAAAAAGAGGTTTTGTTCGATAAGTTAAAATTAGGTTTTTTGTTGAAATGGCTTTCGAAGAACAGGGCAAACGCTTCGCAGGCGGAGCGTATGACCATCCTGGATTATTTTTCGGGTAAACGTCCCGACTTGAAAGAAGAAGTTTTCAGATTTCGATTTTTGGAGGGAGCGCCGCTTCCCATTCGTTGGTTGTGGGCGCATCATCAGTATCTGATTTTTAGCAGGGATTAATATGATTTCAGTGGTTATTCCGTCCTACAATTCGGAAAAAACGATTGCCCGTTGTTTGCTTTCGTTAAAAACGCAAACCCTGGATGAAGAGTACGAAATTATTGTGGCCGATAGTTCTCATGATCGGACGCCGCAGATCATTCGCGAACGTTTTCCGGAAGTACAGCTCATTCATTTCGAAAAGAAAACGGATCCCGGCAGCGCCAGGAACGCGGGCGTTAAATTGAGCAAGGGCGAAATCATCTGTTTCATCGATTCCGACTGCGAGGCCGCGCCGGACTGGCTGGATCAGTTGGTCTCGGTTCATCGCCATTACGCATACGAGGCCATAGGCGGCGCGGTCGAAAACGGCAACGAGCAGGACAACAACGTGGCCTGGGCTGGCTACATGGCCGAATTCCGCGAATTTTTACCGCAATATCCCCCGGGCGAACGGGAGCATATTCCCACCTGCAACATCTCTTACAAACGGCAGGTCTTTGAAAAATTAGGAGGTTTTAATCCGCGCTATTATCCGCAAGAGGATCTGGAGTTCAATTATCGTTTAAGGCAGAGCGGCGGGAAGATATTCTTTATCCCATCAGCAAAGATTTACCATAATCACCGCAGCGAACTGCATTCTTTTTTACGGCATCAAAAGCGCGTGGGGCAAATTACGGCCAGAATGCTACGTATTTTGCCACTGGAGGGCTCGGCCATTGCCCGAAGCAGATTACTGGCAACCATGGCGGCGCCGCTTCTGCCGGCGGTCAAATGGTGGCGGACGGTGCATGTTTTTCGTCGATGGCGCGCCGATGTGATTCGCAATCATTCCGGAGCGTTGTTTATTCTGGCGCTGGGCTTAATCCCCTGGGGTGTCGGATTTTTAAAGGGGGCATGGGAGGCAGGCGATGTCTGACGTTCGACCATTGGTGATCATTCCCACCTGGAATGAAGCCGGACATATTGAAGCCATTTTGCGTGAAATCGTGCGTGATTACCCGCAGGTTGATGTGCTGGTGGTGGACGCTTCTTCCGAAGACGGAACGGGCAGGATTGTGGAAAGGCTGGCAAAGGATTTTCCGCAAATTCACATTATCTATCAAAAAGAGCCGGGAAAATTTGGCGAAGCCCTGCGCATGGGATTTAAATATGCCCTGGAGCATGACTACGATCCGGTCATTACCATGGATGGCGATCAATCGCACTCTCCCTGTTACATCAAAGATTTTTTACAGGCCTCCCACAAATATGATCTGGTGATTGGCAGCCGTTACATCGATGGGGTGCGCGTTGAAGGCTGGCGTTTTCGAAAACTGCTGGTCAGTAAACTGGCTAACATGTTTGTCTCTTACATTCTGGTGAAACCGATCTGGGATTTTACCTCCGGTTTTCGCTGTTATCGCCGAAGATTTTTAGAAAAAATCAACATCGATGAAATTTACAATGAAGCGTACATTGCGCAAATCCAGTTGCTTCATCTGGCCTATCAATCCCATTTCAGAGTTAAAGAAATCCCCTTCATCTATCGCGGCACGCCGCTGGCTTTTTCTAAAGTCAGCCAACATACACGCCGCAAGACCCTGCGTTATGTGTTTAAATTTCGCGCGCCCTGGTGGGAAATTTTCCGCCATCTGGTCTATTTAAAACGCGAGTACGAACGGTTTGTGGATGAGTATGATGAATTTGTAAATCCTCCTGAATTAAAAAACGAAGGCCGATTTGAGGTAAAGGATTTTTACGAGATTAGCGTGGGCGTTATGGCTTACAATGAGGAAAAAAATATTGCTAAATGCCTTTACGCTCTGCAGCGTCAGAAACTCAAAAGCGGCCGGATCAAAGAGATTCTCGTTGTCTCGTCCGGCTCAACAGACCGCACCGACGCCATTGTGCAGCAGTTTGCGCAAAAAGACGCGCGTATTCGATTGATTCGCCAGGCCCGGCGCATGGGGAAGGCCAGCGCCATCAATGAATTTTTAAAGCGCGCCAGCGGCGACATTGTGGTGCTGGAAAGCGCAGACACCATTGCCCATGAACATACCGTGGAAGAATTGATAAAGCCATTCCGACATCCGGAAGTGGGCATGGTTGGGGCGCATCCCGTGCCGGTGAACAGAAAAAATAGCTTTGTAGGCTTTTGCGTCCACAAGCTGTGGGAGCTGCATCATCACATGGCGCTGCAATCGCCCAAGTGCGGCGAGATGGTCGCCTTCAGGAACATTGTAACGCGCATCCCCAGGTACACGGCTGTGGACGAGGCGGCCATTGAGGCCATCATTTCCAAAGCCGGTTTAAAGCTGGCTTACGCTTCACGCGCTCTGGTAACCAATAAAGGCCCGGAAACGTTTGGCGATTTTTTTAAGCAGCGCAGACGCATCGCCTCGGGTCATCGGCATTTAAAGGCCTTAATCGGCTATGAGGTAACCACCCTTAAAACTTCGAAAATTCTGAAACTGGTCTGGCAATTACAACGCTGGACGCCCAGAGAAACGCTGTTTATGTTCCTGTTGATCCTGGTGGAAGCTTTTGCCCGCTTTATGGGATTGCTTGATTTTTATATCAGGGACAAAAATCCTTTTATCTGGGATATTTCGGTCACCACCAAAGACGTATACATCTTAGATGAATAATATCTTTGCCTTTGCGCGAAAAAATCCCCTGCTTTACCTGGCTCTGATATCCGGCGTTTTTTTACGGTTGATCTTTGTTTTTGCCGGGCATTACATCTCGCCGGATGGCACGCATTACGCCTTGCTCGGTTTTAACTGGCTTCACCACGGGCACTATGTGAGCGGCGGCAGTCAATTCCCGGATGTTATTCAACCGCCTCTGTATCCTTTGCTGTTAGGCCTGTTTTCATTCGTCGTTTCGCCGGAACTGGGCGGCAAATTGGTGTCTTTAATTTTTGGCCTGGGCTTAATCGCCATGGCCTATTGGTTTGTGGTTAGTCTTTCGCAGAATCGGAAGTTGGCTGGCGTTACGGCCCTGCTGGTTGCGTTTAGTCCGGCGCTGGTTGCCGTGTCTTCTCAGGTGGCCACTGAATCGCTTTTTCTATTTTTGTTGTTCAGCGTCTTCAGTACGCTCTCTCTTTTTATTAAAGATGAACATCCTAAAGCGCGCCGTTTTTTGATTCTGGCCGGCATGTGCAGCGGCCTGGCCTATTTAACGCGCCCTGAAATGATTGTCTACATTTTTATGGTGGTCATCATTTTACTGGTGTGGCGCAAAAAAATTTACAGCGTGCTGCTGTACGGAACGATGGTAGGATTTTTCGTTTTACTGTACGCCCTGTTTGTTTTTTCCGTTTCGGGCCGCTGGGCGCTTTATCCAAAGATCGATTTTGTTAGAGTTCACGGCCAGCTTTCCAGATATTATTTGCAGCAGGACGCTTTAAAGGGCGAGGAAACAGATTTTAAAGAACATCTGCAGCGCTTTCGTTATTCGCTGGCGCCGGATAAAAAAGAGTTGTTTGTCAATGCCGTGTTTGAAGGAAGAATTAAAGCGCCTGTTGTTCGCACAAAGGAACAGAATAAGACAGAGAAGGTCCAATCATTCCTTATTTTTGCCGGCAAAAATTGGATGAACGCCGTTAAAAAATTTTTGTGGGGATTAATTCTGCCGCCCGGTTATCTTTTATTTTTACTGGTTGGCCTGCTGCGCTTTCCATGGAAAAAGCACAAAGGATTGGCGCTGTACACGGCCATATTTTTGTTGCCGACCTTAAATGTTTTGTTTGTTTACGTGGAGCAGCGTTTTCTCTATTTTCCGGGATTGATTTTAATGCCCCTGGTAGCCTTTGGCGTTTTTAAATTTGCGGAGCTGGTTTCGAAAGAGGGTAAAACGTCTGCCCGGGAAAAGCGAGCTGTAATATTGATTGTGGTTTTTCTTCTTACAACGGCGGTTCCCGGCTATGTGCAGCTACATTCAAATGTGCGCAGCAAAGCGTACTATTACCAGGCAGGTCAGTGGTTAAAACAAAAGACGGAAGATGGGGCAAAAATTGCGGCAATAACGCCCCAGGCAGTGTACTTTGCCAGAAGACCGTTTGTCGTTTTGCCCTATGCTCCTCTCGATTCCTTGCAATTATATTTGCGTGAAAATCAAGTAAATTATATTTTAAAGGAATACAAGAGAAGAAGCCGCACGGCGGAAGGGGCTAAGCTTGAGTCCTGGCCCCGCTTTCTGCAGCCTGTTTCATCAAAAGTTTTTGACGGGCATACAATGATACTTTTGCGTGTAAAAAAGGAGTGACCCATGAGAGAAAAAATGCAAATGATTAAACGCCTGATCGATGAAGAAATTGACCAGAGATTGCAAAACGACAATCCATTGATCGAGGCTTTGTACAAATCGGCGGCCTATTCCGCCGCCGGCGGTAAGCGGATTCGGGCTGTTTTTGTGTTCTACACGGGCGAACTGTTTGATGTGCCGCAGGAAAAGTTAATCAATGCCGCCTGTTCCATCGAATTGATCCATGCCGCCTCGTTGATTATGGACGATTTGCCCTACATGGATGACTCGCAGTTGCGGCGTGGTAAACCGGCCAATCATGTGGTGTTCGGGCAGGATGTGGCTTTGCTGGCCAGCATAGGTCTGATCTCCGAAGGCATTCAGATGATTTTATCTGACGCCCATTTAACGGAAGACGAGCGATTGAAGGCCGCGCAGGTGCTGAGCGCTTCGTTTGGATTTAACGGCCTGGCTGCCGGGCAGTTTGTTGATCTTAAAATCAAAGATAAAAATGTTAACTTTGAAATTATTGAGTTTATCAATCAAAAAAAGACCGCGGCGCTTTTTTCCGCAGCCGGCAAGGTGGCGGCCATTATCGGCCATGCAAACGAAGACCAGGCCGCGGCCATTCAAAAATTTTCCGAGGACATCGGTTTTGCTTTCCAGATTGTGGACGATATGCTCGATGTGATTGGCGAAGAGAAGCTGGTTGGCAAAAATATCGGACAGGATCGCATGAATTTTGTCAAGCTGGTGGGCATGGAACAGGCCAGAAAATACCTGGCCGAATACCACCAGAAAGCGGTGAAATCTCTGGAAATTTTTGGCGATAAAGCCGCCGGTTTAAAAGAACTAAGCGATTATTTAATTCAGCGTGTTCGTTAATATTAATCATTTTTCCAAACAATTTTATTCTGGATTGAGAAGGCCCGGGGCAAACGGCTTCGGGTCTGTTTCTATTTTATCCCTTCTGATCATATCTTTTTTGGCCGTTGCGCTTGATGCGCAGGATGGCATCCCGCCTGTTAAATTAGATGATTTCAATAAAATACACGCCTGGTGGGATTACCACAAAGACGGTAGCGCCGCTCTGGACGACCGGGCCATGGTTAACGGTCGCGGTTATTTGCTGTTGCGCTTATCAAATCCCAACGCTGAGCAAGAGTGCAATGTGGCCATCTCCGAATTTCAGAATATTTACGGTAAGGCCATTAAGCGGCTTCTGGTCGAAACGCGCGTTAAACTGCTAACGCCCATGAAACCAGGCAGCCGGGGCTGGGGGTTCTGGAAAAGCGCTAAAGGCGCCGCTTTGCAGTCTTTATGCTGGTTTATGGAACAGATGGACGCCGGCGATGCGAGGCTGAGCTGGAAGATGATGGGCGTTGTGGCCAAAAAACAGCGCCAGACGCACCCCTGGAAGCCGGAGATCAATGTGTGGCATGTGTATCGTATTGAGCGCGACCTGGTCTCCAATACCACACGTTTCTGGATTGACGACTCATTGCTTTTGCAAACCGCGCAGCTCGCCCCCGCCGATCGGCTTTCCTTCCACCTGTGGATCGACAATCAGGTCTATTCGAAAAAGGGACTTGTGCGGGCCGCCTGGAACGGTGAAAGCGCGCTGCTGGTCGATTACGTTAAAATTGTTACGCAACACAGAAAAAAATCTACGTCTGACGTAAAACATCCGGCGCTTCTTCTCTACAAAGCGTGGAACGATGTGCTGGTTGGCTCTGGAGAGTACGTCATTGGCGATTTCTCTTTTCAAACCAGCGGTCCCACGGTGTATGGCCTTTTAACGGCCCGCCTGGAAAGCTACGATGGCTTTGATGAAGACGACGCCCTGATGCTTTATCTGGATGATGATACTGCGCCCGTAAAAAAATGGAGCGGCAAAGATTTAAAAGGAGCCACGCGCACTTTTTTCTTTGAGTTAGAGGCAGAGCCGGGCAGCCATCGTTTGCGTTTAAGCGGGAAAAACACACCGACGCTGTACGACCTTTTGCTGGTGGACGGCGGCAAGGCCCGAATTTTGTTCAACAAAGCGCTGCAGCCCCTGTCGCCCGACTCCATGGAAATAATCATCCGGAAAGAACCGGACGCGGCGCTGCTGGGATATGCCGCCGCAACGCTGGATGAATCGCCCGAGTTCAATCATATTCTGCCTGTCGGTCGGCTCGAAGAGAGCGATCAGGATTTGCAGATCCGCATGCTTGATCAGCAGAGCAATTTACTTAAAGCCTTTTTCTTTTGCGGGAATGAAAGTCTGGGAGAATGCCGGACAAAGCTGTGGACGATCCGGGGCGATGCGTCGGAAGTTTTAGTAAAACTCAGGCAGCAGGGAAATCCTGAGCTGCACCGCCTGATTTTTTTCCAATCGTATTAAGCCATGTTCCGCCCTTTCTCTTTGGGGAAAAGATTGGCATGAAGGCGAGATTTTATTTAAACCCCATCCCCCCAGATGGGAATTCGAAATGAACGGCCGGTGACTAATTTAATTTTTGAACCAGGATTTGCTTGATTTTTGGATTACCAGGATTTGCTTTTTAACTTTTTCATTAAATTTAGAGAATAAAGTCGCATCGAGCGCATAAAATCAAGGCAATCCTGTAATCCTTTTAATCAAGGTTCAAAAACTACCTCCAAACTCCCAGAGTAGCACAGCCGCAACCCAAAACAACCGTAACGCGCGCAGAATAATTTTCTCGCAGATTACGCCAATCATCGCAGAAAATGATTGAACAAATTATTTTGAGAGCAAAGTTAAGCAAATCGCCACAATTGCTCCCGAGGGTGTCTCAAAAGCGACATTAAATGTATTTTTATGCAAATATAGGTAAAAGTTTACGATAGCCCTCACCCCCTTTCCCCCTCTCCCGATTTTCGGGAGAGGGGGAACTAAAGGGGGTGAGGGAAAGAAAAAACTTTATAAAAATACATTTTCTTTGACTTTTGGGACAGCCCCGGGCTGGGGGATGAGTTTTTAAAACAGCACAAAAATTTTCAAATCCCCCCAGATGGGAATTCGAAATGAACGGCCGGTGACTAATTTAATTTTTGACCCAGGATTTACTTGATTTTGGGATTACCAGGATTATTTTTTCTGCATTCCAAAATTTATCTTTAAAATGGAATACATCGTTTAATTGTAGTAAAAAATCAAGAAAATCCTGTAATCCTGAAAATCAAGGTTCAAAAACTATCTCTAAAGCAGCATAGCAGCAAACAAAAACATTCCCAAAGGAATTTAAGCAACCACTGAGAGCGCAGAGAACTCACAAAAGGCGCAAAGAATGTTTTAAATTAAATTGCCCTTGCCTGCTCGATCCTCACTCCCAGACAAAAGATCAGGAATGAACGTACTTGTAAGGGCGAAGGATTTCCAACCCTATTTTATCCAGAGTGTTTTTTTTATCTGACTAAAGATTAATGCTTACCAGCGCTGAATTGTTCCTGGGAAATCCTTCGCCACTACATAAACGGTGGTAGGAATTCACTGTATTTGCAGAAACAAATTTGGAATGACAGACTAACCATTCAATCATTCAACCATTCAACCAATCAACAGCCCTGGCAGGACAGATGCTACGAAGGAAGTATCCTAAAAAACAAATTTTGAGAATCTCGTGACCTGCAACATGGATGGTTGAAACCAGGACGGCTAAATTAGCACAGACATTTTAAAACAAAAGTTGATTATGTTACAGGCAATTCAACATTATATCGGCTGGCGCAATTGGGCGGTTTTTCGCTACAACTCGGTGTTTGAGAATTTTTTTGTCTTGCTGATCATTGCCTTATTGCAGCAGGCCTTTCACTGGAATTTTGTGCTGCGCAGTTTGGTGTTCATCCTGTTCAGTATTCTGGCCACAACTTACGGTTATTTGATCAATGATTACTCGGACAGGGAACTGGATCGACAGCACGGCAAGCCCAATACGTTTGAGAAGGATTCGGCGGTTAAAGCCAGAATGGTTCTTTTGAGTGTTTTATTGCTGTTTGTTGTAGCCGGTATTCCATTCTGGAATCAGCCTTATTTTTTACCGTTAATTGCTTTGTGGTTTTTGATTACAACGTTTTACAGTTTGCCGCCCATTCGCCTTAAAGAACGCGGGGCCTTAAATATTGTGTTCGTAACCATGGCTCAGCGTTTGCTGCCCATCTTAATTCTATTTTCGGCCTTCGATTTTTGGGAAGCCAAATATGTATTGCCGATCTCTTTGTACGTTCTGCTGCGCGGGCTGTCTTCAGATATCAATCACCAGCTGGAAGATTACAAAAATGACGTCAAAACGGGAACCAGAACGTTTGTGGTCAGTATGGGTTATCAGCGGGTAAAAAAACTATTCAATATCAATCTTCATCTGGAAAAAATCATGTTAGCCGTTCTGTTGGTTCAATTTTCGCTGGACTTAAGTTTTTCAGCAATCATTTTAAACGGTTTGTGGTGGCTAACCGCGGCGCTTTATTTTTTGGCCCTGTTCTGGTTTTTGCTGGATAAACGGCAGTGGCAAACCAATCCCTTTGATGCGCAGAGTCGGAGTCTGTCTCAGTTTTTGCATCACGCCTATCCTTCGGTGGGGCTGCCGCTCATGTTGAACGTAATTCTGAGTGTTTTGTATTTTCCATTCATACTGTTGTTAATCTTCCAGATTATCATCCGCCGTTTATATTCGCTGGAGATGATCGGCGGAAATTTTTTGGTCAGGTTTTTAATTCAAAGGTTTAGGGGGGAATGATGTTAAGGATATTAATTGTGCTTTGTCTGGTTGTTGCGTTAAGCGCCCAGACGTATATTATCCCCGATTTACAACGCGATGATTTCAAAGATTTTAAAACGTGGTGGTCCATAAATATTTCGGGCGAAAACCATACCTGGGGCGTATTCAACGGTTATTTTATGGCCACGCTGAATAATCCTAATAACGGCCAGCAGGGCGGAGAGTTGCCAGTAGATATGACGGGAATGGAAAATATCGGCTTTAGCACCGCTTACCTGATGCATGTTTATTCCAAGGACGATACAATTCAGGCCATCATTCGCGTAAAAACCTTAAATGCCCTGCCGCCGGGCAGTCGGGGATGGGGCTTCTGGCGTTCTGAAGAGCTGCCAATCACCATCAATCAGGCCACCTGGGTGTTTGAACAAAAGGCCGATCCCATCTATAGCTGGGCGTCGCTTGAAACCTGGTGGCGCGCTCGTATCACGCGCGGCCTTCAATTTCACAAAAGCGTGGATTTAACCGTTAATAATCAGAACTGGCATGTGTATCGCATTGTGCGTTTTGGCCGCCAGTATTACGAGATTTACGTCGATGATGACCCAACGCCGGTGGTGCGCGCCGACACCAGCGACCTTGGCGGTATTTTGAACGAAGATTACGGCTTTGATTGCTGGAACGACAATCTCATCTACCGTTACACGCAAAGCGCTACAACCGGCAACGACACCGTGGAAGTGTATTACGCCGGCTGGCTGGGATCGAGTTCGTTTGTGGTGGATTATGTGGAAATCATCAGTGGAAACTACAAGTACGGTCATACGGTTGCGCCGCAGGGCGCGGTGCGCTTAAGAGAAGTCATCAACGAAATTGACAACGGCGTGCAGGATGGCCTGTGGAAAGGACCGTATCAGTTTACAGTGGGCGGCGGCCCCTGTTTGATTTTGGCAACGGCCAAAGCGGAAGAGCTGGACGGCTACGGGGACGACGACGATCTGAAAATTGTGCTGGATGGCAAGGATTTCGGTTACAATACGCCAAGAAGCTGGGATGGCGATACGGATCAGGGCCAGCCCAAAACCATTGTGATTGATACGGTGCTCAGCCCGGGAACGCATGAAATCTCTTTTTACAGCGAAGCCACGCCCATTTTGTACGACGCCACGGTTCTGGAAGCGCCCAACGGTCAGGTGGTGATTAATCAGACCTTAAACGAAAGCGCGCCGGCAGGCAGCGTCGATTTTCTGTGGAAGACTTTCGAGTTCGACTGCGACTCCGGTCAGGTGGCCATTTACATTAGCGGCAGCGCCGATGAGGAGCCGGGATGGAATTACCGAAATTATCCGGATCCCAACGGCGTTTTTGCGGATATTGACAGCACGGATGATGATGAACTGCGCGTTGAGCTGGATAACTGGGATTATGGCTGGGGAACGGACAGCGCCATGATGGGCAATACGCTGTTTGGCGATAGTAAAACCATTTTGATCATGCAGGACGTGCCGGCCGGGCATCATGTGTTGAAACTGTACGCCAACGAAACGCCCACCGTGTATAAAGTGATTGTTTACGTGGAAAATAAAGCGGCGGCCAGCCCTCTTGAACGCCGCACGGCGCTGGCGCAAAGTTTTGAACTGGGCGCCAATTATCCCAATCCTTTTAACCCGAGCACAACCATTCCTTTTAAAATACCACAGGCCGGGCACGTGGTGTTGCAAATTCTGGATGTTAACGGGCGAATCATTCAAACCTTAATTGACAAACGGTTGCAGCCAGGCGCTTACCAGGCGCGCTGGAGCGGCAACGACTTTTTAGGTAAACAGACGGCTTCCGGCATCTATTTTTATCGATTGAAATACAATAAACAGGTAACGACGCGGAAGTTAATAAAGCTTAAATAAAGGCACAGATAAAAAATGGTGCGAAAAATTGTTTTACTCCTTACGGTAAGCGGATCCCTGTTGTTCGGTCAAACCTACATCATCCCCGATTTGCAAAGAGATGACTTTACGGGAAGCGCTTTAAAAAGCTGGTGGTCAAATGTCAAAGCGCCGAGTTCTTCAACCAATCACACGTTGCAAGTGTTGAATGGCTACCTGGAAGCCGTTCTGAAAGATCCGCTAAACGGCGGGCCGGGCGGACGTTTACAGGCGGATTACAATGGGATGGAAAACATTGGCATCGCAACCGCCTACAATACGAACTTGTATTCCAAACACCTGCAGATGACCGCTGTAATGCGCGTTAAAACATTGAATGATTTAAATCCCGGAACGCGGGGCTGGGGATTCTGGCGAGCGGAGGGCCTGCCGGTTACCATCAATCAGGCTACCTGGTTTTTTGAACAAATGGCCGTGCCCGACTCTTCCTGGGCTGCGGCTGAAACATACTGGCGGGCGCAGACTCTTAAGGGCATTTCTACCGATTACAGAAAGGAAAGCGATTTAACGGCCAGCAATCAAATCTGGCATGTGTACAAAGTAAAACGCTACAGCGGCACCAGCAGCGAAGCGTATTACGAACACTATATTGACGGTGTGCTGGTTCAGCGCATTGTGCCTGCCGACTTCCCTGACGGTAATATTTTAAATGAAGATTATTCTTTCCATGCCTGGAATGACAATCTGGTCTATCATCACACTACAACCGCCTCGGGGCAGGACACCATCGAGGTGTTTTACAACGGCTGGTTGGGCGCCAGCGCCTTTGTTATCGATTTTATTGAGATCACCAAAAACGGTTACGATCCGGGGTACATGGTGACGCCAGTTGACGCTTCGGATTTTTTACGTTTAAGAGCCTATGAGAGCGAAATGGATCAGGGCATCTCAGACGGCTTGTGGAAAAGTTACTCTTTTGAAACGCAAGTGGGCAATACGTTTGTCATTGTCACCGCCAAAGCCGAAAACTACGATACCTACGATGGCGATGACAATTTGAAGATTGTGGTGGATGCCACCGATTACGGTTATGATACGGTGAACAGCTGGAACGGCGATGTGGACGACGGTTTGCCTAAAACACTGGTTTTTACGCCTGCTTTATCGGCCGGCAGTCACACTCTGGAAGTTCATAGCCAGAATACGCCCGTTTTGTACGACGTTAATGTTTTAAACGCGCTGGAAGGCGCCCTGGTTTTAGATCAAACTTTAAACGAAACCGCTCCCGCCGGCAGCCAGAATAATTTGTGGAAGGAATTTACCTTTAACTGCGATGCCGGGCCCATCGCCATTTACGTCAGCGCCAGCGCCGATGAAGAGCCGGGCTGGGATTACATCAACGCCAATATCGATAGCTCTGATGATGACGAACTGCGCATTGAGCTGGATAATACCGATTTTGGCTGGGGCGGAGACTATGGTTTTGAAGGGAACGGGCTATTTGGCGACGTTAAAACTGTGCTGATTAAAGATACGGTTGCCGGCGGTACGCATACCCTAAAACTTTACGCCAATGAAACGCCGACCGTTTACCGCGTTCTTGTTTTTGCGGAAAACGGAGATTATTCTCTGCCGGTAGCGCTTTCTACGTTCGAAGCCGCGCGGACGAACGCAGGCGTGCTTTTGCGCTGGACCACGGAAAGCGAAGTCGATAACCACGGCTTCAATATCTACCGCGCGGAATCTGCAGACAGTTTGCTGCCCGGGGACGAAACGTTTGTTAAAATTAACGAAACCATCATTACCGGCCAGGGCAGCCGCTCCACTAAACATAGTTATGAATTTATCGACAACGATCAGACCAATCAGACCTGGCTGTGGTATCGATTGGAATCTGTCAGCCTTGATGGAAAAACGACCGTTCATAAAACGGTAGCGCTCGCGCCGCGCGAAACGCCCGCTCTTCAAGCATTTCGCCTGTGGCAAAACTTTCCCAATCCGTTCAATCCCATGACCGCAATTCGCTTTGCCATTCCACAGGAAATGTTTGTGACGGTGGAAATTTTTAACGTACATGGTCAAAAGATCCGAACCCTTTGGGAGGGACAATTAACGGACGGAGAGCACCGCTTTTACTGGGACGGGCGTAACGACCAGAGTGAACAGCAAAGCTCTGGCGTGTACATCTACCGCATTAAAACGCCGCGCCGCATGCAATCAGGTAAAATGACCTTGCTCAGATAAAATGTCTAAATTCAGAATTTTTGTTGGGATATCGGTTTTGATAATTACGCCGCTGGGCTTTTTAACCAAAGCCTACCACGGCATCGGGGCGGACTGGGTGAACAATTCGCTGGGGGGCGTGCTTTACGTTGTTTTCTGGTGCCTGGTGGCTGCCTTTTTAAAACCGCAGTGGAAAGAAAAGTTTATTGCCATTGGCGTTTTTACGGTAACTTCTCTGCTGGAAGCAGCTCAGTTGTGGCATCCTCCCGTTCTTGAGTGGTTACGTTCGTTTTATCTGGGGAAGGTGCTATTAGGCACAACCTTTGCCCTGAGCGATTTTCCGCATTACGCGGCGGGGGCTTTGCTGGGCGCCCTGTGGATAAAAAGATTGCGAATTTTTACCGCACGCCCAATGGGGGTGGATTCCAACAACGCGAATGCGTTAAAAGAAAAAGGAGAATTTTAACGAACCTTAAAACTTTGAGAATGAACAATGCCTGAGCGATTTTTTGAATGGTACTACATCGATATCCACCAGGACGATGGATACGATCTGGTCTTTAGTCTGCACACACACCCTTTTATGTCGCAGTTTAACATCAGCATTCTGGACGCCTTTGTCTATTTTGGGAAGCGCCAGATTTTTCATAAATTTCTGATCCTTCCCCGGGATGAAATGCTAAAACAAGGCGAAGGAACCGTTGCCTTCCGAAACCGAAAAATTAGGCTGGATATGGAGAAAAGGCGCGCCGTGTTTAAAGTAGAATCCGAAAAATTCCATTTAGACCTTACTCTGCAAAATGAAATGGAGGCAGACCTGCCGCTCTCCATGGATTTGTACGAAAAGAACGCGGAAAAGTCGTTTGAATGGAAAGTATTCATGCCCCTGGCTCGCGCTTCCGGGCGCTTTTCATACATCGATCCGCAGACCAACCGACAAAAAATGTTGACCCTTACAGGCCGCGCCTACTTTGATTCCAACAGGGGCACCATAAATCTCAAAAAAGAGATGGATCACTGGCACTGGGCCAAGCTGTATTTTAAAGACGCCCTGTGGATTGTGGGCAAGGTGGTCGATAAACGGGGCAGGGCCGTAAATATTGTAGTAAACTGTTCGCCAGAACAGATGAGCGTTGATCGACAGGCTAAAATAGCTTTTCAAAAAAATGAACTGCACATTGACTGCGTTTTTGGCAATAAACATCTACATTTTAAAAAAGAATTTATTCTGGACGATCAGCGCTTTTTGATTGCCACCTGGCCAGAAATGTTTTCTTTACCCGGCAAAATCATTGAGGCGGTTGCCGGGGTGGCCGTGCAAAAACAATCGCTGCGCTGGCTGGCAAGGATTTTAACCAACGGACGCTATTTTCGTAAACGCTGGCTGGCAGAAGCGCAGAACGGCGAGCAAGTCTTAATTTTTGGCGAAGAGATGCTTTTAAAATGAGGCAAACGATCTTTGATTTAAAACAGGTAAAGGCGGTAAAAAAGTTTGGCCGCAAAGCGGTTAATCTGGCCGGCCTGCAGCGATGGGGCTTTAATGTGCCCTTAACCGGGGCGCTTTCCAGCGACGCCCTGCAGTACGTGTTAAAGCGTATCCCTGCGGTTAAACAACTAAAAGAAGATCATCCGCTATTAGAGGCGGCGTTAAACCAAATCCGGGAAGAAATCCTGAAATTCTCCCTGCCCGGAAATCTGGAGCGGGAGCTCGGTCATTTAATCGATCGTTTTGCCAGCGCAGGCATTCAACGCATTGCGGTGCGCTCTTCGGCGGTGAGCGAGGATCGGGCCGATTTTTCGTTTGCCGGACAATACGCAACCGTTCTGGACGTTCCACTACAAATAAATGAAATTTGGCAGGCTGTTAAAACAGTATGGGCCTCTTTGTTCAATCCGGCCATCTGGGAATATTGCCAGAAGATCGGTCTGCCGTCGCCCGGTTTGCAAATGGGCGTTATTTTACAGGCCATGGTCGAGGCGCGCTTTGCGGGCGTTGCCTTTTCTGTAGATCCCAATCATCCGGAAAATGAAAGAGTGGTCGTCGAATATGTGCCGCAAAAAGGCGACGGACTGGTTAGCGGCGAGGTCACACCGCAACATCTGGAAATTGTGCGCCAGGATTTTCATTTAAATCGGCACGATAACCGCGCATTGGACTGGTTAAATCCGCTGATTAAAGAACTGCTCCGGCTGGAAAAATTGGCAGGCCAGCCTGTGGATGTGGAATGGGCGGTCAGCGAACAGCAGGTGTATTTTTTACAGTACAGGCCCATTACCACCTTGCGGCGAGTCATCATCTGGACGCGGGAAAATGTGGGCGAGGTGATCCCCGATGTGGTTACGCCCTTTACCTGGAGCATTCTGGAGCCCATTACCAACGGCGCCTACCGATACTTCTTGAAAAAAACAGGGCTAAAGATCGGAGCGCAAAAATTGTTTACCCTGTATCACGGCAGGGTTTATTTTAATCACAACGCCTATCAAAAAATGGTCAACGCATTTTATGTTTCCAGCTATATTGTGCCCGGGCGCCGTAAAATCATTAATCTTTTAAAGGCGTCAAAATTGCTGCTTTTGTTGGCGCGGTTGTGGTATTTAAGTTTTCGTTTGCCCGGCCAGATTGAGGGCATTCTTAAAAAGCAGGAAAAAAAGTTCAGGGCTTTAAAAAATAGCGCCAGAGGTAAAGGCGATTTCCGCGCGGTAAAAACGGCGATTAAAATGATCGACCGGTTGATGAAGGTTCATGTTTGCGCCACCATTCTGGCCGAATTTTATTATCAACTGCTAAATAAGATTTGCCATGAAACATTGGACGATGCGCAAATCGACGCCAGTCGCTTGCTGCAGGGTGTTGGACAAGTGGAAAGTACAAAGTCTGCCCTGGCTCTGTGGGAGATCGCTCACTGGATCCGCCAGAATAAACGCTATCGCGCTATTTTTGAAAAAGAAAGCGTTGAGCAATTAATAAAATGGTGGCGTCAATTACCATCCAGCGATGTGTTTAAACAACAGCTCGAACTGTTCATGGAAAATTTTGGGTACGCCGCCCTGCATGAGTTCGAAATAAGTTATCCGCGCTGGCACGAAGAGCCCGCCTACGTGTTTGGCGCCTTAAAACAGTACGTACGATCGGAAGAGGGGTACGCCGCTGTCAATCGGCAGTACAAACAGATGGAGCGGGAACGGCAGATCATTGTGGAAAGAGTTCGAAATGAGATCGGCTCCAGGGATTCTCGCGCAAAACTGCTGCTGTTTAATTATTTGCTTAAAAAGGCGGAATATCTTAGCTTTCAGCGCGAATTTTTAAAACAAAAAATTCTCAGATGGCTTGATCTGTTAAAACAAAATCTGCTTTCGATTGGCGAGCGAATGGCCGGAGACGGAAGCGAAATTTTTTATCTGGAATTGAAAGAAGTGGAAATGCTATTGAAAAACCAGCAAGCGCAAGAACGTCTTAATTTGCTGATTAAGCAGAGGAAAGCGCAGAGAAAAAAATACTTGCGGGAAAAATATCCGCCAAAAATCAGGCAGATCGGGGCGCAGTGGACGCCCATTTTTGAAAAATCGGCGGCTGATAGCGGATTGCGCGGCCTGGCCTGCAGCGCGGGCGTGGTGGAAGGCCGGGCCTGCGTTATTGTGGATGTGGAGCGAGAAGGTTCGCGCTTTACCCCGGGCGATATTCTGGTGACCAGAGCTACCAATCCGGGCTGGACGCCCGTTCTGGCATTGGCCGGCGGAATTATTACGGAGCTGGGCGGCGCTCTTTCCCACGGCGCCATTATTGCCCGCGAATTTGGCATTCCTATGGTGGCTGCCGTGTCAGGCGCCACGGAAAAGATTCAAACCGGCCAATGGATTAAGCTGAACGGTCAAAGCGGAACGATTGAGATTGTGAAGGAGGTTGTTGAATAGTATGAAACGCGTATTGCTCATTCCCAGCGATCATGGCGGCGGACGCGGACACGTAAGCCGGTGCATCTATCTGGCTAAAAAATTGCAGGCTGGAGGCAGCGAGACGGCCATTGTGCTGGAACAAAAGCACTACCAGGATGGTATTGACGCCGGCATTCCGTCTTACCTGCTGGACACCAAAAAAGAACGATTTCTGAAATTTCAATTTAAAAAGCCTTTTTGGCCGCGTATTAAAATGATTGAGCGCGTGGAGCGTCCCCCCGTCTTTCTGGTATTTAACGGCGTGGCTTATCAGGTGCCGCGCGACGAATACCTTTCCACACGCATTGTGCTCATGCGTTTTAAAAAACTGGTGAAAATAGTAGAACAATTTAAGCCCGACGTTTTGATCGGCGATACGCATTTTTTGACCTTTTTGCTGGGAAAAAAGTTTTCTCTCCCGGTTATTCAAATTACGCGACTGGCCGCTTTTCCGCCCGCGCCCCGCTTCTTCTGGTGGCTGCAGGATGAACCGCGGTTAGTGGAGCCCAACGCCATAGAACCATTTGCGCCCCTGCTGGAAAAATTAGCCATCAACGACGTGCGCAAGGCGGAAGATTTGTTAAGGGGCGATCTGTACCTGATTCCCGCTTCCGATCAGATCGAACCCGTGGATGGCGGGCGGGATGATGTGCTGTTTTGCGGACCACTGACGGAAAATTACCGGGGAGATCAAAAAATTCCGTTTTTTGATTTGCCGGTGGATGTGCCCAAGATTTATGTTACCGCCGGAGGAGGCGCCAATCGCTTTGGGCAGCAGGCCTTTTTTGAAGCCCTTTTAAAAATATTTGACCGGCGCGATTTTAAAGTTCTGGTTTCCACAGGCGGACTCTATCCGGCCAAAAACCTGAACGGTCAATCGACCAACGTGTTGTTTGTGGATTGGATCGATGGAATGAGCGCCATTCGTAAAAGCGATCTGGTCATTCATCACGGCGGTTATGGCTCGATGATGGAAACGCTATCTGCGGCCAAGCCTTCCATTGTCATCCCCTTTCATTCGGAACAGGAAGGAAACGGCAGGCGGCTGAAGGAGCTGCAGGTTGGCGATTTGCATCTGCCGTACGCCGGTAAGCTGCAAGACCTGCTTTTTTCGTG
Organism: Caldithrix abyssi DSM 13497; assembly: GCF_001886815.1. GTDB lineage: Bacteria > Calditrichota > Calditrichia > Calditrichales > Calditrichaceae > Caldithrix > Caldithrix abyssi. The sequence continues at coordinate 1,334,266 of NZ_CP018099.1, forward strand.
GCCCTTTGGCGTGTACTCGATGATGGCCGGCACAGAACTGGCGCTGGATGCGGAGCAAATCATCTCGATGATTGATGGGATTTACGACCAGTCGCTTTACGCTCGCCTGCAAAAGATCAGCGAAGAATTATTGCGTTTACAGAAAAATTTCGATGCGCTTAAAATGCTGGAAAGGGTTTGATGTTGGGCGAAAATGCGACTGCTTGATACCGCCCTCTGGCGGGATTCCAAAAATTTTTATGCCGCAGAAATGGTTGAATAGTTGATTAGTTGAATGGCAACTGTCCACGTTCAGCGTTCATCTCTCCCAGACTTTTATTCTGGGAAGGGGGGCAGGCGGTGAGGGCCAGCCTGGTTGAATGGTTGATTAGGATACTTCCTCTGGAAGATCTAATGGAAAAGCGTTTGAAACTTTCTGTGCTGTTTTAAAAACTCATCCCCCGTCCATGGATTGGTTGAATAGTTGATTAGTTGAATGGTTGAATAGTTTGTCTGCCATTTCAAACCTGTTTCTGCAAATGTGGTGAATTCCTGCCACCGTTTATGTAGGGGCGAAGGATTTCCAATAACAATTCAGCGATGGTAAGCATTCATCTTTAGTCATATAAAAAAAACGCTCTGGATAAAGTAGGGTTGGAAATCCTTCGCCCTTACAAGTACGTTCATTCCTGATCTTTTGTCTGGGAGTGAGGATCGAGCGAGCAAGGGTAGTTTAATTTAAAACATTCTTTGCGCTCTTTGTGACTTCTCTGGTTGCTTGAAATAATTTGTTCAATCATTTTCTGCGATTATTGGCGTAATCTGCAAGAAAATTACTTTGCGCGCGTTGCGGTTGATTTTGGTTGCGGCTGTGCTGTACTACAATTAAAAATTACGAATTACGGATTACGAATAGTAGAGTGACGGTTTGCTTAGCTTTTGTCTTAAATGTTAAATAATTTTCTGCGATGATTGGCGTAATCTGCGAAAAAATTACTTTGCGCGCGTTGCGGTTGATTTTGGTTGCGGCTGTGCTGCCTTAGATTGAACTCAAATACTCCAGGATTGGGGACATTCCCAACAAACCATTCAACCATTCAACTACCCACCCCGTTCCTTCTAAAAAATTCCCACTGCTTAATCCACCAATTCCAATTCAATTTTGTTGCTGACCTTTTCTCCGCTATTGAGGTCTTTTACCGTAATTACCAGTTCCTTTTTGCCGGCCGGCAGGGCGGAAAAATCGAAAGCCGAGTACTCCGTTGCCGTGGGCGAAGCGCCTACCTGGGTGCGCGTAATCAGGATCTCTTTAGTTCCAATTCCAAATAAGCGTTTTAAATTGGTAAACAGATTGCGAGATTTTAGCGGCCGCACGGCCTGTTCAATTTCATACTCGGTTTGTCCGTTTTTTAACGTAAGATTGTACAATTCAAAATACAGGTAAACCAGTTGATTGCGTTTAAATTTGTAGCCGATGTTCGGTTCGATAAACATGTTGTGGAAAACAAAAGGCGACTTTTCGGTTGATGGTTCAATTTTTAGGCCGAGCACCAGGTCGCTCATGTCCAGCTTTTCAGGATCAAAAGGCTGAGCATCCAGCGCAAAACGAAAACCGCCCAGCTGGTTGCCTTTTGGATTGCGTACATGCGTCGCCAGATACAGTTTGCTCAGCTCAGATTCGAAAGCGTAGGGCACAATGTACCGCTGATCGAAAATGTGAACGGTGTCTCCCATAAAAACAGGAATATTTTTTAGAAATCGACTGCGTTGATTCCAGGTCGAGTCAAATATGGCCAGGCCGGTTTCCAGAGTAACGGTATCATCCGGGCTTTTTAAATTGTCGATGGAATTCAGATCAATGCTCAACCAGACCAGGTAATCATTTTTCAGGTTAACCGAGCGGAAGCGGGCGGACATCAGATTGATGGTAATGGGCTTTAAGGTGTCGCTCCAGGTCGGGCGTTCACGCTCCATGGCGGCGGCAATGGTGTTTTCGGCCTGGATTCTCAATTCATGCAGGGCGGAGCGCGCTTCCAGTTCGTTGTTGGCGAACAAGTAACGATCGAGCGTGGGATCCCATCCCAGACGCGACTCTAACATGTTGCGATCCGAAGGCACGGGAATCAGTCGCCAGTCACCCGGCGGTGCGTGTTCGGCGATTTCGAAATGAAAGATTAATTTGGGATTGTAAACGGTTGGATAATAGAGCCAGGACTCATTGGATGTCATACCGTCGCTTAATGAAACGGCGCGGTCGTCAGGTTCCCCGTAGCGGATATAAACCAATCCCTTGTCGTTAAATTTGGTGTTACGCAAGACCACCTGCGGCAGTCTGAGCACGTTCAGCCGATCGGGATTATTAATCTCAAGGCGAATCCGATCGTAAACAAAATCTTTTTCGGCTTTGATCAAACGTTTGTAATGTTCGGCCAGCCGCGGATTGTAGGGCAGGCTTCCCAGCGGATTGTGCTTATTCCAGAAGCGGTGGTAAAAATCTTTAACCGCCTGCAGCGATTTAAAGCGTTGCTGTAAATCGTGATCGGTCATGATGTACTTGATGTCGTCGAAGATGAAGCGCATTTCCCAGAAGTGTTTTAGCTGATTGACGGCCGTCCAGTAGGTCTTTTCCGCTTTTTCAGGTTGATCGGTCTGGTAGTACAAACGAACCAGCGAAAGGTAGATGGGCACTTTGGGAAAGGGAAGCAAGCGCTTTAGCAGGGCGTGAAAAATGGAGTCGGCTTTTTCGAATTGACCCAAGCGGCGGTATTTTTCGCCCAGGAAATATTGATCGTAGGGGCCGTTTCTGCTTTTTAACCACTTAATCTGATAGGCGTCTTTGTTGCGCAACTGAATGACGGCCGTTTCGCCTCCGTGATAAAGAAAGGAATCGTAAAACTGGAAGATGTCGTACCGCGCTTTGCTCGCCTGCGGTTTAATTTTAAGCTGCCGCAAGCAGAGATTGACAGCGTCTTCATATTCTTCCTGCTGGAGTTTTAGATGAGCGAACTCGTTAAACACTTCTTTGTATGTGGAATCTAACTCAATCACTTTAAGAAAGTGTTTTTTTGAATTTTTCCACATGATCCGTTTCCATATCTGGTCGCGTCCGATGGCATCCTGGCGATCGGCGATGGCCATCTGATAATGCGCCTCAATATGGTTGGGATTGGCTTTAATGACCATGTTCAGGTAGGGCTTGGCGTCGTGCCACCTGCGCTGCATCATAAGCAACTTGCCCAGCTCAAGATAGGCTTCGGTGCGTTTGCTATCGATTTTGATGGCTTTGCGCAATGCCTCTTCCGCTTCTTTCCAGTAATAGTTGGAAATCAAATCCCGGGCATCGCGAACCAGGATGTCATAATCCGATAGCTGCGCTAATAATTGCAGGGGAAATAGAATTAAAAGAGTAAAGATGAGTACTTTTTTTAAGGATTGCATCAAAATGACCTTCCTGCATTGACTTTTCAACATAGCCTATTGTACTAAAATAAATTTTTAATTACAAATTTTCACTGAAAACTTTTCTTCCATTTTTAAATTTAACGATTTATGTTTTATATGTTTCCAAAAAATTAAGCGGCGGTTTACTATCAGGCGGAGGGTTCTGAAAGATGAAAGATTGGGGGGATTCATTTGATTTGAATTTTCCACCGATGATATTGAGTTTAAGGAGAAAGAAAAGGTGGCGCTGAAGATGACAGGGAGCCAGCCAGAGCCTGATGTACTCAATTGCCTGAAGGAAAAGAAAAATAAAAATCGTTTGCAAGAAAATGCCAGCAGGCTTTTGTGTTTCCCCCATCATGATCAGGCGTAAAATTCTCAATTTTATTTGAAAAATGTAAGAAATTTATGGTGAAGCCAGGCGCTCAACCAGAGAGCTGAAACCAGCGCCGCCCTGACTCTTATCGAGGTGACCGTGGCCTTTTAGATCGCCAGCTTGCCGCCCAGGCGGCTTTACCGAAGGTTTGTACTGAATCAGGAAATAACAGCGGAAAAAATCGAAATGACCTCCGACAGCAGCACAGCCGCAACCAAAATCAACCGCAACGCGCGCAAAGTAATTTTCTTGCAGATTACGCCAATCATCGCAGAAAATGATTGAACAAATTATTTCAAGCAACCAGAGAAGTCACAAAGAGCGCAAAGAATATTTTAAATTAAATTACCCTTGCTCGCTCGATCCTCACTCCCAGACAAAAGATCAGGAATGAACGTACTTGTAAGGGCGAAGGATTTCTAACCCTACTTTATCCAGAGCGCTTTTTTTATATGACTAAAGATGAATGCTTACCAGCGCTGAATTGTTCCTGGGAAATCCTTCGCCCCTACATAAACGGTGGCAGGAATTCACCACATTTGCAGAAACAGGTTTGAAATGGCAGACCAACTATTCAACCATTCAACTAATCAACTATTCAACCAATCCATGGACGGGGGATGAGTTTTTAAAACAGCACAGAAAGTTTCAAACGCTTTTCCATTAGATCTTCCAGAGGAAGTATCCTAATCAACCATTCAACCAGGCTGGCCTTCACCGCCTGCCACCCTTCCCAGGCTAAAAGTCTGGGAGAGATGAACGCTGAACGTGGACAGTTGCCATTCAACCATTCAACCATTCAACCAATCAGCCATTTCTGCGGCATAAAAATTTTCAAATCCCGCCAGGGAAGACCGAATCTTTCAAGGGAAGTATCCTGAAGAAAAAAAGCCCCGAATGCCCGGGGCTTTATGCTTTTATTTTTTCTTTGCTTCGCGCCATTTTTCGATGGTGGAAAGCTGCGAGGCCACCCCGTAAATGTCGATGGATTCCGGATCGAACTGGGCGCTAAAATAAGCCAGAGAGGGCAAAGAGAATAACCAGCTGCCCAGCGCAAGCTCCTGCTCCTGCTCGTCAATAAATCTGGCAAAGGCCTGTTTGTCACCGATTTCGCGTGTGGACATAAAGGTGTAAATATTCTGCAAAAGTCTGGCAATGGCTTCGCGGTCTTCAGCGGCATTGACGGCATCCAGCCGGAAAAAGTTTTTATCGGCCTGGAAGGATTGCAGGTTAATGGAGCGCTGACCAAATCCGTCAGAGTCGGTGATTAAGTGGATTTTGTGCGTTGAAAAATCCGGTTCGCGCAAAAAAATCTCATAAAGATCAAACATAAAATTACTGCGGTAATTGGTAACCGGCACCAGCACCGCATCGTAATTGCCGCGTTTAATCTGCTCGTTGCTCACCGCCAGGGCCTTAATTTTGCCGCCTGTTACGGCAGGATCGTTTAAAATGCGAATCAGTTCCGCCAGCTCTTCGCGAAAACCAAAGTTCAGACAGGTGACGATTTTAACCGTGTCCGAAAGGGCGTGTGTTTCTGCCCCAGGCGGCGTTTTAGACGGCTGAACGATCTTTTCCTGAACATAATACGAAGAAGAGGGAAAAACGCTGTAATTCAGATAGTCGTCGTAATTATCGAAATTGCCCTGAAAATCGGTAATATGACGCTGCTGTTTGGTGCCGACCTTGTAAAAGCGGTTAATGATCGCTTTGTTGTTAATTAGAGCCTTCAGGGCTTTACGTTGTTCTTTGTTTAAGCGTTGCGTATTAAAAAAGACCGCAAAAAAGGTGTTGCTGATATTCGATTTGTAGAAGAAATCCGTGCTGTCCTGCAGGATGGGCGACAACGCCCCGAACGGCGTGCTTAACAGGCAGTTGATGTTGCCGCCGCTTAGTTCCGAAGTGAAGGTGCTGTTATCGATGAAAGGTTTGAGCACCACTCTGGAAATGTTGGCCGCCCCGGCCGGATTTTTAGGAAAATAGATAGCGTCTTTGTATTCGCCGGCGTACATGTAAGGGCCGGTGCCGTTGGTGTAATTGAGCTGATTATAAGTGGCGGTGTGCGGAATGATTTTAAAAGACAGCACTTCTTTGATGTCGTTTTCGTTCCAGATGCGATCGCCTTTAAATTTAAAGCGGATTTCGTTGTTGTCGTCCGGGCCCATAAAATCAAAGCTTTCAACCGCCTGGCCCACCAGAACGTAGTCGGGCGAAAGACTGCCCAGGCGTTGAATCCGTTTCAGCGTAAAGCGTAAATCATTGGCGATAAAGTACACCGCTTCTGTGGGCGTAATTTCAATGTCCTCTTTGTGCAGTAGAACCTTAAAGCTTTGATGCCACTTGACGGTCGGTTTTAACCGCACCGTCACCATGTTGTCGGCGTCGATTCCTACCAGTTCGCCCAGGCCATCTTCATAGGTAATGCCGCTGGGATTGGCAGAAATATTGAACAAGCCGTCGTAAAGCATTTCGTCCAGTTTGTCGGAAATGGGGATGTGGCTGGGAATGTGCGGATCCATGATCGGCTTTTGGTGTGAAATGTACGGAATAACGATTTGATCTTTTAAATTGGGGGCGAACAGGAAATAAAGCGCCACGGCAACGACAACGATCAGCCCGCCGCCGATTAAAAGATACTTTTTATCAATAAAACCTTTTTGCGAAACGTAGTTCATGCCTGGTCTCCTCGTTTGCTCGTTTAGTGTTTTTTAATGATCGGCTTTTGAGCCATCACGCTGATCTGGTACACCTTAAACGCCTTTTTGGTGAAGCGCACTTCCAGAATATTGTTGCTGGTTTTAATAATTTGCAAGGGGCCCACCTGGCACTCGTAGTTGTTTTCCGGCCCCGGCGCAACAATGGTAAAGCGATCTTCATTTTTCAGTTCTTTGCCGTTAAAACGGATCGATTTGTACCACTGCGCGTTGGCGGCAGTTTGTGCCAGCTCTTTGGGTAATTTAATGTAAACGTCAAAAATAGGATACTGCGCCGGTGAAGGGATGCGTAAATTAACTTTGAACAAAAATTCATTTTCTCCCGCGCTGTTCGAGGTAACGGGCAGGGCAAAAATACGGCGGTAATCTTTGGGCTTGTTCAACAATTTGGGAATGTTCGGATCGCATTCGGCAATGCGGTTTTTGATGGAAGAATCGGTGCCCTTGTAATATTTGCCGTGAGCAACAATGGCCCGTGCTTTTAAAACGCCGTTTTGATCGGGATCGGCGATAAACTGAGCGTAGATTTTTTTGATGGCCATTTCCGGAAAAACCACTGTTTTTAGACGATTGAGCTCTGCGTGCAGGGCTTTAATCTTTTGTTGATTTTGCTCTTTTTGGTAAGCGTAAAAGGTGGGCTCGTGCACCGGATAAAAAGCCGGATTGTTGTACAAATCGTCGATGCCCTGCAGGGTGGTTACATTTTCTTCGATGAATTTTAAGGCGCGCTGTCTGGACTGCGTGACAATGGCCGTAATCAAAGAATCCTGTAAATTGGCCAGAACTTTCTTCTTTTTGGGTAGAATGGATTGGTAATCCACAAAGTTTTTATCGTTGTAAAGCGACTTCAGCGTCAGTTCGGCAGCGGTAAAATCTCCTAATGAAAGCGCCTTGCGAATGCTATTGGCCTGCGATTTTAAGGAACGCTCATCCAGCTCGCGGTACATGGGATACAAAAAGTCAAGATCGGGATTCTTTTTGAGTAAACCAAGCACGCCGCGAATATTGTTTTGATCGCGCATTACGTTGATTTTGGGCACAATGGAATCGGCGCGGCGGTATTTATCTAACTTTATTTTTATTTGTGCAGCCAATTTTTGTAACTCTTTTTGTAAAAGTTTTACACATTGGTAGTGGGCATACGGCCGCAGAGCCGGATGATTGACCCTGGGCAGGGTGTACTGTAGTTTGGAAAGTCTGGTTACGATTTCCGAGAAAAACATATTGTCCGGCATGGTTTTTTTCTTTTCCGCCTGGTTGACAATGGTCTGGAATTTTTTCTTTGCCGTCCAGATCTGATCAACCGTCTGGTTGTAGCCCTCGATAAAAGCGGCTAATTGTTTGAACTTTTCGTCAAAGGTTAAACCGGCCAGCGGAATGAGAGACTGCAATTGTGGAATGGCGGATTTGATGGCTTTGGCGTCGTTTTTTTGTGCCAGCCGCTGTTCGTAGTAGGGAACCACCTGGTCGATTCTTTTTTTGAGCACATCTCTGACCGCCATCCAGACATTTTTGCTAAAGTTTTCTTTTTGTTCAAAAAAATCAATAAATGCAGGAATGACGCCAAAAAAAGCTTCCATATCGCCGCGTGTTTGTCGCTCTTCGTTTAATAGGCGCGCCAGCTGCTGATATTTTTTCTGAAAGGCGACCTCGGCTTCCAGCGTTTCTTTTAAGGTAAGGTAATTCTGGTACGATTCGTCTGTGGTGTTCAAAATGTTTGGCGGAAAAATTTCTTCAATCTTTTTTAATCTTGAAGAAAGTTCTGTTAGCGCCTTTAGCTTTTGACTGACCTGATCGGCTTCTTTTTGCCAATCAACCTCGTCTGCTTTTACCGAAACGCCCAGCTTTTCGTAAAATTCGTGCGATATGGAGTTTTGCGCAAGAGTGCGGCTGAACGAGGCGTATTCGCGTTCAAAGGTGTAGCGCCAGCGGGCGGTGTAACGGTATTCCATCTCCAGCAAAACGTCCGATTTAACCAGGTCGATCACAAAATAGTAGCGCGGAACGTCGTTGGAAATGGGATAAACGTTTTCTACCCCGGGCTCCGGGCTTTCATCGGGAATTTCAATGACACGCCCCTTGCCCTGATCAAATACCTCGGTAAGATAGTAGTTCAGCTGATCCCTGTTTTTAATCTTCAGGATCAGGTAAAAATTGGGTTGCATGGAAGGTGGAAAAACAATGAAATATTTTTTATCTTTTTTTAATTGGAATTGTTTGGCATCTTTCAGAATCTCGATGTAACCATTTTCCACCGGATTGATTTCCGGCTCTGGTTTTAGTTCTTTATACGCGGCGCAACCATAAAGCAACATCGAGATTAAAGAGATGGCGAGTAGTTTTTTCATTGCGGCTCCCTTTCGTTTGTTTTTATTAAAATTAGTCAAAATATGGGAAAAATACAACGTTCTTTTTTTCATCGAGCAAGTTTATTAAATTTATGAAATAAAACAATGCTTTAAAAGCGTTTAGACAGACTAAGTTCCGATTGATGGAGGTTTTTATGAATACGTCTGAAGAAATTCTGGAACAGAAGATTGCGGCTATTTTAAGTGAAGCCGACCGCATGACCCTGGCCACTTCGGTGGATGGAAACAGTTCGGCTTCGTCGGTGTTTTTTGCCAGAGACGGAGAGGATTTGATCTTTTTTACGTTTAATCCCACGCGCAAAGCGGAGCAAATTCGCGTCAATCCACGGGTGCAGGCGGTGATCTGGCCCCGGGGCATGGAAGGAATCCGCGGATTGCAAATCGAAGGTTTGTGCTTTAAAATTAAAGATGCGCAGGAAATTAAAAAGGCCCACGATTTAATTCTGCAAACCACAACGGCTTTTAAAGAGTTCATGGATGATCCCTTCCTCATTAAAAATAAGGTGGTCGGGTATTACCGCATTAAACCGACCCTGATTAAGTACGTTGATTTTTATGCAGACGAAAAATTTCAATTCAAAGAGTTCCCGCAAAATGAATGGTCTGCATTCAAAGAGGCCCTGCACGCCGCGGGGAAGCGTGCGCTGCTCTGGATCAGAGCGGTTCGGGCTCCGTTCTTTACTGCATCAATTGTGCCAATTTTGCTGGGAGCGGTGATTGCTTTTGGCGATTTAAAACATGCCGGCGCGGCTGCTCTGTGGAACTGGAAATTTTTCTGGCTGACGCTGATCGGCGGCATTCTGGCCCAGGCCGGCACCAATCTGTCCAATGATTATTTTGACCACACATCCCGAAACGATGAGTACAATAAGTGGTTCAGTCCCTTTAACGGCGGCAGCCGCATGATTCAGGCCGGCCTGATTCGTCCTTACAAGATTTTGCTGGCGGCCGTGCTGGCCTTTGCCACAACTCTGGTAATCGGGTTTTATTTGAACGCCCGCATTACCGGCTCTGTTCTGGGCAACAGTCCGCTTTTGTGGATTGGTATTTTGGGCGTGCTTCTGGGCATGCTTTACACCTGGAATCCGGTTAGGCTGGGCTACCATGGCCTGGGCGAACTTTCCATTGCGCTTGGCTTTGGCCCCATCATGGTGCTGGGGACGCATTTTGTGTTGACCCAGCCGATCGTCCACAACGATCTGGCTAACTGGCACTACATGCGTCCCCTGCTGGCTTCGGTGCCGGTGGCGATTTTAATCATGTTAGTGGTGTGGATCAACCAGTTTCAGGATGCCCCGGCCGATGCGCGCGTCGGGAAAAACACCTGGGTGGTGCGTCTGGCTAAAATCCAAAACAATCAAATCCTTTACGAAGGGCCGTTTGCCTATTATGTGGCTTTTAATGTGTTTAGCTTTGCCTTCATCATTTTTCTGGCCGTGCTGGGCGTTATTCGTCCGGAGCTTTCTACGCCCTATGTGCTAATTGCTTTATTGCCGGCGGCGCTGCTCTACAAAGCGGTGCAGTGGGGCAGAGAATGGCTTAAAGCCTGGAGCGCGCCAGATTCCGATAGGTCCAGATTGCCCTATGAATTGTTGAAGGTCAATGTCTCGACCATCGGTTTGCATTTTTTCACAGGAATTTTATTGATCTTTGCCTTCTGGCTGGGCAGTTGAGGTTAACGTTCATCTAATCGATGTTTGGGTGGCAGAACTGAGTGTAAGCAGACGATCGAAAAATGCGGACAAAAAGGCGAATTTACAGGATAAAGTGTTACGCAGAAAAAACAAAATAAAAAACGGAGGTAAACCTTGAAAGTAGGAATCCCAAAAGAAATTCGGGAAGGCGAAACAAGAGTGGCGCTTGTTCCCGCGATGGTTTCCGTTCTTACGAAAATGGAGCATGAAGTGCTGGTGCAAAAGGGAGCCGGCGAAAGCGCTTCGTTTGCGGACGAAGCCTACGAGCAGGCCGGCGCCCAATTAGTGGATGATGCGGCAAAGCTTTACGAGCAGGCTGATGTCGTTTTAAAGGTGCAGGCGCCGACCGTGGAAGAGGCAAAACAGATTAAGGAGGGCGGTGTTTACGTCGGTTTTCTGGCGCCGCTGGCCAATCCGGACGTGGTTCGTGTTCTGGCGGAGCGAAAGGTGACCGCCTTTGCGCTGGAATTTGTGCCACGAATTTCCCGGGCGCAGAGCATGGACGCCTTAAGCGCCATGGCCACGGTGGCCGGCTACAAAGCGGTGCTGCTGGCGGCAAACATGGTGGGCAAGATGTTCCCCCTGTTGATGACCGCAGCGGGCACCATTCCGCCGGCTAATGTGCTGGTTTTGGGCGCCGGGGTGGCTGGCTTGCAGGCCATTGCCACGGCTCGTCGCCTGGGGGCAAGAGTAGAGGCCTTCGATCCGCGGCCGGCCGTACGGGAACAGGTGCAGAGTCTGGGCGCAACATTCATCGAAATGGAACTGCCGGAAGAGGACGTGGAAACCGAAGGCGGGTATGCGAAGGAACAATCGGAAGCCTTTCTGAAAAAAGAACAGGAAGCCATTGCCGGCAGGCTTTCCAGAATGGATGTGGTGGTGACCACCGCGCAAATTTTTGGCAAGCGCGCGCCGCTGTTGATTACGGAAGAGATGGTCAAACTGATGCCGGAAGGCGCGGCGATTATCGATCTGGCTGCCGAACAGGGCGGGAACTGCGAACTAACAGAAGCCGGCAAAACCGTCGAAAAACACGGCGTCAAAATTTATGGCGCGGTCAATTTGCCGGCCATGGTGCCCGTACATGCCAGTCAGATGTACTCCAAAACGGTCACCAATTTGTTTAAACAATTATTTAAAGATCAAACGCTTAATTTTGAAGATGAAATCACGTTAAAAGCTTGCATTACTCGTGACGGAGAAGTGGTTAACGAGTTAATAGCCAGCGCTTTGAAAGAAGGAGGCAGGTAAAATGGATGGTATTTTAATTTCATTGTACATCTTTGTTCTGGCCATATTTGTGGGCTTTGAGGTTATTACAAAAGTTCCCCCATTGCTGCACACGCCGCTCATGTCCGGTTCCAATGCCATTTCGGGCATTACCATTGTGGGGGCTTTAATCAGCGCCGGCGCCGGGCACAATCAGGTGGCTAAAATTCTTGGGCTGCTGGCAGTGATTACCGCAACCATTAATGTGGTCGGCGGTTACCTGGTTACCGACCGTATGCTTGAGATGTTTAAAAAAGACAAAACCGGGCAAAAAAGGTAGGGGAGCTGAACTATGGTTACGATTACGAATATTGTTTATTTGATTTCCGCCAGTTTTTTTATCATCGGGCTCAGGTGGTTAGGCTCGCCCAAAACAGCGCGCAAGGGTAATTTGCTTTCCATGTTAGGAATGCTGATTGCGATTGTTGTGACGTTGTTGGATAAAAATATTCTCGATTTTACGTACATCATTGCCGGATTGATTATCGGCGCGGCGATTGGCGCTTATGTGGCCAAAACCGTAGAAATGACGGCCATGCCGCAAATGGTGGCCCTGTTTAACGGATTTGGCGGCGCGGCCTCGGCGCTGGTGGCCTATTCCGAATACGTGCGCGTGCAGGGCGTAATGAATATCGATGTGAGCATTACTCTGGTGCTCAGTTTGCTCATCGGCGTGGTTACGCTGGTGGGTAGTTTGATCGCCTATGCTAAATTGCAGGGCATAATGACCGGCGCTCCGATTACCTTTCCCGGTCAAAAATTTGCCAACGGCGTTTTGTTGTTTGTTGCGCTGGCGCTGGGCGGCTTTTTTGTGGCCGATCCTTCGGTGGAAATGTTTTTGCTGGTCATTATCGGCGTTGCCGTTATTTTGGGTATCACGTCGGTGATCCCGATTGGCGGGGCGGATATGCCGGTGGTTATTTCCCTTTTAAATTCCTATTCCGGTCTGGCAGCGGCGATGACAGGTTTTGTGCTCTCCAATAATGTGTTGATCATCAGCGGCGCGCTGGTGGGCGCATCGGGCATTATTTTGACCAATATCATGTGCAAGGCCATGAACCGCTCGCTGGCCAACGTGTTGTTTGCCGCGGTGGGTACCGATGGCGGGGGCGGCGGCGTACGCAAAGACAAGGCGGAAGTTACGCAATACACTGCCGAAGATGCCGCCGTGGTGCTCGATACTGCTCGCTCCGTCATTATTGTACCCGGTTATGGGTTGGCGGTGGCTCAGGCACAACATGTTTTACACGAGCTGGCTGAACTGTTAAAAGAAAAAGGCGTTCAGGTGCGCTATGCCATTCATCCTGTTGCCGGAAGAATGCCCGGCCACATGAACGTACTGCTGGCCGAAGCCAATGTGCCCTACGACATGCTTTACGAAATGGATCAGATTAACGATGAATTTCAGAACACAGATGTGGCTTTGATCATCGGCGCTAATGACGTGGTTAATCCTGCCGCACGAACCGATAAAGACAGTCCGCTGTACGGAATGCCCATTCTAAATGTAGATAAAGCGCGTACGGTAATGATTATTAAGCGCAGTTTAAGTCCGGGCTTTGCCGGCGTCGATAACCAGTTGTTTTACGATCCCAAAACCATGATGCTGTTTGGCGACGCCAAGGAGATGGTTACTGAGCTGGTGAAAGAAGTCAAAAATATTTGATTGCGAATTCAGAAAATGAACGGTTGCCGCGTTTGAAGATTAACATTTCACGGTAACGTTAAAAACAAAAACCCGGAATCCAGCAGATCCCGGGTTTTTGTTTTTATCCATGGATTTGATTTAACATCCGATCGCCAACATCCATTTGCGAGATGTCGTCCGACTGAAAAAAATCGGTTGGTGTGGCCAGCGCTGCCGCCGTAACCCAACTGGCGCCGTTCTTCTTCAATTCTCTGGCGCATTCGTTCAGTGTGCTGCCGGTGGTAATCACATCGTCGATCAGTAAAATGCGTTTTCCTTCCACCTCGCCGTTAATCGTAAAAGCGTCTTTGACGTTCTTTTTGCGTTCTTCGCGCGAGAGTTTGGTTTGCGATTGTGTGTTGCGCAGACGAATTAGGAGATTGGAAGATAGCGGAATACGCGTAATGTTGGAAAGTTGTTTGGCGATCAGCTCGCTCTGATTGTAGCCGCGTTCTTTGTAGCGCGCAGGATTTAAAGGAACGGCGGTTACCAGGTCAAAATTAAGCGGGACAAAGTGGGCTAAGCGCTCTCCAAAAAGCTCCGCCACGGAAAATTGACGCTGATACTTAAGAAGATGGATTAAGTACTGAAACGTTTGATCGAATGGATAACAGACGATCAAATCGTCAAAATAGGGCGTACGGATTTCATCGCGCAAACTTTCCAGATAGGCCGGATCAAGCGGAGAAATTTTGCTGTAGCAGCTTTGACAAACAACTTTGTGGCTCTGCAATAGCGGTTCCCCGCAAATTAAACACTGAGCCGGCGCAACAAAAGACAGTACCGGCTCCACGACCCAGTCGTGCACAACGTGTTTCAAATTAAACATAGTGGCCCCCACCCATGGATTAAACTTTATCTAATTAAATTAATCTATTTACAAATCTCCGCTTCTTTGGAACATAATAATTTTTAGAGTCAAAATCCAGCGTTCACCCAACCATTCAACCATCCCTTCACCTTAGAACGGCATGGAAAAACTAACCTGCGGCATTACGCGTTCGATTGGTTTGTATTCGCCTGTTTCTTCATCGTAAATGAAATTCCAGCGATAGACCATGGAAACCAACAGATATTTAAACGTCCGATAGCCAATGATAGCCTGTGCCACAGAGCGATAATCGAGCGTGAATACATCGCCAAACTCGCCAATACCGACCTTATCATAAGTGTACTTTAATTCAAAGTTGGGCACCAGGTCTCTGGAACGCGCTTCCAGATGGAGGATGCCGCTATTTTTGACGTTTTCGTTTTGCTGGTAATTACCGACCAGACGAATTTTACCCAGAATTTGTCCGGCTAATTCGCCAAAGATACCCTGGGTCGCTTCAACATAATCCAGGTACTGGGCTTTGGTTAAAACGCTTCTGGTAGGATCATCAATTCCATAATAATCGGCTGGCAGGGCATTTCGTTCCAGTTCATAAAGACTGTTAAAGTAATTGGGTAAAAAGCCTGCGCTCAAAAAGCGGCGTTCCAGTTTAGCGTAAATGCCAAAAACGCCGATTACATTGGGAATGTAAGCCATAATGCCGACTGCCTTACCGTCGCCGTGGTTGTTGATTTTGGCGTAATCAGCATAAATGGTGGTGGTTATTAATTTGTTCTTTATGATTGGCAACCCCACATCTAAGCCCCACTCGGTAATGGCGTCGTGCGTGCTTTTTCGATTGTCCGGATTAAAATCGCCGATGTAGGTGGCGCCCATTTCAAAATTTTTGAGAATGGGAATGCCGCTTGCAGCCAGCGGTCTGTAGTAAAAACGGCCGCCTAAAATTTCCAGGTTGCCCAGATTGCTGGTTACCGACTCAAAACCAAACTTTTTAAAATCGATGTCCAGCGCCATGCCGATTTTTCGGTAATCGTAATTGGCCTGATTGGTGTAGTAGCCCATGATAAAACCATGACCCAAAATGGCGCCATCCAGCGTACCGATTCGCGTGTAAACGGGATCGGTTTTATGCCCCCAGCTGATGTAGCGAATCATGCGTAAAGCGCCGGCGCCTTTGTCCCAGCCGGTTTTACGAAATTTAAAGCCTTCTGAATTGTTGAACAACAATTCAATGTTTAAGCCCACTCCGAATTTGCCAAAGGAAAATTCAGGCGTCAGGGTGAAAGTGGTATAGGCGGTGCCGTCGATCCAGGTCATGCCAAATCCGCCGTTGAAGTAATTTTCATTTTCATCATTAAAAGCATTCATCGACTGAGCCATTAAAAAACTAGAACTTAAAAGAATAACAACCAAAACAAAACTGAAGCGATTCATAAGTATTCCCCTTTAATTTGATCCTGTGCGGTTATAAAAAACGCCAAAGACTTGCGGTATATTAAACAGGCGATCATTTTAATCTCCGGAAAATATTGATGAGTAAGAATAGTAAAATGATTGAAAAAACGCAAGTCCTAAATCAAAAAAAATGGCCTCAAAAAAATTTTTTTTGCATTCCATTTTTATATGCACCAAATCAGCCCGGTCGATACTATGACAGCCCTGTTAATATTCCATTCTTTTTAAAACAAGTGACTAAAATTCATACACCAAATTGTTCATTATTTGGACGATTTTAAGGCAGTGGCCGAAATATCAACGCCATCTATTTTGCGATGTCTTTTTTGTAACTCATTTTAAAACAATGGTTAAAGTGTCGTTGTAAGAACAAATCTTCGCCGTTTGGCATAGAAAATGCATAATAAATAACTGAGCAAATAAAAATGGAGGAGTGAGTAATGATGAGTAATTCTATAGACGCCATGTGGTTAGACTACAAAACCCAACGCAATCTTAAAATCCGCCAACAACTTCTGCTTAAGTACATGGGACTTGTAAAATATGTTGTGCGTAAGATGATTAAAAACTATCCCCAAGCATTAGAAGAAAATGATCTTTATCAAATTGGCGTGGTGGGCCTGGCAGAAGCCATTGATCGTTTCGATCCGGAATACGGAATTAAGTTTGAAACCTATGCCATTCCTCGTATTAAAGGATCAATCATTGATGAGCTGCGCAAGCTGGACTGGATTCCAAGGTCGTTAAGGGCAAAGTTGAATCATTTTCGTGATAAAAGCGTAGAGTTGGAACAAAAATTTTCTGGAAATTATACGGATGAAGAAGTTGCCAACGGCCTGGGCTTAAACGAAAAAGATGTTAAAAATATTAAAAGAGATTTAAACTCCGCCACTCTGTATTCATTGGATAAACCTTTAGATAATAACGGCAAGCAAAACCTTTACGATCTTATTGAAGATCAGGATTATGTAAGAGCAGATGAAATAATTGAAGAAGAAGAGATGAAAAGAGTGTTATTAAAGGCCATTAAAAAATTGCCGGAGAAAACGCGTTTAGCCATCACTCTGTATTATTACGAGAAATTAACCTTCAAAGAAATCGGAAAGATATTAAATGTTTCCGAATCACGAATTTCTCAGATCCATTCAGAGACCATGGCCAAGTTGCGTAAAGAAATTACAAAAATGCTCTACGTTTAAACTTGAAGTCAAAGAAAAATCTTCATAAGTTGATGTCCTGAATTAACAGTGGAAAGAAACCTGGCGATGGATACGCAACCCAAAGTATTAATTGTTGATGACGACAAGGAAAACGTAGATTTAATAGCCTATTTTTTAAAGCCGCAAAACTACAAAATCATTACCGCGCATAATGGGGTGGATGCTCTTAAGTTAGTAGAAAAAGAGAATCCGGATCTTATTCTTCTGGATATTAAGCTGCCTAAGATGGATGGTTTTGAGGTGTGCGAACGGATTAAGAAAAAGTCTCCCACCAAGTTTATCCCCATTATTATGATTACTGCCTTAAAAGATTTAAAAAGTAAAATACGTAGCCTTGAGGCCGGTGCCGATGATTTTATCTCCAAGCCGTTTGAAAATATTGAACTGTTGACCAGAGTAAAATCTTTGTTACGCATAAAAAAATATCATGATGAATTAGAACAAAAAAATAAGGAGCTTGAAGAAAAAAATCAAAGCTTGCTACGGATGGACCAGTTCAAAGAGGAACTGAATCATCTGATCATTCATGATATGAAGAATCCCATTTTTGTGATTCAGGGTAACTTGCAAATGTTGATGATGGGCCTCGATGACAGTATGTCCAATCTTAAAAAATATGTAGATCGCATTGATCGCAGCACACAAAATTTACTGCGCATGGTTATGAACCTGATCGACATCACCAAAATAGAGACGGGTTCCATGTCGCTAAAACTGGAACTGGCCAGCCTGAATGACGTGGTGGAGAACAGTCTGGCGCGGATTAAAGACTTTCCGGAAGCTGCAGATAAACAGATTAATGTGGATTTTGTCGAACAGATGCCTTACATAAAGCTTGATGTCTCCGTAATGGAACGGGTTGTTGATAACCTGTTGAGTTTTGCCCTGGCAAACGTTCCGACGGATGGGCGCGTGGATGTTAAGACGTTTAAAACAGAACATACAGTGGGCGCCTCTATTCATGATTATGGTCAGCAGATTCCGTTAAAGTATGGCAATAATGTATTTAACAAATTTCGTCAAATAGAAATCAAAAAAGAAGGATACCGCGTTGGTCGCGGTCTTGGGCTCACCTTCTGCAATCTGGCCGTTGAAGCGCACGGCGGTAAAATGTATCTGGATGAAAAGAATGAAATTGGCAATAAAATAATTTTTGAGATTCCCATTAACAACTAAGGCAGCACAACCGCAACGTACGTAAAGTAATTTTCTCGCAGATTACGCCAATAAGCGTAGAAAATTATTTAACATTTAAGACTAAAGCTAAGCAAATCGGCACTCTACTATTCGTAATTCGTAATTCGGGCACAGCCTCCCGCTCCGCGTGATAATTTTTAATTCTAGTACAGCATAGCAGCAAACAAAAACATTCCCGCAGAGGAATTTAAGCAACCACAGAGCGCACGGCGCGCAGCGCGCAGCGCACAGAGAAGTCACAAAGGGCGCAATGAATGTTTTAAATTAAATTGCCCTTGCCCGCTCGATCCTCACTCCCAGACAAAAGATCAGGAATGAACGTACTTGCAAAGGCGATGGATTTCCAACCCTATTTTATTCAGAGCGCTTTTTTTATATGACTAAAGATTAATGCTTACCAGCGCTGAATTATCCCTGAAAATCCTTCGCCCCTACATAAACGGTGGTAGGAATTCACTATATTTACAGAAACAAATTTGGAATGACAGACTAACTATTCAACCATTCAACTAATTAACTAATCAACCATTCAACCACACCGCCATAAATATGAAGTATTCTAATAATTGCCACCTTTCCGATCTTCCCCTAAAGTTCTCTTTAAGCCATCCGAATATTTAAAACAGTTTAATAAAGCCTTTGTTAGCAAGAGGTAAAATGTTAATGGTTTACAATAAATCTTTTAGCAAAAGAGATGATGATATGAGTGAATTAGAGAGAAAAAAAATCGAATTAATCAAAATGAGAATAAAAAATAAATTTTATGATCGAGCGGAAATTTTAGAAAGAGTGGTCAGCGAAATAATTAAAAGCGAAGTTAAAAAAAACTAAACAAGTATCTTTTGCGCGGCCCTTTAGTAATATAGATGCAAGTTTTTGCATAAACATACATAACGCCTTCTGCTACATACCCGGTCTTTTATTTGTTTATTTGATTTAGTCTCCTTATTAGTAAGGGGACTTTTATTTTTTTATGCATAGGTTAGTTTTGTTTGATAGGATTTGTCTTTGACCTCATTTTTTTTTAATATGATTTTAACACAAATCTAATAATCTGGGTTGAACTTTGTTAACTCAGTTAAGAGTAGTTGTTTCACTAACCATTTATTAAGGGGGTTCTATGAAGACCTATTTACTTTTTTTCCTCACACTCTTTGTTGCCTCTAATCTGTTTGCCGGGTCGATTGCCGGTAAGGTGATTGATAAGGCAACGGGTGAACCATTGGCCGGAGCCAATGTCTATTTAAAAGGTACCACGATGGGCGCCGCTTCTGATCAGGATGGAATGTATTATTTTAAAGCTCCTGATGGCGTTTACACTCTGGTCTGTAACTTTGTCGGTTATGCCGATCAGGAGGTGGAAATTGTGGTTAAGGGAGACGTCAGGCACGACTTTGCCCTGACCGAATTTTTGTTTACCAAAACCATTGAAGTATTAGCCGATCGCGCTAAAGAGCGTGAAACGCCGGTGGCTTTTACCAACATTGAAAAAGAAGCGATGGAGCTTCGTCTTGGTTCGCGGGACATTCCTATGGTATTGAACACGACGCCCAGTGTTTATGCCACGCAGCAGGGTGGCGGAGCTGGCGATGCACGCATCAATGTTCGTGGTTTTAATCAGAGAAATGTGGCCATCATGATCAATGGTGTGCCGGTAAATGATATGGAAAATGGTTGGGTTTACTGGTCAAACTGGGATGGCGTTGGCGATGCCACGGCCTCCATTCAGGTTCAGCGCGGTTTGAGCGCCATTAACCTGGCTACGCCTTCCATTGGCGGTACGATGAATGTGATTACCGATCCTACCAAAACCAAGCCCGGTCTTAAATTTAAGCAAGAATACGGAACGGGTATGTTCTTAAAGACCACGGTTGTGGCCAATACCGGTTTAATTGCCAACAAGTTTGCCTTTAATGCCGCATTGGTGCGCAAAACTGGCGACGGCTTGATTGATAAAACCTGGACCGATGCCTGGGCCTATTATCTGGGCGCTTCGTGGGATATTAATAAAAATAATCGCATAGAAATTTACGCCCTGGGCGCGCCGCAACGCCACGGACAAAATTTGTATAAACAGAATATCGCCGTTTATGACAGCGCCTATGCCGCCGGTTTGTCCGATTATGATCCGGCCGCTTTTAGTAAATTTAAAGAACGCGGCAGAGAGTACAATCAGAACTGGGCGCCGGTAAATCCTGCTTATAAAGGCAAACAGGCCTGGAACGAAAGTACGCATGATCGTTACAGCGCTAATTTTATCAATGAGCGTGAAAACTTTTTCCACAAGCCGATTGTGAACTTGAACTGGTATTCAAATTTGACCGACCGCATGACACTGTATAACGTATTCTATTATTCTGGCGGGCACGGCGGCGGAACCGGCACGTATGGAAAGGTTTATCGTCGCGATGCCAATGGCGTTCTGGGCGGTGAAAATTATAAGTTCTATTATGGCCCGTCGCCTTGGATTTATGATTGGGATCAAACCATCGAAATGAATAGAGGACCTGCGGGAACTTACTATGTGGACAAAAAAGCATTGACCAAAGAAAACGGTCAGTCGCTGGGTATTTTGCGCAATAGCCGCAATAACCAGTGGACCATTGGAGCCATTTCTAAGATTAATTATAAGGTATCTGATAATATCAAATCTACAATCGGTATTGACTGGCGCAAGGCCGAGATCGACCACTATCGTGAAGTGCGCGATCTGTTGGGCGGCGAATACTACATCGATAATTCCGATGAATTTAATCCCAATAAAAAAGTTGGGCTGGGCGATAAAATTGCCTATTATTTTACCAATGATGTGGACTGGCTGGGCGGCTTTGTTCAGGCTGAATACTCCAAAGATCGTACAACGGCCTATGGTATGTTCGGTTATTCCGGAATTAAATACTCTTATCTGAACCACTTCAAAAAAGGACCGGATGGCGGTAAGTTAAAAGCCGAAACCGACGTGTTGCCGGGCTATCAGATTAAGGGCGGCGTTAGTTATCGTTCTACCGATCAGACACAGGTTTATGCCAATGCCGGTTATGTTTCTAAAGTACCCATTTTTGATGATGTAATTGACGATTACAATGGAATTAAAAATGAGGATTACAAAAATTCCACTTTTACCTCTGTGGAATTTGGTATGAATTATACTTCGGCCAATCGCCAGTTTGTTTTAAAAACCAATGTCTATTACACCAAATGGAATAACCGCACTTTCCGCGAAAGTTCTTTTCCGTTCGAAGGCGAAGAATATCTGGTCTATCTCTCCGGTGTGAATCAGGAGCATTACGGTATTGAATTTGAAGGCGCCTATCAACCTTCGCGCTTATGGCGTCTGGACTTTGCCGGATCTATCGGACACTGGATGTACACAAAAGATGTTCAGGGCGAGGCGCGCTACATCGAAACCGGACTCCGTATTCCGTACAGCATCTACATCCGCGACCTGATGGTGGGCGATGCTCCGCAAACGCAGTTGGCTCTTGCCGGCTCATTCTTCCCAATTCGCGGTTTGAATACGCAGATAGTTTATAGATATTATGCCCGTTACTGGTCAGACTTTAATCCGTTTGACAGAATAGATCTGGCCGATCGCGCTCAACCATGGAGAGTGCCGGATTATGGCGTGATGGATTTGCACGTGATGTATGATCTGCCTTTCCATTTTCAGGGCGTGAAATTCAGAGTTTTTGCCCATGTTTACAATGTATTTGATCAGATTTACATACAGGATGCCACGGACAATAGCCAGTACAATGCTTATACCAGCAATGGCAAAACCCACTCTGCAGACGACGCAGAAGTATTTATGGGCCTGCCGCGCTTTTTTAACATAGGCATTACGGTTCGCTATTAAAAAATTGCCTGATTTAATAATTTAATTAAAGCCCCCTTTCCGGGGGCTTTTTTAGTTTTACGGCTGGATCTGGACATCGTTCAAGCTAATCATTAACAGAACGGCAGGTATGTTCATTGTGGGGGACAACAGGAAAGGACGCCGAAGACTAAACACCGACACAAATGCATTGACCTTAAAAGGAAAAGTAAATAGCCGCCTGCCGAATGAATACTTTAATTTCCATGGCGGCAACCAAAAAAATTTCCGCAGGGGGTTAAGCAACCACAGAGCGCACAGCACACAGCGCGCAGAGAAGTCACAAAGGGCGCAAAGAGTGTTTTAAATTAAAAATAATTTCAAATGCCCTCACTACCTGCCCCCCTTCTTCCAGAATAAAGTCTGGGAGAGGGGAACGCTGAATGTGGACAGTTGTCATTCAACCATTCAACTAATCAACTATTCAACCATTTCTGCGGCACAAAAATTTTCGCATCCCGCCATGGAGGCTGTTGCATGGGGGGGAGGAATTAATGCTTATATTCTCCGATATTGATAATTTTTTCTCATTCTTAAGCGTTGGGCAAAATATAGAATTAAAAACGCCAAAATATTCTTTGAAAATAAAATTAATAGATCATCTTTTTCTTGTGATGCTGTTATAAACGCTGCTAAACGTTTCCCTAACATATTTTTAAATAGAACATTAATATTATGCCCAATACACATTAACGTAAATTCACTACGAACATTATTAAGACCAGATAAGGAAAATCCACGATAGCCTAAATTATGCTTCAAGTTACCAAAAACAGGTTCAACTGTCACCGAACGCTTCTTTAGTCGTTCCTGCGCCGCTGAAGTTTGTAACTTTTTCGCCATACGTTCGCAATAACTCTCATTAACTGAACGATGGATTTGCTTAACTTTCTTTTTACTGGAAATACATAAATTAATTAAGGGACAGTCCTGACAATCATTGGAACGATATACGATCCGTTCGCTATTCCTCTCAACTGGAAAAAGCTTCTTACCCGTCGGACATTCATAGTAATCTCCCTGTTCATGATACACAAAATCACTTCGTTTTAGTTTTCTTTCTTCTTTTTGCAATTCTTCCTTGGAGGTTGGTGTCTCCTTTATCGAACGATTGGATAACTGGGGATCGGCTATTACGGCATCAATCTGCTTTTCTTCCAATTCTTTTAGGTCTGTGCTATTGTGATAACCGGAATCGGCCGTGTAAGATCGCTTATCATCTGAACCAAGATTCTTCTCTACTTGTTCTTGAATCGGTATGAATTGACCCTGGTCGTTGGGCTGGCTTACGACTTCATGAGCTACTATTAAATGACTGGACATATCTACGCCTAATTGTGCGTTATAGCCCGGTCCATCCACCGAAGGCATCATGCGGGCATCCGGCTCTTTTACATTTATTTGATGTCTTGAACGGTGTTCTGATTTGAGCTGTTTCTTACGCTCTTTCAATTGGGCTTTACGTTCTAATATCTCTTTCTCTAAGCGCTCAAGCCGTTCTTTCTCCGCTCGAAGAGTTTCTAAATCTAATTCATCCGTGGCCCCCTGTTCTACAAAATTACAGCGCTGCATGTATTGCTTGATCTCTGCTCTTAACTTCTCTATACGTTTGTCTAATTGATCCTCAGTGTAGCCATGACGCTTACTGCTGTGCGCTTTGATTTTCGTGCCATCTATGGCTATCTGGTTGAAACTACTTATGCCTTCGGCCTGGGCAATTAAAAGTATCTCTACAAAATATTGGTCTAATAAATCCAAATGTGCCTTGCGAAAACGACTTAATGTACTATGATCCGGATGCTGATTCCCAGTGATATAAATGTAGCGCGTATCATATTTACACAATTCCTCCAGCTTACGGGTGCTGGTAATGCCGTTACTATAAGCATAAAACCATAAGGCAAGCATCATGTCTGGGGCATAAGAATCACCGCCTTGTGAACTATAACGGGAATAAAGTGCACTTAAATCAAGGCGCGAAACCAACTCCACTACAAATCGACTCTTTGGATCGTCTCTGGCAAAATCTTCCACACTATAGCCAAAGAGATTCATTTGTGAGCGATTATAAGTAATAAAACTCATGGAATTCCTTTGTTATTACTTGTTTTATCTGTCGCCCAGAATTTACAAATTTTTTGAATTTTACTCAAACTGAATTTGCAACAGCCTCCATGGCGAGACAGATCTTAGGAAAGAAGCTTTCCAAAAACTTTCTGATTTATTTGTCTCATTCTCTAAATTTGTTTAATTTAAATTTTTTATTTAATAAGAGGTTCTGTTAAGGTTTTGTCAGATTTTAAAATGGAATTGATCGCTGAGAAAATTGTTAAACGATTCGGAAACTTTCTGGTTCTGAGAAATATTAGCTTCCAGGTCAAAAGCGGCTCATCCATTGCCATTACCGGGGCAAACGGTTCAGGGAAAACGACGCTTGTCAAAATTCTCTGTAATTTAATGGCTCCGACGCGTGGAAAGGTAATTTACCGTAATAATGGGAATGTTATTGAACGGGGCGAGATTTACCGGTACATTGGTCTGGTAGGCCCTTATTTGCAACTTTATCAGGAATTAACCGCTCAGGAAAATATTGATTTTTTTGCCCGCATGCGTAATCTGAAAAATTATTCGGAAAAAATCAGAAAGATGATGGAGTTATTTAAGCTGGCCGGTCGTGAGGACGATCCCGTCAAAACATATTCTTCCGGTATGCAGCAGCGTCTGAAATACATTTGCGCCTTAATGCATGATCCTGAAATTCTGTTTGTTGATGAACCGCGTTCAAATCTGGATCAGGAAGGGATACAGGCTGTTTATCGTATTTTAGAAGAACATAAAAAAGAAAAAATTTTGGTAATTTCTACCAATGATCAGGACGATTTATTGCTGGCAGATCAAATAATTAAAGTGGGAAACTGATGAAACAGGTCTGGCTTATTTTTCTTAAAGATATTCAGCAGGAATTTAAAACGCGTTACGCGATTAATGCCATTTTGCTTTTTGCCATTGTAACCCTGAGCGCGGTTTCCTTTTCTATTGGCACCTATACGGCTACGGCGCGTATTCTGGCATCGCTGTTCTGGATCATCTTATTCTTTTCATCGATGTCCGGACTTTCGCATATTTTTATAAGAGAAGAAGAGACGCACACGGCCGATACGCTTAAATTAGTTGCCCGGCCGACCAGTATTTATCTGGGCAAGTTTCTTTTTAATCTGATCTTATTGATGTTATTAGAAGTTATTTTAATCCCTTTATTTATAGCGGTGATGAATTTTAAGATTTTAAATTATCAAATATTTTTACTCACCCTTTTAATCGGCAATTTTGGTTTGGCTGCCGGAGGGACAATGGTTGCGGCGATCATCTCCAAAGCCAGCACAAAGGGAGCGTTATTTACCGTTCTATCGTTTCCCATTCTTTTACCCGTGCTGATCAGTGGAATTAGCGCCACGCGCAAAGCGTCTGAATCCGTAAAACTAATGGAAGCGCAAAACGAACTACAGGCGCTGTTTGCTTATGGGGTTATCATCATTGTAACCAGTGTTTTGTTGTTCGATTTTGTCTGGAATGAATGAGGCGCGGAAGAAATGTGACCGTTAAATCGTTACAAAGATAAATAAAACGGGGGATGGATTGAAGATGTCTAAATTATGGAAAATAATTATTTACCCTGGGATTGTTCTGGTCATTATTGGGGCGTTTACCTGGGCGCCTCTGGAACCCAGAGTGTTAAAAGAATACACGCGTGTCTTCTATTTTCATGTGCCGGTAGCCTGGATATGTGTGGTTTTCTTTTTTATGGCGGCCTATTATAGTTTTATGTACCTGCGCACTAAAGATTTGTTGTACGATGCCTATGCCCAGATTAGCAATGAACTGGGCATTCTGTTTGCCATTCTGGCGACCGTAACCGGCTCGATCTGGGCAAAAGTTACCTGGGGCTCATTCTGGAACTGGGATCCGCGTCAAACATCGATCTTTATCCTGCTATTGATTTATGGCGCCTATTTTTCGTTACGCTCTGCCGTGGAGCAGGAGGATCGTAAAGCGCGATTGTCTGCAGTCTATTCTTTGTTGGCCTTTGTAACCGTACCGTTTTTTATTTTCATCGTGCCGCGCATCTACTTTTCATTGCATCCTGACCCGGTAATTAATACCCAGGGGAAAATTCATCTGGAATTTCGCCAACGCATCGTCTTCTTTTCTTCTCTGTTTTTTCATACGCTTTTATATTTCTGGTTGTTTAAGGTGCGTAAGGCTCAGGTAAAATTACAGATGCTTTTACGTTTACATGAAGAAAATAAACTTTTGGAGGAATAAAATGAATCCCGAATATGTGGTTATGATCATCAATCTGGTTATCTGGAGCGGTATTTTTGTTTATTTATGGAAAACAGACCGCGCCGTAAAAAAATTGGAACAAGAGATTAAACATCTACATTCAAACGAGAAATCGGATTCTTAAAAGTTAAACGAAAAAAGGAGCGCCAGATATGCGTTCAAAATATATCATTGGTGGGTTAATCATTGTTGGTTTCACCATCTGGGCCGCAATATCTTTTAACAGTTCGCTTACGCCTTACGTTACCATTGGCGAGGCCAGGCAAAGTAATGAAACGGTGCAGGTTAAAGGCGAACGCGTGGGGAGCGGGCATTTCGACGTGAAGACCAATCAGTTCAGGTTTCAGATCCGGGATGAAAACGGCGAATTGCTGGATGTCGTTTATGATGGAGCCAAACCCGGTAATTTTGATCAGGCCTCGCACATTGTTTGTGTAGGCAAGTATGAAAACGGCGTATTTCATGCCAAAGAACTTCTGGTCAAATGCCCTTCCAAGTATCAACCAGAAGGGAGCGAGCTATGATTACTGGCATTATGGCTACCGTACTAACGTTTGTAGCCCTGATGTTGAGCGTGGTCGCCTATTATTTGTACGACCGGCGCAGAGAGGAATCTTTACTTACATTCGCCCGTACCGCTTTTTACGCGGCTGGCGTCTTAATCGTATTTCAAACGGTATTGTTGTTGTATGGTATTTTAGCGCATCATTTTGAATGGAGCTATGTTTTTAGTTATTCTTCACGAGATTTAAGCCTTTTTTATCTGATCTCCACATTCTGGGCAGGCCAGGAAGGCACTTTATTATTGTGGCTTCTTTTTGGCGTGATTTACGGCTTGTGGATTCTGCACCTGCGCAAAGAAGACGAGCCTATGGTGATGAGTTTTTTTAATTTGATTATGGCTTTTATTGCCATGATTCTAATTAAGAAAAATCCTTTTACCTATGTCTGGGAAATTAATCCTATCAACTTTGCTGTAGGTGTAATCCCCCCTGATGGCGCGGGGTTAAACCCGTTGTTGCAGGACCCCTGGATGGTTATCCATCCGCCGGTTATGTTTGCCGGTTATTCTGCCACCATGCTGCCGTTTTCTTTTGCCCTTACCGCTCTGGTTAAGAGAAATTATGACAAGTGGGTTAAACCGGCCTTCCCATTTGTCGTTTTTACGGCAATGACCCTGGGCGCCGGTATTATCTTAGGCGGTTACTGGGCCTACACCACCCTCGGTTGGGGCGGTTATTGGGCTTGGGACCCGGTTGAAAATAGTTCGCTCATTCCGTGGCTATTTAGCCTTGCTTTGATTCATGGATTGTTAATTCAGAAACGGCAGGGCGGGATGAAGAAGATCAATTTATTGTTGTCCATTATGACCTTTATTCTTGTGCTCTGGGGAAGCTTTTTAACCAGGAGCGGCATTCTGACTGATTTTTCGGTGCACTCTTTCGGAGAATCGGAAATCAGCTCCTATCTGATTGGCTTTGTGCTGTTGTTTATGACGATTGGACTGCTGATCTTTTTATTCCGCGTTAATGAAGTTAAATATCACCCCGTTCACACCGACCTGGCCACGCGCGAGAGTTTTATGAATCTGGGAATCCTGATTTTGGTTTTAATGGGTATTTTTACCCTTGTTGGAACTTCGTGGCCGTTGCTTAGCGGGCTTTTTAAAGAAAAAGCGGAAAGTTTTGCCATCGAATATTACAATTACATGGCTGGGCCGTTTGCCGTTTTAATGGCCGTTTTGATCGCCATATCTCCTCTTTTGCGCTGGAAAAGTTCAAGCTGGGACAAATTACGCACGGTTGCTGTGCATGCCGTAATCAGCATTGTTCTGGGAATCATCTTCTTCTTTGCCGGTGTAAAACAGATCATCCCTCTGCTAATCATGACATTATCCGTGTTTATGATTTTAATTAACGGACAGCTTGTAATTAAGATGTTGCGCAAAAAGAATTGGGGATTTGGGGGGTATCTGGTTCATACCGGTCTTGGATTGATGATGATAGGTATCATCACCTCTTCGGTTTACGATCATTCTGTTAAAACAACTTTTCCTAAAGATATGCCCAAAGAAGTATTTGGATATGAAATCGTTTATCAAGGGCGAATGCCGGCCGCCAACGGTAAAGACCATGTGGTATTAATGGTTGACGGAAAGAAAACCATGGGCAAGTTTTACTGGAGCGACTACAGCCAGGCCTGGATGGTTGGCCCTTCTGTTGAGAATAAATGGATACGCGATCTTTATATTTCTCCCATTCAAATTATTCCGCCGGAAGATACCATGACCTCGGGACACACGGTGACATTAATTAAAGGGCAAAAAACAGATTTCCATAATTTCCTGTTGCTATTCAAAGCCTATGATATGAATTCGCATCAGATGGGTGCGGATGAAATGATGTTAAAAGCGATTGTGGAAATTTACGACAAAAATAGCGGAGAACTGGTAGGAGAAATACGGCCGGGCATTTCTATCAAAGGAGATGACCGACAACCCCTACCAGCCACCTTTGTGGACAATAAATCAAAAGTTTTCTTAAATGGAATAAATGTCGAACAAAAGTCAATTACCATTGTGGTGAACGAGGCCAATGAAACTCCGGAGGCCGGAAAAGAAATACTGGCTGCGGAGGTTACCATTAAACCCTTTATCAACATCCTGTGGTTGGGCACGGTCATCATGCTTGTCGGCTTTTTATTTTCCCTGTATTACCGTTTTAATGAACGCAGGAAATAAAAGTCTGGTTTGATTGAAGCTATTTGAAAGGCGCCTCCCGAGAAATGTAGATTTTCGGGAGGCTTTTTTATTTTACAGGCATAATAAAAAAAGGGGCGTTAAGCCCCTTTTCGTGTTTTAAGTATTTAGAGAATTCAGGAATTAAACCACACCTTGATCCAGCATGGCGTTGGCTACCTTCAAAAAGCCGCCGATATTGGCGCCGTTTACGTAATTGCCAGGCGTGCCGTAACGTTCTGCCGTTTCAACACAGGTTTTGTGGATGCTCTTCATGATGTGACGCAGACGATTGTCCACCTCTTCGCGCGACCAGGGCAGACGCATGCTGTTTTGTACCATTTCCAGGCCGGATACGGCTACACCGCCGGCATTGGCAGCTTTACCCGGGCCGTAGAGTACGTTATTTTCCAGGAATACCCTGACGCCTTCGATGGTGGTGGGCATGTTAGCGCCTTCGCTGACCAGAAATACGCCGTTTTTAACCATGTTTTCAGCGTCTTTGCCGTTGATTTCGTTTTGCGTTGCGCTCGGGAAGGCACAGTCGGCTTTGATATCCCACATCGGATTGTGATCGAGGTTCGGATCGGCCGGCGTGTAAACCGCGCTCTTGAATTCTTCGGCATATTCTTTAATGCGACCGCGGCGCAGGTTCTTTAATTCCATCACAAAATCTAATTTTTCACGGGTGATGCCTTCTTCGTCGTAAATAAAGCCGCCGGAATCGGACAGGGTAACCACTTTAGCGCCTAATTCAAGCAGCTTTTCGGTGGTGTACTGAGCGACGTTGCCGCTGCCGGAAACGAGACATACTTTGCCTTCCAGCGTTTCGCCGCGTGTGGCTAACATTTCTGCCGCAAAATACACAGCGCCATAACCGGTTGCTTCCGGGCGAATCAGAGAACCGCCCCAGTTGATGCCTTTACCCGTCAAAACACCGGTGAACTCATTTCTGATTCGTTTGTACTGCCCGAACAGGTAACCGATTTCGCGTGCGCCCACGCCAATGTCGCCGGCCGGCACGTCGGTATTGGCGCCAATATGGCGGTAAAGTTCGGTCATAAAGCTCTGGCAAAAACGCATCACTTCGTTGTCGCTTTTGCCTTTGGGATCAAAATCGGAACCGCCTTTGCCGCCGCCCATGGGCAAAGTGGTTAAGCTGTTTTTGAATACCTGCTCAAAAGCCAAAAATTTTAGAATGCCCAGGTTTACGGAAGGATGAAAACGCAAACCGCCTTTGTACGGACCAATAGCGCTGTTCATCTCAATGCGGAAACCGCGGTTAATCTGCACTTCGCCCTGATCATCCAGCCATGGAACGCGAAACATTACCACACGTTCCGGCTCGATAATCCGTTCCAAAATCTTTGCCGAACGATATTCCGGATGACGTTCGTAAACCAGAGCCAGCGATTCGGCAACTTCCAGAACCGCCTGATGAAATTCAGGCTCGTTGGGGTTTTTAGCTTTTACTTCTGCCATCAAATCTTCAACAAACGTACTCATGTCAACCTCCTTAAAAGTTTGAGTGATAGTAAATCTATGGGGATTTTAAAAATGAAAAATCGGAGGGTAAACAAACTTGTAAATTTTTCGCTTCTCATCTTAACTTTCCTGATGATTCTATAGGCAAATATACGAAAGCAAATGGTGGGTAAAAAGGCAAGAAATTATGATTTTTTTGTAGCAGAAATTATTACAAGGGGTTTCTTTGAGATCAACCGGCCTTCACCAAAACAAGGCATAAAGACCGGAAGCTGTTAGCTTTTTTTGCCTTAACCAATAGAGCGTTTACAAATGAATAAAACAAAGCTTTTTGCGATGGAGGCGAAACGCAATCCCGCTTTGTTAAATCAGCTTGTGCTCAAGCACGTAGCGCGTTAATTCAATATTGGACTTAATGTTTAGTTTATGCAAAATGCGATTCCGGTAAGAATACACGGTATGCGCGCTAATCGCCAGAGTTTCCCCGATTTCTTCAGCCGATTTGCCTTCTGCAATCATACACATAACCTGGTATTCGCGGGGCGAAAGTTTTTCGTGTGGCTTTTCGGATAGCTTGCCGGTAAAGGTATTGGCCAGCCGTTCCGCCAGGGTAGGGCTGATGTACTTTCCGCCGGAAATTAGCTTACGAATGGCCGAGATCAATTCTTCCGGCGCGCTGATCTTTTTTAAATAGCCGTCGGCGCCGGAACGAATGGCGCGCAGTCCGTATTGCTCTTCGTCGTAAATACTCAAAATCAAAACAGGCAACGCCGGGTAGCGGGTTTTGATCTCCTTTAGAACATCCAGCCCGCTGCGACCGGGCATGTTGATGTCCAGAATTAAAACGCTCCATTCTTTTTGCGGTAAAAGCTGCAACAATTCATCAACCGACCCGGCTTCGCCTTCGACGATCATGTCTTTTTCCTGAGCGACAATTTGCTTTAAACCGGCTCTTACAATGGCATGATCATCCGCGATTAAAATACGTATCATTTCACTCTCCGCTAACATTGGGTGAAATTTATTCATTCGCTAAATTTTATCATTTGCTTCAATATTTTCTGCTTGTTTATCAGTGTTCACGGCTTCACACTTTTATAAGATTGTTCGTCGTTCCGTGTTCATTGTTCCCCCAGCGGGAGCTCTACTTTTACTCTGGTGCCCTGGCCGGGCACGCCGTGAATTTCCAGGTGCCCGCCGAAAACCATGGCTCGCTCGCGCATGCCCAATATACCCAAAGACTGGGGCGATTCAATTTGCTGTCGATTGATTCCCAGCCCGTTATCGATGACCTCCAGAATCACTTTTTGCGGTGAAATCTTTAAAAATACTGAGATGCGTTTGGCCTGAGCATGGCGCGCAATGTTGGTTAGCGACTCCTGAAAAATGCGGAATAGCGCCGTGGCCCGTTCGCGATCCAGTTCAATCTCTTCTTGCGGAAAATGCGTTTTGCAGGGAATTCCGGTGTGTTTGCTGAATTCCTCGGCCTGCCATTCCAGGGCGGCGATCAATCCCACTTCATCCAGAATACTCGGCCGTAGTTTGGCCGTAATCTGTTGGATGGTTTGAACCGCCTGATTGATTAAATCGGATATGGTGCCAACTTTTGTTTTTACCTGGGGATTATCGATTTCAAAACGTTTGCACAACAGCGAAATTTCAATTTTCAGAACCGTTAATAATTGTCCCAATTCATCATGAATTTCCCGTGCGATCATCGAACGCTCTTCTTCCCGAATATCCTGCAGGCGAGAAGCCAGGTTTCGCAGCTGCAGGCCGAATTTTTTTAATGATTGCTGGGCGCGTTTGCGCTCCGAGACGTCGCGCACAATGGATAAAATCATCGGTTGATCGCGATAGTCAAACAGGTGCGCGTTTATTTCCACCGGAATGCGCCTTTTGTCTTTGCGGAAATATTCGATTTCGTAAATCACGTGTCCATCTTTAACCAGCTTTTGCGTGATCTCTTCGTGTTTGGCGCGATGTTCTGCAGGAATCAACGTTAATGGATTCAAATATTTAAACTCCTCCCGGGAATACAGGTAGGTTTCGATGGCTTTTTTATTGACCTCGACAAAGGGGCCAAAACGTTGTTCACGCGTCAATTGATTGACAAAAACGGGATCGTTGGTCTGATTGAAGAGTAATTTGAAATGTTTTGCTTTTTGTGAAAGTTCATGAATTTGTTTCAGCCAGTGTGTTACATCTTCGATCATGATTAATTTTGCTTCATCACCTGAATCCGATAAAGAAAAGATATTGGTTTTCCACCACACTTTTTGACCGCACCAGAGGATGTGTTTTTCTGCCTTTGAACCGTCTTTAGCGGAGCCGTTATTGTTCTGGAACAGCATCTTTTCTGCATGGAGTTTGCCATCCGCCTGGAAAATGGAGGAATAGGGACGCCCTAAAAGCTCTGCTTCTGTTAAACGAGCCAGTTTGCAAAATGTCTGATTGACGCGGATAAATCGCCTTTCATCATCGATGAGCGCCAGGGCAACGGACGCTTTTTCCCACAAAAATTCCTGCAGGCTCAGGACCTCTTGCAATGTATTTTCTATTTCGCCTAATTTTTGTTCGAATAGGCGAGAACGCCCTGCCGCTGTGAGAAGTTTTTGTTCGGTTTCCACCTGGTTTTGTCTCAACTGCCTAAAGGCTTCAATAATCCGGTCTCGGGTGTCGTAAAATCTTTTTTTTCGAGGAGGTAAAGGTTGTTCGGCCTGCGGGATAAATTTGCGGATTCCCTTAAGAAGTTGCTCCATCCCTCGCCGATATTGCAATACCTTTAAGACAAGAAGAGCGGTTATGAATAATAGAGCGCCTGTGATTAACCAGGCCCATACAAAACCAGTTCTACCGTTGTTCAGCCCTGTTGCGAGGTGTTGTGCGGTCAGCCCGTTAAAGATGTTCTGCAGCGTCAGCCAGCGTTGAGAAAGAAACCTCGCATCTGAGCGCCCGTTGGCTAACAAAGTGACCGTAAAGGTGTTCAAAGGCCTGCTTTGTTTTCTTAAGTCGGCCTGGCGCTCCGGCTCAAATGTCGCCAAAATGGAAATCCTGGCCAGCTCAAAGGCCGCCTTATTTAACCATTTTAAGGATCGGGCATTTTGACTTTGTCGTAATTGATCGATCTGTCGGTTAGTTAACATGAACGTTTCTTGTAACAGTGTAAACAGAAATGTCGTATCGCCATGAGCCAAAATTAATGACGGCGAAAAATGGCGTTTTGGTTCAATCGCCCTTTTTAAGGTGGCGCCGCCAGAGATGTTTTCCAGCTTTACACGCCAGCTTAAGAGATTTTCCGGCGTCAATTGCAAGGCATAACCGTACAAAGAAAATGCCTGGCGCAGTTCTTCTCCGTCTGTTTGCACACGGGGCGTGGAGGATTCTTTACAGGATCCGAACAAAAACAATCCAAGGCCGATCATGACCAGCAATTTGGTCTTGCTTACTCTCATCGATCTTTCACTCTTAATCGTTCCATTTCAATAATTTCAGAAGATTCGCTGTCATTTTCAATTAAATTTAAAGAAAATAAAAGCCCTTGCCCAATTCGACTTGAGCTGGGCTGCCGGAGGGAATGCAAGCGCACAAAAAAAAAGGAACAATGTTTTGGTTTGTTTAAAAATTATTTGCAGGCGTCTTTATTGTGATTGGGCAAAATTTGTGATATTTTTCCTTATTTTGAAACTATACTCAATCTTTTTTTGATATCCTGTAAATATCGTTTCATAACTATTTGTTAAAATGAATGTTACCCGGAAATAATTCTTGTTCTTTCAAAAAGAAATTGAATAAATAAAGAAATTTCTTTTTGCTAAATAAATGCTTAAATTATACCCTTTAACTGGTCGTTGAAAAGAGCGTTCATCATAAATTAAGAAAGGGAAAAGCCATGGCTGAAAAATCATTCAATGCATTTGAAATGGCTCAAAAACAATTTGATAAAGTTGCCGATATGATAGGCCTTGATGAAGGCACTCGAGAACTTTTGAGGAATCCGCTACGCGAATACCATTTTAGTATTCCCGTGCGCATGGACGATGGAAGCGTTAAGGTCTTTCGAGGATTCCGCGTTCAGCACAATGATGCGCGCGGCCCGGCTAAAGGCGGCATTCGCTTTCATCCGCAGGAAACGGTGGACACCGTACGCGCGCTGGCCATGTGGATGACCTGGAAAACCGCGGTAGCCGATCTGCCTCTGGGCGGCGGCAAGGGCGGCGTCATTTGCGATCCGCATAATCTAAGTCCCCGAGAACAGGAACAGATTAGCCGCGGCTGGGTGCGTCAGGTGTTTAAAAATGTCGGGCCAACGGCCGATGTGCCTGCCCCCGATGTGATGACTAATGCTCAGCACATGTTATGGATGCTGGATGAATTCGAAGCGCTGACCGGCGGACGTTACCCGGGTTTTATCACCGGTAAACCGGTAGGCATGGGCGGTTCGCTTGGCCGCACAGAAGCGACCGGCTACGGACTGATTTTTACCGTGCGCGAGGCCATGAAGCATCTGAATATGAAAATTGAAGAAAGCGTGGCCAGCGTTCAGGGCTTTGGTAATGTGGCGCAATATGCTATTGAAAAATATACGCAACTGGGCGGTAAAGTGATTTGCGTTTCTTCCTGGGATCAAAACGATCAAACTTCTTACGCCTTCCGTAAAATGGAGGGAATCGACCTGCAAGAGTTGCTCGGCATTACCGATCGCTTTGGCGGAATTGACAAGGACAAAGCCCGCGAATTGGGTTATGAGGTTTTGCCGGGCGACCAGTGGTTGGATCAGGATGTAGATGTATTGCTGCCCTGCGCGCTTGAAAACCAGATTACAGCAGACAATGTGGAGCGCATTAGCAAACGCGTTAAGCTGATTGCAGAAGGCGCCAACGGGCCTACCACGCCAGAAGCCGACGCTGTTCTGGAAAAACGGGGCGTTTTTGTGGTGCCGGACTTTTTAGCCAACGCTGGCGGGGTTACCTGCAGCTATTTTGAGCAGGTGCAAAGCAACATGAATTTTTACTGGCCCAAAGAAGAAGTGCTGGAACGACTGGATGATAAAATGACCTCCGCTTTCTGGTCGGTCGCTAATCTGGCCGACAAACGCAAATTGTACATGCGTGATGCGGCTTACATTATTGCCATCGAGCGTGTGGCGCAGGCCTGCAAAGATCGCGGTTGGGTCTGATTCCTGAATTTTTTTGCTCCTCCCTTACTCGAAATCCGGTGGCAATTGGCCGCCGGATTTCTTATCTTTATTGCTATCAAGTAAACTTAATCAACCGTATTCATTTAATGTTGGATGTATGATGACCAGAAAAAAACAAATCCAATCCATCGATAAATTAATCGACACCCTCGAAGAACGGGTAAAAGAGCTCAACGTTCTTTATGAGATTGAAGAAATTTTGCACCATGATGAACTGACGATCGACGATGTTTTTAAAAGAATCGTTAACTTATTGCCCACCGCCTTCCAGTTCCCGGAAATTTGCAAAGTCAAAATTAAATACCACAACAAAGAGTTTAAGACCGATGATTACAAAGAATCGCCATATGGTCTAACTGCAGATCTTATTTTTCAGGAACGACCGGTTGGCTGGATTCGCGTGTGTTACATCGAAAAGAAGCCGGCCAGCGATGTGGGCCCCTTTCTGCTGGACGAAAAACATCTGCTGGACATTCTGGCTCAACGCCTTTCTTTCCATATTATGTACGTCAAATTAAAAAAGATCTTTGATAAGTGGGAAACTACCAAACGCAGGTTTTCCGGGCACCGCTCTGAGGAATGGGAGGTGATCCTTGAGCTTTTAAAACGTACCGATCCGGACCTTTACTTTCGCATTGCGCGCAAAATGTTGAATTTACTGGTCTGGAAAGGAGTCGAGGAGGCAAACGAGCTATTACAGCAATTTAATCCCTATGCCGCATTTGAAAAAGAGTCAAGACTTTTGGGCGAAGTTAACGAGCCGCTAAAAAAGGAAAATGTAGCCGATCTTAATAAACGTGCGGTCGAAATTTTCGAATTGGCGTCGAGATATTTAACTCATACTGAAATTCTTTCTAAAATTCAACAATGGATCCAGGAAGATAAAACCAGCTTTCTGGTGCGCGCCACTTCCGACAGCAACAGCTCGCTAACCGATATAAGCGAAGCCTTGCGCCGATATTACCAAATCAACCCCGAAGGCATGGCTCTGGCGCCTTCTTCTTTAATTGGGGTGCGCGCTTCCTTGATACGCCGCTTTTTCACCGACCAGCTTGAGTTTATTAACATTGCCAAACACTATGTGCGCGTAAGAGATTTTTATGAATTGTTGAAGCGCATGATCTTTCCCATTGGCAGTTACGGTAAACTGGGCGGCAAGAGCGCCGGGATGTTTCTGGCCTATCGCATTTTAAAAACGGTCGAAGACCCGCAAAATTTGTTTGAAAACATTCGTACGCCTAAAACCTGGTATATTACTTCCGATACCATGATCTATTTTATGCACTACAATAACCTGGATGAGTTGCTGGAGCAAAAATACAAACCGGTTAACGAGGTGCGAAAGGAATATCCCCAGGTGGTCCAGCTTTTTAAAA
This sequence comes from Caldithrix abyssi DSM 13497, assembly GCF_001886815.1. Taxonomy (GTDB): domain Bacteria; phylum Calditrichota; class Calditrichia; order Calditrichales; family Calditrichaceae; genus Caldithrix; species Caldithrix abyssi. The sequence continues at coordinate 1,371,515 of NZ_CP018099.1, forward strand.
GCTCTCACTTTCCGCCAGAAATTGTGAAAGGGGTGGCCATGGCTCTGGATGATTTTGGCGAAAAGCCCCTGATTGTACGCAGCTCAAGCTTGTTAGAAGACCGTCTGGGATCGGCTTTTTCCGGAAAATATAAAAGTCTGTTTATCGCCAATCAGGGGAGTAAAGCCGAGCGCCTGGAAGCCCTGCTGGATGCCATTGCCGAGGTGTACGCTTCGACCATTGGGCCGGATCCGATTGAGTATCGCGCGGAGCGCGGCCTGCTCGATTTTCATGAAGAAATGGGCGTGATGATTCAGGAAGTGGTGGGCAAGCAGGTGGGGGATTATTTTTTTCCGGCCTTTGCCGGCGTCGCTTTTAGTAATAATGAATTCCGCTGGTCGCCGCGTATCCGGCGCGAAGACGGACTGGTACGCCTGGTGCCCGGGCTGGGCACGCGCGCCGTCGATCGCCTGAGCGATGATTATCCAATCCTGGTCGCTCCCGGCCAGCCATCTCTACGTGCCAATGTCAGTCTGGATGAAATCGTTCGATATTCTCCGCGCAAAGCGGACGTCATTAATCTTAAAACCTGTAAATTTGAGACTGTGGACATTGTTAAGTTGCTGAAAGAGCATGGCTATGATTATCCCATGGTGGAAAAAATTGTTTCGGTTTATGAACATGGAATGATCCGCAATGTCGGTTTTAACACGAATCTGGAAGAGGTGGACCCGGTTGTCACTTTTAACGGGCTGTTTCAAAACACAAAATTTTTGCCACAAATCAAACAGGTTTTAAAGGTATTGCAAAATAAACTGGCCACGCCGGTGGACATTGAATTCGCCCATGATGGTGAACGATTCTATCTGTTACAATGCCGACCGCAAAGTCATTCAAAATTTTCTACCCCGGCTAAAATCCCTAAAGACTTACCGGAAGAGCACACTATTTTTACCGCCAACAAATATATTACGAACGGCATCGTCGATAACATCAAGTTTATCGTGTTCGTCGATCCGGATGCCTATTCTGAAATTACAGATATTAATGAAATGAAAGCCGTTGGAAGGGCGGTGGGAGAGTTGAATAAAATTCTTCCTAAAAGACAGTTTATTTTAATGGGGCCAGGCCGCTGGGGCAGCCGCGGCGATATTAAACTGGGCGTCAGCGTAACCTATTCGGATATCAATAATACGGCGGCTTTAATAGAAATCGCCAGACGCAAGGGCAATTACGTGCCCGATCTTTCTTTTGGCACGCACTTTTTCCAGGACCTGGTGGAGGCTAATATTAAATATCTGCCGCTCTATCCGGACGATGAAAATGTTGTGTTTAAAGAAGAGTTCTTTAAAAATTCGCTTAACTGTCTTTACGAATTACTGCCTTCTTTTACTAATCTGGACCGCGTACTTCGGGTAATTGATGTGTCTCAGGAGACGAATGGTTTGCGCTTTCATATTTTGATGAATGGCGATCAGGAAAAAGCGGTGGGACTTATTGCGCCGCCAGAGACCATTCGCGAGCTGGAAGGCGAGGAGGAGTCTAAATTTTTCGGGCATTCGCTGGCCGATCACTGGCAGTGGCGCCAACAAATGGCAGAACGCATTGCCGAACAACTGGATGCAGAACGGTTTGGCGTAAAGGGACTCTATCTGTTAGGTAGCACAAAAAACGGTACGGCTCAGGCCGGAAGCGATATCGATTTACTGGTGCATTTTGGCGGAACGCCCGAACAACGCAAAGAACTGGACCTCTGGTTTGAAGGGTGGAGCTTGTGTCTGGACGAAATGAATTACATGCGCACGGGTTATAAAGCCGGCGGTTTGCTGGATGTCCACTACATCATCGAAGAAGAGATTCTCGATGAGGAAGATATCGCAGAAAAGATTCGCTATCTGGGCCGGGGCGGATTTAAAAAGTTGCTTCTGTCTAATGAAAAGAATTAAGCTCACAACATTACAATGTAAAATATTTAAGGCGCTAATTTTAAAAGGGAAATTTGCAAGAGAAGAAGGGGGAGGAGCGGAACCGTTTTAACGGTTTAGCGAGTTTCGAGCGGAACTATTGCGGCGCATGAGGGCAGGTAAGTTGCGAATCACGTAAAGAAAGCCAGGCGTGAAAACGCGGCCGCCGGGCTGCAGGGACGGGCCTGGTCTAACAACATGCGCAGTGCAAATATACGGAGTTTCCCTTTCACCGCTGCCGTATGGACGCGAAGGAAACCGTTTCAACGGTTTTTTACGTACCATCGTAACGTTTGTCCCCCCATCCAACCATTCAACCATCCAACCATCTAAAAAAATCTGCAAAAAAAAGCTAAATAATCTTGCTTTTTGACCGAAATAATGTTATCATTGTGGAGGAAATTACCTGAAAATTGCACAAAGTGGTGAAATATCCCAAAGAAATGGTGGCAAATGGTTTTGCAGGATTTTGCAGGTGAGTTTACCTGTCAATTAGACAACAAAAATCGCGTGAGCATTCCTTCTGGCATTCGTAAAATGTTTCTGCCTGAAGCGCAGAACACCATTGTGTTCGTGCCCGGGTTTGAAATGAAAAACGTTTACGCCTATCCCTTAAATGAATGGCAAAAGCTCACCAAAAAACTTCGCGCTTTAAACCCGCTTGATGATGATGCCCGCGAGTTTGTTCGTCAATTTGTCGGGGTAGCTCACTATGCAACCATGGATGGACAGGGACGTGTAATGATTCCCGATCGCATTTTAAGCATGGCCGGTATCAATAAGGAAGACAGGGAAATGTTGCTTATTGGTACTTTAGAAAAATTTGAGATCTGGAATCCTAAGGTATATGAAGAGCACCGCTCCGGTAAAAGTTTAACCGAGCTGGCTCGTTTGATGCAACAAAAAAGCAGTATTTTTGACAACAGTGAATGATCACCAGTACCATGTGCCGGTTCTGTGGGAGCAGGTCTGTCGCTACCTGATCACAGACCGGAAGGGCATTTACTTAGACGGTACGCTTGGCGGCGGAGGGCATGCGGAGCAAATCCTCAAACGGCTCGAGGCGCAGGCCCTTTATATTGGCATGGATCGGGACGCGGATGCCATTGCCTTTAGTCTAAAGCGGTTGGCTCAATTTAAAAATGTAGTTTTTTATCATGGGGTTTTTACCGAAATGGAATCGGCAATGCAAAAAGCACAGGTGGAAAAACTAAACGGCGTTTTGCTTGATCTGGGAATTTCAAGTCATCAGGTAGACGAAGAAAAGCGTGGATTTACCTTTCGCAGCGATGTTCCGCTGGATATGCGTATGGATCCCCATAATCAGACGTTAACGGCACAGGATGTGCTGAACACCTACAGCTACCGGGCGCTGGCGAAAATTTTCAGAACCTATGGCGAAGAAGCGCGCGCCTCCTGTATCGCCAGAAATATCGTCCAGGCGCGGGAAAAGGCAGCCATTAAAACTAGTGGGCAATTGGTAGAGCTGATCGATCGTTGTGTCCCGGCCAGATTTGCGAAAAAATCGTATGCCAGAATCTTTCAGGCCCTGCGTATTGAAGTGAATCAGGAATTGGACCTGTTGACAAAGGCATTGGCAATGGCGGTTAAACATTTGGAGCCAGGAGGACGGTTGGTGGTCATTAGTTACCACTCACTGGAAGACCGTATCGTAAAAAACTTTTTACGCGAACAGGAAAATCCATGTACATGCCCGCCGGAATTACCCGTTTGCGTTTGCGGGCGAAAGCCGACCCTTAAACAACTAAAACCCAGGCTCATAACGCCCGATGAGCGAGAAGTCGCTCAAAATCCAAGAGCAAGAAGTGCAAAAATGAGAGTAGGAGAAAAACAATGAGCAGGCAAATAAAAACAAATGTAAAAAACTGGTTTTTTGGCATGCTTTTGATGTTCAGCCTGGTAATGATGCTTGGACTCAAATTGATGATCCATTTCCAGGTCGATTTGTTGATGCGCGAAGTCCGTTTGTTAGAGGTTGAACGCGATCGTCTGTTGAGCGAGCGCGAAAAAATGCTTACACAGGTGAACCGTTTAAAAAATATTGATCGCATCAGCAAAATTGCCGAGCAAAAGTTGGGATTAACCACCGATCCAGAACCTTCGTTTACCATTCGGCTGGAAAAATTTAGTAAAGTGGAACATCTGAAAAAAGAGTTTGCGCAAAAACAGGGCCATGTAAAAAGAGATTATCAGGTGGCCGGTATTAAATAATAACCATTTTGGTGATCCATGAGATACAGATGGTATATTTTGATTATAGGGGTAACGATCTTCTGGTTGGCTTTAATGGCCAACTTTTTCCGCTTACAGGTGCATTTGCATGACAACTTTGAGTCCATGGCCAAAAACCAGTATTACCGGAAGATCAAGCTGCACGCTCAGCGCGGCATTATTTATGACCGGGCGGGTAACCGACTGGTAACCAATACCATTCATTACGACCTGGCAGCCGATCCCAAACTGGTCAAAAATAAAAAACGCATTGCCGAATTATGTTCACGCTTATTTCATGAAAAAGAAAGCGAATTCAGAAAAAAATTGAATCAAAAAGGGCGTTTTGTCTTTTTGGCCAGGAAACGCACTGAAGAAGAAATCGCCCCCATTCTGAAACTTAAAGATCCGGGCGTGATTAAAATTCCCGTTTTCAGAAGAAGCTATCTCTACGGTGAATATGCCGCGCAGCTAATCGGTTTTACCGATCCGGATGACCGTGGAATCGGCGGCCTTGAGTTGCAATACGATCGTATGCTGCGCGGAGAAGATGGACAGGCCATTTTGCAATATTCGCCCGGCGGACGTTTGTTCTACAATCCGGAGTTTCAGATTAAATCTCCCCGGGACGGCAACAACATCTACCTGACAATCGACAAAAACATTCAAACCGTGGTGGAGCAGGAATTGCGCAAAGGCGTAGAAAAAGCCAGAGCCCGCGCGGGAATGTGCGTGGTTATGGATCCGCAAACCGGACGTGTGTTAGCCATGGCCAACTATCCGTCCTTTGATCCCAATCGGCAGGAGAAATATCCGCCGTACAATAAGCGAAATCGAGCCGTCTCCGATCTGTTTGAGCCCGGTTCGACCATTAAAAGTTTTGTGGCGGCCATTTTATTACAAACTAAATTAAAAAAACCGCAAGACCTGGTGTATTGCGAAAACGGCCGATTCTCCTATTACAGATCGGTTTTTACGGATTCTAAACCGCACGGCTGGATGACCTTTAAAAAGGTGGTAAGCCATTCTTCCAATATCGGAATGATTAAATTAACGGAGGACCTGCCGCCCAACACCATGTTTCGGTTCTTAAAGAGTTTTGGTTTTGGCAGCGAAACAGGCATCGACTTAATGAGCGAGGCCAAAGGTATTCTGGAACAACCCAGAACATGGTCGGCAATTACCAGAGCGTCGCTTTCCATTGGTTACGGAATCAGCGTTACAACCCTTCAGTTAGCGGCTGCATATTCAGCGCTGGTTAACGGCGGAAAGCTCTACCGCCCTTATGCCATCTGGAAAATAACCTCGCCTGAAGGAAAAATACTGGAAGAACATCAGCCGAAGATGATTCGTCGCGTGATTTCGGAAACGGTGAGTAAAAAGGTTAAAAAATTTTTAGAAGCCGTGGTGGAAGAAGGCACCGGCACGCAGGCCAGAATCAGGGGCGTAAAGCTGGGCGGTAAAACAGGTACGGCTCGAAAGATTAATCCCAACGGCGGATACTATCACAATAAGTATATTGCCTCGTTTGCCGGCTTTGCTCCGCTTGAGCAGCCAAAGTATGTTTGTGTGGTGGTCGTTGATGAGCCCAAAACCTTTTTTTACGGCGGACAGGTGGCCGCGCCCATATTTCAGAATATCCTGAGCCGAATCTTAAATCTGGATACCAGCATCCCACACGAAGTAAAGAATGATGACGATTTTTTGCTGGTTCAAAAAAACGCCTCCCTGCCTGACCTGGCCGGGCTCGACGCTCAATCAGCCATTCGTCTGTTGGAAAGCAAAGACCTGGACTACCGCTTACAGGGAGAGGGCGCTTATGTTTTGCGTTCTTCAGTTAAAGATGATGAATGGACCCTGGAATTAGGCGATCATTTCACTACGGGGGCAACCATTCCGCGATTAAGCGGCCTGACCCTGCGCGAAGCATTGAGTTTGCTGGACTTAAGCAAAATAAACCTGAAAATTAAAGGCGACCCCACCGGCATTATTTACAAACAAAACATTAAACCGGGAACGGTCGTCAAAAAACAGGCTAATCTTGTATTAACCTGCATCAGTCCGTAAAAGGAAAAATAGATGACCCGACAGGATGAAAATTTAAGAGCAGGGCAGAAAAAAACAAAAGACATTTTCTTAAAAAAGAGAATGTTTTTTAAACCATATTTGAGTCGGTTGGTTGAAGACATAGGAACCTGAAGTAATTAACGGAGAACTTTAATTGAATACGAAACGTGAAATAACCTTGAAGAAATTGCTAAACGGCCTGAGCGTTGATTTGCCCGATGAAATGGCGCGTTTGCAGGTAAGCGGCGTGCAATATGACTCCCGCAAAGTTCAAGTGGGAAATTTGTTCGTGGCCATTCGCGGTTTTCAGACCGACGGACACCAGTTCCTTAAAATGGCCGCCGAAAAGGGAGCCTGTTGCGCATTAGTTGAGGAAAGAGTAAGCGGAGTGGATATTCCGCAACTGGAGGTAAACAATACGCGAGAACTTTTACCTCTTGTGGCCGCTAATTTTTATCGCCCGGAAATCGATCGCCTTACCCTAATTGGCATTACCGGTACCAACGGAAAAACGACCACCAGCTACCTGGTGCAATCTATTTTGAACGAGGCGGGCAAACCGGCCGGCGTCATTGGCACCATTCAGTATTTGATCGGCGGGCAAAAAATCGACGCCTGGAACACGACCCCAGAATCGGTGGACATATGCCGCATGCTCTATGAGCTGGCACAACAAAATTTTGAAGCCTGTGTGCTGGAAGTTTCGTCTCATGCCCTGGCGCTGAATCGAGTTGACGGGTTAAAGTTTAAAGCAGGCGTGTTTACCAATCTTTCGCGCGATCATCTCGATTTTCACAAAACGATGGAGAACTATTTCGAAGCCAAAATGAGGCTGTTTACCCTGCTCCATCCCCGGGGAACGGCGGTTATTAATTTCGATGATCCTTATGTGAAAAAGGCCATTGACCGCATCGAGCAGGCGGTTATTACGTTTGGATATGACCGGCGTTCCGATGTTTATGTGCTGGCAGAGCGATTAGACATCAATGGCATTTATTTAAAGTTACAAACGCCTTTTGGGCCGCTGGAAATTCATTCCGGATTGAGGGGGCATTTTAATGTGCAAAATATCATGGCGGCCGTGGGGAGCGGCCTGGCATTGGGATTGAATCTCGATGCCATTAAACGCGGCATCGAAAAGCTGGATCGAGTGCCCGGCCGTCTGGAGCCGTATGAAGTTAAGCCCGGCGTGCTGGCCGTTATTGACTATGCCCATACGCCCGACTCGCTGGAAAAGGCGCTGCAAAGTCTGCGTCCCTTAACCAGCGGCCGGCTGATCGTCGTCTTTGGCGCCGGCGGCGACCGCGATTGCGGCAAACGGCCCTTGATGGGGGCGGCCGCAGAAAAGCAGGCCGATGTGGTGATCGTTACTTCGGACAATCCGCGCACCGAAGACCCGCAAAAAATTATTGACGACATTTTAACGGGCATCGAAAAGAAGGAAAAATGCCAGGTGATTGTCGATCGAAAACAGGCCATTTTTCAAGCGGTTCACCAGGCTCAGGCGGGAGATGTCATTTTAATCGCCGGAAAAGGTCATGAAATGTATCAGGATGTCAATGGCGTCAAGCATCCCTTTGACGAGGTAGCCATTTTAAAGGAGGCTTCCGACGGTGAGTGAGCTGAGATTCAGTGACTTTAAAGAGCTGGAGAACGTACAATTTGTGCACTGCGAAAATTTGTTCGCTCAAAATCCGTTTTTGAGACGGATTAACACCGATTCCAGGAAAATTGGCCCCAATGACGTTTTTTGGGTGTTGATTGGCGAACGCTACGATGCCCATGACTTTGTGCCGGCCGTGGCTTTAAGCGGCGCCTTGTGTGCGGTGGTTCAGCGTGCGGTAGAAATGCCGCGCCCCTTCCCGCAGGTGGTGGTGCCCGATACCTTAAAAGCCCTGCAGCAATTTGCCCATTTAAATCGGCAAAGATTTAACGGAACAGTCATTGGACTGACCGGCTCTAACGGCAAAACTTCGACCAAGGAGCTGATCGCCCATCTGCTGCAGGGAAAACAAACGGTGCACAAAACCAGCGGCAATTTGAATAATCACATCGGCTGTCCGCTGACCCTGCTGGAATTGAACAATTCTTTCGACTTTGCCGTGATCGAAATGGGTACCAACCATCCTGGAGAAATCGAGCTCCTGGCCAGAATTACGCAACCCGATGCGGCTTTAATCACCAATCTTGGAACGGCGCATCTGGAATTCTTTAAAACGATGGATGCCATTGCCCGGGAAAAACTGAGCCTGTTTGACCAGATGGCGCCCGGCAAAACCATTTTTGTGAACGCCGATGATCCGCACATTGCCGGTTACCAGCGAACTGATCTGGTACGAATTACTTACGGGCTGAAGGAAAAAGCGGATGTGCGTGCGCGTATTATTTCGGTTGATCCCAATGGCAATGTTCGTTTCGAGCTGAATGAAAAGGTCAAAATTCAACTGCGCGTTCCTGGTAAACACAATGTGCAAAACGCACTGGCAGCCAGCGCTGTAGCTCTTTTTTACGGACTGTCTGAAGCGGAGATCAAAGACCGCTTGCAGAGCTACACCGCTTTTGACAAACGTATGCAGGTTTTACAGCATGGCGGCTTGCGCATTATTAACGATGCCTACAACGCCAATCCGGAATCTATGGCGGTGGCGTTTCAGGCGTTGCAACAAATGGAAAAAGGCGGCGGATTGATTCTTGTTTTAGGCGACATGTTCGAGCTGGGCGATCAGGCTTTACAAATGCACAAAGACGTTTTGCATGAGGCTCTGCAGTTAAATCCGCTGGCTATTCTGATAATGGGAGAACTAATGACCGAAGCCGCTAAATCCTTAAATGCGGAAAAAATTAAAAGCTTTAACAGTCATCGGGAGCTGGCAAAAGAATTGAAAAACATGGCTGCCTCAAACTCGCTGATCTTTCTTAAAGGATCGCGAGGCATGCAAATGGAAAAAGTTCTGGAATTTATTTAATTGAAGAGCGTGGTATGTTAGCAAAATTTTTATATCAGTTTACAGATTATTTTATCGGTTTTAATGTATTCCGCTACATTACGGTGCGGGCGGCCCTGGCGGCCATTACCGCCCTGGTGTTGAGCTGGTGGATCGGACCTAAGGTCATCCGGTTGCTCAAGAAATATCAGATCGGCGAAGAAATCCGCATCGAGGGACCGCAGTCGCATCAGGTTAAACGCGGCACCCCCACCATGGGCGGTCTGATTATTCTCTTTTCTATTGTGATCGCCGTTCTGCTATGGGCCGATGTGTTTAATTTGTACCTGCTGCTCATCTTTTTAACGACCCTGGTCATGGGCCTGGTGGGATTCCTGGACGACTATTTGAAATCGATCATGAAAATCAAAAAGGGGTTGATCGGAAGGTACAAGCTTCTGGGCCAGATAAGCGTGGGACTTTTACTGGGGCTGGTTATCTATTTCCATCCCTTTTTCGATGGGCTCCATTCCAATACCAGCGTGCCCTTTTTCAAGAATCTGGAAATCGACTTCGGCTGGTTTTACATTTTGTTCATCATTTTCGTTTTGACGGGCTCGTCCAATGCGGTTAATCTGACCGACGGCCTGGATGGACTGGCGACCGGCCTTTCGGCCATTGCCTTTATTGCTCTGGCAGGCATGGCTTACGTGACGAGCAATGTTAAATTTGCCGATTATCTGAATATTATTTACCTGCCCGGCACGGAAGAACTGGCTATTTTTTGCATGGCCGTGTTTGGCGCGGCCATGGGGTTTTTGTGGTTTAACGCGTACCCCGCCGAAATTTTTATGGGCGATACGGGTTCGCTGGCTCTGGGAACGGCCATGGGCGCTGCGGCCATTCTTCTTAAAAAAGAATTGCTCCTTTTGCTCATTGCCGGGGTTTTTATTGCCGAAGCCCTGTCGGTAATCATTCAAACCAGCTATTTCAAATATACACGAAAACGCTACGGCCAGGGGAAGCGCGTCTTCAAAATGGCGCCCATTCACCATCATTTTGAATTAAAAGGCTGGCACGAAACTAAAGTCGTTATCCGTTTCTGGATTGTTGGCATTTTGCTGGCTTTGTTAAGTTTAAGTACTTTTAAAACGCAGTAACGAGGCAGGTTGTGAAAGATCTACAAAACGTTAAAGGTAAAAAAGTTTCCGTTTTAGGGGCGGCGCGCAGCGGACTGGCTGCGGCGCGTTTGCTGAAAAATAAAGGGACGCATGTTTTTGTGAGCGATCGGGCGCCTGCCCGTCAAAAGCAGGATGCACTGGAATTTTTAACGCGAGAACAGATCGATCACGAATTCGGTCAACATTCCCCTCGTGTGTTTGAAGCAGATTTTTGTGTGCTCAGTCCGGGCATTCCCGTCGCCTCAGAAGTGGTACAGGAAGTGTTAAAACGCAATATTCCGGTCCTTTCGGAAATTGAAGTGGCCTCCTGGTTTTATGAGGGACGTCTGATTGCCGTGACCGGCTCCAATGGCAAAACCACCACCACCACCTTAATCGGCGAAATGTTAAGGCGCCGTTACCCGCAGGCTGTTGTGGCCGGAAACATCGGACAGCCCTTTTCGGATTTTGCGGATCAGAGCACGAACGACGCCTGGGGCGTGGTGGAAGTTTCCAGCTTTCAACTGGAAACCATCGATCAGTTTCATCCTGATCAGGCAGTGCTGCTTAATTATGCGCCCAATCATCTCGATCGCTACGCCAGTTATGAAGAGTACATGGAAGCCAAATGGCGCATTACTAAAAATTTGCAACCGGACGACCGCTTTATTTACAATGCCGCCGATCCTGAAATTTTAAAGCGTCTGCCGCGCCTGAGCTGCCTGAAAAGCGGCTTTCACATCGATGGCGATGAACGGGAGGAAATTTATTTTAAAAAGGGGATCATCTATCTGGAAGGTCAACCCTTTATCAACGTCGATGAGATGGGGCTGAAGGGCGTTCACAACTACATGAACGCCATGGCGGCAATTCTGGCAGCGCGATACGCCGGGGTGAGCGAAGTGGACATCAAAGCGGTTTTAAAATCGTTTACGGGCGTGGAACATCGATTGGAATTTGTACGTGAGTTGAACGGCGTGCGTTTTATTAACGACTCCAAAGCAACCACGGTGGAATCGCTCTACTACGCTCTGCAAAGTTTTAAGCAGCCCATTATCTTGATTGCCGGCGGAAAGGACAAGGGCAGCGATTTTAGTAAATTAAACGAGCAAATCGCCGGAAAGGTGAAAGCCGTTATTTTGATTGGCGCGGCAACGGAAAAGATGCAAAAAGCCTGGCAGGGCATTAAGCCGCTTTACGCAGAAAAGACGCTGGAAGAAGCGGTGCAAAAGGCATACGAACTGGCAAAAGCAGGCGATGTGGTCTTGCTTTCGCCGGCCTGCGCCAGTTTTGATATGTTTAAGGATTTTGAAGACAGAGGTCGGCAATTTAAAGAAATCGTGAGGCGTTTGGAGTAAAATGAAGCGACCGAAGGTAGATTATGTTCTGGCCGGCGTGGCCACATTTTTGTTGTTTAGTGGAATGGTGGTGGTCTTTAGCGCCAGCTCCATGGTTGGTAAATTCCGTTTTGGTTCCATGACCTATTTCTTTCAGAAACAGGTTTTATGGGGCTTTATGTCGTTCTTTTTGATGATGGTCTTTTCCAAAATTGATTATCGCTGGTTTAACCGCAACAGCCGTCCGCTATTTTTTGTGTTTGGCAGCATTCTGCTTCTGGGCGGATTGTTTGTATTCGGTAAAAACGTGAATGGCGCCACGCGCTGGTACGATTTTAAAGTAATGCGTTTTCAGCCAACGGAGCTGGCCAAATTGAGCCTGATTATTTATGTGAGCTATTTTCTGGCCCATCGCGAACGGCAGCTGCACAATGTTAAAAAGGGACTGCTGCCCGTGGCGGTGATTGTCGGCTTAAGCGTTTTATTGATTGTAGCTCAGCCGGATTTGAGCTCGTCCATCATGATATTACTCATTGTGGGCACGCTTCTTTTTTTGAGCCCCATGCCTTTAAAGCATTTACTGGCCGTGGCTCTGCCGGCCATTCCGGTGCTGGTGTTTGTTGTCAGACGCAATCCCTACCAGTGGGAGCGGATTGCCGGCTGGTGGCAGGCCTTGCAAAATCCGGCCAACGCGCCCTATCAGTTAAAGCAATCTCTGATCGGCATTGGCAATGGGGGCTTTTGGGGGCAGGGCCTGGGGCAAAGCAAACAGAAGTTTATGTTTTTGCCCGATTCGCACACTGATTTTATCTTTTCCATTCTGGGCGAAGAATTCGGCTTTTTGGGCGTTTCATTAATTTTACTGGCTTTTTTACTGATTTTTTACAAGGGAATTATCATAGCCCGACATTCGCCGGATAAGTTTTCCATGTATCTGGCGACGGGCATTACCATAAATATTGTGCTTTACGCATTTATCAATGCCGGTGTGGTCAGCGCGTTATTGCCGACCACCGGCTTGCCCATGCCTTTTTTTAGTTATGGAGGCTCTAACCTGGTTTTTCTTTCTATCGCCATGGGCATTTTGTTGAATATTTCCCGCTTTTCGGGAAAAGAGCGTTCCTGGATGAGTCGCGTTGAGAAACGCACGGATATCAATCATGTTATTTTAACGGCGGAGTGATGAAAGAAAAAATACGCGTGGCTATTGCTGGCGGCGGAACAGGCGGACATTTTTTCCCTGCGCTCAACCTGGGACAGGCCATGGAAGAGCGCTGGCAGGCGCAGTTGTTGTTTTTTGGGACAGCGCGTGGAATTGAGAGCAGTATCCTGCCGCAAAAAGGATACGCCCTGACGCTTTTGCCGGTGCGGGGGTTCCAGCGGCGAATGACGTTGAAAAATTTACTGTTCCCGATCAACCTGCTGCGCAGTATGGCGTTAAGCAAAAAGGCCTTACGCGCCTTTCGTCCGCATCTGGCGCTGGGCACTGGCGGTTACGTGATGGGCCCGGTTTTGCGCACGGCAAAAAAGATGGGCGTACCGATCGTCATTCAGGAACAGAACAGTTATCCCGGTGTGACCACGCGTCTGCTGGCCAGAGAAGCCAATCTCCTTTTTCTGGCCTATGAAGAGGCGCTGGAACATCTGCCGGATGGCGTCCATGCGGTGGTCACCGGCAATCCGATTAAGATGCAAAAACGCTTTACTTCTAAAGAAGAAGCCAAAAAAGCGCTGGGATTTTTAGCCGATTTACCATTGGTGGCGGTAATTGGCGGAAGCCAGGGCGCTGAAAGCATGAATCGGGCGGTTATGGCTGCGCTAAAAAGCGGGTTGCTGCCGCAAAAAGTTCAGTGGCTGTGGCAAACCGGTCGGCAGCATTTTGAACGCTGGAAGGCGGAAGTTAAACGAGAAAAATTACGCCAGGTGGCGGTGCGGCCGTTCATCGACGAAATGGCTACCGTTTATCAAGCGGCGGATTTAATGGTTTGCCGCGCCGGAGCCATGACCCTATCGGAATTAATGGCCATGGGCTGTCCGGCGGTGCTCGTTCCTTTTCCTTTTGCCGCAGGCGATCATCAATTTAAAAATGCGCAGGCTGTAGCCCAAAAAGGGGCTGCCGTAGTGCTGAAAGACGATGAAAAACTACCGCAAAAACTGATGGACCTGCTGCCGGCGTTGATTGAAGATCAAAATAAATTAAAAGAAATGGCAAAAGCCATGGAACGGTTGCACAAACAGGACAGCATCGATCAAATTTTATCTTTGATCGAACAGTTGTTGAAGGAGCGTGGCGTAAATTTTGGAGAAGGCTTGTGAGCGTGTTTAAGCGCAAAAAGAGATTTCATTTTGTGGGTATTGGCGGTATTGGTATGAGCGGTCTGGCTGAAATTCTGCTGGACATGGGCCATGCGGTGAGCGGCTCTGATCGGGAATGGACGGAGATTACCGAATATCTTGAGCAAAGGGGCGCCAGGGTTTTTCGCGGTCATCATTACGCTAACGTGGCGGATGACGTTGATTTTTTGATTTACAGTTCTGCGGTTCCGCAGGACAATCCCGAGCTGCGGGCCGCCCGCGAAAAGGGAATTCCTCAATTAAAACGCGCGCAGTTGCTGGGCCAGCTTTTCAATCGTCATTTCGGCCTGGCGGTGGCTGGCACGCACGGCAAAACCACCACCACGTCCATGATCGGTCAGATAATGATAACCGGCGGGCTGGATCCGACCATTGTGGTTGGCGGCCGTTTACACAATTTGATGACCAATGCCCGTCTGGGGAAAAGCCATTTTATGGTGACCGAGGCGGACGAATACGATCGTTCGTTTTTAACGCTTTTCCCGCGCATGGCGCTGCTTACCAGCCTGGAGGCGGATCATCTGGACATTTATGAAGACCTGGACGATTTACGTCGTACATTTGTTAAATTTGCCAATCAGGTTAGTTTTGACGGCCTGGTCATCGTTTGTGCGGAAGACGAAAATTTGAAGGAATTAATCCCGCAGATTCAGCCAGAGGTTTTAACTTACGGTTTTGGAGCGGAGGCGGATTTTAGAGCCTGCGTTTTAGAAGAACGCGCCGGTCAAACGCGCTTCGAAGTTTACCATCGCGGGGAGCGTCTGGCAGAGTTGACGCTGAATGTGCCGGGCAAACACAATGTGTTGAACGCGCTGGCCGCCCTGGTTGCCGGTTTGGAGCTGGAAATTGAAATTTCTGTAATGGTGAAGGCGCTGGCGGAGTTCAAGGGAGTGGAACGGCGTTTTGACGTGCTGGCTGAAAAAGACGGGATTTTAGTAGTGGACGATTACGCACACCACCCCACGGAAGTGGCCGTTACTTTGCAGGCTGCGCGCGATGGCTGGAACAAACGATTGATCGCGGTTTTTCAGCCGCACCTCTTTTCCAGAACGAGGGATTTTTACCGTGAATTCGCGCAGGCTTTAAATGCGGCCGATGTGGTGATCGTCAGTAAAATTTATCCGGCAAGGGAAGCGCCTATCGCCGGGATAAGCGGCGCGTTGATTGCCAATCAAGTTGGCGATAAAGCCCGCTACATTGCACAGGAAGAGGCCTTATTAAACTTTTTAGAGCAGCTGGTTCAAGCAAACGATATGATTTTGTTTTTAGGAGCCGGCGATATCCATTACACGGCGCAAAAATTTGCCCGACTGTTGATGGAAAAAAAGTAAAAACATAACAGAGTGTGACATGGCAAGACGTAAAAAGAAACACACATTGCGGAATACGCTGATTTACCTGGGGGTGATCCTGAGTTTGTCTGCTCTGGCTTATGTAAACCGGCAGGTTGAATCGTATTTAACCAGTCGGATTTCCACGTTTCAGTTGAAGAATATTAAAATTCATGGAAATGTCATTTTAACGCGCCAGCAAGTTTTAAACTTGTGCGGCGTAAAGGAAGGGGAGAAATTTCTGACGGTTAAGCCGGCGGAAATTGCCCAGAAGATGCTGCGTTCGCCTTTTATTAAAACGGCGTCGGCCGTGTACAGTTTGCCTTCCACCTTACACATCAGCGTGCAGGAGCGGCGGCCCATCGCTTTTGTTTTGCAGAAAGAACTGTTGCTGGTGGATAATGAAGGCGTTCTTTTGCCGTTTCCTAAAATCAAGGGTTACACCTGGAACCTGCCCGTAATAAACGGCTTGGAGGCAAAAATAGGAAAGGTTGGCCAAAGAACGACTTCGCAAAAATTGTTAAAGGCGATCGAAGTTTTGCAGTATGTGCAATTCATGAAGTCTCCGCTCTGGTCAATGATTGCGGCCGTTGATTTGAGCGATGAGAAGGTGCTGCAGATTTCATTGATTCGCGGCGGCGCAAAAGTGCGTTGCAATTATGAGGACTATCAGAGCGAATTGTATGTTTTAAATCTTTACATTGAAAACTATTTAAACTGGGATCAACTGGCGGATATCGAATATATTGATTTGCGTTTTGAGGACCGCCTGGTTTTGAAAAACAAGAAGAAACAGGGATAAAATTTATAGCTCCAGGGAGATAGATTATGGAAAAAAACGACATTATTTGCGGTCTTGATATTGGCACGACCAAAATTGCGGCCATTGTGGGTAAGCTGGATGAGGAAGGAAATTTAAATGTTGTGGGAGTGGGGACTCATCCATCGCACGGGCTGCGCAGGGGCGTGGTGGTCAATATTGAAAAAACGGTCAATTCGATTAAGCAGGCTGTTCAGCAGGCGGAACTAACCAGCGGGCATCGGATTACGCGCGTTTTTGCGGGTATTGCGGGCGATCACATTCGTTCGTTAAACAGCAAGGGCGTAATTGCGGTGAGCGGAAAAGATAAAATCATCACTAAAAGAGACGTTGGTCGCGTCCTGGATGCAGCCCAGAATATTTCTCTGCCTAAAGATCGGAAAATTCTTCATGTGCTGCCTCAGGAGTTTACGGTGGACAATCAGGACGGAATTAAAAATCCGGTGGGCTTTGCAGGCACGCTTCTGGAAGCGGAAGTGCACATCATCACCGGAGCGATTACGGCGATTAAGAACATCATAAACTGCATCGAAGAAGCCGGTTATGAGGTTGGAAATAATATTGTGCTTGAGCCTTACGCTTCCAGTCTTTCTGTTTTGCACGACGATGAGCGGGATTTGGGAGTGGCCATCATTGATATTGGAGGAGGCACCACCGATATTGCCATTTTCTTTGACGGCGCCATTCGCTTCACCAAAGTTCTGGGCATTGGCGGCGAGCAGGTTACCAACGATCTGGCACAGGGCTTAAGGACATCCAAAGAGCAGGCGGAAGAGATCAAGAAGAAGTACGGTCTTGCCATGCAATCCATGCTGCAGCGAGATGAATTGATCAGCGTGCCGGGCGTGGCCGGTCGCTTGCCGCGGGAAATTTCGCGTAGCGTGGTGGCGGCCATTGTTGAGCCGCGCATGGAGGAGATCTTTCAACTGGCTTTAAAGTACATGGAGCGTTCGGAGGCGTTCGATTCATTAGGCGCCGGTGTTGTTTTAACCGGCGGCGCTTCGCTTATCGAAGGGACCAAGGAACTGGCGCAGCGTGTTTTTGGCATGCCGGTGGAAGTTGGAATCCCGCGCGTTTACGGAGGACTGGTAGAAACGGTGCGCAGTCCGGTTTACGCCACCGGTGTGGGTTTGCTTTATTATGCCATTAAGCATGGCGATCAGGGAGGCGGCGGAAGAATTTGGTCTGATCTATTGATCAGAGTTAAAAAAATGGTAGAAGATATGTTTGGTTAATAAGAAAATTTTATTTGAAGGGGAGATAAAAAATGATTCAATTTGATGCATCGGAAACCCAGGGCGCCAAAATTAAAGTGATTGGCGTGGGCGGCGCAGGCGGCAATGCCATCAACGGCATGATTGAGGCCGGTCTTCAGGGCGTCGAATTTGTGGTAATTAATACCGACGCTCAGGATCTGGAGAAGAGTCAGGCTTCAATGCGCGTGCAAATCGGTAAAAATCTGACCAAAGGTCTGGGAGCCGGTTCTAATCCGGAGATCGGTTTGCGGGCAATAATGGAAGACAAAGAACGCGTCATCGAAATCATCAACGGGGCGGACATGGTGTTCGTTACCTGCGGGTTAGGCGGTGGAACGGGTACGGGCGCCGCTCCGATTGTGGCCGAGATTGCCAAAGATTTAGGCGCATTAACGGTGGCGATTGTTACCATGCCCTTTACCTTTGAAGGGCCGTTCCGCAAACGTAATGCGGAAAAGGGTTTAGAAGCATTGCGGGAACGAGTGGATACGATTATTGTAATCCAGAACGATCGCCTGTTTTCTATTATTGAGCGAAATACGTCTGTGGTGGCGGCTTTTAAAGCGGTGGACTCCATACTGCTGGAAGCCACGCGTAGTATTTCGGACCTGATCAATGTTCATGGCTACATCAATCTGGATTTTGCAGACATCCGAACCATCATGCAGGGCATGGGCGACGCTTTGATGGGGACCGGGGTTGGTATGGGCGAAAATCGCGCCATTATTGCGGCAGAACAGGCCATTAGCAGTCCCTTGCTGGATGGTGTGGAAATTTCGGGCGCGCGCGGCGTTTTGATTAATGTAACCGGCGGTCCGACCATGTCCATGCACGAAGTGGGCGAGGCTTCCACTGTTATTCAAGAAGCGGTTGGCAACGAGGCGAACGTCATTTTCGGTATGGTGATCGATGAGAATTTGACCGAAGAGCTTCGTGTAACGGTTATTGCTACCGGTTTTAATCACGAAGCGAAGCAGGCTGAGATTTTGCACACGCCTAAAGAAGAAGAAATTGAAGATGAACTCCCAATGGAAGAAGCGGATAAAGAAGAAATCGATATTCGGGAATCGACGGATTTAAAAGAATATGACAAACCGGCTTTTAAGCGCAAAGGCCAAAAAGGTAAAAGAGAGTTTTTAAATGTACCGCAGCCCAATCTGTTCTATTTAGGCGAGGAAGATATAGAGAGCGATCCGGAAAATCTGGAAATTCCGGCTTTTTTACGTAAGCAAATGGATTAGACATTTGCATGTGATTTAAAGCAAAAAAGAAAGGGCCAAAAAAGCGGTCGAGTTGTTGTCTGCGGTTAGTGGTTTAGAATCAAAAGGTTAAAGGCGTCTGGATGAAATTAAAGAATTAAACGCACAATCCGACCTTGTTATTAGAGGAATAGCAAGGAGGTTAAAAATGCAGGCTGAATTGTACGAACTTACAGAGGTTGCACAACAGTTAGGCGTGAGTCCGGAGGTCGTTAAGCGTTTTATCCGCATGGGGTTGGTTTTTCCTGCCCAGAAACATAATTACAAATTTACGCGTTACGGCGTGCGTCGCTTACAAATGATTCTTGATTTGTACGAGAAGTCTTATCCGATGGAGCGCATAGAGGCAATATTGAATCATTAATTATCATAGAACCCCACCAAAAAACAGCAGGGCTGGTCAGAGTGGATGAGCCCTGCTGTTTTTATTTTATACGGTCAGCCATTCAATAAGGGTGATTTGAAATAGAGCTCTGCGAAATGTAAAGTTTAGCGCCAGGGAGAGGACAGCGCCGCCGCGCAAAAAAATCTTTTGAAAGATTAATTGTTTTTACTGGGGTTAAAAGATTTCTCTCTTCGTTCGAAATGACAATTCATGGTTTATAGAGCGAACTCATGGATTATTATTGTAGATGTTAGTAGATGTGGAATCCTGACAAATTGGGATGTCTTTGCCTTTCGCTGCGTGGTAGTAATTGAAAAAAATGAGGAGGCGCTGGGGCTGTCCCAAAAGTCAAAGATAATGTATTTTTATAAATTTTTTCTTTACCTCACCCCCTTTAATTCCCCCTCTCCCCGATTTTCGGGAGAGGGGGACAGGGGGTGAGGGCTAATGTAAGATATACCATGAATTTAAATAAATATACATTTAATTTCGCTTTTGAGACAGCCCCGCCAATGGCGTCTCTCTCGTCCCCGCAAAACGAGATGGAATGTTGAAAATATCCGGCCGATTACCGCCCGTTGATGCGCTGTGTCTGACGTTTTACATTGGTAGTATTTCTTTCACGTATGGCGGCTTTTTTCCCTTTCGCACGTTTTTTGTCTTTCCTGCGATCTCAATACCGGCACGCAGAATGGCTAAACCGTTAAAACGGTTCCCCCTTCCGACCAATTCCTCCCCGCTTAAAAAAAAAGCCCTTTCACTCTTAAGGAAAGGGCTTAGCAAATTTTAAAAACAATCTCTATTTTTCGCTCATTACTAATATCTGGAAAGGATCTCCGTCGCACGGTCCACATAAGGGCTATCCGGATAATCCGTCCTCAGGCGTTCATACTCTTCTCTGGCTTTTTCCATATCCCCCTTCTTTAAATAGCACAGTACCAGTTTAAACTGGGCGTCTGGCGCTTTATTGGAATTGGGAAAGGTGAAGACCTTCTGAAAATCCAGTATGGCTGCGTCGTACTGGCGCAGGGCGTAGTGGCATTCGCCAATCCAGTATTGCGCATTATCGGCCAGCGGATGATTGGCATTCTGGCTCAGCAGAGTTTGAAACAAAGAAAGCGCCGACTGATAATCCCGCGCTTCAAACGCCTGGCGGGCCTGTTGATAGGTCGCTTCATAATCACCGCTGCCGGCGGCTGCGGCCGAGCTGCTAACAGAGGGAACGTAAAGTTGGCCTTTACCCTTTTTCTGCTGCAGTTGTTCGATTTTTAAGCTCTGTTGGGCTAACTGATCTTTCAGTTGTTGAATCAACCGATCTTTATCTTTGAGCTGCCGTTGTAAACTCTGGATACGCTTTTTGTAATTTTCGATTTCTTTACTATCGGCTCTGGTAGCTGCTGCGGCCATGGATTGATCCGGATTGGCAATATCGCTTTCATCGAGCAGGTTCAGCTGTTCCTTCGGTTTTTGCTTTTTCTTAGGCGTTTCGGTGGTCGTTTCGATGCCTAATAGTTTTTCAATATCCGTCAGGTCCTGTTGTTGAGAATCATCAATTTGATACTCCGCATCCTGATTTTTGCGAGAGCCTGCACAACTGAAAAGTAAAAAGGAAAAAATTAAGAAAAGTAACGAAAAATATCTCAGGTACATTTTTGCCTCCCCGTAGAATGGAATTAATTATAGGAATATATCAATCTATTTGGAATAAGTCAATAAAATTGATGCTTTTAGGCGGGGAAAATAATATTCTCATAATTGGTCGGCCGATGACGATCATTGAAAAAAAGATGCATGGAGGTTAAAGGCACAATGGCATTAAAAAAACAAATTAACAAAGCCGTGTGAAGAGGATAACCGCATATCAACTGTCAGAGCCAATGCCGGAGGCCATTGAGGGCAGGTTAAATTCAGAAAATGGCAAGAGCGCTGTCACAAATATTTAAAATGTGAATCTATAAAAATGAGAATCGATACAAAAAATAGTTACAGGAGGACCTGATCATGAAGCTGGAAGTGGTTAAAAGGAACATTGAAACGCTGAGCGAGACGTTTGAGGAGCAGTTGGAGCAGAAGACAAAGAAACTGGAAACGCTTCTTAAAAATTTTAACCCGGATCTTTGTTTTTTAAAGATCGACCTGCAAGCCGATGAAAAAAACAGAATCTACACCACCTATTTAAAACTTGATTTGCGGAGTAAGGTTTTAAAGGCAAAGAAAAGCGGGAATACGCTGCAGGCATCGGCTAATGAAGCGTTTAAAGCCTTATTCAGAGAGGTTAAAAAATACAAAGAATTTTTGCGCCGCGAACCGGAGTATCGCAGAAAGCGATTTGCCGAATCGGCTAAGACCAGTGTTTCGCCCCTGCAATTGGATGAAGGCGTAAAAAGCGTTTACAGCGATTTAATCCAAAGCATTTTGCATAAACTAATCAACTTTACAAGAAGAGAACTGCTGGCGCGCGATCTTTTTAAAGAAAACGATCCTTCTGGCGCCCTGGTTAAAGAGATCATTGATGAAGCCATTGCCAATGTGGGATCGGAAATCGGCACCCAGTTCAACAAAAGGGAAGCGCGCCGCAAACTATACAAAGAGATCATAAAAATCATCGATCAAAAAATAAAAGGAGAACATAAGCGCCCGCTTTCTCTGGAAAAAGAAGTTTATGAAATAGATGAAGAGAATTTCTTTGAATACTACCAGCCAGATGAAAGCCTGCGCATGGAGGACATTTTGCCGGGCGTAAAATGGCCCGAAGAGCAGGAAGAATTAAAACTGAGTTTACAGGAAATACTGGAAGAACTACCGGAGGATTTACGGCAGGCTTTTACCCTGACGCAAATGAACGATTTTTCCTATGAAGAAGTGGCCATGATTCAGGACAAACCTGTCGAACAGATTAAGGAAGAAGTGGAAAAAGCGCGAAAAATCATCCAGGAAAAATTGACCGTTGACGCGTTGTAACGCTTTTATTAACCTGAACCATTTGCCATAGCTCCCCCTGCAGAAAAATGCCGGGCGTGCACGGATTGCCGGCGCGTGTACGTCCGGTTTAATAATAAAACTGAATGTCCCCCAAAATTTCAAACAAAGACCTTATAATAGATTGATATTTAAGGGAATACATTAGCTGAATGTATGAAAAACTCACCCCCTTAATCCCCCGCCTTGCTCTGTGAGTCTTCGACGAAGAGAGGGGGACAAGAGCATACCTAACGTGGTAGCAATTATGAGATTAGGGGGTGAGTTGTAAAAATGATCTTAGAAAAAATATTGTAAACTTAAAAATTTGGGGGACATTCAGGGTTAAATGATAAAATTCTTGACAGAAAAAGATAAATGATCTAAATTTGTCTTTTGAAAAGCGGGAGTAATTCAGTGGCCAGAATGCCAGCTTCCCAAGCTGGACGTCGCGGGTTCGACTCCCGTCTCCCGCTCTTTTTTATAATCAGTTTTGTGTCTTTAAACTTGCCCTGCAAAATGAGTACTTTATGAAATTAAAACAGATTTTCATTCTCTTCTTAGTCTCAATTATCACTTCCTGTAGTCATCTTTCCCGTGAATCTTTAAATGGCCATTTAGATGACGCACAAAGCCATTATTTAACCGGCCAGCGTTTTTTACAGCAGGAGGAATGGGTTCAAGCCGAAATAGAGTTCCGTAAGGCGCTGGATATAAAACCCGGCTATGCGCCCGCCTTAGATGGTTTAGCGCAACTGGCCTTACAAAAAAACGATCTTGCTCGGGCGGAAAACTGGCTGAATCAAATTCCAGAAACACAAAGCGGCTGGTTGCCTGCCTATTTAACAAGAGCGCGTTTAAAATTTAAACAGGGCGAATATCAAAAGAGCCTTTCGCAACTTAAAAGAATAGAAGATAGAGTAGAGCAACTTAGGCTGGACTCTTTGCGTGTAGAGATTGCCGCACTAAAGCTACGCAATTTGATCCGTTTGCGACGATGGACGGAAGCCCGGGAGCTGATTACTAAATTCGGTGCGCATCTGGCGAGTAACGGCGGAGTGGAAAAGCTGGCCATTTTACCGCAGGAGATAGAGCAAATTATTAATACGCTCCCTTCCGAATTTAGCCATTTAATTTTTAAAAAGGCCGTTAGCCGCGCCGAACTGGCAGAGATTATTGCTGAATGGTGTCCACCAGCAGGCGATGTTCCTTTAAGTTTGTGGGAATACGATCCGCCTATTTCCTTTCAGGCCATTCGGGATTTACCCACGGACAAAAAGGAGGCCTCTGCCATTCGTAAAGTTTTAGGCTGGCATATTATGTGGGCTTTTCCTGATGGTCGTTTTTACCCCAGAGACTATGTTACGCGGGGAGAATTAGCCATTGTGTTACAGCGTTTGCTGGCGGCCGACCAACTTAATTTAAGGGCGATGAGGGAAAAGCGAGTGGATTACCCTGATGTGCCATTGAATACGCCTTTGTGGAAGGCCATCCGCGAGCTTAGTATTTACCGTTTAATGGTCCCGGAACAGAGTAAAAGGTTCAGGCCGGAAAAAAAAGTAAGCGGTATGGAAGTAATCAGGGCTTTCCAGAAATTAAAGTGCTTATGAATGGCGGCGTCCTTTCCACTCCACCTTAAGCGGCGCGGCGCTTAACACACTGAACACGATCAGGTAAAAAAAGTAGAACATTTCAAAGCCCGGAAAATATTTAAGCAATTGACGCAGATTCAATTTTTTTAAAGCGGCAAACAGCACAAAAAAATCGGCTGCCATTAAAAATGTCGGGGCAAGCCACACCGCCCAATATGTGAAATTAAAAAACAGCGCGATTAACGTCGTTAGGTGCGTTACCGCGGAGAAGAGAGTAACAAAATAACCCCAGGGGCGCATCTTTTTACCGCCGGCGATCCAGCGCAGTCGTTGCTGAAAAAAACTTTTAAAATCGGGCAGAGGATGGCTGTAAACAGCATTCAGTGGATCAATGGTGTGAATGATCTTCCACTGCGTTTGTTTGCGGATGGCTTCCATCAGGGCAAAATCTTCGGTAACCGAAAAACCGATCCGCTCAAATCCGCCCACCTGCCGATAGGCTTCCAGACGAAAGGCAAAATTATTGCCCAGAATACTGATGGGTTTGCCGGCGTTGCTGTTCAGAGCGGCCATTGCTTGCAGGTAGGCCCAGTCCAATGCCTGAATGCGCGCAAAAAAAGAATGTTCGGGTTGCGTGATCATCAGCTTCCCAAAAGGAAACAGGCTGGTAAAGCCTCCGACCATTCCCACCTCAGGCGAAAAATAACGCGTCATACGCTCAATCCAGGTTTGGGAAACCACGCAATCGGCATCGGTAATCAAAACGAGCGGATGGTCAATCTTTTGCAATCCCTGCGCCAGGACATTCATTTTACCCCGCAAGCCGGCGTAGTGATCTTTAATTTCGATTAGATGAAAATTGGCATTCCGGTGGGCAAATTGTCTGGCAATCATCGGGGAATGGTCGGTTGAGCCGTCGTTCAGCACAAAAACATCGTAAAGACCAGCGGGGTAAGTTTGCTTTTCAAGGGCGGCCAGGCAATCGCCGATAAAATTTTCCTCGTTACGCATGGCGATTAAAACGGCCACGCGTAATTTTGACGATTCCGCCAGCGCAGAGGGCGCGGGAAAAAGACTGAGCGCGATTGTGAGACCAAGGTAGAAAAACGCAAGAAATAAAGTGATAACTAACAACCAATCCATGGCAATCAATCTTTATTTGTAACGGGCTTTTGAACGGCGGCCTCTATTTTATTTTCTGCCCATTGAAAATAGCCCAGCTGTCCAAGGGCTCCGAAAAGAACAACGTAAAAGGGATGCAAAAAAGAGACGATGGGAAAAACGACCAACGATCTTAAATCTTTTAAGGTACGCGCCGCTTTATTCATGAATAAAAATTCGCCGCCCATTTTCAGCGTCCAGATCAATAAAAAACCGCCGGAAATAGAAAAGGTAGAAAGACTGTACACGGTTTTTCCGGCTAACAACAGGTTAAACAGGTAATACAAAATCAGCCCAATGGTTACCTTTGCAGGGTAGTCAAAACCTTTGCTGGCGTATCGGAGGCGTTGATGGAGGAATTTAGACCACAGGCGCGGAGGATTGTTAAACACATGCGCATGGGCGTCGTTTGCGTATTTTATTTTGTATTTACCGGCCTCGCGTACCAGGGTTAAAAACAGATCGTCGTCGCCGGAAAGGTGCGCTTTATAAGGCCCAAAACCGCCAATTTCCTCGTACAATGTTTTGCGATAGGCCATGTTGGTTCCCACGCAGGTCAAAGGCCAGCCCAGTCCGGTAGAAGCGGCGGCTATAGCGGCATGAGAAAGGTATTCCAGGGCCAACAAACGCTTAACAAAATGGCGCGCCGGTTTAATGCGGTAGGGAGCATAACCGATGACCATGTGCGTGTCGTCGGTAAAGTAGGAAACCATCGTTTCCACCCATCGGTAGCCCGGGCGACCGTCCGCATCCGTCAATAAAATAATTTCGCCCCTGGCCTGTTGTAGCGCCGTGTGGATGGCCCGTTTTTTTGGGGCAAAATCAGGAATCCGGTCATTGATGGTGACGGCCTTAAAGCGCCTGTCTTTGGATGCATACTGGTGAATAATTTGCGGCGTGCGGTCGGTGGAACGATCATTGACAATAATAAATTCTATTTTTTCATCGGGATAATTTTGCCGCGCCAGACGTTTCAGGCAGTCCGGTAAGTTCTTTTCCTCATTATGTGCGCAAACAATCACGCTTACCGCGGGCTTTGACGCAGTGCGCTTTTGCCGGTTGAGCCTTAAAAATCCTCTGTAAAAAAAGAGAATGGTTAAAACAAAGCCGATGGTTAATATCAGTAAAATCGTATCGATCATCATTTTTTTACTCCTAACTGCTCAGGAATTTAATCCCATTCGTTAATATTTCAAAATGATTTCTGCAAAATAAGAGACCATGGCGCCAAATAGATTCCCATGAGCGCTGGCAGGCAGGATAGGCAAAAGACTTTCCGCCATTTTGTGTGATTGCCCCTGCGGAGGGTTTAATTAATTTTTTTTGCTTTTTTGACGAAAATATTATTGCTAAATAATTGATCTTTCTATATAATTGAATAATGGTAAAGGGAGGCTCAATATTATGAAAAATGGCTACAAATTTTTTCTTTTTATTATTTTAATATTTTTTAGCATAAAAATTTTACAAGCTCAGTCGCCCTGGTACGTTATTCATGATGAAATGAGCTCTTTGCCCATCAATGGCGCACTTTCCCTGACTTACGATTTAAAGGAAATTTACGCAGTGGGCAATGAGGGCAATTTGTTTGAAACGCGCGACTATGGGCAGGGATGGAATCAGATCCATTTTGGCATTTCGGCTAACTTAAATTCCATCGCCTATCAATATGGTTTTACGGGCGCAATGGGGCAAAATAATAAGGTGAATCAGGAACTTCCTTCGGAAATGATTACGCACACTATAAATTTAGTTATTTGCGGCGATGGAGGTAACATTATCCGCTACGATCCAGCCTCTCAGCAGGTGGTTATCATCGATACGGTAACCAGCGAGAACTTAAACTGGGTAATTTACGATTTTTACCGTGACTATTATTGGATCGTCGGCGATAATGGATTTTTAGCCTATTCAAACGATGCTGGTTTACGCTGGCAGAAAATGTTTATCAATCCGCCGCGCTTTGATATTAAAAAAGTTATGGTCGATTACGACTATCTGTTGCTCTTTGGCGATGACAGCGTAAACACCTACATAAAAAAGATGGAAGTGATTAACGGAGTAAACTTTAACGAAGTGGGAACGGATACGCTATTTAATCAAACCTTTGTGAATTTTGCTCGTGGGGGCGATTATAGCTTTTTAAGCTATTTTCTTACCAAAACGCCGCAAGACAGCTTATATTTGTGGCAATTTGAAACATATAATTTCCCCAATATTAGCTATTTTAAATCCGAGCCGTTACCGTTTACGAACGCCGTCGGTATGGCGGTTTGGAGTGATTATAATCAGGAAAAAAGCGAGGTGTGGGTTACTACGCCGAACGGCCAGATATGGAGTCTGGATAATAGAAATGGGTGGCATGTAACGTTTCAGGATAATCAAAACCGGCCCTTAGGCCCCATTATTGCAGCAAACGATCAGTCCGTTGGCGGGATTGCCCTGGGTAATGCCGGATTTACCGTGTTTAATGGATTTGTTAACCTGTGGACTTCCCCCAGGCCAGAAGAATTGGTGCGTGAAAAATTAGAATCGTTTGCCGTCAAATTCTCCAATATTCCAGATTTAACAACCTTATCTCAGGGAGTCAATGTTAAAAGTAATTATTCCGGTAGCCTGCCGTTAGAAATTACGCTGGATGCGCAAGATCCGTCTTTAGCCGTCTTTTCAATCATACGCCCATTGTTTCCCGGAGCCTTTCCTGGCGAAAGCTGGGAGGTAATTTTTTCAGGCGGAATCCATGCCAATGTGGATTCTGCAAACCTTAAGTTTCTCAGGCCCTTTAGCTTTGACCTGAATTTTTACCCCGATCGATCATTCTCCTTTGATTACGAGTACAGGGGAAGTTCATTAAAAACTATCAGTACTTCCACCAACTGGGTAACCGCCTTTTTTAACGAAGATCAATACCTGGACCTGGTTACCTACGTTCAGGATACCCTGGTTGTCTTTATGTCTATCAATGCTCCGGAGCGTATCGAAAAAAGAATACCCATGCCGGGGATAACGCTTAACAGGGGAATTAAAAATCAACTAAAAGTGCTGGATGTGAATCAGGATAACCTACCCGATTTGCTTCTGTTTGATAGCGATCATTTAATTTTATTGATCAATAACAGCCAGGGGACGGAAGTAAGTTTTTACAAAGGGCAGGCAACTTACACCGCTTCCAATATCAAGGATGTAATCCCCTTTAATGAGGATGAAAACGAATTAACGGATTTATTGATTTTAACCTTCGATATTTCGATTATTAAAAATATTGATGAAAACAGAATCGATCTATCCAACCAATTTTTTCTTTACTCCAATGTGTCGGGCGTTACAGCGGTTAAGCTGGGAGATATTGATGGGAATTTGAAAAAAGATCTGGTTTTCGTGGATGGAGGAACGGTTCTTGCCCGCCTGGCCGATCCGGACTTTGGGCTTGTCGAATCTTATTACACCGATACGCTGATTGTAAGTGATTATTACGATATTGCACTCGCCGATCTGGATCATGCTCCGCCTGCTGAAATTGTTGCCCTGGGCCCCGAGCGAGTCGATGCCATTTCTTTTTTAAATCGTTATTCTAACGACCAGAATTATATTCGCACGCTGTTCACCTTTGCCAACCCCGATGAAAATCAATTGCGATTAGCGGTGGACGATTTTGGAGGCGATATTAACACGGATTTCCAAAATATACTGGATATCGCTTTGATTAATGGCGATAGTTTGTTTATTTACCAGAACCTCACCAATTATCCTGATGATATCGTGTTCTCGGAAAACCCGATTTTTAAAGTGGGGCTGGGAAAATATTATGACCAGATTCTGGTGTTAGACTATTGGGCGCAGGCCACTCCCGAAATGGCCCTCATCGAAAAGTTTACCGGTTCGCTTGATTTGCTTGAAAAGGGGATGTCGTGGACGCCGGAACTGTTTGCCGATTCGGTGAGTAAATTCGAAGTGCGTCTTTCGTGGACGCCCTTTCCTCCGGATATGGGAACGCTTGAATACTATCAGGTGACCAGAAGCACCAGCCCGGATTTTAACTATGACGTTGTCACCTTTAATGTAAACGATCCCTATTTTGTCGATAGCGGCGTCTGGCCGTTCCAGGATTTCTGGTACCGCGTGGAGGCAGTTTACAACGGAGGGCTGAGGTCCAACGCCTCTGATGTGCTGCACATTAAAACTTACCGTGAACTGCTCAACACTTTAAGCGGCGTGCTGGCAGATACCACTTTGCCCTATTTGGCCTTAACCGATTTAACCGTACCGGTTGTGGATTCACTGCTTATTGCCAACGGCGTGGAAATCGCTTTTAATCCCAACACCGGCCTTTATGTTTACGGCAAACTGAAGGTGATTGGCGGCGGCGATCAAAAAATGGTGGCGTTTTTTGAACGAGATTCCCTGTGGGAAGGCGTCTTTTTGTTCCAGAATGCCGATACCGCCTTCTTTGAGTGGTGGAACATGCATGGCGCTAAAAATGGGATTACGGTGTATGAAAGACCGTTGAAAATGCGCTTTGGGGGGATTGTGGGCTGCCAGCAGGCGATGAAAATAGAAAACAGCGACTTCT
This sequence comes from Caldithrix abyssi DSM 13497, assembly GCF_001886815.1. Taxonomy (GTDB): domain Bacteria; phylum Calditrichota; class Calditrichia; order Calditrichales; family Calditrichaceae; genus Caldithrix; species Caldithrix abyssi. The sequence continues at coordinate 1,400,865 of NZ_CP018099.1, forward strand.
GGTTAGAAAATATGTTGATTGATTCCTGCCTGATCGGAATTGAGACCAATGCCAGCGCAAAGGGTTTTATCAAAAATATTGATGTCTTACGCACCAGAGATTTTAGCTTATTGGCCAGAGGCCTTTCTACTTTAAACGTGAAAAACAGCATTATCTGGGAAAACCTGGGACCGCTTGCCGGCATGGATAGCGCAAAAATATTTATTGAATATTCAACGGTCGATAGTTTAGGCCAGCGCGTGCTGAGCCGGCATATTTCCAGATTAGCGCCTATTTTTGACTTTGAGAACGAAGAAGATCCGTTCAGAATTCATCCCATGTCGCCGACGATTGACGCCGGCGATCCTAACGATCCCTTTGACCTGGAGCCAGCTCCAAACGGCGGTAGAATCAATCAGGGCACGTTTGGCAATACGCCCTGGGCCACACCCAGCCTGCAACCGAGAATCGCTACCAGAGCGGTAAAATCGCTGTTGCATGCCTATCCCGGCGAAAAGGATTCCGCCGTTGTATTCATTAAAAACTATGGCTATGCGGATCTGAGTATCGACAGCCTCTTTTTTAAACGATCGATTTTTGAGATGCAAGGGCTGGCGCAAAGGATGATCGCGCCGCAGGACAGCATGCCCATCACGGTGTTGTTCCGCCCCCCAAAACGCGGCCTGTACCGGGATACCCTGCTTATCGCCTGCAACGATCCCCATTTGCCGCAAAAGGTTTACGCCCAGACCTTTGAAGGCGTGGCGCCTAATTCAAAGCCGGTTCTGGTAAATGAACCGCCGAGCGTCGCATTTGTTGACAGCCTGTACAAATACCGGCCGATGTTTATGGATCTCGATGGCGATTCGGTCACTATTCAGCCTGTGGTTTTGCCGGGCTGGTTAACACTGAGTAACTCCGGAGAACTGATCGGCACGCCTGCTGCGGCAGACACCGGAAAACATCCCGTACGTTTGCGCTACTCCGACCAGCACGGCGGCATCGATAGCCTGAGCTATGCCATCGATGTAATTGACCTGAGCCAGGAAGTACAGGTGTTCCCGATTATCAGGGCATTTGTGGCAGGGGGCAATATCAGCGCTCAGGCCGCAATTCAGATTTTCATCGCCATAATGGATTCTACCACCAATGAAGTTAAAGAAGCCACGGCCAGTTATCATATCTATGGCCGGTTGTTTAAAGAAGGTTTGATTGGGCCGGTGTTAGAAGTTGATACCGTCGGCGTTACTCAACTCCGGTTTTATCCCCTGTCAGACGGCAATTATCGTTTTGTTTTAAGCGCCAGCCGATTGCTCCCCTCCGGCAAAGAGATCAAAGCCGTAACGGAAGTTTTCTTTAAAATCGTCGCTTCGCTTAAAGCATTTGATCGGTTCCGGTGGCACATGGTGGCCTTTCCGCGTCCGGAGGTTATTCACTGGGAACAATTTAACTACGCCGATTCGGCGGCGGTCTTATTCCGCTGGAATTCCCCCGAAAAAAAATATGTTCCGGTTCAACGCGATCAAATTTTACCCGGTTTCGCCTTCTGGTTAATGCCGCTTACAAGAATAAATTTTGATTTAAATCCCATGCCCGTTCCCGAGGTTGCAGCCGAACCCATTCAGAGCGAAATAAAATTAGTAAAGGGTTGGAATCAAATCGGCTTGCCCTGGCCATATTATAAAAAATGGGTCAATATGGAGTTCGTAAATAGCTCGACCCAGCAAAAGATGAGCCTGCAAGAAGCCATTATCGACACCCTCATTCAGCCGGCGGTTTTTTGGTTTGAACAATCGCCAGAATTTATTGGCTACCATGTGGAAGCGCTGGATTCTTCCACCTTTGCCAGGCCATGGCTGGGATACTGGATTTACGCCAACAGCGAACTTTCAATTTATGTGGAAAACATTCCAGATTTTCCGCCGTCCATCACCGAAGCTGCAGCCGCGCCAGTGAATCTCGCAAAAGTTATCTCTAAAAACAGTATGAACCAGTGGACGTTAAATTTCGTACTGCAGTGCGATAAACTGGTGGATGATTACAATGTGGTGGGCCTGAGCGAGCGGCCGGATGCCTTACGCGTTTTTGAACCGCCTGTTTTCAATGAATTTGTTTCTCTTTACGTTTCCGAAGGAAAGCGCGCCTATTGCCAGAGCTTTAAACCGTTATTGGATGAAGATAAACCCTATGAATACTGGGATCTGTCGGTTGCCACGGCTGTTCAAGACCGGGAACACCATTTAAGATGGGAAACGCTCTCTTCTGGCCAGCAAGAGCTCTATGCCTATTTAGTGGATTTAAATAACGAAAAGGTCATCAATCTGGCAGAAGAAGAGGAATATGTGTTCACGCCCTCTGCAGGCGCTTACAACTTCAGATTATATGTCAGCAAAGATCAAAACTTTAAACCCTCGATTATCCCTTTGCAGTACACCTTAACTCAAAATTTTCCGAATCCCTTCAACCCAACAACGACCATTAAGGTGGGGATTCCGGAAAACGGCCGGAACGAGAGAGTTACCCTTAAAGTATTTGATGTGTTGGGTAAAGAAATAAAAACGCTGTGCGACGGAAATCTGTCTCCTGGCTTCCATAAATTTGAATGGGATGGCACCAATGCAACGGGGGATGCCGTGGCCTCGGGCATCTATTTCTACCAGTTGCAGGCCGGCGGCGTTTCGGTAATGCGTAAGATGGTGTTGCTGCGCTAACGGAACGGTTTTGTTAGATCAACGGGCAGAAGCGAATTTAGGTAAGGCCGGTTTTGAGTTTGCGGAGGCAAATCGGGCAAACGGAAGAGGCGTTGAGTTTAGTTCGCCTGTGTAAAAATAGGTGGTAGTTGTACCGGCCGGTTGTTTGGCAAAGGATTAAAATTTCCGCAAATGGTAAATTCTTTTTAAGCTTCAAAAAAAGTTTACGCCAGCAGTGTGTTTGTTCTTTAAATGGAAATCTTGATGGTTTCTCTTGTTCTACGGTATATTCCTTTGCCCATAATTTTTTTTAAATTCAGCCAATTTTTTGTAAATTAACTCTCTTAACAAACTCACGAGGGAAGAAGATGGGTGAAATACGTTTATTCAAAGAAAATGATCTCTCCCGTTTGCTGGTTTTTTGTAATCGTAACATGGAATTAGATCATTTTACGGAACCGCTTTTACGAGAAAAAATTCTGGAAGACCCCGCGTATGATCCGCAGAATGTATTGATTTATGAAGAAGACGCTCAAATTATTGGTTTTATTGATGGCGTAACGCGCACCATAAGAGACGAAAAAATCGGCTATGTAAAATTAATGGCTGTTGACAAAAAACACCGCAGAAAAGGAATAGGCGCCTTGCTTTATCAGGCGCTGGAAAAACGCTTTAAGGAAGCGGGCATGCAAAAGGTGCGTGTTTACGACGTGCCCTTTAATTACTTTATGCCCGGCATCGATCCCCGTTACACGCCGGCCCTTTCTTTTTTTGAAGTACAGGGGTTTAAGCGTTTTGCAGACACTTCTAATATGATCGTAGATCTGACTGCTCAAACATTCGATACCACAGAGCAGGAGAAAAAATTGCTGGGCGATGGTATTGTGATCCGACGTGCGGATTATGATGACCGGGACGAACTAATGGCCTTCATCGATGAATTTTTTGGGCTCTGGCGTTACGAAGTAATGAACGCCTACAATTCCATTCCCATCGCCATCCACATCGCTTTAATCAATGATAAAATCCGCGCTTTTTCGGCGCACAACGGTAATAACTTTGGCACCGGCTGGTTCGGTCCCATGGGAACCCATCCCGATCTGCGCGGTAAGGGAATTGGCGGTATTTTGCTCAAACGCTGTTTGAACGACATGAAAGAGTGGGGACTGGAAAAATCGATTATTCCCTGGGTGGGGCCCATCCGTTTTTATTCTTACTATGTTAATGCCGTTGTTGATCGCGTATTCTGGCGTTACGAAAAGGTTTTATAATAACCAATAAAAATATAAATTAGAAATTTTCAGAAAAATTTTGTATATTTAGCGCCAATTTCCTTATATCGGAGTTTTGGGCGGCCGGCAATGAAAAAACTGAAAATTGGCCTGGTGTTAGGCGGCGGAGGCGCAAGAGGGCTGGCTCATATTGGGGTCATTAAAGGGCTGGTCAGGCATGGAATTCCCATCCACTGTGTGTCCGGAGCCAGTATGGGCGCCATTGTCGGCGCGGCGTATGCTTTGTTTGGCGATATCCATAAAGTCGAAAGTGTTTTTAAAGATTTTTTTACAGGCGAGAAATACAGGGCGTTAAAAGGCGATTCCGTTGATTTGAGTTCTGTTGAAGAGCCGGAAGATTTTTTCCATTTTATCGCCCAGGTCGTAAAAAGGCGTATTGTGATTAACATGGCGGTTAATCGACGGGGATTGATCAGTTCGGATCGACTGGAAACGGCCATTAAATATTTAATACCCAATGTAAAAATTGAGGAGATGTCCATTCCCTTTGCCTGCACAGCGTTGAATTTAGTGAGCGGAAAAGAGTACCTATTTAAAAAGGGAAAATTACACACGGCTTTGCTGGCCAGCGCTTCCATTCCAGGGTATCTGGCGCCTGTAAAAGAGAACAATTTTGAATGGGTTGACGGGGCAGCCATTAATAATTTTCCGGTGGAAGTTTGTAAGCAAATGGGCGCGCAGTTTAATATTGTGTGCGATGTTTCGGCAGGGCTGGAAGAAGCAAAGAATTTTAAGAACGTAATTGAAGTGTTTATCCGTACGCACAAAGCGGCGGTACACAAGTTAAATGAAAAATTGCTGGAAAAAGCAGATTTTGTGCTCAAGCCGCCGATCGGCGACAAAAAATGGACGGAATTTGAAAAAATAGATTTTTTTATTCAACAGGGCGAGCTTGCCGTCGAGCAAAATATTAAGTTATTGAAGAAGGAACTTAAAAAACGTTCCGGGTGGTTTTATAATCTGAAACGGAAATACTTGCATTAACGCTAACGAGGATTATGCGCAGAGCTATCATACTGATTATCGATGGAGTAGGAATCGGTGAACTGCCGGATGCAGATCAATATCAGGATCGGGGCAGCAATACCCTGGCCAATCTGGCGCGCCATTTTAACGGCCTGCAGTTGCCCAATCTCGAAAGGCTGGGAATAGGTAAAATTCATCCGATTCCGGGCATTCAAAGCGATCTTAAAGCCGAAGCCAATTATGGAAAAATGGCTGAAATTTCGCCGGGTAAAGATTCCACAACCGGCCACTGGGAGTTAGCCGGGTTGATTTTAAAAGAGCCATTTCCCGTTTATCCCAATGGATTTCCGGAAGAAATATTAAATGAATTTACCAGAAGAACCGGCTATGAGGTTTTGGGCAACAAGCCTGCTTCCGGTACAGAAATTATTAAGGAACTGGGCGAAGAACATTTGCGCACCGGAAAATTAATTGTTTACACCTCGGCAGATTCCGTGTTCCAGATTGCCGCCCATCAGGACGTGGTGCCTCTGGAAAAATTGTACGAAATCTGCAAAATCGCGCGGGAAATTTTAACCGGAAAACATGCGGTTGCGCGCGTTATTGCCCGGCCTTTTGTGGGAAAATCGGCTGAAGATTTTGTCCGAACGCCTTATCGTAAAGATTTTTCCATTAAACCGTTCAGCAAGACCATTTTACAAATTCTCAGTGAAAATGGTTGGCCGACCGTGGGCATTGGCAAGATTAACGATCTGTATGCTCACACGGGTATTCAGAAAACGGTAAAGACCAAAAACAACCAGGAAGTAATGCAGGCCATTTTAAAGGAACTTAATGAAACGAACAGCGGTTTAATCATGGCCAATCTGGTGGATTTTGATATGTTGTGGGGCCATCGAAACGATCCGGAAGGCTTTTACAAAGGATTAAAGCAATTTGATAGCTGGCTACCGGAACTGGAAAAATCAATGGCCCGGGAAGATATGGTGATCATAACCGCAGACCACGGAAATGACCCGACAACGCCCAGTACCGACCATTCTCGCGAATATGTGCCATTGCTGGTGTTTGGAAAAGAGTTGAAACAGGATGTTAATCTTGGAGTGCGAGAAACTTTTGCCGATGTACAGGCTGCACTAAGTGAATATTTTGATGTGCCTGGTACGGGAAACGGTAAAAGTTTTATGTCCCAAATTTTGTAATTTAAAATCAAATAAAAGATGAAGTTTAATACGAATGGGGTTATGGCAAAAAATCAAAACAACGCTAACCCACGGCGCTCGCAAGGCGGGCAAAAAGTCTGGCGAATTTTCGCACTTGAGTAAACAAAAAATTCATGAACTGGGAATCAAAAAACAGCTCGAAGAAAAGTTACTTGATTTAGGCGGGTTAATCTATCAAAAGGCCGTGCAAAAAGAAAAATTAAATTTTGAACAAGACTTAAGCGTCAGGCATTTAATAGAACAAATTAAAGAGCTGGAAAAAGAGTTAGAGCTTGTGGAGGCGGAATTAAAAGAGAAGCCGGACAGAAGCATGAAATAATAGGTTTGTATTCAACGTTTAACTATTTTAATATATAAAGTACAATCAAAAAAAATGGGGTAGGTTAAGTGAGTGATTTTTTTATCAGCAAAAATCAGTCTTTAGAAAATTATTTACGTGAGATCGGGGAAGTGCCTTTGTTAACGCCCGATGAAGAGATCGAACTGGCCAAGCGCATTAAGCAGGGCGATCAAAGAGCCCTGAAAAAATTGGTTAGCGCCAATTTACGCTTTGTGGTAAGCGTGGCAAAATCTTACCAGAATTACGGACTTTCGCTGGAAGATTTAATCAACGAGGGCAATTTAGGCCTGATGAAAGCCGCCTATCGTTTCGACGAGACACGCGGTTTTAAATTTATTTCCTACGCGGTGTGGTGGATTAAGCAATCCATTTTACAGGCCATTGCAGAACAATCGAGACTGGTGCGTTTGCCGTTAAATCGCGTCGGGACCCTTACCAAGATCGGCAAGGTTTACAGTCAATTAGAACAGGAATATGAAAGAGAACCAACCCCAGAAGAAATTGCCAACGTACTGGAAGTGGATTCCGGCGATATTACAGATACGATCAAAATGGCCACACGTTCGGTTTCGATGGATTCGCCGCTGCAAAAAAACAGCGATAGCCGCCTGATTGATATTATTCAGAACCAGCAGGATCCGGAGCCGGATGCCGAAGTAATGGGCGAATCGTTAAAAGAAGAAGTGAATTACATCCTTTCCACCTTAACCGCCCGTGAGGCCAGAATTTTAAAACTCTATTTCGGATTGGATGGCGAAAAACCCCATACGCTGGAAGAGATTGGCGTTAAATTCAAATTAACGCGTGAGCGTGTCCGTCAGATTAAGGAAAAAGCTTTGCGACGCCTGCGTCATAGTTCACGGAGCAAGGTTTTACGCTACTATTTAGGATAATTTCGCATTTTTTATTAAATTTTTTATAACTCTGCTTGCTAGCAGAGTTATTTTTTTTTATATTTTGATTTGAATCACATATAGTGTGAGCAGATTTAATCTTAATTCAGGGGCCCAGTTTATGAAGGATGAATCTCGTATTATCTTTATTTCTCGAGATCAACGTAAAATCAAAGAAATCAAAATCTCCCGCTGGAAGCTAATCACCTTCATTAGTGTTTTTTTAATCTCCTTCTTAATTATCGGCAAGATTGGACTGGATTTACTCGTTGATTTTAGCCTGAATTCTGAGATGAAACGCTTAAGCAGAACCAACCTCGTTCTGCAAGACAGGCTGGTAGAGATGAGCCAGAAGTACAAACAGCTAACGGAACAAATCAAAAAAATAGCCGAAACCGACGATCAATTGCGCATGGTGTTAGGTCTGCCCAAACTGAATGAAGATGTGCGTAAGGTAGGTATCGGTGGTTCTGACTATAACTACGAATTGCTCGACCAGGTAAGCGGGTTCGAGGCGCGGATTGATCTTTCTTCGACTCTTAAAAAGATCAATGAATTAGAGCGCGAAGTAAAACTTGAAATGGAGAGCTACCAGAGCCTGTTAAGCACGTTCCACAAAAAACAGGACTCGGTTAGATATCTACCGGCTTTGCGGCCTGTGATTCACGGAGTTATTTCCAGTGGGTTTGGACGGCGATATCACCCGGTTTTTAAAGTAATCCGTTTTCATGAAGGCGTGGATATCAGCGCGCCAACCCACACGCCGGTATTTGCCTCGGCCGATGGTGTGGTGAAGTTTTCTGGCTATAACGGCGGTTACGGCAAAATGGTAGTGCTGGACCATAAGTACGGTTTTCAGACACGCTACGCCCATCTAAGTAAAATTCTGGTTCGCCGCGGTCAGAGAATAAAGCGCGGAGAAAAAATCGGCGAAGTGGGCAATACGGGCATCAGTACGGCGCCGCATTTGCACTACGAAGTGCTTTTGCATGGCAAAAATTTGAATCCGGAACATTTCTTCTTTGATGATCCCGGCCTGAACCAGACAATCGTTGCCAACGCCCAATAAGGATCCGCGCCAGTTTATGAGTGGGTCTTTATGAGTTTCTTAAAAAATTCCGGTCTAAAAATTTGGTGGGGGGTTTTGCCCCTCTTTTTTATTAATCCTCTTTTTTCTCAACAAGTCCGGTTGTTATTTACCGGAGATGTTCTTTTGGCACATCACTTTGAATATTATGTTAAACAACGAATAACCTATCCGTTTGACAAAATTCCCTGGTTTAAAGAAGCCGATGTGTCGGTCATTAACCTGGAGGCGCCGTTCACGAGTTCGGACAGCGCGATGGAAAAACCGTATGTGTTTAAGGCAAAGCCCAAATATGTTGAGGTGTTAAAATATGGCGGCGTTGACCTGGTGAATCTGGCCAACAATCACATTTACGACTATGGTAAAGAAGGGTTGCTGGAAACCCTGGAAACTTTAGAGCGGGCCGGCCTGGCTTTTATTGGCGCCGGCAGAAACATCAACCAGGCGCGCAAACCCGCCATTTTTGAAATCAAAGGACTTAAGCTGGCCTTTATGGGCTACTATGGCCTCAGGGCTCACGAAGAATCCCACCCTGCCACGGAAACAGAACCGGGCACCGCCTTACGCAAACTCAAATATATTAAGGAAGACATTAAACAACTAAAAGACCGTGTTGATTTTATTACGGTTATTTTTCACTGGGGGCAGGAGAAGAAAAATATTCCGGAAGCAGATCAGATCCGTTTTGCGCACCGCGTAATCGACTACGGCGCCGATCTAATTGTCGGTCATCATCCGCACGTGCTGCAGGGTGTGGAAAAATACAAAAAGGGCGTTATTGTCTACTCCCTGGGTAATTTTATCTTTGGCGGCAATAGCCGAACCTACGAAGAAACGGCCGTGTTGCAGGTAAACATTCCTGTGCAAAACCCGGAAGCCTGGTCCGTCAAAATGCTGCCGGTGGCCGTTCGTTACTGGCAGCCGGCGCTGCTTGAGGGCGCCCGAAGAGACAGCGTGTTAAAACATTTAAAAGAATATTCCGAAATATTTGAACAGACGCCTTTGAATTGATCTTTTATTTTTTATATTTAACTTGAATTAATCATTTTCTGATGTTATAATTGGCTCTTTATGAAGGCGCTTGGCGATCTGGTTTTTTAACATGGAAATGGGCAAAATACAGGTGCCTTAGATCTTCGTAAATTAATAGAACGTTAAAGCGAAATTTACATGGAAAATCTGTACTTTCGGCCTCTTTTCAAAGTAGGCGTGTACATTTTTCTAAAAACTGTAAGGGAAGCAAAATGGCGGCAGTAACCAGAAAAGATGTGGAATATATCGCATCGCTGGCAAAATTACGTTTGGATGAGGAAGAAGTCCCGGTTATTACGGATCAACTGAACCGGATTCTTGAGTATGTTGAGCATTTAAATGAGCTGGACACGAGCGATGTTGAACCACTGGCTCATCCCCTTGAATTGCAGAATGTTTTTAGAGAAGATGAAAAAAAGCCATCGTTAAAGCGGGAAGAGGCGTTAAAAAATGCGCCCAGACGAGCCGGCGATTACTTTAGCGTTCCCAAGGTAGTTCGTAAATGAAGGCCGTTTGTGTAATACCCGCAAGATTCGGTTCCAGCCGTTTTCCGGGAAAGCCGCTGGCTAAAATATTGGACAAACCCATGATCCAGTGGGTTTACGAAAGAGCGTCTAAAGCCACATTGTTTGAAAAGGTGCTGGTGGCCACCGATGATCGGCGCATTGCCGACACGGTTACTCGTTTTGGAGGAGCGGTGTGTTTAACGCCATCCGACGTGCCTTCTGGAACGGACCGCGTGGCTCTGGCCGTAAAAGACCTGGATGTCGATGTGGTGGTTAATCTGCAGGGGGACGAACCTTTGATCCAGCCCGAGCTGCTGGACGAGCTGGTTAGCGTTTTCCGGACTCATCCGCAGGTACAAATGGCCACGCCCATCAAACGAATTACCGATTATGAAGATTTGATAAATCCTAACCTGGTGCGCGTGGTAAAAGATAAAGATCATTTTGCCATTTATTTTTCGCGCAGCGTTATCCCCTATTTAAGGGATGTACCGGCTCAAAAGGAGTGGCATAAAAATTTCGATTACTACAAACATGTTGGCATTTACGCCTACCGCAAGGAGTTTTTGTTAAAACTGACAGCGCTGCCGCCCGGCCATCTGGAACAGGCCGAAAAGCTGGAACAGCTGCGCGTACTGGAGAACGGTTTTAAGATTTACACCATTGAAACCGATTACAATTCGGTGAGCGTGGATACGCCCGAAGAGTTAAATCAATTAAATGAACGTTTATTAACGCAGACTAAAGGATAACTATGAAAAATCGAAAGTACATCTTTCTTACCGGAGGCGTCGTTTCATCTCTTGGAAAAGGCATTGCCTGCTCTTCGCTTGGTTTGCTGTTAAAATCCAGAGGCTATAAAGTAACGATTTTAAAATTAGACCCGTACATTAATGTCGATCCGGGAACGATGAGTCCCTACCAGCATGGGGAAGTGTTTGTGACCGATGACGGAGCAGAAACCGATCTGGACCTGGGGCATTACGAACGCTTTTTAGATGAGAATATGACGCGCGACAATAACGCCACGGCCGGACAGGTCTATTTTGAGGTAATTCAAAAAGAGCGTCGCGGAGATTATTTAGGCGCCACGGTGCAGGTTATCCCGCATATTACCGATGCCATCAATCAAAAAATTGAGAAAGTTGGCGAAAAAACCGATGCCGATATTGTGATTGTAGAAATTGGCGGTACGGTGGGCGATATTGAAAGCCAACCCTTTCTGGAGGCGATTCGTCAGTTTAGATTGCAACATGGGCCGGAAGACACGCTGGTCATTCATTTGACGCTGGTGCCTTATATTTCCAGCGCGCATGAGTTGAAGACCAAACCCACACAGCATTCGGTGATGCGCTTAAGAGAAATTGGTTTGCAACCGGACATGCTGTTATGCCGTTCCGATCGTCCCCTGCCGGATAACGTAAAACAGAAGATCGGCTTGTTTTGTAATGTTTCGGCGAATGAGGTCATCGATGCCCTGGATGTCTCCGTCATTTATGAGGTGCCGTTGCAATACGCCGAGGTTAAATTTGATGAACTGGTTCTGGAAAAGTTAAGTCTTGAAAAACGGGAATTAGATATTGAAGCGTGGCGTAAAAAGATCGCCAAATATCAAAAAGTTAAGCGTAAAGTAAAAATTGCCGTTTGCGGTAAATATGTGGAATTACAGGATGCCTACAAGAGCATTATCGCCGCTTTTGAGCATGCGGGTATGGAAAACGACGTAAAAGTAGAGTTAAAATGGATAAATACGGAAACCATAAATGATAAAAATGTGGCAAAAAAATTAGCGGACGTGAGCGGCATTTTGGTGCCCGGTGGATTTGGCGAGCGGGGCATCGAAGGGAAATTGGCGGCCATCCGCTTTGCGCGGGAAAATAAAATTCCCTTTTTGGGAATATGTCTTGGATTGCAGTGCGCGGTAATCGAATATGCCCGAAATGTGCTGGGCAAGTTAGACGCCAACAGCGTCGAATTCGATCCGCATACTTCCAATCCGGTGATTCATTTGATGGAAACGCAGAAATCGATTAAACGCATGGGCGGAACCATGCGCCTGGGCAGCTATCCCTGCAAGCTCAGAAGCGGCACAAAAGCTCACAAAGCTTATGGAACGCTGCAAATTGAAGAGCGCCATCGTCATCGTTACGAGTTCAACAATAGCTATCGCCTGGAGCTGGAAGAAGCGGGCATGATTATTAGCGGGTTGTCGCCCGACGGCGACCTGGTGGAAATGATCGAGTTAAAAGATCATCCCTGGTTTGTTGGCTGTCAGTTTCATCCGGAATTAAAGTCTCGCGTAACGCGCGCTCATCCCCTGTTTCGCGAATTTGTGGCGGCAGCCATTGCCTTCAGCGAAAAAAATTAAAGCCTTTTTTGCTATTCGACGAACATAGAGTTCTGCAAAATGTAAATTTTAGTGTCATTTCGAGGAGCGTAGCGACGAGAAATCTTCTGTTTTTGTTGAAGTTAGAAGATTCCCAATTCTGATGAATCGGGATTCCAAATGACCTGTATGTGCATTTTGCAGAACTCTAATTCGACGAACATAATTGGATACAGCGATCGCAAATGCAAACGGTCGTTGAGATATAAGTGAACCCATGAGGCGAACCAGAGTCAAATTTTTCTGACGACGTCGCAAATTACGAAGTGGTAAAATTTGAACGTAAAATACAGCATGGTTTTGCCGCATTTTTTTTTGAGGTTAAAATATGGCGAAAACGTCGCTGCCCCAACAGGTGATATTGTTCAAGTCTTCCCACCCTGAGCAAAAGGTTCTGAAAGAATGTCTGGAAAAATGGAAAATAAAATATTTCGAGGCCGAAGTATTTGCCAAAATTCCCAATCCTCAGATCATCGAAAAGACGCCCTGCGCCATTGCCATTATTGAAGATGAAAAAGGCGTGGAGTTTTTGCGCTCCATAATGCATTTTTTCCCCTGGACGCAGAGAATAATGCTGGCCGAAAAGCCCGGCGTATCGCTTTTAGAAACCGCCATTAACCGGGCGCACGTCAATTATTTTATAAAATTGCCGCTATCGGAAGAATCTTTGAAAAAATACCTGATCAAGGCCAACCGCCGCTTCAATGCTTATATGCTGCCGCTCCATAAATTTCAGGCCTTAAGCGACGTGACTAAAGATTTAATTGAAGACAACCTGCGTTTTAAAATGGAAGCCGAAAAAGACGCGCTTACCGGACTTCTCAATCGCCGTTCTTTTAATATTTACATGGAAAATTTCTGGCTTTCCTTTTTTAAAAATCAGGAGTTGTTTGCCCTGGCCATGCTGGATATCGATCATTTTAAGTTGGTCAATGACCGATACGGCCACCCGGTTGGCGATATTGTTTTGAAAAATTTTGGCAAAGTGCTGCAGGAAAATTTGCGAAAATCCCAGGATTTTGCCTTCCGCATCGGGGGAGAAGAATTCGCCCTGCTTTCCAAAGGTCTTACCAAAGAATTCATGGCCTCTTATGTGGAGCGTATTTTAAATATTATTCGCGCTTTAAAAATTTCGGCTGATTCCCATGTGGTTACTTTTACCTTTAGCGCAGGCGTTGCCGACGCCACGCAGGTAAACGCGCCGCAAGAATTAGTGCACATCGCCGACAACGCATTGTACCAGGCGAAAAACGGCGGCCGAAATCGCATTGTGATTTACAATAAAACACTGCAGCAGCCCTCAAAGTAAATCCATTCCATGTCTTTTAAAGTAAGGCCCGGCCTTTTGTTTTTGAGCCAACATTTACCATTAATTTGCACGGCTCTTTTCTACTATTTAAGGCAAACTATTGAATCTCATTGAAATAAAAATTAATTTGCTTTCAGGAAAACAAAATTTAAAAAATGAATATATGACAACCATATTTGATCTGTTTGACAATATTCTGGAAGAAGCGGAACGGGAGTTTTACCGGCATCGGTTTGAGCAGGCCCTTGAAAAATGGCAAAGCTATTACCAGATTACCGCTAAAGTCGAGTACAATCTCATCATCAAAGAGATAAAAAAATTAGTAAAGGAAATTAATCCGGCAAAGATCAAATCACTGTCCGATTTACACCGCTGTTTTCGTCTTCTGCGGCAGAGATATCTTGAAAAACAAATTCATCCGTACACCTATCGTATTTTTACAAAATTGTTAACTGATCTTTACGAAAAAGAGTTTAAAACCCATGCGGAAGAAGATGATCTGGCAACTCATGCGATTTTTTTGTATTTAGAAGGCGATCTGGAAAAGGCAAAGCGTCTTTTGGAGCGCTATCTTGAAAAGGATACGGAAAACATGGAGGCCAGAGTTTTTGAAGGACATATTTATCTAAAACAGGGCGAGCAAAAAAAGGCCATTGCCGTGTTAACCAAAAATCTGTTTTTAGCTGCAGACCAGCTTTACGAGGATGATTTGTATCTGTCACAGTTTAAAATGTTGTACGGACGGCTCCATTCCGAGTACGGCCGAAAAGATGTGGCGTTGTGGCTACTGGCCTTTGAAGCCTGGTTTCGGAATTATCTGGTTTTTGAGCAGGACGAGGGCTTTTACAAAATCATGTTGAGGAAAGAACAGAACGAGCGCATCATTCGCGTTAAATACACCCTGGCCGAAAAGTACCGTCATTTTGTGCGTTGTCTTTATATTTCCGAGTATTCACGGCTGTTCATTAAAACCAATAAGGGAATGATTAATGAGATAGAAACCTACATGGAACAATTAGACGTTGCGCTTTTTACGCGCTATCGTAAAAAACGCAAACCACTCAAAATGAATTGATCTTTCAAATCATAAAGTTTATTTACAATAAAAGGCAGGAAATGACGTATGAGGAATAAAGCTGTATTGTTCGATTTTGACGGTGTGGTAGTGAAAAGCATGGAACAGCACTTTAATGCCTGGCGCCAGGCGTTTTTGGAAAAGGGCGTTGAAATTAAAGAAGATGAATTTTTTGTTCTGGAGGGGCAGGGCATTAATACCATCGCACACCATCTTGGCAAAATATACGGTTTGAATCGTCAGCAAGTAGAAGAGGTGATGGAGCGCAAGGTCAATTATTACAATCAGTTCATGACCCTTGAATTTTACGATCACTTTCATGAACTGGTTGAACATTTGCACCGGCGTCAGGTACCGATGGGCGTAGTTACCGGCGGAAACAGATCAAGAGTGGAAAAGATCATTAACGAACATTTTAATCACTATTTTAGGGCGCTGGTAACGGTTGATGATGTGGAGCGGGGCAAACCATTTCCTGATCCTTTTTTAAAAGCGGCGCAAATGTTGAATATGGCTCCGCAAAACTGTATCGTTGTAGAAAACGCTCCCATGGGCATTAAGGGCGCCAAAAGAGCAGGGATGACCGTTGTGGCCATTACGACCACTCTCAAGCCGGACTATTTAAAGCAGGCCGATTATATTGCCCATAATTTTTTAGAAGTTGAAGAGATTCTGAACACGCTTTTGGGTATTGAACGGACAGAAACAATCAAATAATACTGCCGAAATGCAGGGGAAGGGCACGATATTACGGATGCCTTCAGGCGCCGTAGAATCAGTTAGGTTCCTTTATCTGATAGAAGTTGAGCTAAACATCAAGGCGGACGTTAACGGCCCTGTCGCCTTTCATATCGGTTTTAATATCAAACTTTACGCGGTCGCCCTCGCGCAGTCCCCGTTTCTGGAGTGAGATGTGCAGATCGTTGGCGTTCACAAAAATATCGTCTCCTTCGTCGCTGATTATAAAACCATAACCGCGGTCGGCATTCCAGTTTTTAACGCTGCCTTTAACCATGGTTTCTCCTTAAAATTTGCTTACCACAATTTAAATCGTTCTTCAATAGAAAGTTTATTTCCATAATTTTTCAAATAAGTTTGCATGTTATTCCAGTGCCGGTCTTTTTGGGATTCGTGAACCGATTCCAGCAGGCGCAATGCCTTTTCAAAATCGCCGTTGAGATAGGCGTAATAAGCTTCTTTTAATGGTTCGGGCAGACGGCTTAGCCTGATTTCTCTGAACGAACGGTCGAGCATTTTTAAGCCTTCGTCATACTTACCGCGTTCGGCCAGATAAAACGCTGCTCGTTCGTAAAGATCGCGTTTGAGTTCGTATTGATCCGTAAACTGATGGAGCGCCTTTAAGGTTTCGCGATACCAGAGGGAGTCGGCATTTAGCGCCTCATACGCGTTCGCCTTGCGGTAGTACAGATCAAAATAAAAGAACTTAGCGTTTGTTTGCTCCATACGTTTTAGTGAATCTTCTAAATTTTTTAACAGCCCTAAAGCTTTGTTTATATCTGTGTTGATTACAGAGTCGATTGGAGCGAATAACTCATTTTTTTGAATTTTAATCAGGCGGTAGCGAAGTCGATGGTATTGCAGGGTATCGGCCCATGTTTTTTGCATTTCTTCGGCAATTACTTTGCGGGCTTTTTGATAATCGCCCTGCCGGATTAAGCGGTCGATTAACTCAATTTGCGGCTCTGACGAACAGGCCATGAAAAATAAGGGCAGCAACCAGAAAATTTTTAAAATATCTTTGTAAGTTAGCATACGTTAATTTTACAATAAAATGGAAAAATATGCAAATCAGAACAGTAAGAGTGTAAGGCTGGGAATCAGAAGAACGGCGGCCACAAATCGATCGAATTTGATGGGGTTGATTCGCAATTGCCAGCGGTTCCCTGTAACGACGGCTAAAAACATAACCGTGATAAAGATGAACAATTGCCACATATTAAACGACACTTCCGTTCCGAGCGAATGGTAGAGCAAAAGCCGCCAGGCCGCGCCAAAGGCAAAAATGGCAATAAGCTGGGCTCTGAAACTGGCTTTTTTTAAAGCCAGTTTAAAATAGATGACCAGCAACGGTCCGCTGATTCCAAATAATCCGCCGCCAATACCAGCCAAAAAGGCGAGCGGCAGGGAGATTTTGTGGCTGGTTTTGATTTTAAATTTATGGCTGCTGGCAATCGTGTTGAACCAGATCAGCCCGATGAAAAAGATCATTGCCAGCCCCAGTAGTGTTTTTAGCAAGGCAACATCAAAGGCATTGAGCAGTTTGGCCCCGATGTAAGCGCCCGGAAAAAATAACGCCAGAATCGGTAAAACAAATTTCCAGTTGATCAAACGGTAAACCTTTGCCAAAAGATAAATTCCGCCAAAAACATCCAGCAGGGCCGAAAGAAAAATGACCTGCGGCGGGGCGTAAAAGTAAGAAAGCGTTGGGATTAAAATTAACGCCGGGCCAAAACCGGTAAATCCTTTTACGAAATAGGCGACAAAAATAACCAGAACGGCAAATAAAAAAATGATCGCTTCCATGCAGGCAAAAAAGAATTAACGGAAAATGGTTTTAATCAATGTCAAGCACCAGTTTTCCCTCTAACATCAAAGGATGGCCGTCGAGGTAGATGGACGGTTTGGTTAAAACCGCGTCAACATGGATACCCACGGCAAAGGTGCCGCCCATACTGATGTTGTTGCCAAAAGCGACATGCGCCGTGCCCATTACCTTCTCGTCTTCTAAGATATTCCCGATGATTTGCGCGGCATGATTGGTGCCAATTCCAAATTCCGCCACGTTCATACCGTCTTTACCAAAACGGCTGAGCATGGCAAAGAGTTGATCTGCTTCTTTGCCGCCCTCCATTTTAACGGCGAAACCATTTTTAATGGTAATTTTAAGAGGCGTTCTTAACATTCCGATGCCAGCCACAGAAGCATCCACCACCAGCACGCCCTCGCTTTTTCCTTCCTGGGGCATTAAAAAGGCCTCGCCGCTTGGCAAGTTGCCGCCCTGACCTTTTTCCAGCAACAGTCCGCTTGAGGCGATGGCTTTAATGCCTTCGATGGGCATAAAAAGGTCGGTGCCCAGAGGCGAACTTAAATGAACCGTTTTGGCCTCGTCCAGCAAGGCGGCCAGCCTTTTGGTCCTGCGGGCAATAAGCTGATAATCGGCGTTTAGCGTTCGCATCATGGTGCTTTCGCTGATATTGGGCATGGTGGCCACGCGGGCGCCGGCCTTGCAGGCATTGCGTTTGGCGTCTGTATGCGTAAGCGAGCGATAAGTGGGACAGACCACCACCTGGTGCTGGCGCATCAGATCGGCTACTTCTTTGGGCGGTTCCTGTCCGTTGACGTCTGCAACAGGAATCTGGACTAATAACGTTTTTTCCGTAATCTCGTTTCCTGCCGTAAAAAAGGCCTTACCAATGTTCTCTTTTTCTGTATCGCAAACAATCAGCAATTTTTCCTCGGGAGTTAAACCAAGACAGGTTTTAAGTGCGGTGTGAGCGGCTTTAATCAAATCATTCATGAGCATACCTTTTAATATTATGGTGAATTTATTTTCGGAGTTCTCTCTAAAAAACTTCTTCTGGCCTTCCGGCGGACAACGCGCTTTGCACTCACGTTTAAGCGCAAATAGCGGAAGATTTCAGCCTTTTAGAGTAAACCCATCTACAATTTTAAAGATACAAGTTAAAATATTATTGGCTAATATTCAAATGGAATACCCGACTTAAGAGCGATATTTTTAATTTTGCGGTCAACGGCATCCAATATTTGATCAATGGGCATATTGTATTGGTGCAAATTCAGGCGATCCGAAATTGAATTATAAGCCTGTTTCAAGTTTTGAATGGCCAGGCGATATTCATGCGTGATTTTCTGTAATTCCTTAATAATGGGAGGCTCGGGCGTTTTCATTTGCATGGCATTCAGTTCGCTTTTGATGGCCACAAATTTATCAAGGTACGATTCCAGATCGGGGCGTTTAATATCTATTAAATGCTGATATTTTTTGCGAAAATTTGTAAGCTGTTCATTAAAAGAAGGTTGCCCCAGGCTTTCTTTTAAACGTTGTGCCTGTTGTTTTAGGTGGCGGTAATTGGACTTTAACTCTTTGTACCTTAACAGCCGCTCTTTGTGCATTTGAAAATGTTTTTCGTCTTTCAAAAAGTACCATTTTTCCTGTAGCTTTTGCTGATCTCTTTTCAGATCGTTCATTTTTTTGACCAGAATGTCCTGATCTTCCTGGAGGTTTAACAGCTTTTCGCGAATCTTGGTATGATAGTGTCCAAACAAAAAGAGGAAAATCAGTAAAAAGAAAAAGGCTTCCGGAATGATCAACAGCCATGAGCTAAAGGCAACGTAAGACAGAATAAACGAGAGCGGCGTAACCACGCCAATGAAAAATAACTTGACGTTTTTCCAGGTCTTGAATTTAACCTCGTTTAGCCTTATCTGTACCTGAAGCTCTTCGATGCTTTTTTTTAGCTTTTCAATCTTATTTTTGTTTTCGTGATAGGTTTTAATATCGCGATCGGCTTCCGGAGGGAGTTGATCGTATTCGGCCAGATCTATCTTTAACGTTTGCTCAATGGAGGCCAGACGACTTTCTACCTCTTTCAGTTCGGCTTCGTTTTGCGCTTTTAGTTGTTCAAGGCTCTTCCAGAGCAGTACCTCGGCCCTGAGTAAAATGGGATTTTGGTCTTTAATCGGCTCAAACGATTCTTCCAGTTTTTTGTGCACTTCATCTTTATGCAGATGCTTTTGACGGATCTTTTGCGTTAAATGATTTAATTTGTTCAGGCTGTCTATTAATTCGTTGCGTAAGGCATTGGCTTTTTGTAAAATGAGCAAAAAGTCCTTGAAGCGACTGAGCTGTTGGATGTCGTTGGTATCGAACTTGCCCGGCAAAACTTCATTGGAAACCGTTTCAATCTGATTTAACAAAGACTGGACTTTGTTTAAGTTAAAACTGGGCGAAAACAGCAAGTACAAAGAGTTTAATAATTCGCTAAAGGGCTTGCCTTCCGCAATTTCTTCATTAAGTATCTCCAGATAGAGAGATTTATCGACGATGGGAAAGATGGAACGGAGCATGTCGAGATAGGGGCGCGAAAAACCATTATCAACGATATCTTTTCCCTGAAAGATTGGCCGGCTGGACTGCGGATCGGTTAATAAACATGCAATAACGTCGGTTTCAAAGTCGCGCTCGATAAGCAAAATTTTATGATCAATGGCGAGGGACACCATGCCCGTAAAGGTCTGGTTAACCTTGGGATTTCCACGAAAGAGTAATTTTTCTTCCGCGGTCATGCCAAAGATGATACCCAGGATGGCGTGGATAAAAAACTGGCTTTCATCCCCCTGCGCTTCAAAAACCAGGTTTTGATGCTCATCAAGAAAATTAATGGTTGTATTCTGGTCAAATCCCTTAAAACCAGAAAGTTGTAGAGATTGTATGCGCATGATTAATGTCTCTCCGCTTCGTTCCATGATGGTAATGGAAAAATTTTTCCCGTCCATTCTTTTTTATATTTACTCCCCATTACGGGGCGTAAAAAATGAATACGCTATTTACAACGTACCGTTTGAAATTTACTAAATTTAAAACTTAAAATCATTAATTTTTACTCGTGCTAATTATTTTAAAATAAAAGCGAAGCCAGGAATATCGTTGTTCCAGGTCACTAATTTTAAAACCTGCCGGAATTTGGGATAAAATAAGCGAGTCATGCCCAAAAAAACATTGTTAAACAGAGTGTAATCACTTGCGAATTCAGGTTTCAAATTTTAAATTAAATTTGTGAAAAAATAAAAGATAGTCTATTTTAATACGATTTAAGAAAAAAAATATTTTTTAAAGTAAGTTAGAAATTGGGTTGAATTAAGGAAACGGAGTTTATCATGTCATTATTTCCCAAAAGGACAGCGATTTTAGTGGGCGGCGGTCCTGCCCCCGGAATCAATAGCGTAATTGGGGCGGCGACAATACGAGCCATTCTTTCCGGTTCAGAAGTGATTGGCATCCAGGATGGATTTAAATGGATCATGCGCGGCGATATTTCTCATGTGATTCCACTGACCATTGAATCGGTGAGCCGCATTCATTTTAGAGGCGGTTCGCACATTGGTATTTCGCGGGATAATCCCACAAAAGACGAAAAATTTCTGGAAAATACGGTTTCTTCTTTACTCCGCTTGAATGTTGACAAGTTGATCACCATTGGCGGCGACGACACGGCCTATTCTGCTTTTAGAGTTGAGCAGGTGGCCAATGGACGCGTGCGCGTGGCGCATGTGCCTAAAACCATCGATAACGATCTCGATTTACCCGGCACGATCAGCACTTTTGGTTTCCAGACGGCGCGCCATCTGGGTGTGGAAATTGTTAAAAACATTATGACGGACGCCAAAACAACCTCTCGCTGGTATTTTGTGGTAACCATGGGCCGAAAAGCGGGGCACCTGGCTCTGGGCATCGGAAAGGCCTGCGGCGCCACGCTTACGCTCATTCCCGAGGAGTTCGGAAATAAAAAAATAAAGCTGAAAAGGATTGTGGATATTCTGGTGGGGGCCATCATTAAACGCATGAGTTACGGCCGGCAGGATGGCGTGGCCATTTTAGCGGAAGGGCTGCTGGAAAAACTTGATCCCAACGACTTTGAGCTGTTGATGAACGTGGAAAAAGATGCGCATGACAACATTCGGCTGGCAGAAATTAGTTTCGGTGAAATTTTAAAGCGCCGCGTACAGGATCGCCTGGCAGAGTTTGGGCTCAAAACCACCATTGTGGCTAAAAATATCGGCTATGAGTTGCGCTGCGCCGATCCCATTCCATTTGATATGGAATACTGCCGGGACCTGGGATTTATGGCGGCCAAATTCTTGTTTGACGGCGGCTCCGGAGCGCTAATTTCCATTCAGGACGGCCGTTTTGTGCCCATGATGTTAAAGAAGAAGATCGATCCTAAAACCAAGCGGATGAAAATTCGGATGGTGGATGTAAAATCCGAATATTATCATGTGGCCTACCGTTATATGATTCGCTTAAAGGCCGAAGATTTTGACGATCCGCATGAACTGGCCAAATACGCGGCCACGGCCGGTGTGGGGCTGGACGAGTTCAGAAAGCAGTTTGAATATCTGGTGGATGATAGCGAGGTGGAACACATTGGCGACGACGGCATTGCGCACGAAAAGGTAGAAGCCGCTCCGGCAAAAAAAGCAACCAAAGGCCATTAACCGTCTGAAGGTGGAAGTTTTGATCCCCCGGAATCAGCGCATTTCGGGGGATTTTTTTTGGCTTTTACGGTGTGTTGAGTGTGGGCGTTACTTTAAATTCATATCTGCCCGAGTAAAAACAAAAAAGGCGCGGGGATTTTTCATCCGCGCGCCCTTGCTGCCGCTTACAAATCGCGAGATAGTTTAAACTGTAAAATACGATTATTTCCGGTGTCTGAAATGTAAACCGTCTGGTTATCGGTATTGCGCGTAACGGCAATGCCTTTTGGATTTTTAAACTGGTAATCGCCGCTGCCAAAGCCGACAACCGCCTGCTGCTGCTGGCCGGTGGGGCCAAAGCGGTAAAAGCCAGGCAGACGTACGCCGTCGGGCGAACCGGCGTCAACCACAAAAATATTACCGCCATAATCCAGAGCAACGTCTTCCGGCAGGTAAAATTTATCGTAGTAGTACAGATATTCTTCTTCCGGTGTGCCGGAAAGGTCTGTTTTGGGCGCCAGCACTTCCTGACCTTCAAAAAGAACGGTTGTGATGAACTGAACCTTGTAATAATTAAACAGATTGGCCGGCGGATAGGAGCCGCTCTGGCAAAAGATAAATCCCAGCGTATTCTCGCGTGACGAGATATCCAGGTATTGTTCGCGTAAGGAAGTAATGCCGGTGGGAATTAACGCCGAAAACAAACCGCTGCCGTTGGCATAAAGCGGAAGCGGGCCCTTCCAGACATTATTTCCGTAAAAATCGTAAATCTGACTTAAAACGGGCGAAACCGTGGAATCGACAACGGTGACGTAGTATTCAAATCCGTTGTGAACGCTAATGCCGGTAAACTGGCGCGTTGGTTCGGAGGATTGTTCAAAAACCACTTCCACCGGCGCCTGGTCGATATGATGATCATGTTTGAAAAGGTCGATTTTGTAAACCTTGTTGGTTTTGTTGACGATAAGCAGTGCCAGGCTATCGTTTTGCGTAATGGCCTCGGGATGGGGGATAAATTGTGAGTACCCCATAATGCCGCCGCCCAGGTCTAACATTACAATGCGGTCGTTACCGGTATCTGCAATATACAGGAAATTATCGGCACCAAGGTAAATATCTCCCGGCGCATCAAAATCGTAGCCGCTGGCCCGGTCAAATTTATGATTGAGCTGAATGTACTCATCGCCTACAATGCGCGGCTCGTCTTCGGGAATATTAGGGAGCGGCAGAGTATCGTGTTTACATTGCAAAACTAAAACGCTGGTAACAATTATCAAGAGAATGATTTGAATCTTCATTGTACACCCTTAATTCAAAATTCAATTTTAGCGGTAAAACGATTTACATAGCCTAATCGACCAAAATTGGTGTAGGCATAATCCAGTTTCAAATTCAGTCCGGCTATTTTACGCTGCAGCCCCAGCCCAAAAGAGATGTCTTCTTCTATCTGAGCGGTTTTGTACCCCATGCGTAAAAACAGCGTGTTCTGCCAGCCGTATTCCAGACCAAAATTCAAATTTTCTTTATTGTCATTGGGATGGTTTAGCTGCACCGTACCGGTGAGCAGATGATCTTTTTGCGAAATAAAATCGGCTGCCAGGCCAATGCGAAAGATAATGGGCGGCGGAAAGGACTGGAAAGAGGAAACCTCAACGTCTTGATTTTCCAGGTCTTTGTAAACCAATGTACCTTCCGGGGACATGTCGTTGCCAAAATTGGAGATGACCACGCCAAAGCGCGTGGTTTTCCAGCCGGTATCGTAATAAATGCCCAGGTCAAAGAGCAGGGCGTTCATAGTCAACTCGACAATATTTTCCTGCATCCATTTAGTGGAAAGGCCGAAGCTGAATTTGTCCGTCATGCGCCGGGCATAGGTCAAACTGATTAAAAAGTCGCTGTAAGAGAAGTAGCGCCCGGTTCCCAGCGGTTGAAATTCGGTGGTCTCTTTCATCTCATCGGTGTGTAGATAGGTGATGGCCAGGCCGAGGGAATTGGTGGAATTGATATGGTAAACCAGCCCGGCGTATTCCAGTTGAACTTCAACCAGCCATTGGGTGTGCGAAAAGAAGACAGAATGCTGATCAAAGTTGTTCAGTCCGGCCGGATTCCAGTAAAGCGCTTCGGCGTCGTTGGCGATGGCCACATAGGCTTCGCCCATGCCCAGGGCGCGGGAGCCCTGACCGATTTTAAGAAACTGAGCGCTCGAGGTTCCTCTGCGTTGACCGCCCAGATCCGGGAATAGCTGGGCCTGAACGCGAGTCGTTACGCCGGAAATGAAGAGGAAAATCAAAAAGTATGTTAATTGTTTCATCTTTATGCTGATCATCGTTTACATCGCTCCGTTAAAATTCCAGTGAAAATCCAAGCAAAATGTGCCGCGGGGCACGATAACGGGCCGGATCGAAAGGATAGGGATCGTGCGGCCAGTGACGATCCGGATAAACCGGGTCGTTCCAGCTTATGGGTACCGGATCTCCGTATTCGTAAGCTCTTCCCGTTACGGGATTTATGATTTGTGCGTTTTTATTGTTAAATAAATTGCGGATCTCAAAATAGAAGATGTAGTGCACGTCCCAAAGATCGAAATATTTTTTAAAGCTCAGGTCCACCCACTTCCAGTTGCTGCCGATCTTGCTGTACAGCGTTTTTTCTTCTACGTCGTATTCCGTGAGGTAGATGGGGCGGCCATCGGAACGGTACTGACCGGAAAAGACCACCGGCGTGTATCGGCGCCCGGCCTGAGCAAAAAAGTGCAGATTCAGGTTCCATTGATTAAACAGTTTGATGCCGAAGATTTCCGGCTTTTGATCTTTGGTGACGCGAAAGGACAAATTACCGGAAATTTGCCAGGGACGATCCCAGGCGGCGTAAGATTCGCGAATCGGTACGTCCTGGCCGGTGGCGCTGCGATCGATTTGCAGAATGGAAGAAGCGTTAGACGATTTCGTTGTTGTGATGGAGTAGCTTGCCGCAACATTGCCGAACAGATATTTCCCGATGCGCGTTTTGTATTCTATCTCGATGCCGCGCGCCCGGGCGTAGTCTAAATTGACATAGGTGTAGGCGGTTTGTCCGCCGCGTCCGGGTAAACGGAAACGCGTGGTTTTAACATAATCAAAAATATCCTTGTAATAGGCGGAGATACTTAACACATCGTTTTCGGTGAATTGATTGCGCAAGCCCAGTTCATACTTTACACTGGTTTCGGGATTTAGCGCCGGATTTCCATAGGTCTGATAGGCCGAACGTGCGCTCACCGTTGATAGACCGGAATAGACAAACTGCGGACGGGGGCGTTTGGAAAAATGGCCGTAGTTGAAGTAGAGCATCTGGTTGTTGCTGACCGGAAAGGAAACGCCGATGCGCGGCATGAGTCGCGCCTTTACGCGTCGCCCGAAAAAGTTGAATGAATCTTTTTTGTATTTTTCGCGCTGATCCGGGCTGATGAAATTGGTGGTGTCTTCGATGGCCCGGTCGGCAAAGGCGCCGGGCGCCCAGTAATCCAGCCGCAGACCGGCGTTCAAAATAAAACCGCCAAAGCGGATATCGTCCTGAAAGTAAAAGGCGCCGTCTGCGGGATAAACATGGAATAGATCCTGGCTGGAACCATAAGGCCCGGCGAACGGCTCCTGAATATCGATCAATTGCATCTCTTTAAAAGAGATTTCTATACCGGTCTTAAAGGTGTGCACATCGCCGGAATGGTGCGTCAGATCGCCTTTAATCGTGTAGGAGTACATGAAGTGGTCGTGCCAGGAAAGGGCGTTACCGTAATCGTAAAAACCATCTCCGGGAATGACGCGCACTTTAGTGGAATCGCCATAAGGTGTGTAATACTCCACCGGCAACCGCGGCACATCCAGCGGCTGGGTGTAACCATTCCACAAATCATCGCCCCATTCGGAACGCAGCTGCGCAAAATAACGACTGAATTTTAGTTCGTAAAAGGTGGTGGAATTGAGCGTATGGTTCCAGATTAAAGAAATTTGCTCATTGTCGTGCGTAAAGGTGTTAAAATTATCCAATAGCTTCATGTATTTGTACGGAAAACCCGGTCTGGGTTCCACATAGTTCAAATTGGTTTGCAAAGTTTGTGTGTTCTGATTGATCACCAGCGAACGGTTGTAGGTGTAAGTCAACTTGTGCGTGGGATCGATTTTCCAGGTTAGTTTAATGAGCGCGCTCCACAGATTGTTCTGACGGGGCGCAAAAAAGTCCTGGTCAACCAGCCCGCCCAGAGTTGGCGCAATGGAAGAGTGGAGTTGCTTTGCGGTGGCTCGGGTGTAGTCGTCAAAGATTTTGTTTTGCAGATTTAAGAAGAAGTAGAACCGCCCGGGCAGTTTTAATCCCGCCTTGTTCATAATATTGGTAATCGGTTCCGGGCCGCTTAAACTAAAATCCCAGTGATCGGTGTTAAAACTGAAATCTTTGTCGCGGAATTGGCCGAACAGGTGATCGGTTTTGTAAGAAAAATAACCCTCCAATTTGTCGCCGCCCGATTTGGTTTTAACGCTGATGATGCCCGAGGTCGCCTGTCCGTACTCGGCTTTATAGCCGCCGGTAAGCACCTCGATCTCCTGAATGGCGTAAGAGCTGAGCCGTAAACCAAAACCGGTGCCGGCAAGCGGATCCTGTACGGAGAGACCTTCTACCAGATACTGGGATTCATACGAACGGCTGCCGCGGATGTACAGGGCGTCGTCCTGTTTAGTGACGCCGACCTGCTGACTGACCAGGTCGGTGACGTTTTCCACGATGCGGTTTTTAATTTCATCTTCGGTAAGAGTGCGGGCCGTGGTGGTCTGCTCCAGATCCATTAAAGGCTTTTCACCAATGACAGTGATCTCCTGTCCCAGCGCCAGAATAGAAGGCTCCATCTGAAAGTTTAAAGTCAGCGTCTGGCCCGGCTCAACCTTTACGCCGGTTTGCTGGATGACTTTATAACTGACATAAGAGACTTCAATGGTGTAAACGCCCGGTTCGATTTTAGGGATGATGAAGAACCCTTCGAGATCGGTGGAGGCTCCGTAATAGGTTCCTTTGACGATAATGTTCACGCCAACCAGCGGTTCGCCGGTTTCTTTGTCGGTAACCAGCCCGCGAATAGTGCCGGGCTTTTGCGCCCAGAGCAGAGAACCGCTCATAATCAGCAAGATCAGAAAAATTTTATTGAAACCATTCATTTGCTTTAATCCGTTGTAAATCATGGTTTAAAAATGTCATTGAAAACAATTTTAAAAAACTCGTTTAAATTGTTGTTGGCCTGCAAATAGTGCAATGGCGTCGCCGAAAAAATGAAATCGTAAGCGTCTGTTCCGTGCTTGTTGTCGTTACGCCCTAACAGAATAAAAATCGGGTCCTCGGTCGATCTGGGATCGTCGTAGCGATAAAGAGGAATGGCCGTCGGCTTGGGCTTTAATCCCATTAAGCCAACAATAATCTTGCTTACTTTGAGTTCGGGCAGTTGTACGCCAAACAGCTCGTCAATGGATTGCTGCCCCGTTGAATCGGCATAGTAAACGCTGTTTGTAGTAATAAAATTAAACATTTTCCCCAGCGAATCGACCGGCGTAAATTCCAGCGGATTGCCCAGCGCGCCAAAGCCCTGATTAAATTGTACGGAATAGATGATCTTTCCGCCTGTTGCCAGAAATTCCGGAATGGCCACCTGGGCGGTGATAAAGTGTTCATCCGTTTCCTGAATTAAATCGCAGTACCAGATGATGCGTTTAAACAGTTTAAGCGTTTCGATAAATTGCAAACGCGAAGCAGGAAACTGTTCCTCGATGTTCCAGTAATCGAAGCCGGCCTGCGGATCGATTTCCGGTAAAATTTGCGAGAGCATGGATTTGTAGTAGCGATCCGGATAGTTGGACTGGGCTTCATTGGCGAAATCGTCGATCAATAAATATTCGCCTTTTGGTTCTTTTACATACCAGGTGCCTCTTTGCGGCATGCGGATGATCGGGCTGCGGCTATTGGCCACATCAACCGCCCGGATATAGAAGACGTGCTCGCCCTGCGTCAGACCGCTGTCGGCCGTTAACGTCAGGTTGCGACGAAAACCGGCAATTTTACGCCATTGAGTCGTATCGTCCAGGGCGTATTCAAAATACACGATGGTGGAATCCCCATCCAGATCATTGGCCTGCCAGATGAAGCTGGCCACAGTAAAGGTTGTGTCCGGAATGCGGCTGGAAGGCAGCCAGTTAATCGTCGGGCTGGTGTTTTTAATCGGAAATAACTGCTTAGCCGGGGTAGGATCCCAGGCTCCGTCGTTATCCACTGCCCGTATTTGAAACACATAACTGGTTTCGGCGCCGGTAATTTTCAGCGGAAAGGTCAAAGAACGTTCCTGTGTCCACTGCCAGTCGCCGGAATCGGGAAAAGCCTCCCACGTGTAGTAAAAACCAGTGATAAAGCCGTCTTCATCGCGTCCGTCCCAGAACAACTTTTGAATGCTGGCCGTGTGATTTAAGGTGTCTTTTCCGGTCGATTGCACAAAGAGAAAGGTTTCCGGAGGCGAATTGGGATGATATTCTCCGGTAATTTTTTCTTTACAGGAATAGACAACGCTTAACAACGCCAGGCTTAAGCCAATTTTAAATGTCGTTTTTAATAAATTTTGCATAGTACTCTTCATCTAATGTTAAACCACACTTCAACCACTCATCAACCATTCAACCATTCAACTATTCAACCATTCAACTATTCAACCATTCAACTATTCAACTATTAAAGAGGGCAGGCAAAACCCGCCCTCTCATTTAAATGCTTTATTTTATAAGCAACATTTTACGTGTTTGTTTAAAGTTTTCGCCTTTCAGCGTGTAGAAGTAAATGCCTGCGCTCACCAGATTGCCGGCATCGTCTGTTCCATCCCAGCTTAAGCGATGGGCGCCCGCAGGTTGTAAACCATTCAGCAACGATTTCACCTTGCGACCCAACACATCGTAAATATCCAGACGATAGTTACCCTGTTTAGCAAGGTAAAATTCGATGGTCGTGGTCGGGTTGAACGGGTTGGGATAATTTTGCTTTAACTGAAAGGTGGAGACAACCGGCGCTTCCACGATATCGGTGGTATGTCCCTGAATATCGTTTACCGTTCTGGGGATGATTTTGTAATTTCCATAGCTGTAGTAGTGAACGGCGACGATTTCATCGATGTGATCATTCAGAGCAAAAGTGGAATCACGGTTTCCGCTAAAATCAAGCGCCAGATCGTCAACGCGCAATTCGCCCGTTCCGTCATCTACGGTAAATTCGCCAAAGTTGCTGGGCGAATCGGGGAAGGGATTGGCAACCGTCAAATTGGAAACGCGCACCAGGCACGATTCATACGCTTCGGCATCAGGGCCGCCGGTTTTGATCTGACCGGTGGTCACATCCATCGGCGTTACAGTATTGCCGGTGCTCAAAAGCGTAAGACCCGTGGCGCTGTCGGTAACCACGATGCGTGTAACGCCAAAGCGCTCTTCAATGACGCCGGTTACTTCAATTTCATCGCCGATATGCAGGCCCGAATGATAGGTGTCGCGCACCTGTATGCCGTACCAGGGCTCTTCAATTTGCTGGATGACAAAAAAGCCCGGAAAATGCGAAGAATCGGAAACAACAATACCGCGCAGGGTTACTTCGTAGCCGACATAAGGAGAAGCATCGTTGGGGTAGCCCCATGTGTACTGAACGTCTTTGATGTCCAGGTTGCCGGTGCGTACTACATAGGAGTAAATTTCGTAAGACGTATCGCCGGGCGCGGTGGTAAAGTCGCCGGCATCGTCTTCCGCAGAAATAAAGTAGCGCACGTAACTGCCATCAACCTGATTGGGAATTTTTGCCATAAAAGTATCTACGCCGCTAACGGTCATGTCCACTTCCATAAATGGATTCCAGTCAACGCTGTAATGGAGCGTGGCTTTGGTAACGGCTGTGTTGTCTGTAATATTTGCATAAATGGTTACGTCCGTTCTCGGTGTCGGAACGCCAGGAACTCGCGAAACTTCATGAATGACCGGCGGGTTGGAAAGGATTTCCAGATCGGCATCCGTTCTGGGGTTAACGGTGTACTGATCAACGTTAACATGACGTACAAATCCTTTAACATGTAATTGGGTGCCGGTGGGCGGCCACTGATAAACATTGTCGTCAAAGCGACTGCGGAACCACATGAAATAGTCATCCAGATATGTGAGCCCACCCGTGGCGTCGGTAATAGACGCGGTGTTGGAGCTGAGGTTATTGTTGACAATCGAAACGTCGCTTAAGGTCACCCACATCGATTCCCATTGCTCGGCAACGCTGTTGTTGGAGAGATCGGCGGTGGTAAGTTGCAGCGGATCCGGCAGCGGATTGCCTGTGGAAACAATTTCGATGGGCACAACCGGATTGGTTAACAGGGCCATCTGCGTTAAACCGCTGTATTCATCGATTACGCCGGTAAAATAGCAAATCATGCCCGGTTCAACAAAGCTGAATAAGGTATTGACTTCCGTCGTATCGTGCTGGATAATGAAAAAACCGCTCCACGGTTTCGGGAAACTATCCGGATCAATCACATACGTGGCCCAGCGTGCGCCCACATAAAGATCGCGCGGGTAGTGCATAACCATGGCTTTTACAACTACCGTGTCTCCAAACAGGGGAGATTGTTCGGAACTGGCCGGATCGACAACATGCTGGATGTCGTAAACCGTAACCGTGTCGTAAGCCGCTGTTTGCCCGAAAAGGTTAAAGGCAAACACAAAAGTTAACAACGTAATAATTAGAAAGTAGCGTTGATGCATGAGCAACACCTCCTGATTTAAATGGTACAAATCTGATAATGAAACAAACCGATACGTGTTTTTCTATCTTTAATATAGCTGTACAGATTACTCTCCAGCGCAGGCGCGCGTATGGAATTCAAGCCTGCTGTTTTAAATCATACCCATTTAAGTTTAGCCAACAATCGTTTCCGATACTTTTTCACCGTGTGTTATTTAATGACCACAAATTTACCGGTGTATATTTTGCCGTTATCCAGGTCTTTAACGGAAAAGAGATACAGCCCTGTGGCCAGCGCCTGATCGGCCTCGGTTACCAGATCCCAGGCATGCTCGCCGCCGGGGAAAACCGTTTGCACATTGGAACCGAAATTGGCAAAGCGTTCATACCATTGTACATCCTGACCACGGTAGGTTTCTGCATTGTGGATAAAGCTTCCCACCAGATCTCCGGCCAGGGTGTAAATGCGCACTTCACAATTAGCCGGCAAATTGTAAAAGTAGAGTTTCCTCTGGCGTTCCTGCGTGCCGTCCCACAGAGCGTTAACACGGTAAGGATTAGGATACACGCCAATTTCCAGTTCTTTATCTTCTGGCATGGCCGGGGTGCCGGGCGTAACCACCACCACATTCTGCAGGCGGCTGCTTTCCAGGCTTGGTAAGGAGATGGATGCGTCGCCGCTGTCGAAGGCGGTTACAGAAAAAGCATACTGCCAGCCATTATGCAGGCCGTCAATTTCTATCTGATAGTAAAATTCGGTCTCTTTTACCTCTTTGGTTACCGGATCAATATAGGTGCCTGTTTTCGGCTGATCCAGACGGATTTCGTCAAAGCCGGTGTCGTAAAAAAGGCCGTCTATCACATCAAATTCCCGGATTAGCTGCATGCTGGAAAAAATACCTTCCGAAGAACGATCGTCGTTCAAAAAGGAACGGTAAATACGATATCCTTCAAAGTCTTTATTTTTGGAGATTAGATCGACGGAGTTTTCAGCGGATTTATCCCACATGATGGTTACCTTGCCATTGCCTGGAATTATTTTGACGATGGGCGGCGTGGGCGGCGTGGGTAAAATATAGCGATCTAATTTGCCATTGTTATTCACATCTTCGGTGGAATCGGTTCCCACAAAATCCAATTTACCGTTGCGGTTAGAGTCTTCGCCGTAATACGCCTTTTGCGCCCAGGCAATGTTTTCGTAAAGATTGGCCTTGGCGTCGTCATCGTCCACGGTGGCCGGATTAAAGCCCGCTTTTTTGGCGCAAACAATGGCAAACACCACATTAATAGATTGGCCCGGATCAATGCGCTCAAAGGGGCCGGTGGAAATCAAGCTCATCCAATTACCGGGACGCTGATAGAGATTAGTCCAGTAAATGTCGTCGGGAAAATTGGTACGCATGCGTTCGTAACGCAGTACTTCTTCCCGCGGCGGTTGTTCATATTCTTCAATGCCGCCGGAAAACAGCCACCAGTTGTGCGTCACCTTACCCCGATATTTTTGGTCGCCGGGCTGCGGATCGGCGCCTAAAAAGGTAATGGACACGTAGCTGTCGGTGTAACCGGGATCTCCGTCATAATCGTAGCAGTACACCATCTTCATCTCATCATTGTCTTTGTAGCCCACGCCGGCATGCTGATAAAAAGGCGCGCCGATGCGCGGCGGCGTAATGTTCACATTGCGCACAACCAGGTCAGCCCATAAACCCACATAAACGTCTTTTAAAGTGTCGTCCCACACATTGGTGATGGTGTAATTTAAAATGACGAAATCGTCGGCAAACGGATAGTTCCAGGCATAAGTTTCCATGTGCACGGCAATGCCCATCGGATTATGCCCAAATATCTGATTGGTGGTTCCGGGAACGTAGGTGTTGGTGTCTGTAAAATCGGCCACAAAATCCTGATGACTGACGGCTTCGGGCGAGTAGAATTGATTATCCAGCAGAGAAGACCGTTCGAGAATGACATCGAGCGGATCGGCCGTGTTGGTAAATTCGAAATTGGTTGATCCGCCGGCCTGGAAACGGGCCGAGTTAAACGCGCCGGTTGTTACTTTAATACCGGAAGAGGTCTGCGCCCCTACCCATAAACCGCCGCCAAACAGGTGCTCCACTCCGGAACCTTTTGGGTATTCACAGGAAGGTTGATCGACTGGCACCTGCTTAATAAAACCATCGCCAATGGTGCCGTAGTTGGAAACGGTCAGGCCGATATTGCCAACATTGGTAAACTTGGAGTTATCGTCGATGGTTGGTTTGGATAAAGTCTGC
Organism: Caldithrix abyssi DSM 13497; assembly: GCF_001886815.1. Taxonomy (GTDB): domain Bacteria; phylum Calditrichota; class Calditrichia; order Calditrichales; family Calditrichaceae; genus Caldithrix; species Caldithrix abyssi. The sequence continues at coordinate 1,433,918 of NZ_CP018099.1, forward strand.
GCCTCAAGGCGCGAAAAAAACAAGCACAAGGTTAGAATTAAAATCTTTCTCATAATCCCCATCTTACTTTTTACTTTTTTAGGCTACAACCGCTAATTAAAATTATTAACAAAATGATAAAGATGCAAATAAGTTGCGAGGTTTTTAAGGAAAAATGTAAACTAAAGAATACGGCTCTAATGCTAATGGAGTGCAGTCCGCCTATTCATGAGCCGTGCATGGGATATTTAAATTGCGGAAATTTTTTCACCCTGTTTCAATTGAGGATTGCAATCCTCAGATTGCGAACGCCGTAATTAAATGTGGGCCGAGAGCCGTAATTGTTTTTTGTGCGGCTTTTTCAGCCGCGGCAAATAGAATAAAAAGCGATTCTGTAGGAAGTTGGGTTTGGTAAAAACGAATAAAATTCATAAAATTAGCGGACGAGGGGCTAAAGAAAAGAGTAAATCTGGCAATATGATCGGAAAAGTGACTAAAAATTTTCAAAGCGACTTGACTAAAGGTCAAATAAATATTAAATTTGTTGTCTGCAATTTTTATTGGGGTGTAGCCAAGCGGTAAGGCAGCGGGTTTTGGTCCCGCCATGCGGGGGTTCGAATCCTCCCACCCCAGCAATAAATTTGCAAGCTACGGCTTGCTTTTTTTTATAATGATAAAATTTCTCAAAATTTTTTAAGGAGAGAAAATTCATGGCTGCATTGAAATTAAGCGCTGAAATACGTGAAGATAAAGGTAAGTCGGCAGCTCGTAGGTATCGTCGTCAGGGGAAAATTCCTGCCATATTATATGGTGAGGATAAAGAGCCTGTCCATGTATTGGTGGACGAGCACGATTTGGGTATTGGTTTGCGGGGCCACCATTCGGTTATTAATCTGGTAATAAAAGGCAAACCACATAGATGTATTGTACGTGAGGTTCAATATCATCCGCTAACCAGCAAGGTGCTGCATGTCGATTTTCTGGGCATTCAGGGTCATGATAAAATTGAAATGGAAGTTCCCATTAAATTTGAAGGAAAACCCGAAGGTGTGCGTGACGGCGGCATCTTTAATGAAATTAAACGTATTCTGGACATTGCCGTGCTGCCGGAAAACATTCCCGATGAGATCGTGATCAATGTGGATTCGTTAAAGATTGGCGACGCCATTCGTCTTAAAGATTTACAGTCTGAAAAATACGAGGTTCTTGGCGATCCGGAAGATGTTATTTGCCGTGTAGAAGCGCCGCATGTGGCTGAGGTGGAAGCTGCTGAAGCGGAAGAGGAAGAGGAAATAACCGAACCTGAAGTGATGGCCAAGGGCAAAGAAGCCAAAGAGAGCGAAGAAGAATAAAGGTAACGCGGAAACGTGCACATTGTTTTTGGGCTCGGAAACCCTGGAAAACAATATCAGTTTACACGCCATAATATTGGGTTTCTTCTTTTGGATTATTTTCAAGAATATTATAAAATCCCCTTTCAACCCGGGAAAGGGGATTATTATTTTACAAGACTTGAAATCGATGGTGAAGATATTTTGCTGGTTAAGCCCACAACTTACATGAACTTAAGCGGTGTGGCTGTTCGTCAGGTGCTGGAACAGTACCCGGTTCCTTTGCAGGATGTGCTGGTGGTTGTCGATGATTTTCAGTTGCCATTCGGCACCCTGCGCTTCCGTAAAAAGGGCAGCGATGGCGGGCACAACGGCTTAAAGTCCGTTATCTATTATCTTGAGAGCGAAGAGTTTCCGCGCTTGCGCTTTGGTATTGGCGATCATTTTGAAAATGCAGCGGAGCATGTGCTTTCGCCGTTTAATCAGCACGAGCTAAAAAAGCTTGAGGAGCTTTTGCCGGTGGCGCGGCAGGGGGTTTTAGTTTGGGTTAAAGAGGGCATTGAACAGGCGATGAATCGATTTAACAGGAATTTTTTTGAAGCAAAGATAAATTGAGGGGGATGTATGGAGTTGAATCTTACGTTTGCTTTGCTGAGCGCGGTTTTAGCGTTAATATTCGCCCTGTTCCGTTCCATTACTGTGAACAAGAAAGACGCTGGCACGGAACAAATGAAACGCATTGCGGGCTATATTCGCCAGGGAGCCATGGCCTTTTTAGGACGAGAATATCGAGTTTTGGTGTTCTTTGTCATAGTGGTGGCCGTTTTACTTTACCTGGGTAATTTACACAAAAACACCGAACTGGTCTCGCTTTCTTTTGTAATAGGCGCCGGTTGTTCGGCTTTGGCCGGTTTTTTTGGCATGCGCGTGGCCACTGCCGCCAATGTTCGTACGGCCCATGCGGCGCGCAGCAGTTTGAATAAAGCGCTGTCCATCGCCTTTGCAGGCGGCTCTGTAATGGGCATGAGCGTTGCCGGTCTGGGGCTGTTGGGGTTAAGCGTTCTGTTTACCGTTTATACGCGCATGTACGGCTTTGACATGGAAGCATTAACCACAACCGTCATGCCGATAATTAGCGGGTTTTCGCTGGGAGCCAGTTCCATCGCTCTGTTTGCCCGTGTTGGCGGCGGAATTTACACCAAGGCCGCCGATGTGGGGGCTGATCTGGTGGGAAAGGTCGAAGCCGGCATTCCCGAAGATGATCCGCGTAACCCGGCCGTAATCGCCGATAACGTGGGCGACAATGTGGGAGACGTGGCCGGCATGGGGGCCGATCTGTTTGAATCTTATGTGGGCGCCATTGTCGGTTCTATGGTGCTGGGCGCTACCATCGGCCTGGATTATGTGTTGATGCCTCTGGTGCTGGCCGGATTTGGAATCCTGGTTTCCATCCTGGGCACGTTTTTTGTCCGTACCAAAGAAGGAGGCAATCCGCAAACGGCTTTGAACATCGGTACCTTTGGGGCCGGAATTATTATGGCCGTTCTGTCGTATTTTGTCATTCATGCCTTTATGCCGCAGGACGGACTGCGCATCTATTTTGCACTGCTGGCCGGACTGGCGGGCGGTATTTTAATCGGCATGCTGACCGAATATTACACTTCAGAATCGCGCAGGCCGGCGCAAAAAATCGCGGAGGCTTCTCAAACCGGAACGGCGACCAATATCATTTCTGGCCTGGCTACAGGAATGATGAGTACGGCTCTGCCGGTGATTGTGCTGGCGATTGCCATTGTAGTGGCTTACAATCAGGCGCAGTTGTACGGAATTGCCATTGCAGCGTTGGGTATGCTCTCTACCATTGGAATTCAATTAGCTGTTGACGCTTACGGTCCCATTGCCGATAACGCCGGCGGTATCGCCGAAATGTGCGATCTGGGAAAAGAGGTAAGGCAGCGTACGGATAAATTAGATGCAGTTGGCAACACCACGGCGGCCATTGGTAAAGGGTTTGCCATCGGTAGCGCGGCCTTAACGGCCCTGGCTTTATTTAGCGCGTTTATGGCAACGGCCGGTATTACCACCATTGATGTTGCCAATCCGTATGTGATGGCCGGACTGTTTATTGGCGCCATGATGCCCTTCCTGTTTTCTTCTTTTGCCATGCGCGCCGTTGGCGATGCGGCTTTTGACATGATTGAAGAAGTGCGCCGGCAGTTCAAAGAAATTCCCGGTTTGATGGAAGGCAAGGCCGAAGCGGATTACCGTAAGTGTGTGGATATTTCAACGGCCGCCGCCATTAAAAGAATGGTGGTGCCTGGAGTTCTGGCCATCGGCACGCCTGTTATTTTTGGTTTTGTGGGCGGCGCGGAAATGCTCGGCGGACTTTTAGCCGGCGTTACGGTTAGCGGCGTTTTAATGGCCATTTTTATGGCCAATGCCGGCGGCGCCTGGGATAATGCCAAAAAATATATCGAAGCCGGCGCCCTGGGCGGAAAAGGTTCCGATGCCCATAAGGCGGCTGTGGTGGGCGATACGGTAGGCGATCCGTTTAAGGATACAGCCGGGCCCTCGTTGAACATTTTGATTAAATTAATGTCGGTGGTTGCTCTGGTAATTGCGCCACTTTTGTAATAAATTAAAAAACAGTTAACTCAAATCCTATCCCTCCTGAATGCGGAGGGATCGCTAAGACCAAAGGAGGTATTTATGGCTATTTACGAAACGATTTTCATCCTGGACAGCCTGATGCCGCCCAAAGAGATTGATGCTGCTATCGAACGCTTCAGTTCGATCATCACCTCCAACGGCGGTAAGGTGCGCAAGGTGGAAAAATGGGGCAAACGTCGTCTGGCTTATGAAATCGAAAAAAAGCAGTACGGCTTTTACGGCTCCATTGAATTCGAAGCAACAGGCAACATCCCCAAAGAGCTGGAAAGCGAGTACAACTTTAACGACAAGGTATTGCGCTACCTGACCTATCGCTATGATAAGCGGAAGTTGAAAGCCATGCAGATTGAAGACACTGAGGCTGAGGCTAAGAGAACGGAAGAGGCGGCGACTGCTGCAGCCGAAGCGGCGGCAAAAGCTGAAGCTCCGGTCGAAGAAAAACCGACGGAAGAAAAAGCCGCGGCGACCGAAACGCCCGCTCCCGCTCCCGAACCTGCACCCGAAGCAGAAGAGCCGAAAGCTGATGAAACAAACAACGAAGAAAACAAGTAAGGGGATGAAGTCATGTTAAAATTCAGAAGAAAACGTGTTTGCCAATTTTGTCAGCAAGGTATCGTTTACATCGATTTTAAAGATGAAAAAAGACTGTTGAAATTTTTGACCGAACAGGGGAAAATCATTCCCCGGCATACCTCTGGCACCTGTGCCAAACATCAAAGACAATTAGCAAAAGCAATCAAACGGGCGCGTCATCTGGCCTTAATTCCATTTGTTGCTGATTTTACAAGGTAATATTTAACAAAGGTGGATAAAAATGGAAATAATATTACGTCAAGATTATCAGAATTTAGGGAAAACGGGTGACGTCGTTAAAGTGAAAGACGGATATGCCCGTAATTATCTGATTCCCAAGGGAATTGCTTACATAGCAACCAAAGAAAATAAAAAAAGACTGGAAAACGAACTTAAAGTTAAATCGCTGCGCGTAGAAAAAGAAAAACTGGCCGCCGACGAACTGGCTAAAAAACTGGCTAATGTTTCTTGCACCATTCCCGTACAGGTCGGCGAAGAAGATAAGTTGTTCGGTTCGGTTACCTCGCAGAATATTGCCGACGCTCTTGCCGCCCAGGGCATTAAAGTGGATCGGCGCAAAATTCAACTGGAAGAACCGATTAAATCCCTTGGTATCTACTCCGTACCCATCAAGCTTCATCCCGAGGTTGAAGCGACCGTTAAGGTTTGGGTTGTAAAAGAGTAAAATTCTTTTAAACGCCGGCGCAAGCCGGCGTTTTCATTTTAACGCCTTTTAAACCTTTCCTCCTTTGATTCATCTGTCTCCTGCCGTAAAACGAGAGCGTCTCAAAAGCGACATCAAATAAATATTTAGCGAAAAATAGGGAAAAGTTTACAATAGCCCTCAACTCCTGCGCCCCCTCTCCCAGAATAGAAGTCAGATAGAAGGAGAACGCTGACTGCACACAGTGCAAGCACACAGTGCAAGCACCCAGTGCAGGCGGTCTTTATTTAACGCTGCAAGACATAATAGCTTTCTTTTAACCATTCAACTCTTACACTAATCCCACGTCAGAGGCCGTGAAAAAAATTGAAAAGAATGGTCGTTTGGAGTTAGATTAATCTTCAATGATAAAAAGCAAAAAATAAAAGAAGATCGAATATGAAAGATATCTTTGTCGAAGTGGTTTTCAACCTGCCGATTAACCAGACCTTTAGCTATCGCGTGCCCCAGGAGTTAAGTAGGGTGCAGCCTGGCATGCGCGTGCTGGTTCCCTTTGGCAATCAGTTTTTAACCGGCGTGGTGGTAATGAAGCGCGATCGTCCTGGTTTTCCCAATCCCAAGGATGTGGTGGATGTTTTAGACGAACTGCCCCTGATCACCGAAAAAATGATGCAATTAACGCGCTGGGTCTCCGAATATTATTTAAGCAGCTGGGGGCAGGCCCTGTTTTTAGCTCTGCCTCGCGGCATAGAAGAGGCGGTTAAAGAAAAGGTTTTTTTGTTAAAAGATTTGCCGGACGACACCTTAACGCAGCGTCAGAGGGAGCTTTTTTTAGTCATCGCCGAAAATCCGGGAAACACCAAGGCCTATTATCGTAAAAAATTCGGTTATTCTTCATTTTACAACTTGTTGAATATTCTTAAAAAAAAGGGATTTGTCTATTTTGAACAGGAGTACATCGAAGCGCAGGCCAGAGAGCTTTTTCGTCAGTTTGTGCATATTAATGAAGACTATCCCCAATTAAAAGAGAAGTTTCCGGATTTTCTGAAATATCTCAAGCGGCGCCCTGAAATCGATGCCTACATGTCGGAGCGCCTGGGGCAGGACATTCTGAAATCTAAATTTTTAGAGGAAACGCGGATGTCCCCACCCACCCTGGCCAAAATGTGCCGTTACGGTCTGTGTCAGCAGATCACCAAAAAAGTGGAGCGGCGCATTCATTTCGAAGATGTGGAAGAGCCGAAAATCGTTAAATTAACCGATGAGCAGACTGCCGCCATTAAAGCCGTTGAACCGAATATTGAGAAGGAAGCGTTTGCCACCTTTTTAATCCATGGCGTAACCGGCAGCGGTAAAACCCAGGTTTACATCGAAGTGCTGAAAAAAGTTCTGGCCAGGGGCAAAACGGCCATCATTCTCATTCCGGAAATCGCTTTAACTCCGCAAACGGTGCGGCGCTTTAAAAAAGTGGTCGGCGACGAAATCGCGATCTTTCACAGTAAAATGTCGTTGGGCGAACGTCTGGACTACTGGCACGCCTGCTACGAGGGACGCATCCAATGCGTGGTGGGGCCGCGCTCGGCTCTTTTTGCTCCGCTGGATAATCTTGGACTGATTGTGGTGGATGAAGAACATGAGCACACTTACAAACAAACGGAGATCAATCCTCATTACAATGCGCGGGATGTGGCCATTTACTGGGCCAGGATGAACAACGCCGTAGTGCTTTTGGGTTCGGCCACGCCCAGCCTGGAAAGTTACTACAACGCGTTAAACAAAAAATACGCGCTTATCGAAATGAAAAAGCGCATCGACGACGTGCAAATGCCGGCGGTGGAAATCATCGACATGCGCCGGGCCAAAAAGGTTGGGCAGGGCGAGCTGCGTCTTTTTTCTCAACTGTTAATCGACAAAATAAATGAGCGCTTATCGAAGAAGGAACAGGTTATCCTCCTGCAAAATCGGCGTGGATTTTCTGCATTTGAGCAGTGCAGCGAGTGCGGATTTATCCCCATTTGCCCCAATTGCGATATTAGCCTCACCTACCATGCGCATGGCGAAAAACTGCAGTGCCATTTGTGCGGCTACACCATTCCGGCCTATCAGTTTTGTCCCAATTGCGGCGGCAGGCAAATTGTTTACAAGGGCACGGGAACGCAACGCATCGAAAAGGCGCTGCTGGAAGTCATCCCTCATGCGCGTGTTCTGCGCATGGATCGCGACACCACGCGCGGTAAGCGTTCGCACGAAACCATTTTGCAGGCCTTTGCCGAGGGCAGAGCCGATATTTTGCTCGGAACGCAGATGATCGCCAAGGGGCTGGACTTTGGCAGAGTAACCCTGGTGGGCGTCATCTCTGCCGATGTGGGACTCTCCATTCCGGATTTTCGCGCGCCAGAACGTATTTTTCAGCTTTTAACTCAGGTGGCTGGCAGAGCGGGCCGGAGGCAAAAAGTCGGAGAGGTGATGGTGCAAACCTACTCCTATTCGCATTACGCCATTCAGTTCGCCCGCACGCATGATTATGCCGGATTCTTTAAAGAAGAATTGAATCACCGTAAAAATTTTCGCTACCCGCCTTTTGTGCGTTTGATCCAAATCCTTGTGCTCCATAAAGATTTTATGGAAACGGTGAATAAAACCAGAGAGATTGCCCACAAACTAAAGGCCCCGCTGGCTAAATACGCCCAGGTGTTGGGCCCGGCGCCGGGTATCATTCAACGCATGAACAACCTGCATCGCTGGGTGGTTACCTTAAAGCTGAACCCCCAAACCGACCCCACGGGAAAAATTACCAAAAGCATTCTATTGCAAAAACTGGGGTCGGCCCTTGAAAAAAAGAAGAAAAATCAACAAATACTTGTGGATGTGGATCCGATCACTTTGAATTGAGGTGTTAAAGTTTTGGTGAATTTGACGAAAAATCCTATATTTATTAAACGGTAATTTTGTGAGATTTCTGTGAAGCGGCGAGCGATTGAACTTTTAACCGGGGGAGAGATCCTCAAGCATGAGTAAACACTATCAGCAAAGAAAAGAGGCCGCCAGCGCCGTTAAAAAGTTTTACACGCTGCTCAATCAGGCGCAACAGAGCGACAAAGGCGCCGCTGCTTCCGGCGCGCAAGAATTAGAAGTTAAGTACGAGCTTTTAAGAAAGCGGTTTGAAGATTTAGAACGCCACTACAATTTTCATAAAGCCGTTTTGTATAATTTAAGCAGTGGGATTGTAATCATTAATAACGATGGCACCATCATCTACGCCAATCAATCCGCGCTGCAAATGCTGGATATGGAACTGGTTTCGCTTCAAAATAAATCCATAAAATTTTTATTTGCCGATCCAAAGCAGGGTGAAAAATTTCTGCAAAAGTTGTTAACGGAAAACAAACAGCTACAAAGCGAAGAAGCGTTTTTTAAAACGAACCATCGTAAAATTTTTCCTATTGGCCTTACAACGTCTCCCTTTTTCGATTTAAAAGATCGAAAAAAGCACGGTTTTATCATTCACTTCCGGGACATCAGCGCCCAGTTAGAGCAGCGGCGTCAGCTGGAACGCATGGAACGGTTGGCCATGCTGGGCGAACTGGCGGCCGGTATTGCCCATGAAATTCGCAATCCCCTGGCCAGTATCAAATCCGCCGCTCAGGTGCTGGAAGAGAGTTTTAAGGCGGATGATTTTCGAGCGCAACTGGCAACGCGCATTGTAAAAGCCATTGATCGCAGTAACGACCTTTTGACGCGCTTTTTTGATTTTACACGGCCCCGCAAGCCGGTGCAGGAATTTCATGACGTGGAAATGCTGATCGACGGAATTTACCTTTTGTTAGCCCCCCGCTTTAAGAAAAAGAAGATAAATTTTTTAAAAAACAGTCAACCTAATCTACCGCAGGTTTTTGTCGATCCTGGACAAATTGAACAGGTTTTCATGAACCTGTTTTTGAATGCCATCGATGCCATGCCCAAAGGCGGTGACCTGAGTGTCTCTATTTCGCTGGTTTCACATGACGTTCAGGAAGCAGAGCAAAACGGCGATTCTAAGTCTGTTTGTGTACAGGTGCAGGATACGGGTACGGGCATCCCTGAAGAAAATCTGGAAAAAATTTTCAATCCCTTTTTTACGACCAAAAGCAGCGGAATTGGTCTGGGGCTTTCCATTTCCAACCGTTTGATGCAGGAAAACGGCGGGAAAATTGAAGTGCAGTCAAAAAAAGATAGGGGAACGACCTTTTCCCTCTATTTTCCGGTTCCCGAAAATGAAAGGCAGGATTCATGGTTAAAAGAATTTTGATTGTGGATGATGAAGAGACCATCACCTTCAGTCTTTATCAGAGTTTTATCCTCAGTAAAAAACCGTTTGAGGTGGTAACCGCCGAAAGCGGCGAAGAGGCGCTGGAAAAGTTCCTGGAAAAACCGTTTCATCTGGTTATTACCGATATCTTTCTGCCGGGCATTAGCGGTTTCGACCTTATTAGAGAGATTAAAAAAACGCATGCGCAAACAAAGTTTATTGTGATTACCGCCTATGGATCGGACGACAAAAAGGAAGAGGCGCGAAAGGAGGGCGCGCAGTTGTACGTCGAAAAACCGTATGATATCAGAGATTTTAAGAAAAAAGTAATGGAAATGTTGAAGTAATATGGCGCTTGTAGGAAATTTAAAAGACATAAAGTTGCCCACGCTGGTTCAGATCAACTGCATGGAAAAGAACACCGCCAAGCTGACCATTGAACACCTTGGCAAGTTCGGCTTTATCTATTTTGACGGCGGTCAGGTGGTGCACGCAGAGTACGATCCTCTGATCGGGGAAGAGGCCTTTTTTAAATTGCTGGAATTGTATTCCGGCAATTTTAAGGTTGAAAATGATGTAAAACCGCCGGCGGTAACCATTCAAAGGAACTGGAATAATTTATTGCTGGAAGGGCTGCATCGTCGGGACGTAAACATGCCTGACAGCAAGTTTAATTTTACGCGGCTCTTTGAAAGCCTGTTTAACGTTAAGGGCGTGGAACAGGTGTCCATTCTGGATAAACACGGCAACACCATTGCCCAGAGTGATCAACAGAAAATTAATGTAACAGAAACGCTCTTTTTCTGGTACGAAGCCGAAAAACTCAGCGGAGTGGTCGGAGAACACACCTTGCGCTTTTTGCGTCTGAGCCTGGGCAGCAAACAACAATTCGTCATTAAATTGGACGAAAACTACATTCTGGTAATTAATTTTTCCAAAAAGATTCAACAGGAACTGATTTTTTCCATTATTCGTGAAACCTTAAAAATTTCGGTTTAATGTAAATTATCCTTAACTTATTAAAAAAAATAACGATAAATAAATTATGCCTGAAAAATTATTACAAGAGATTAAGGAAATCGATTCGGTGGAAGCCGTTGCGGTGATCTCATTTAAAGGGAACATCTGGCAACAAAGCGGCGCTACCGTGACTGCAGAGCAGATGAAAATGATCGGCTCGTATTTATTGAGAATGTTGGCCATAAAGTCCAAAAGCAAACAGCGTATTGTGCACATCGAACTACACTGGCTGAATCGTTTTTTGATTGCCCGTTTTTCCGAGGGCTTTTTGATCGTTACGCTATTTAAAAAGGCCGATATTCTTTCGCTTTTAAGGATTACCTTAAATGTAACCGTAGCGAACCTCCTGGAAGAGAAAACGTTTTTGAAATGGTTGAAAAAAGAAAAATACAATCTCAACTTGCATATTCAAAAGGGTCAATTTGATGAACATGAGCTTGGTTTGATTTCTAAGCTCGTTTAATCTATATTCTATCATACGGGATTAAAAAGCGTTGAATTATGATTAACGAAAACATGGTGTTTAAACTGGCTGCCAAAAGTAGCGGACACGAGATCAGTCTTTCATCGGTAGAGTGGGGAGTTATTACACAAATTGACGGAGAAAAAACAGTAGGCGAAATTGCCGGGAATCTGGCCCTATCGCTGGAAGAAGCCTTTGAAGTGGTGAACGCCTTACGCAAAAAAGGGCTGATCTTTTTTGATCGGGAAATAGAGGTAAAAGAAGAAGTCGTTGGCAAACCATTTTTACAAAAGGTGAATGAAACATTAACCAAATACATCGGCCCCGTTGCACAGTATCTGATTCATGACGTGTTAACGGAGTTGCGTCTGGAAGAGGAAAATATCCCCAAAAGCCGTTTGCCTGAATTTATTGAAATATTAAGCGACGAAATTAGCGACGAAAAGAAAAAGGTTAACTTCCAAAGAGAAATGCTTAGCTTATTAAAGCAACTTTAAAAGGAACTTTAAGTGATGAGTAAGTTTTTTAGTATTCGCTGGAAAATAAGCGGCCTGTTTTTAGTCAGTAATATCGTTTTAGGCGTGGTTATTGCTTTATTGGTCAGCAACCACGTGCGCCAGACATTCCGCAATGAGCTGATCGAGCGCGGACGAACCATCGGTCACAATCTGGCGAGCAACAGCGGCGACCTGATTTTAAATGAAGATAAAGTGGGCCTCAGGTATTTGATCGCCAACAACATGAACTTCGAAAGCCTCGATTATATTCTGGTACACGATAGCGAAGGAAAGATCGTTGGCGATAACTTCAACGGCCAGGTGCCTAAAAGTTTACAGGTGGAAGATTTAAGTGCCATTAACAAAAAGGAAAGCTCCCAGGTGCTGGAAGTTCCCGAATTAAACACTTCGGTGTATGATTTGTGGGTGCCGGTTGAAGAAGGATTGATTGGATACATTCGCATCGGATTGGATACCTCGTATGTTCGGAATGTGGTCAACCAGACCATAAAGGTCATTTTGCTCTCTGTACTGGTTGTAACGCTATTGGGCGGAATGTTTGTGTTTTTTCTGGGAGGACAGCTGGTTAAACCGATTATTTATTTAACCAGGCGCGCCGATGAAATCAGTCAGGGCAAATTGGAACAGAAAATTGAACTGAAAACGCACGACGAGATCGAAAAACTGGCCGAGGCTCTGGATCGGTTGAGGGAATCCGTGAAAATTGCCCTGAAAAGGCTGGAACAACAGCAATCCTTAAAAATGTAATTTAAATTAACATAAGGATAGAACTATGGTTCAAGTACGTAAATTAAAAGACGGTAGCCGTCAGGTTATTTTGAATAGCAAGCAATACGAAGCCATTACCAAAGTGCTGTCGGAGCTTGCCGCAAAGACCAAAGCCTCTGCAATTCTGTTCGCCGATATGAGCGGGCAGCTTATCAGCCAGAGGGGGAATACCGACGATATGAACACAACCGTTCTTTCTGCTCTGGCTGCCAGCGATTTTGCCGCCACATCCGAAATGGCCAAACTGGTTGGCGAAGAGGCAAAATTTAAACTGCTGTTCCACGAAGGCGAAAAACGGAATGTCTATCTTTCGAATGTGGGAAACGATTTCTTTCTGGTGGTGGTTTTTGATGTGAGCGTTACGCTGGGCCTGATCCGCATTTACACCAAAAAAGCCATTGAAGACCTGCTGGCGGCGCTTAAAGAAGGCGAAGACAGAAAGGACGATCAGGAAAAAATGATCGATTCGGATTTCAGCTCTTTGTTGGGCGATGCTCTGGACGATGCGTTTAAATAAAATTCATTCTGAAATTTAAAGTTGGATAATTGTAGTTGATCATAACGAAAGAGGAACAGGATGTTTATTAACTGGGCATTACAAGAGATTAATCTAAAGATTGTTTACTACGGTCCAGGGATGAGTGGCAAAACAACCAATCTGGAATACATCCACTCTAAATTGGATCCCTCTTTAAAAGGTGAATTGGTTTCATTAAAGACCAAAGAAGATCGAACCATCTTTTTCGATTTCATGCAAATAGAAGTGGGGCGCATTAAAGGAAAGAAACCAAAATTTAATTTGTACACCGTTCCCGGTCAGGTCTATTATGCCTCCAGCCGCAAGGTCATTTTAAATGGCGTGGACGGCATCGTATTTGTGGCCGATTCTCAGCCGCACCGCATGGAAGCCAATATCGAAACCCTGTTAGACCTGGAAGAGAACTTAAAACAAGAAGGGCACACCCTGGAAAATTTCCCCTGGGTCATTCAGTACAACAAGCGCGATCTGCCTGGCGTCGAATCGGTTGAAGTTTTGCAGCGCCGCCTTAATTTTTTTAACGTGCCGTATTTCGAAGCGGTGGCCGTGCGCGGCGACGGCGTATTCGACACCTTAAAGGCGGTCATTAATCTGGTCGTGCGCAATGTACAGGATCAGTTATAAAATTTAGTTTTGATTTAAATATTTTCTTGCTAATTTGAATGCCTTCTCCTAATTTTGGGGAAGGTTTTTTTTTGGAAAAGAGCGGAGATTTAATCATCGAACGACCAGTTACAATAACCGTTGAAAAAAGACGATTACGTAAAGAAATTTTTGCCTGGACGCTCTACGATTTTGCCAACACCTCCTACAGCGTCATTGTGGTCACGGTGGTTTACGCCATCTATTTTAAAGAATACATCGTCGGAGACCTTACCATTTCGCTTGGCGGCTGGGTGCGCAATCCCGGCGATTTTTTGTGGGGGCTGGGCGGTTCGATTTCCATGGCCATTGTGGCTTTAAGTTCGCCCATCATGGGCGCCATTGCCGATTACAGCAATCGGAAAAAAAGATTTTTGTTCGTTTACACCATGGCCTGCGTAAGCGTAATGGCCCTTTTGTATTTTTTAGAACCGGGCATGATTGTGGCCGGCCTGTTGTTGTTTATTATCGGGAATATCGGATTTGAAGGGGCGCTTGTTTTTTACAACGGCTTTTTACCGCAAATTTCAACGCCGCAAAATATTGGTAAAATTTCCGGATACGGCTTTGCGGTGGGCTATGTGGGCTCGTTGATTAGTTTATTAATCGCCCTGCCGTATGCCACCAGAGCTTTTGCCGCCAATGATCTGTCTATCATGCGGCCCACCTTTGTGCTGGCGGCGGCATTCTTTTTCGTGTTTTCCCTGCCGTTTTTTGTGCTGGTAAAGGAGCGCATCGTGAATGCGCCCGCGGTTTCGGGTAATTACATTAAGGCGGGTTATCGGCGAACCCTGCAAACCATCAAACGGATGCGTGAATTCCCTGAAATACTCAAGTTTTTACTGGCTTATTTTATTTACATAGACGGCGTAAACACGGTGATCTATTTTAGCGGAATATTTGCCAGTACCACGCTGGGTTTTTCCATGCGCGAAGTCATCCAGTTTTTTGCCATTGTTCAGTCTTCCGCTATTTCCGGCGCCTATGTTTTCGGCTATTTAACCGACAAGTTCGGCCCGAAAAAAACGATTATGATTACGCTTCTTTTATGGATTGTTGTTACCATTGGCGCTTATTTTACGCACAGTGCTTCGATGTTTTATGTGGTGGGCTTGATTGCCGGCGTGGCCATGGGCTCGTCGCAGTCGGCCAGCCGCGCTTTAATGGGCAAGCTGATCCCGCGGGGCATGGAGGCGGAATTTTATGGATTTTATGCTTTGATGGGCAAATTTTCATCCATCCTGGGGCCCTTTACGTTCGGCCTTGTTTCTATTTTAACCGGCAGTCAACGCTATGCCATCATTTCATTATTATTCTTTTTTGTTACGGGATTAATATTGATCAATCGCGTAAACGAAAAAGTAACCTACAAAAGATTCGTACTGTAAAATTAACGATAAATTGTAAAAAAGGTGGTCGATTTAAATTTGGCAAAAGCTAATAAAATAATTATATTCGGAATTTTTATTGTTGGGCAGATTTGTTCTTTGACATTGGCCAAGTCTTTGGAAAAACAGCAGTACGGCCGGTTGGTTTTTTACTATGAGCCGGGCGATAGGCTGTTAACGGAACGGTTGATTAAAAACATTGATGAACCGCTGAAAAAAATCGAACAACTTTTTCAGGAATCGGTGCAAACGCAGGTAAGCGTTTTGATTACCAAATCCGATGCGCAGTTCATGGAATATTTAAAGGGCCGCGTGCCAGAATGGAGCCAGGCGGTCGCTCTGCCCGAACAGCGAATGATCGTGCTCAAATTAGCAGACGCCGAGCAGATTAAAAAAAGCCCGACCATTCTGTTGCATGAGTTAATGCATGTGTTGATCTATGACCACCTGAAAGGACGCTATATTCCGACCTGGTTAAATGAAGGGATGGCCGATTATTTTAGCGAAAACGGTTTAAGTTTCGAGAAAAAAATCGTGCTCGCCCAGGCGATTGTCAATAAAAAAATTATTGATCTGGCAGCCATCGACACCATGTTTAGATGGAATGCGCCCAAAGCCAGACTCGCCTACATCGAAGCCCAGAGCGCCGTAGAGTTTATCGTCAGTACCTATGGCGTTGAACGACTGGTGGAATTATTGAATAACGTGCGCCAGCAGCGAAGTTTTCCGGAAGCGTTTGTTAAAACGTTTGGCTTCGACTTGCTGGATTTTGAGATTCGATGGAATGAATATATTAAAAACAAGTATCGATGGCTGGTGTTGCTAAAAATTGAAGAATGGATTTTTGCCTTAAGCGGCGTACTGTTCTTAATTGCCGTGATTGTGGTCTATTTAAGGAACAGAAAAAAGTTAAAGGAACTAACGATAGAAGATTTTAATCATTTGGATGATGGAGGACCATAAAATTGTACGTACCTAAAAAAATATTTTTAACTAAAGGAATAGGTGTTAGTAAAGAACAATTAACCAGCTTTGAGATGGCTCTGCGAAATGCAGGCGTGGGGCCTTACAATCTGGTCTCGGTTTCCAGTATTTATCCTCCGGGCTGTAAGCTCATAAGCAGAGAAGCCGGATTAAAAGAATTGGAACCGGGGCAAATTGTCCATGCCGTAATGAGCCGAAACGCCACCAATGAGCCGGGGCGTATGATTACCGCCTCTGTTGGGCTGGCCATTCCAAAAGATAAAAGCGCGTATGGGTACCTTTCTGAACATCATGGATACGGCCAAACCGAAGAAGAAGCCGGAGAGTATGCCGAAGATCTGGCCGCCGAAATGTTGGCCACCATTCTGGGCGTGGAGTTTGATACGGATTTAAGCTGGGACGAGAAAAGAAATCTGTGGCACATTTCGGGAAAGATCGTTCATTCGCAAAATATTACGCAATACGCCACGGGCGATGCGCGCGGTTTGTGGACCACGGTTTTTGCCGCTGCCATTTTGTTACCATAAATAAGGGCTTACGGACCTGAAGATGAAGTTTTTGCAAGGCGAAGCGCCTGAGATCAGCTACCAGAAAGCGCGAACGGCCATCCTGCCCGTGCCTTACGAGCGCACAACCAGTTTTGAAGGGGGCACGGCGCGCGGACCGCAGGCGGCCATTGCTGTTTCGCCTTACCTGGAAACTTACGACGAAGAGCTGGACGTGGAAATCTGGAAGGCCGGCATTTTTACGCTGCCCGCTTTGAACTTTGGCGAAGATGTTCAAAAGGATTTTGATTTAATTACACGTTCTGTTTTAAAATTAATAGAAGATCAAAAATTTGTGGTGGCCATTGGCGGCGAACATTCCATTAGCTACCCCCTTTTCCGGGCTTTTCATCAGAAGTTCCCGGATATTTCGGTGCTGCAGCTGGATGCCCATGCCGATCTGCGCGAAAGCTATCAGGGAACGCCTTTTTCGCATGCCAGCGTGATGAAACGCATTTTCGATTTGAATCAAAACCTGGTGCAGCTGGGCATTCGGGCTCTTTCGATCGAAGAGCGCGAATTTATCAAACAGAAAAACATAAAAACGGTTTTTGCGCATCAGATGTATGAGAATTGGCCGGACGATATTTTAACACACCTGAGCGAAACCGTCTATTTAACCATTGACGTGGATTTTTTTGATCCGGCTTTAATGCCGGGCACCGGCACACCGGAACCGGGGGGCTTTTTTTGGCCGGAAACATTAAAATTTCTTAAAACATTATTTAAAACGAAAAATGTGGTGGGCATGGATGTGGTGGAGCTAAGACCCCTTGCCGAAACCAGACATTCGGAATATACTGTAGCACGGCTGATCTACAAGTTGATTGGCTATAAATTTTTTCTGAACCGTTAACCATTAAGGAAGAAACTAAATATGAAGAAAATAAAATTTGCCTTTGGAATTCACAATCACCAGCCTATCGGGAATTTTGACTTTGTGTTCGAAGAAGCTTACCAGAAAAGTTATCTGCCGTTTTTGCAAATCTTAAAAAAACACCCGTCCATTAAAATCTCCATTCATTTCACGGGTATTTTAATCGACTGGCTCGAAGAACACCATCCGGAACTGCTGAGCATGGTTAAAGAGATGGTGGAGCGCGGACAGTTAGAGGTAATGAGCGGCGCTTACTACGAACCGATCATTTCGGTCATTCCCGAATCAGACCGCACGGGGCAAATCCGTAAACTGAGCGCGCGGGTGGAAGAGCTTTTTGGTTATCGGCCCGCCGGCATGTGGCTGGCAGAACGCGTGTGGGAGCCCAACCTGCCCACCTCGTTGTCCGCCGCCGGCATGAAGTACACCATCCTCGACGATACGCACTTTAAATACGCCGGCCTGGAAGATCGTGACCTGGAGGGCTATTTTTTAACCGAAGACCTGGGTAATACGGTTGCTTTGTTTCCGATTAATAAACACCTGCGCTATACCATTCCCTTCCAGGACCCGCAAGAGACCATCGAAGTATTGAAAAGCGCCGCCAATGAACAGGGCTCCAGCTTGCTGGTTTTTGCGGATGACGGCGAAAAGTTCGGCGTGTGGCCCAACACCTATCGCCATGTTTACGAAGAAGGCTGGCTGGAAAATTTCTTTAAAGCGCTGGAAGAAAACAGCGATTGGATCGAAATGGTCCACTTTTCCGAAGCCCTGGAAATATTGCCCCCGCAGGGAAAAATTTATTTGCCCACCGCTTCTTACGCGGAGATGATGCACTGGGCTTTGTTTCCGCCCACATTCCGCAAGTACGAAGATTTTGAGCACATTCTGGCGGATAAAAACTTACTGGAACCGTACGGCATTTTTGTGCGCGGCGGCTTCTGGCGTAATTTTATGAGTAAATATCCGGAAGTAAACGTGATGCACAAAAAGATGTTGCGCATCAGTCAAATGGTGCATCAACAAAATTTTGAAAGCGCAGACAAAGAAAAGAACAGGGCGCTCGATCATTTGTGGGCCGCGCAGTGTAACTGCCCGTACTGGCACGGCGTGTTCGGCGGATTGTATTTAAGCCATTTGCGCTTTGCCATTTTTAACAATTTAATTGAGGCCGAAAAAATCCTCGATCGTCGCCGTGATCTACCTTTAATCGAACATGTCGATTTTGACGCCGACGGGCACGAGGAAATATTGGTCGAAACGGCTGTGCATGACGCCTATTTTAAACCGGACCAGGGCGCCATGCTCTTTGAGTACGATTTTAAACCCGCCGGTAAAAATTTGTTAGACACCATGACGCGAAGAGTGGAAGGCTACCACAATAAACTTAAAGAAGCCGTTTATGTCGAAGACTTTGAGAACGACGGATCGCAGACGGCAAGCATTCACGATCTGGTCCTTTCCAAAGAGCGAGATTTGTATAAAAAGCTAAAATACGATGTTTACGAGCGCCGTTCGTTAATCGATCATATTTTACCGGCCGATTGTACGCTGGAACAATTTGAAAATGGGGAATACCGGGAAACGGGCGATTTTTACAATCAACCTTACCGCTTGATTAATCAAACACGGCAAAAAGATCGTATTGAGCTGCAATTTAAAAGGGACGGTTTGGTGCAAGGCAAGCCGGTTTCGTTGTTAAAAATGGTGTCGATTGACACGCAGACCGCAGAACTGGAAATTACTTACAGGCTCGCCAATAACTCTACCGAGCCCCTGTCATTTTTGTTTGCCGTGGAATTTAACTATGGTTTGCAGGCCGGTCAGGCCGACGACCGCTATTACTACAACGAACAGGGAAAGCTGGAACATTTTTACCTGAACTCTTCCGGCGTTTTGTCCGGCGCCAGAATGATCGGACTGAAAGACGAGTATTTAAGAATAGATATTCGCCTGACCAGCGAACAGGCGCAGGAAATCTGGCGTACGCCGGTGGAAACCATTTCCCTGTCGGAAGGCGGCTTTGAACGGGTGTACCAGAGTTCGGCGGTTTTGATGGTTTACAAAGTGGATTTACAAAAACAGTTCGAATGCGTCATCCGTCAAAAAGTGGAATGGATGGAGTAATCGGTTGAAAGGTGACGCCCAAAAAGAGAAATATAAATTGTGATCTTTTCTGGAATGGCGGTAAAAAGGTCAAATTTTTGTGCCGGCCTGAAAAGAGAGGGACATTAATTTGCAAGATGTTTATTTTGTAAACATTGTCAACAACAATGTCAGGATTTAGAAGATGCCAAAACGTACGCGTTTTTTGTTTTTTGTATTGATCGTCGTTTTGCTGGTTGTAATCCATAACAATTACAAATATGTGCTTTACAACTATCTTTCGCCGGCCGAGCAAAGCGCTTATAAACTGGAAAGAACATTTAAAGTCATCGATCGTTATTATGTGGATTCGGTGGACTGGCAGGCCGCGACCGGTAAAGCCATTTCCGGGGCGCTTCGTACGCTCGATCCGCATTCCATTTATTTGAGCCCTGAGCAGGTTAAGCGTGCGCTGGAAGATTTTGAAGGGCACTATTACGGCATTGGAATTCAATTCGACATCATAAATGATTATCCCACGGTTGTTTCTGTCTTTCCCGGGTCGCCGTCGGCCAGAGCGGGCTTGCAGGCTGGCGACCAATTCATCGAAATCGAAGGCCAGTCGGCTTATAAGATAAGCATGGACGAAGTGCCCAAGAAATTAAAAGGACCAAAGGGAACCAGAGTAAAGGTGAAAATTCGTCGGCCTTTTATGGATGAACCATTTGAGGTTACGCTCACCAGAGACGAAATACCCATTACCACGGTTAATACCTATTTTAAAGTGGACTCCATTACCGGTTATGTGTGGATCAATCGTTTTGCTTTTACCACGTCGGAAGAGCTGGAAGCCGCCTTGCTGGAGCTGGAAGAGGCGGGCATTAAACAATTGATCCTGGATCTGCGCGACAACGGCGGGGGATTGCTGCGCCAGGCGGTTTCTGTGGTAGGAAAGTTTATCGAGGGAAACAAACTGGTTGTTTACACCAAAGGGCGCTTAAAATCGTTTAATGAAAAGTACTACACCGAAGACTATCGCGACGGGAAAGTGCGCGATTATCCGTTGATTGTATTGATCAATCACAATACGGCCAGCGCCTCGGAAATCGTTGCCGGCGCATTGCAGGATTATGATCGCGCGCTTATTGTGGGCACACGCAGTTTTGGTAAGGGATTAGTGCAAAACGAATTCGAACTTCCGGATCAATCCAGAATACGCTTAACCATTGCCAAGTATTACACGCCCAGCGGCAGGTTAATCCAGCGTCCTTACAAAAACAAATCGGCCAGAGAATATTTTAGCGAGGTATGGGAAGATTCGCTTGAACAAAAGCTGACCGATAGTTTGCAGAATACCCATGTTTATTACACCAGCAAAGGGCGCAAGGTTTTTGGCGGCGGGGGTATTCATCCGGATGTGGAAATCGTTTTTACGGATAGTCTTCATGCCAAATGGATGATGCAATTGTTAGAAAAGCGCGTCTTTTTTAAGACCATTTTGCAATGGACCGGAAAGCTGAAGCGCTGGAGCGCAGACTTTAAAAGATTTGAGAAAAATTTTGAAGTAAGCGATAAAATGCTGGCTACCCTAAAGCAAATTGCACAGGACGAAAACATTAAGCTAACGCCATTAGAAATAAAAAGGGAGAAAAATTATCTTAAACAACGTTTAAAAGCAGAAGCGGCCAGATATTTCTGGGGGATGTCCGCTTTTTACCGGATGTTGTTAAAAACGGATCGTCAATTTAAAGAGACGATGCGTTATTTTGAACAGGCAAAAGCGCTTTTAAAAGATGGAAACTAAATGAAATTAGAATTGACTTCAATCTTTAAAAATAGTAAACTTAGCAGTAAGTTCAAATAGAAATAACAAAGTTATTTTGAAGTAAAAACAACTAAGAAAGGGAGTTGTCAATATGGTCGAACTATTTTTAGCCGGTGGCCCATTTATGTGGCCTATTCTTGGTCTTCTTGTTATTGGTCTTGGTTTTTCATTAGAAAGGTTCTGGACCTTAACACGTGCTTCTGTAAATACACGTAAATTTTTGGCGCGTTTACATAATGCATTGCAAGAAGGTGGAATTGAAGCCGCTGCGGCCGAATGTGAAAAGACGCCTGGTCCGGTTGCTTCCATTTTGCATGCCGGTCTGTCCCGGGCTAATAAAGGGTTGGAACACGTAGAAAAAGCGATCACCAATGCCGGTTCCATCGAAATGGCCTTTCTGGAAAGAGGAATGATCGTATTAGCCACTGTAATCGTTCTGGCACCGATGATGGGTTTTACCGGAACCGTTTCCGGTATGGTTGGCGCGTTTGATTCTATTAAAAAGGCCAACGATATCTCTCCGGCCATCGTTGCCGGCGGTATCTCCGAAGCATTGTTAACCACTTTGTTCGGTCTGGTTGTCGCCATGATTATTCAGATTTTCTACAACTACTTTACTTCTCGTATTGATAAACTGATTATTGATATGGAAGAAAGTTCTATTGAATTGATGGATGCCCTGGTAGAGATGGAAGAAAAAAAGAACCAATAACCCAAAAGAGGTAGAAAACATGATATTGGGTAAAAGACGGAAAGATAAAGAAGTTGAGATACCCTCTGCCTCTTTAGCGGATATTGTATTTCTGTTATTAATTTTCTTCCTGGTAACCACGTCCATTGATACAGAAAAGGGGCTGGACCTGGTGCTACCGCCTCCGGGTACTACGGAGATTAAGATTCCGAAAAAGAATCTGGCCAATATGCTGGTAAACGCCCAGGGACAGGTGCTGTTGGACGGCAAGGAAATTAATATACGCGATATTGCCAGAATTATTAAAGAACGTATTGCTGAGAACGATAAACTGGTTATCTCATTAAAAACCGATGAAGAGACCGATTATCAGACATACGTAAAGGTTCTGGATCAGTTAAAGAAGGCAGGGGCAAAAAAAATCTCACTGGCCGAGCCAGAGAAATAATCAACGGAGGTCGATAGATGAAATTTGCCAAAAAATCAAAAATCAAAACAGCGATTCCAACGGCCTCAATGCCCGACATTATTTTTATGTTGCTCATCTTTTTTATGGTGGCTACGGTGATTCGTCAATATTCGGGGCTTAAAGTGCAACTCCCCGAAGCTACAAAAATTCAGAAGGTGCCCGGTTCCAAACGGCACATTGTAACCATCTGGGCTGATCGTAGTCATCAGGTGGTGGTTGACGATATCAACATCAAAAAGTTGACCAATTTGCGAAGCGTGATGTATCAAAAATTGGTTAACGATCCACAGCTACAGGTCGCCTTAAAGATCGACAGGAAGAACAAGATGGGCTTTGTGAATAAAATTCATCAGGAGCTGCGAAAAGCCAGTACGCTAAAAGTGCATTACTTTGCGGTTCCGGGAGGTGAGTTCTGATGAAAGCGATGAAAAAACTACCTGAAGCGGATCTGAAACTAAAATATTACAAAGTATTAGAGGCCTCGATGGCCATTGCACTTTTGCTGATGATCGGGATTTTTTATTCCTTTAAAACGTTTGAAAGCAAGGTGGAATTGCCAGAACGGCCCAATATTGTAATCGAAACCATCGAAATTCCGCAAACGCAACAGATTCAGAAACCACCACCCCCGGCAAAACCGTCTATCCCGGTTGAAGCCGAAGATGATGAATTGCTGGATGATGTAACCATTGAGGATACGGAAGTTACCCTTGAACCTACCGATAATTTACCTCCTCCTCCGCCACCGGAAGATGAGGAAATTTACGAGTTCTTTGCCGTTTCTGAAAAACCGGAAATTATTCATAAAGAAAAACCGGTTTATCCTGAACTGGCGCGCAAAGCAGGCATTGAGGGTATTGTGGTTGTTACGGTTACCATTGGAAAAGATGGAAAGGTTGAAGACGCCAAAATCTTCAAATCTATTCCCATGTTGGATGAAGCAGCCCTGGCTGCGGCTCGTAAGTGTATTTTTAAACCAGCCAAACAGCGCGATAAATTTGTACGCGTTAAAATGAATATTCCTTTCCATTTTAAACTGAAATAGGTTAAAAAGGCAGCCTTGCGCTGCCTTTTTTTTCTTAATTGGATTAGACTGCATGATGGAAAAAAGAACGTTTCTATTTATTCTCAATCCCATTTCTGGCCTCAAAAAGAATAAAAAATCCATTGAACAGATCATTCACAAAGAATTCCAGGCACATTCAACCATTGATTACCAGATTCAATACACACAGTTCCCGGGGCATGCCCGTCAGCTGGCCCGGGAAGCGGCGGCTCAAAATGTATCAGTGGTCGTAGCCGTTGGCGGCGATGGAACCATGAATGAAGTGGCCAGCAGCCTGGTAGGAACGGGAACCGTTCTGGGAATCATCCCGCGAGGGTCAGGCAACGGATACGCCCGTTCGTTAAAAATCCCGCTTAAAGCTAAGCAAGCCATTCGTGTTTTGCAGTATGGGCAGGTCAAACAGGTGGACGTGGGTAAAATTAACGAATATTACTTCTTTGGCGTGGCCGGCGTGGGGTTCGATGCCTATATCGGCGCCCAGTTCCAGGCTTTTGGCCTGCGCGGTCCGTTGCCCTACTTTTACATTGGCGTGCGAGAATATTTCCGCTACAGCTACGAAGGCTTTACCTTAAAATTTAACGGCCAGTCGTTACATGTTAACCCGCTTTTAATTACCGTAGCCAATACGCCGCAATACGGAATGAACGCTACCATTGCGCCACAGGCTAAAGTTGACGACGGCATTCTGGAATTATGCGTTTTAAATCCCATGAGCGTATTTAAAGCTGCAATGGAGCTGCACCATCTGTTTGACGGGACCATTGAAAAGGTGAAAGCGTATCGGCATTTTAGCGTTAAAGAGGTTGAAATTGAGCGCGAATACGAAAAAGGCGTATTCCATACAGACGGCGAACCGCGCATGGGCCCCAGAGTTTTAAAGATTAGCGTATTGCCACAAAAGATAAAAGTTCTGGTGCCAGGGGAGAAGTTAAAATTATGAAGGAATTTACGACCACCATCAAGGTGAGATCTTACGAATGCGATATTTACGGCCATGTCAATAATGCCGTTTATCTGCAATATTGCGAAGCGGCGCGCGTCGAATTTCTGGAAACAATGGGCTATGACCTGCAAAAACTGAAAGAATTGAACATTTTGTTGCCCATTGTACGCATTGAAATAGATTACAAACGACCGCTATTCATGAACGAGCTGATCGAAGTTACTGTTAAATGGACCGGGCGCAGAAAAAGCTCCGCCTATTTTGAGCAACAAATCAGAAAATTACCGGACGGAGAGCTGGCTGCTAAAGCAAAAGTAACCTGGGTGTGCACCGATTTAAAGGGCAGGCCGCAGCCCATTCCGCATCTGTTGCTCGATGCGGTTAAAAAACATTTTGGGCCGGTTCCGGAACAATTTGATTGATGAAGGTTTAATATGAAGTAAAACCGCGCGTTATGTTCGCGTCTTTTTGACAGGGGGAAAATTCCATTCGGTCGCCGGGCAGGCATTTGCTCCCGGGCTAAAATTGTTTAAATTGTGTTTTGAGATTGAGCCATGACAGAAAAAAAACTTTTACAAAAAATAGCGGAAGAAAAAAACAGGCAGGAAGAAAAGAATCTGTCGCTCTGGGCAACGCCCAATTCTGCCGCCGTGCGTAAAAAAAACGAAAAGATGGTTCATTACCGCCCGCCATTTGCCCTGGATCGCGATCGTATTTTTTACAGCGGGGCTTTTCGACGCTACACCGGCAAAACCCAGGTTATCTATTTTGTCTCCCTTCTGGATGAGCAGCTAACCAGCCGGAGTTTACACACTTTAAGCGTGGCGCAAATTGCCCGCACCATTGGAAGATTCCTCTCGCTAAACACCGATTTGATCGAAGCCATTGCCCTGGGGCACGATCTGGGTCATCCGCCATTTGGGCACGATGGAGAGGTCTTTTTAAGCGAGATCAGCCAAAAATATGGCCTGGGACATTTTCACCATAATATCCAGAGCCTGCGCGTGGTGGATCGCATTGCCAAAAAGGGTCAGGGCCTGAACCTGACTTTTCAGACGCGCGACGGAATCCTTTCGCATAATGGAGAGGTGCACAACCAAAAATTGGAGCCCCGGCCGGACAAAACGGAGAAAGACCTGCAAGATTATATAAAGCGTATGGAGGCCGGCGAGTGGGTGGATATGATGCCGGCCACCCTGGAAGGCTGCGTGGTGCGCATTACAGATACCATTGCCTATATCGGACAGGATATTGATGACGCCATTCGCATCGGGTTAATCCAGAGAGAAGACCTGCCGCCGGCGGCCACCGATGTGTTGGGAACTTCTAACGGCCAAATTATCGATACGCTGGTTAACGATGTGGTGTGTAATAGCTACCAGAAAAATTATGTTTGTTTTAGCGATACCATTTCGCAGGCCTTATTTGAACTGAAACAGTTTAATTACAAATACATTTACAAAAGCGCAAAATTGAAAATTAACCACCGGCGCATTCAGCGGGGTTTTCAATTGTTGTTTGAACATTTTCTGGAAAGCGTTAAAAAGAATGATCGCGAAAGCGAAATTTTTCAACATTTTTTGCTTTCCAAATGCGATGACTACCTGCGCCAGACGCCCGACGAAATAAAAGTAAGAGATTTTTTAGCGGGCATGACCGATCGCTATTTTAGTAAGGTTTTGCAAAAGATCGTTGTGCCGCAAATGGGATATTTCAAAATTTTTAATGAATAAATAACAAAGCCATTATGCAGGAGTTCAAAATGACGGTAAATGATTTAAATCGCGTTTTTAATCATCTCGATGGATTGCGCAGCGAAGCGATCGATCTTAACAAGGCGATTGTTCCCATCAAAGCTCTCGGGCCAAGTAACGGCGGAAGCGGCGAAATGGAAAAGGCCGAGTTCTTAAAAGATTATTTAAAAACAATAGGCGTTACGGATATTAAAGAATTTCCCGCTTCCGATTCCAGAGTGCCCGGCGGGTTGCGGCCCAATATTGTGGCCAGAATTCCTGGTCAGGTTTCCAGAACCGTGTGGATTTTAGGCCACCTGGACGTGGTGCCGGAAGGCGATCTTTCAAAATGGGAGACCAATCCCTTTGAAGCGGTGGTCAAAGGTAACAGGATTTACGGACGCGGCACCGAAGATAATCATCATGCTATTGTTACCGGTTGCCTGGTGGCAAAAGCGTTTAACGATTTGGGGATAAAGCCCTATTACACTCTGGGGCTCGCTTTTGTTGCCGACGAAGAAACGGGCAGCAAGTACGGCTTGCAACATCTGCTGGAAACGCAGCCCAGCCTGTTCAAAGAAGATGATCTAATTATTGTGCCCGATGCCGGCGAAAGCGACAGCCGCATGATCGAGGTAGCGGAAAAGTCCATCCTCTGGGTCAAGTTCAAAACTCTGGGCAAACAAACGCACGCCAGCATGCCCGCCAATGGCATCAACGCCTTTAAAGCCGCCTCGCATCTGGTGGTTGCCCTGGAAGAACTGCACGAAATTTACGCAGAACGCGACGAACTGTTCGATCCGCCGCAAAGCACTTTTGAACCCACGCGCAAAGAGGCCAACGTGCCCAACATCAATACCATTCCCGGTGAAGATATTTTTTACCTGGACTGCCGCATTTTACCAAACTATGAAATTGACGACGTTTTGAAAACCATTCGGCAAATCAGCGATCGGATCGAAAAGCAGTTCAATGTAAAAATTGAGATTTCAACCGAGCAGTACGAACAGGCCGCGCCGGCAACCGATGTCAATTCGCCGGTCGTTCAGGCTCTGGAAAAGGCGATTAAAGTCGTTTACAATGTAGATGCCCACCCAAAAGGCATTGGCGGCGGAACGGTGGCTGCTTTTTTCCGCAGAAAGGGATTGCCGGCCGCCGTGTGGTCAACCATCGACGACATGGCGCACGAGCCCAATGAATACGATGTGCTGGACCACATTGTGAACGACGCTAAAGTTTTTGCGCATATTTGCCTGAAAAAGGATTAAAAAAAGAGGCGGAGCGGCTTTAACCAGCCGCTCCTATTGACAAAGCGTTGTCGTTGTGGCGAGGAAGCTGCCTTTGAATGGCATTGTTGGCCGACGCGTTTTGTTGATTGGAAAAAAATCCAACCCGTGTTGTTGGATAACCGTTGAATTTATCTGAAGAGGCAACCATGAAATGGCTTCTTTCTTTTATTTTGCTGGCAGCTCTGGCCGGTAATTCACCCCAGCGCTCCGTTCAAATTTTACCCGACCCTCTGGCCGATCGTACCTTTCAATACACCAGAATATTGCCCACCTTTGGCGGAACGCCGCTCGAGGTGGAAGCGCTGGTGCCCAATGCCCTGGTTGTAGTTGGCCGCCATGAAGCGCCAGAGCTGGTTTTGCAGGCCGGACAGGTGGCTTTTATGCTGGGACAGTGGATTCACGATGCAGGCGTTTCGCTGGAAAAGGTAAAACAGGGCGTTAATCTGGCGCCGCTTAAATTTGACGATCAGGTTACGGAATCAGACCTCAAACAGTTTAATTTGATCGTTCTGGGAACGAAAAATAAGTTCGTTAAGCAGGCAAAGTTAAAAGGGCAGGGCTCATTTCTGGAAGTAACCGACGCGCCTTTTGAAGGACGGCAAATGTTGATCGTTTCGGATTTGACGGCGGCCAGCTATCTGGCGAAGAAACGTCTGTTTTTTAAGGCCGGGGCCTACAATAGTTTTTTTGCCTTTGTTAAAGCGCGTATTTTTATTGAACAAAACGATTTAGACGCGGCGCTGTTTACGTTAAACGATCCGCAGGGCATTCATGGTTGCGCCAGACCCGTTATGCTGGCTTTAAGTCAAAAAGACCGGTTACCAGAGCAAATGCTGCAGGTGGCCCAAAAGCGCAATAAACTGGTCTTTAAAGATTTACAACAGGCCCTGAAAAATAAAGATTCCGACAAAGCAAAAGCCATCTGGCGCCAGGCTATGGAAACCTGCTACGCCTGCCATCAGGGACAGGATGGCGTTAAACGGTTCAGAAAGTTTACGCCCAATCAGGGCGAGCACGCCTATCATCAAAAAATAGCCGAATCCGCAGGCGTCACCTGTCAAACCTGCCACACTGGCAAAACAGAGGTTGTCGGATATTGAGTTTTTGATCTGTTTCGGAGAATACCATTTTCTTACCTGCCGCATTGATAGGGAAAGTGATAAATTTATGGGCGAAAATTTTAGCGACCCCGTTCAGGCTAAGAAGAGTGTGGGTAAATATCCGGCATGGAAAGGAAAAAAATCAAAACGGCATTAACACTTCAACGATGAACTCACCGCGTCCCTGCTCGTTAAAGGCA
This sequence comes from Caldithrix abyssi DSM 13497, assembly GCF_001886815.1. GTDB lineage: Bacteria > Calditrichota > Calditrichia > Calditrichales > Calditrichaceae > Caldithrix > Caldithrix abyssi. Next base: position 1,462,567 of record NZ_CP018099.1, read on the forward strand.
TAATCAAAGCGCAAAACTTCTACATAGGGCAACAAAAAATGGAGGCCAAATCCGTAGCCTGTAATCATGTTGCGCAGCTTAAAATTTTTATGATTGTTCCACACCTGCCCGCTTTCAATAAACAGGCCGGCGTTTAAGCCGAATTTCAGGTTTTTCGTTAGAAATTCCGGTAGCAGTTCCGAATGGTATGAAAAATAACGCAGGGGAATAAGCGGATGGCGCAGGGCCAGCCCCAGGAGCATGGCGTACCGGCCATTGTAAACTTCGTTAAAATGTCCGCGTATCCGTTCTTCGAATCCCAGAAAAACCTGGTCATAAACGGGCGTGTTGCCATAAGATTGCAGGGTGTACACGCGACCGGCTAGAATAAAGGAATTAACCGACAGGTACTTTCTGAAATCAAACATGTATTGCGTGTAATCAAGTTCGGGCGCAAACAGCCCCATTTTGTAAATACCGAGCCGTAAGTACCAGCCTGTGGTGGGGTAGGCGTAAAGATCGCGATAATCGAAGGTATTAATTAAACGAATGCCGTAATTGATGTCTTCCTGATTGCCGCTTTCCATGTAGATCACATTTTCTTTGTCCACGCTGACCTGATCGCGGGAGAACATTACAACGGTGCGTATATCACGAGTCCAGTATTTCCCCAGGTGCACGACACTGAGCAGGTGATATTCGGGAAAATCATATTTGTAATTGTCCATGCGAAATTTACGGAAATAAACGCGTGTGTAAAGGTGTAGTTTTTCTCCCACCCACGGATTCTCGTACACAAATTTAAGTCCGGGGCGGTTGCCAAAATGAACAGAGCTTTGCAATTTTTCGTTCCAGCCTCTGAAGTTCAGATGGGCAAAACCAAAACCATAGGTCAACTTATCCCAGTCGCGATCCACAATGTAGAGAACCGGATAGGGAAAAAAGTACCAGCGTTCGGTCACGGAGACGATGATGGAGACGCTATCGCTGCTGGAAAAAGGCAGCATTTCCACGCGATTAAACAGCCACAGGTTTTCGAGACGTTCTCTGGAGCGAATCAGTAACGAATCCCGAAACACCTGTCCCTCCTGCAGCTGCATTTCGCGCAGAATGACTTTGGCGCGCGTCTGTTTGTTGCCGACGATAAATATGTCTTTAATGATTTTACCGTTAAATTTAGAAAAATCGATTTTATCCTGAGCGCCGGAAACAGCGGACAGAACAACAAGCAACAAAATGATTGTTTTAAAAACGGTGTTAAATTTCGGTGGAATGTATTTTTTTTGTGTTGTCATCAATCTTCAATCCAGATACAATTGGTTAAGGCCATGCCATATTCGCTTTTTATTTCTGCCCGAATATAACCCGTTAAACGGTTTAAGGCCAAAGAAATTTTTCGGGAAAAAGAAAAAACACTCTGCGTGGTAAAATCTTTTTGCCAGATGACCTGCTCGCGCTTCTGTGTCGGGAAGCCCGCCCATAATACGATTTGTGTAATGGCGCCCGTTTCGTGATTGGCCAGCGCTTCTACTTTCACCGAGTCCAGTTCGGGAGCGCATTGGCCGGCAAAAAATTGTTTTTGTCCCGAAAAAGCGGAGATTTCCAGAAACGGACCGTTGGTAAGTAAAATTCGTCCTTTTTTAAAACAATCAAGAACTTGTTGCGGATGTTGCGGCCGGCCTGAGCAGTGAATCAGCGTGCGCCACTGTCCGAAAACGTGATGGCCGTGTTCTTTTAAACGGATAAAAGGAATGGCAATTTCGCGCACGCGGTTGAAGTGGCCGTGTGCATCGTTGCCGGCCGCCGGGAAAATTTTTTTGCCCTGTAAAAGCAAACTTTTCCACAATGCCATTCCGCGCTTAACGCCCGAAGGTTGATTGCCGTTAATGAACTGCAAACCGTTAAAGTGGTGGCGGAGTAAATCGCCTGGCGTCCATGGGCCGCGATTAATAAAAAGTTTTTGAGCAAAGGGCACCTTTTGAGCCGGATGCGCCGGAATGGCCAGCGCCCCGCCGTCGATCTGCGATAAAATCTGTTTTACGGAGAGCTCCGATTTATTGCTAAACCACCGCTCGCCGGAATCGCCGCTGCCGGGGATGAACTGCGGGTGATTTAATATTAACAAATGGACGGTTTGGTTTTTTGCATTGCGGACGCTTACCTCTTCGCCCGGGATAATCAGCGGCCCCTTGCCTTTTGAATTAAGAGTTTTTACTTCTTTCTGAAATCGTTGCCATTTGGGAAAAGAAGGATCGTTTTTAAGGTAGTTGTCCACGGCGTCGTCCAGGTCGTAGGAGTGATCGGTGACGCAAAAAAAATCCAGTTCAACGGCCTCAGCCATGCGCTTCATGGCCGAAAGGCTGGCGCCGAATTCGATTTGATCTTCGGTAAAGCTGGAGTGACTATGAAAATCGCCAGAAAAATAATCGTGTTTACGCGGAAGAGATTCTGCGGCAAAATAACAGCGAAAGGGCCTGTGGCGCGTGGTGCGGTAGTTGTCGGCAAAACAAACTCTGGTTTTGCCATCTACTTCATAGGTGATTTTAATCTGGATTTCATGCCAGCCAGCTGAAAAACGGGAGACGTCAAATTCCAGAATCCGTTCGTTAAATTTTTGCTTTGCTAAAAAGTTCAGACGCTCTTCGGCAAACCTCTGGCCATCAATAAAAAGTTTGACAGAAATAACCCTGGTCGGAAAGAGGTGCGCGTCTTTAACCAGCAGCAAAACCGGCAAGGAAGCGGATTTTAACACGCGGTAAGGAACATCGGCGATCAGTTCCGGTTCTTTTTTAAACAACCGATTAAACAGAAAAGGTAATCGGTAGTGCGTTTCGGCGTAAAGAAAAGGAAAAGCTCCTAAAATCATTATTAAATTCCCGGGCGTTTACGAATCTTCATCATTTCCTTTATTGAATTGTTCGAGCCAGTAATCAATGTCAATATCCTTTACATCGGGCTTTTCATTGAATTCATCATTCTCTGATCTGGATAAGTGTTTACGGGATTTATAAAATTGTTCAGAAGTAAGCGATTTTGCCCCAAGGTCTTTGGCTGTATTAAGGATTTCCCGATCGGAGCTGATCACTGTAATGCTGGAAGCGTCCGGGGCCTGGCGTAAAAAATTACGAATCACATCGTCCGCCTCCTGAGGCTTACGAGCAAATTTGATTTCGATGGTTGTGGGCACCATGGGATGAGCAAAAACGCCCTTCCTGCCATCGAAGACAATGATGACGCGGTTCTGGCGCGTATTAATCCTTTGCTGTACAGTTTGCACAATAAGTTCGATGGCCCTTTCAAAATCTTTAACTTCTAAACTTTGAACCACCAATGGAATTTTATGCCCCAGGTTGTAACCGTCGATTAAGTAAGTTTTCATCTCACACGCCTTTTTTTAGGAGTTAGAATTCCTGAAAAAATCGGGGAATTCCCATCCCTTCATTTTGTATTTGAAGCGCCACGGAAAGCGGCGCTCTTTAATAATCTAATATTTACAAGAATTTAAGGATTTCCGCTTACGCGGAAGTGACGTTCCTAACGATTTTCGTAAAGGTTTTAATGAATTAATACAATATTTTCATTTGGAGGCAAAATTGCAAATTTTAGTTGGCTGTCAATTAGACAGCGCAAAATGTGTACATCTGGCAGTTTAAACGTTGTGTTGCGCCAGTTCTGGTGGGATTCGGTCATTGGTACGATTTTTGAAGTTGTATTAAACGATTCATTGAACTTTTAAAGGAATAAAACGTTTTAGCAAAAAAATGTGAGAATATAAAAGAGGAGATAGCCTATGCCTTTTTTCTTTTTCGATCCGACCATGATTTTACTTATTCCGGCCTTTATCCTGGCCGTGTGGGCGCAAATTAAAGTGAAAAGCACCTACAATAAATTTAAAAAGGTCGCGGCGGCCAGCGGGATGACCGGCGCACAGGTTGCCAAGCAGATTTTGCAGCGCAATGGCATCTATGATGTGGAGATTGAACCCGTGGCCGGCGAGTTAACCGATCATTATGATCCGCGCGTAAAAAAGGTCAGGCTTTCAGAATACAATTACCGTAGCAATTCTCTGGCTTCCATTGCGGTAGCCGCCCACGAGGTGGGGCATGCCATTCAACATGCGCAAGGATATGCGCCGTTAAAATTGAGGCATGCCATTTTGCCTGTGACCAATTTTGCTTCTTATGCCGCCTTTCCATTGTTTTTTATCGGTTTCTTGTTTAACGGCGGTATGCTAATGCAATTGGGAATTATCTTTTTTGCGGCAGTCGTTTTATTTCATGTGGTCACTTTACCGGTTGAGTTTAACGCCAGCTGGCGCGCTTTAGCTCAGCTAAAGAGCACCGGCCTGTTAATGTCAACTGAGGTCACGGCGGCGCGTAAGGTATTAACTGCCGCGGCGTTAACCTATGTGGCTGCAGCAGCAATGGCTTTATTGCAACTTATTCGTTTGATCATATTAGCCAACAGTCGAGATTAGACAGAAAGGAGGCGTCATGTACCGGGTAAAAAATTCATTGGCCATGGTTTTTGGTTTGATCGTGATTGGAGTTGTCATCGGTGTCGTTCTAACCACCAGCTTCAATCTGGATTCAAAGTCGATGGCTGGAACGACCGATAAGATTTACACCGAAGCCAGTGAAAGCAATGCCGGGCCGACATTGACGGCGGGAAATTTTAATCCCAATTCCATGTTTACCGACATTGTAGAAAAAGTTCGTCCGTCTATTGTTTCCATTTACACCACCAAAACGGTTAAATTGCGCGAAAATCCGTTCTTTTTCTTCTTTAGAGATTTTGGTAACATTCCGGAAGACCATCTGCCCCAGCCAGAGATGAAGCAGCAGGGGCTTGGCTCGGGAATTATTATCAGCGAAGACGGATACATTCTGACCAACAATCACGTGGTGGAAGATGTTGATGAACTGCGCGTCAAAATGATCGATAATTCCGAATATGAGGCAAAGGTTGTGGGCACGGATCCATCCACCGATATCGCATTAATCAAAATCGACGCTAAAAATTTACCGGTAGCCATACTGGGCGATTCCGATAATTTGAAAATTGGCGAATGGGTGCTGGCCATCGGGAACCCTTTGAACCTGACCTCAACGGTTACGGCGGGTATTGTTAGCGCTTTGCACCGCAGCATTAATATTTTGCGCGGTCGTAACAATGTAAGCAGTATCGAAAACTTTATTCAAACCGATGCAGCGATTAATCCGGGAAACAGCGGCGGTGCGCTGGTTAATCTGCGCGGAGAAGTCATTGGCGTGAACACGGCCATTGCCACCAGCACCAATTACTACATGGGCTATGGTTTTGCCGTGCCCATCAACATGGCCAAGGCTGTGGTGGACGACATCATTAAATACGGCGAGGTGCGCCGTGGATATCTGGGCGTGTACATCTCAGAGGTTACGCCAGTTACGGCCAAAGGCGTTAAGCTCGATCATCCGCGCGGCGTTTTTGTTACCAGCGTTATCGAAGGAAGCGCGGCCGATAAAGCCGGCATTAAAGAAGGCGATGTGATTCTTTCCGTGGATGGTAAAGAGGTAAATCGCCCCAATGAATTACAGGCCAAAATTGGCATCAAAAATCCGGGCGATGTGGTTACTCTTAAAGTCTGGCGCGATGGTAAGGAACTGACCGTTAAAGCCAAATTAAAAGGTCGCGACAATGAATCTGACGAAAAGGAAACCAGGATCAGTAAAAAGGATATGATCAAGGTTCCCGATCTGGGCATGAAATTGAAAAACCTGAACGATCGTGAAAAAGACAAATTCGAAGTGGATGGCGGGGCGCTGGTTACCTCGGTTGAACAGTTTAGCGCTGCTTCGCAGGCCAGAATTGTGCCGGGCGATGTGATCATCGAAGTAGATGGCAAAAAAGTGGAATCTGTTTCTGATTTTTACGATAAAATTTCCAAATACAAAGCCGGCGACATTGTAAAGCTGAAATTACGCACCTTGCAAAATCGTGAAAAATTTGACCGTCTGGTGTTCATCGAAATTCCAAAGAAAAAATAGCGAGCGTTTAAATAAAGTCTAAAAATGTCCTTCTTCATCTCATTGTATGAGGTGGGGAAGGACATTTTGGTTTCTGAAAAAATTTTTGCCGCTCAGTCTGATTGTCTTTTTAATTCTGATGGGAATGGTGAAAGTCAAATTCTCTGTTTCAGGCGGCAGGCACAACCGATTCTTGCACTCGTAAGAGCCTTTTTCCTTTATTTGAAACCTACCGGAACACACTGCCGAGTGGGAGGTTAAGCTTTGTTTAATTTTTACTTTAAGAAATTTCTCCCTGCCACTTCGGAAGAAAAGCGGACAAATTTTGTTGATCTTTCTGCCTGGCTGTCAGATTGACAGTAAAAAGCCGGGAGCAGAATTTTTTGATGAAAAGCTGTTAGCTTAATATAAACAAGTAATTATGGTTTATTTTTCCTGGTTGGCATGCCATTTGCAATAAATGTGGCAAAAACGAAGAAAATAATTCCAGAAAGGAGGAATAGAAAATGGGTAAAATAATTGGAATTGATTTGGGAACGACCAACTCGGTGGTCGCCGTAATGGAAGGCGGCGAGCCGGTAGTGATTCCTAATGCGGAGGGGGCACGCACCACGCCTTCGGTTGTGGCTTTTACAAAAAAAGGCGAACGTTTGGTGGGCGCTCCTGCTAAACGACAGGCTGTAACCAATCCTGAAAACACGATTTTTTCCATTAAACGTTTTATGGGACGTTTTTACAACGAAGTTGAAAAAGAAATTAAAGAAGTGCCATACAAGGTAGAGCGGGGCAACAACAATGTGGTTGTTGTCGAGGTGATGGGTAAAAAGTACACCCCACCTGAAATTTCGGCAATGATTCTGCAGAAGATGAAACAAACGGCAGAAGAGTATCTGGGCGAAAAAGTAACCGAAGCCGTAATTACCGTTCCTGCTTATTTTAATGACGCGCAGCGTCAGGCAACTAAAGATGCCGGAAGAATCGCCGGACTGGAAGTGAAGCGTATTATCAATGAGCCGACGGCCGCAGCCCTGGCCTATGGTCTGGATAAAAAGAAGGATGAAAAGATCGCCGTATTTGACCTGGGCGGCGGTACGTTCGATATTTCCATCCTGGAAATTGGCGACGGCGTGTTCGAAGTGAAATCCACCAACGGCGATACGCATCTCGGCGGCGACGATTTTGATCAACGCGTCATCGAATGGTTGGCCGACGAATTCCAGAAACAGGAAGGCGTTGATCTGCGTAAAGATCCAATGGCTTTACAGCGTTTAAAAGAAGCGGCAGAAAAGGCTAAAATTGAACTGTCTTCCACCATGCAGACGGAAATTAACCTGCCGTTCATTACAGCAACAGAATCCGGTCCTAAGCATTTGACCATGACGCTGACGCGCGCCAAGTTCGAACAGTTGATCGACGATTTGCTGCAAAAGACCATTCCGCCCTGTGAGCAGGCTTTGAAGGATGCTGGTTTAACGGCAAAAGACATCGACGAAGTGATTCTGGTAGGTGGTTCTACGCGTATCCCGAAAGTGCAGGAAATGGTGCGTGATTTCTTCGGTAAAGAACCACACAAAGGGGTTAATCCGGATGAAGTGGTGGCCATTGGCGCTGCCATCCAGGGCGCTGTTTTAACCGGCGAAGTAAAAGACGTACTGCTGTTAGACGTCATTCCGCTGTCGCTGGGTATCGAAACTCTGGGTGGTGTAATGACCAAGTTGATCGAAGCCAACACCACCATCCCGACCAGAAAATCCGAAATTTTCTCCACAGCGGCGGATAATCAATCAACCGTGGAAATCCACGTGCTGCAAGGCGAACGACCGATGGCAGCCGACAACCGAACGCTGGGCCGTTTTATCCTGGATGGAATTCCGCCGGCTCCGCGCGGCGTGCCTCAAATTGAGGTGACCTTTGACGTGGACGCTAACGGCATTTTGCATGTAACGGCTAAAGACAAGGCAACCGGCAAAGAACAGAGCATCCGTATTGAGGCATCGAGCGGTCTGACCGAAGAAGAAATCGAACGCATGAAACGCGAAGCTCAGCAGCACGCGGCCGAAGATAAAAAACGTAAAGAAGAGATCGAAACCAAAAACCAGGCCGATACGGTTATTTACCAGACAGAAAAGCAGTTGAAAGATTTACAGGACAAAATGGCGCCGGAAGATAAGGCAAAACTGGAAACGGCTCTGGGACGATTAAAAGAAGCGCATAAGGCGGGCAACGTGGACGAGATGAAATCGGCCATGGAACAGGTTAATACGACCTGGAATGAAATTGCTCAAAAGCTGTATTCCACGGCTGGCGCGGGCGCCCAGCAGCAACCGGGCCCGGAAGCGCAGGCTGGCGCAGCAGGCGGCGCAAGCGCCGGTGGGCAGCAACAGACCTCGACCGACGATAAAAAGGTAGAAGACGCCGATTACGAAGTCATCGACGACGACAACAAAAATTAAACAGAAGCAATAAACCCTGGTCTGAAAGCCATCTCGAATGATTCGGGATGGCTTTTCTAATTTTACGGGGCCTGGCGCTAAAGCCTGGGGGCAATGGTGCCGGGTATCTACCGGGCAGGCTTTCTTCCCGTTAGGCGGGATTTGGAGTGAAGGTGGGAGCTATTTAATGTTTTGAACCAGGATTTACCCGATTTTTTGATTAACAGGATTATTTTATCTGCATTCCAAAATTTATCTTTAAAATGGGATGTATTGTTTCATTGTAGTAAAAAATCAAGAAAATCCTGTAATCCTGAAAATCAAGGTTCAAAAACTATCCCTAAGGCAGCACAGCCGCAACCAAAAACGAACCACAACGTGCGCAAAGTAATTTTCTCGCCAATTACGCCAATCATCGCAGAAAAAGATCAAACAAATTATTTTAAGCGACCACAGAGAGCCCAGAGAAGTTACAAAGAGCGCAAAGAATGTTTTACATTAAAAATAGTTTCAATTGCCCTCACCCCCTTTCCCCTTACTCCCAGACAAAAGATCAGGAATGACCGTACTTGTAAGGGCGAAGGATTTCCATCCCTCCTTTATCCAGAATGCTTTTTTTATGTGACTAAAGAGTAATGCTTACCAGCGCTGAATTGTTCTTGGAAATCCTTCGCCCCTACATAAACGGTGATAGGAATTCACCCATTTGCAGAAACAGTTTTGAAATGACAGGCTAACTATTCAACCATTCAACTAATCAACTATTCAACCAATCCATGGATGGGGGATGAGTTTTTAAAACATCACAAAAATTTTCGCATTCCGCCCGTGCGGGATTAGATCTTTCAGAGGAAGCATCCTAATTCCGCACAAAAAATTTGCAAATCTCAATTTTTTCTTATAAAATATCGGCAACCGATTAATCGGAATCCGATCAATTTTAAGGCGTTCTGAAAATGCAAACAGAATACATCGATGAACTGACCAATGCGTTTACACGTTTAATCCATTATTTCCATCACATGGCCGGACAGGTTTTCAGATTAAGCGACCTGTCTCTGGCGCAGTACCGCGTTCTTATGTTGCTGTACCACTATCAGCCCATGACCGTCGGTCAACTTAAACAAAAATTAGGCAACGCCCAGAGTTCGGTGAGCGAAATGCTGCTGCGCATGGAGGAACAGGGGCTGGTAATTCGCAGGCCCAATCCCAAAGACCGCAGGCAGACTTTATTGAGACTTTCTCGTAAAGCCAGGGAAATGATCAAAACACGCAAGGAAAAAATGGGGGACGTTTACCAAAAAATTATTGAGGGCAAGTCAGAAGAGGAAATTGAAGAACTGCTTACCCTTTTAACGCGATTGTTGAATTTGCTGGAAAAAAACGAGCATCTATCATAGAGGAAATTTTATGAAAGTAAAATATCTTTTCCTGTTCATTGTGTTTATCGGGGTTAGCCGAACAGCGGCGCAGGACAAGTGGGCGTTGAGCGAATGCTTGCGAGCTGCGTACCAGGCTAATCATCTTTTAAAAGCCGTGACTTATCAGGAGCAACAGGCCCGCATGCAGCTTAATATCAGCAAAGCGCAACGGATGCCGGTGGTAAATATGCTTTCCGGCTACACGCGCATCGGGCGTTTAACGACCATAGAGTTTTCTACATCGCCGGATGCTCCTCCGCGTAAATTGACCTTTGGCACTCCCAATCGGATGAATCTGGATGTTCGATTACAGATGCCGCTTTTTACCTGGCAGCGTATTAAAAACAGCATTACACTGGCAACGCTTGGCTTGCAGATGAATTCGCTGGAAAAAGAAAAGCAGAAATTAAGCCTTACGGCGCAGGTTTTGCAGGCCTATTACGGCGCTCTGTTCGGTAAAAAGATCCTCGAATTGACGCGGCAAAATGTACAGAGAACCGAAGAATATTTAAACATCACGCAAAGGCGTTACGCCGCCGGTCAGTTGCCCAAACTGGAGCTGCTGCGCGCCCGCGTTAAATTGAAAAACGAACAAAGCCGTTTACAATCTGCGCGCGCAGAGTACGAAAAGAGTCTGGCCTTTTTGGCCAGAGTGACGGGCAAGTCTCCCGGAAGCATCGAGCCCGATGGTCAGATAAAATTTGTGCCGCTGACAGTCGATGAACATGAATACGTGCAGCGCGCGCTGGAAAAACGACCGGAACTGAGGCAGCTGCACGGGCAAAAGGCCATGCTGGCCACGCAGCAAAAGATCGCCGGCGCGGGCAATAAACCCAATTTAGGTCTGGTTTCCAGTTATTCGGTAATGAATGGTTTTGATCCCATGAATCCCGAAAAATTTTACACCAACTACAACATCGGACTGCAATTGAGCTGGCCGTTGTTTGACGGATTCAAAGCCCGTTTTCAGGCGCAGGGTCTGTACTACAATCAAAAGGCGCTGGAGGAGCAGACAAAAGAAATCGAAGAGAACATCAAATTGCAAATCCGCCAGGCCTTAATTTCGCTTAAGCAGGCAACGCAAAAGATCGAATCTCAAAAAGCAAATATTGAGCTGGCGAGCGAGGCGCTTAGCCTGGCGCAAAAGCAGTACAATCAGGGCGTTATTTCCTCGCTCGATTTACTGGACGCGCAAAAGGCCCTGTTGCAAACAGAAATGGCCTACTGGCAGGCCGTATTCAGCCATATTTTAGCCAAGATCGAATTGTGTAAGGCCACCGCTAATTTTTCAGTGTTTGAAGATCAAATGTAATCAGGAGAAAATAAAATGCGTTCATGCATCATTGCCTTTCTTGTTTTAAATATGCTTGTATCCTGCGGCAAAAAGGAAGAAAAAGAACAGGCCCAGCAGCCGGTTGCAATCAAGAAAAACAAAATCGTAAAAGTGGTAACCAAACGCGTTCAAAAAGTAAGTGTGACAGAAACAAAAAAGGCGTACGGATATGCCGTGCCTTTTAAAAGCGTGGATGTCTTCTCCAAAGTGAACGGCGTGGTTCTTAAAAAATTTCGTGAACTTGGCGAAACGGTTAACGCCGGCGATGTATTGGCTGTGGTCAGGCAGGACATTCCGGGTATGGAGTTTGCCGACCATGAAGTTAAGGCCAATTTGAGCGGCACCATTTTTAAGGATTTTACGGAAGAAGGGGCAACCGTAACCGTGCAAAAGCCGTTATTCAATCTGGCCCGGCTCGATCCCATCCTGGCCGAGATAAAGATTCCGGAAGAATGGCTGACGCGGATTAATTTTGAACAGCCGATAAACGTCAATCTCGAAGCGTTTCCCACGCAGACCTTTCAGGCGCGGCTTTATCGGCTGCTTCCGCAAAATGATTCGAAATCCAGAAGCGCCATTGCTCGCTTAAAAATCTCAAATCCAAACTTAAAAATAAAGCCAGGCATGTTTGTAACCGCGGAGTTTAAATTTTCCCGGCACGATGCTTTGGTTATTCCCGTTGATGCTCTGGTCCGTTCCGGGCTGGAATATTACGTTTTTAAAGTTCAGAATAATGTTGTTCATAAACAACTGGTACAACCGGGAGAATTATTTGGCAGAAACCAGGAAATATTAAACGGGCTGCAGGCCAATGAGTCCGTGGTGGTGTTCGGACAAAATTTATTGGAAGACGGGGTGCAAGTAGAGGTAGAGGAAGTTCAATGAAACTGACAGAAGTTTCCGTTAAAAGACCGGTGGCAACGTTTTTATTAACCCTTACTGTTGTGGTGCTCGGGTTGTTTTCCATCCCCAAAATTCCGGTCTCTTTCTGGCCGGAGTTTGTGGCGCCTGTGGTGGTGGTGCTGGTGCCCTATCCGGGCGTTGGGCCGGAAGAAATTGAGGAACAAATTGCCAAACCGCTGGAAGAAGAACTGAGCACGCTTGATGATCTGGATGAACTGGAGACCGTTTGCCAGAACGGCATGTTAAGGATTATGGTACGTTTTGATTGGGGCGTGGATTTTGATCAGGCCAAACTGGACGTGCAGGACAAAACCAACAAGGCGCGTAGTAAATTTCCGCGCGAAGCGCTGGAGCCAAAAATTTTACAGGTTCAGGATTTTATTCTGCCGGGCATCCAGTTAGGGTTTTATTCGGAGAAGCGATCGCTTGACGAGGTGCGGGAGTTTGTAGATAAAAAGATAAAGAATCAGATTTTACGATTGCCCGATGTGGCCACGGCCACCCTGTTTGGCGGTTTCGATCGCAATGTGGAAATCAGAGTCGATCCGCAAAAACTTAACTTTTACGAGCTCTCTTTGCCGCAGGTGGCGGCGGCCATTGCCAGGGAAAATCGCGATGTAACAGCCGGTAAAATAAAGAGCGATTTTAACGAGCAAATTGTTAAGCTCTCTGGTAAGTTTACCGATCTCGATCAGATTAAAAAATTAATTGTAGCCAACAAATTCGGAAGGCCTGTTTACTTGCAGGATATTGCGCAGGTCAAATTTACGCGCAAGGAGCGGCTGGTAGTTTCCAGGTTGAACGGTAAAGAAATTGTGGGATTGAGCGTCAGAGAAAAAAGCGGCGGAAACACCGTGGCCATGGTAAAACAGGTGCGCCGGCTTATGGAGGAATTAAAACCGGTATTCCCCGCAGATATCAATGTAAAAGTAATAGAAGACCAATCCATTTTTATTAATAACGCCGTGCGCAATGTGGTGCGCAATGCCTTAATCGGTTCTGTTCTGGCGGCCATCGTCATTTTTCTCTTTTTGGGAAGTTTGCGCAATACATTAATCATTGCCCTTTCCATCCCGCTTTCTGTGATTGCTACGTTTTTATTGATTAAGTGGTTTGGCCTGTCCATCAACATTATTTCGCTTGGCGGCCTTGCCCTGGGCGTGGGAATGATTGTGGATTCGTCGGTGGTGGTGCTGGAAAATATCTTCAGGCATTTGCAAAAGAACGGCCGGCAAAATCGCCTGCAAACGGTGGTTAACGCCACACAAGAAGTGGGCATGGCCATTACCTCTTCTACATTAACTTCCATTGTCGTCTTTTTACCCCTGGCCTTTCTGGTAGGCCTGGCGGCTGTTTTGCTGGGCGAGCTGGCTTTAACAGTGGTCTTTGCGCTGACATTGGCTATTATCGTGGCTTTGACGGTAGTTCCCTTGCTCAGCTACCGCTTAATGCGCGTCGATCAAAAGATGAGCGGAGTGCGCAAACTTTCGGCCTGGTGGCAAAAGGCCATCGAAAAGTTGACGCAATCTTATCGAAAGGGCATCGCCTTTAGTTTAAGACACCGCGTATTTACGCTGTTATTGGCCGGAATCATTTTAGCGGCCTCGCTGGCGGTCATATTTCCGCGGCTCGATGTAGTGTTGCTGCCCGTGATTAACCAGGGACAATTCGAAGTTCAAATGGAACTGCCGGTGGGAACAAAGCTGGAAAAAACCATAGAGGTTACCACTAAAATCGAAAAGAAAATTCTGCAAATGCCGGAGGTCGAAAAAACTTTTACGGTAATAGGTCAGGCCGTGCGCATTGGCGAAACAAAAAGCAATTCGGCCAAAATAACGGTTGATGTCAAATCCGGTTTTTTAGAGCAGATTGATCGTGTGATGAATGAAATCCGATCCTACTGCCAGACCATTCCGGCGCTTAAAACCAAGGTCAAGCAAATTGACGCCACGGCCGGCATGCAAACGCAGCCAATTAATGTGCGCATTAACGGAGATAATCTACAAACGCTTAAAACGCTGGGCGATAGCGCTCTGACGCGCATCAAAAGAATTCCCGGCGTGGTTAATATTACCAGCTCCTTGCAAGAAGGCGTGCCGGAATACCGTTTGACCATTGATCGTTTAAAAGCAACCGAACTGGGCATCTCGTTTACAGAGGCGGCAAACGCCCTGCGTTCGGCGGTGCTGGGCAATCCGATTTCGCGCTTCAGCGCTTACGGCCAAGAATACGACATCGTGCTCAAACTGCAGGAGTCGGCCTTGCAAGATATTAATACCGTTCTGCAGCTTCCGCTGGTAACGCGAGACGGCAGAGTCATTCCTCTGGGTCGCCTGGTAAAGGTGGAAACAGACCGCGGTCCCGGGGAGATCAAACATTTCGATCAGCAGCGTGTGGTGCAGATTCTGGCCGATATTCAGGGACGATCCCGCAGAGAAGTAAATGCCGAAGTCCACAAGATTCTGGCTGAACTGCCTTTGCCAGCCGGTTATTTTATTACCTACGGCGGCATGTCGCGCGGTATTAAAGATTCCTTTATCAGTCTTGGCAATGCCCTGCTGATTGCCATCTTTCTGGTTTACGTGGTGATGGGTTCCCAGTTTAACTCCTTCATTCATCCCTTTACCATTGCTCTGAGCATCCCGCTGGCTATTGTTGGTGTGCTGGCCGGATTATGGGTTTTTAACGCATCCATTAGCACCAATGCTTTTTTGGGAAGCATTATGCTGGTGGGAATTGTTGTAAATAATGGTATTTTATTGTTAGATTACATCGGCCAGTTGAGGGCGCGCGGCCTGACAAAAAACGAGGCGATCATCGAGGGCGGGGCCACGCGTTTACGTCCTATTTTGATCACCTCGCTGACCACCATTTTCGGCATGCTGCCCATTGCTCTTGGTCTGGGCGAAGGCGGCGAGGCCTTAAAACCGCTTGGGGCAGTGGTGGTAGGCGGTTTGTCCACCTCAACCTTTTTAACATTATTCATTATTCCGGTGGTCTATTCATTGTTAGACCGCTTTAAAAAGAAACAGGAGCTTAATTAATGAAGGCGATTTTACTGGAAGGAAAGGGCGGCCCGGAAGTTTTAAAACTGAAGGAAGTGCCTGAACCCAAACCGGGTAAGGGAGAGGTGTGCGTTAAGCTGGATTATGCCGGCGTCAATTACGCCGAAATTTTGTCGCGTAAGGGTCTGTACGGCTGGAAGCCCAAAGGAGCCTACACGCCGGGCATGGAGGGGAGCGGAGTCATCGAAGCTGTTGGCGAGGGCGTTTCCCCGACGCTGATTGGTCAGCGGGTGATGGTGGGCGCCAAATTTGGCTGCTATGCCGAAAAAGTGGTGGTTCCGGCGCATCTGGCTATTCCCGCCCTTAAGCAATTTAGCCAGCAGGAAAATGCGGCCTTTCTGGTTAATTACATGACAGCCTGGGTGGCATTGTTCGAAATGGCCAAAGTACAACCGGGCGAAACGATGTTGATCACCGCCGCAGCGGGCGGGGTGGGCAGCGCTGCCGTTCAACTGTGCGTTAAATGGGGTTGCACCGTAATAGGTCTGGCCGGTAGCGATGAAAAACTGGCCCTGGTTAAAAAATTAGGCGCTGCGCATGCCGTCAATTATCGAGATGCGGACTACCATCAAAAGATTGAACAGCTTACCGGCGGGGTGGATGTTATCCTGGAAATGGTCGGCGGCGATATCTACAAAAAGAATTTAAAATTAATCCGCTTTTTCGGGCGCATTGTGGTGGCCGGATTTGCCAGCTTTAATTTGAAAAAATGGAATCCGTTTTCCTGGTACAAAACCTGGAAAGATTTGCCGCGGATTGACATCGCTACCATGTCCCACAAGTCGATTGGCATTTTTGCCTTTCATCTGGGCTATCTGCTCAAAGATACCGAACGCACCATGCAATGTTTTGAGCGGCTGCGGGAATTTGTAACCAAACACGATATCCATCCCATTGTTGGCAAAATTTTTCCGCTGGAGCAGGCGGCCGAAGCCCACCGTTTTATTGAATCGCGCAAAAGTACGGGTAAAGTATTGCTCAAAATGAACGGCGCTGAATAATGATTTCTTTGCCGGAACCGCGTGCCTTTTAAAAGAGCGGGGATATTTTGCGCCAGCCGGCAGATTGAGGTAAATTATCGCGCGGTAAACAAGCACGAAAGGGGAGCCATGGAAGCGCTGGAAGCCATTTTTACCAGACGCAGTGTGCGCAAATTTAGCGAGCGGGAAGTGGAAAGCGAAAAAACCGAAAATTTACTGCGTGCTGCCATGCAGGCGCCATCGGCCCACAACAAACAACCCTGGCATTTTATCATCATAAACGATCGACAACTGTTAAATCAGATTGCCGATTTTCATCCCTATGCTAAAATGTTGTACGAAGCGCCCCAGGCCATTGCGGTGTGCGGCGATCTCGGCCTGGAAAACAACGATCGCTATCTGGCGCTGAATTGCGCGGCCGCCACACAAAATATTTTACTGGCTGCCCACAGTCAGGGGCTGGGCGCTGTGTGGATTGCCGTTTATCCCAGAGAAGAACGCATTAAAAAGATCAAGCTGTTGCTGGATTTGCCCCTGCACATCATCCCCATCAGTCTGGTGGCTATTGGCTATCCCGCGCACAAAAAAGCGGCGGAAGATCGCTTCGATGCGAAAAAAATCCACGTCAATCGCTGGCGCGCCAGAGATTAAACGTCCGTTTTACCGAAAACAATAATTAAGAAACACCTCCCCTTAGTCGCCTGCGGCGCAGGGGAAGCAGTGCTGTCGTCGGTGAAGGGTTTTCTTTAAAAGCGGCGCCCCCCAAAAGCCGTTTTCTCTTCGATTTTAATTTGATGAATTGTTCTCTTTTCAATAGATTTGCAATATGAATGGTAATGAATTTAAAACCACCAGGCGCAACGCGCTTAAAATCATTTCATCGGCCATCGTGGCGCTGACCGCCCTTCTTACAGCCAATTTTATCGCATTTTTCCGTAAGAGAAAGCGTTTGGTTGCAGTGCCCCTTCCCGCAGCCGATCAACCTCTTTTAATAAAGCGAGATTTTTTCGTACGCCGGCGTGAAGGTGGTTTGCAGGTGTTTTTACGCACCTGCCCTCACCTTGGCTGTAAGGTTCAATTCGTAAAAGAGCGCAATCTTTTTATCTGTCCCTGCCACGGCAGCCAGTTTACTCTGGACGGCCAATTTGTAAAAGGTCCGGCGGGCAGAGATTTGTTTAAGGCAGATTTTGAACAGACACAGGATCAATTGATTGTAAAAGTGTAGGTTACAGTGAATTACGAACGTTTATTTCAAAATCGTTACTGGCTGCCCAAGCTGGGAGAAATTACCCTCAGCAGTCTGCAAATTGCCCTGATTAGCGGCGTTTTGCTGATTCCCGGCATGCAATCGCTAAGCGAGCCGTTTAAGAGCGTAAGTACGATTGTGAACAGCGGATTGTTTGGTCACTTTTTACAGAGCTGCCACACTTACGCCGGCGACCTCTTTTTGATCGCCCTGGCTCTGCACTCGGTTGAATATCTGCTTAAGCGTTCTTTTACCGCCTACCACTGGAAAAGTTGGTTGTGGCTGGTCATCCTGTTAGCGGTTGGCGTGCTGACGGTATTTTCCGGTTTTTTAAGCATGGGCAATCTGGAAAGCATCGAAGCCACGCAAATAATGAAACATATTCTAAAAACGGCGGGCGCGGCAGGTGAGGTGTTTTTCGGCTTTTTGCTGATGAGTTCGCAAAATAATTCGACGCTCTCCATTTTACTGCACCATGTAGCCACGTTTTCCATTTTAACCATGGTCCTGACCTATATGCATCTGAAACGTTTTAAAGCCGATGTTTACGCCTTTTATTACACGCTTGTTCTGATCGCTTTCCTTGCGCTGTTAATACCCGCATCCATTGGCAGCCATCCTTCTGCCGAACTGGCGGTGGTGAAAGGCCCCTGGTATTTTCGCGGCCTGCAGGAGATGTTGGCCTGGATACCGGCCTGGCTGGCCGGTGTGGTATTTCCGCTGTCTATTCTGGGGTTGCTGACTGCTTTGCCCGTGTGGGCGCAAAGGCAAAATCTTATTTTAAAGGCAATCGCCGTTTTATTGATCTTTTATTTGATTGAATCGTTCATTGCCACGTTTTTCAGGGGAGCGGGATGGCAATTAAACGTCTGGTGAAATTTAATCTGCCTTTGATTTTGGCCAGCGCCTTTTTGAGTATGCTGATCGTTCTGGCCATATTTGATTTTGGCCGACAAACAGTCAGCGAACCGCCGGCGGATCAGTGCTTAACCTGCCATGACGATGAACGCGATATGAGCGCGGCGCATCCTAATAAAGTTTTTGGTTGCGCAAAATGCCACCTGGGCAATCCGCTGGTGGCCGACAAAAAAATCGCCCACCAGGGGATGGTTAAAAATCCTTCCGATTTACACTGGGCGCACAAAACCTGCGGGCAGGCCGGTTGTCATCCGCAGTGGGCGGCGCGCGTACCCAAATCCATCATGACTACCAACAGCGGTCTGGTTGCTTCCACCCTGTATCAATGGGAAGAAAAGGCAACGCCGGATGATTCTACTCTTCATATCGCCCATCTGCCCGATACTTCGCTGGCTACCTCGCATCTGCGCAAGATGTGCGCCGGTTGCCATATTAACAAACCCACCGGCGATCTGCCCGGTGAATTCGGCGAACGCGGGGGCGGCTGCAATGACTGCCACCTGGTGCAAACAGATTCTACGCAACATCCTGCCTTAACGGTGCAAATTTCCATCGCTGTGTGCGAAAAATGCCACAACCGTTCGGATCGCACGGGTTTGACCTACCAGGGAAAATTCGAGTCGGAAGGCTACGGTACGCCGTTTAAGCAGGGTTCTTTTTCTGACCGCGCCCTTTCGGGCAACCGTTTTTATTACCACATTTTGCCGGATGTCCATTTCGAAAAGGGCATGGTGTGCATCGATTGTCATCCGGCGGAAGATGTAATGGGCGACGGCCGGAAATACGCCCATCTGGAAGAGCAGGTGCACGTCCGCTGTGAAACGTGCCATCAGGCGCAATTTGCAAAACCGCCCGCAGAACATCTGGTCTGGAAGGCCATCGATAGCAATCCGGCATTAAGCGCACCGCGGGACTCGCTGCTGGCCAGAGCAGGCACGAACATCTATTTGAGCAATGTCTTTCAAAAAAATGGGCAGGTGGTATTGGTTCGCAAGATCGATGGCCGTGAACTCACCGTTCAACAGAACCAAAATCGGACGGAGTGCGTCATGCCCGGTCATGAACGGCTATCGTGTCAGAGCTGCCATTCCGCCTACACGCCGCAATGTTACGGCTGCCACGACGTGTACGATCCGCGGCAGAAGCAGCTGGATAAAATTTCTTTAAAAGAAACCGAAGGGCGCTGGTCGGAAGGCCGCTCCTATTTACGATTCGAAGAGCCCACGCTGGGCGTGGATGCCAGGGGGAGAATTATGCCCTTTGCCCCGGGGTGTCAGGTATATTTAACGGTTTTAGATAAAAAGGGCCGGGTGCAAAAAGAGGCCCGTTATTTAACCATGGCTCCTTTTGATCCCCATTCAACGCGTTTAAAAGTTCCGCAGTGCGAAGCTTGCCACCAGTCGGCCAAACGACTGGGGCTTGGAGAGGGAACTTTGCGGCTGGAAGACGGCGCTCTAAAAAGCCAGACGCTGTATGATGCGCCCCGCGCCGCGCTTGGCAACTGCGCCCTGGAGCAGATGGTGGATGTAGAGGGGCGGCCGACGCAAAAGATGTCGCGCTTAAAAGCCAGACCTTTTAACGCCCTGGAGATCAGAAAAATCTTTCGCGTGAGCTACTGCCTTATCTGTCACGATCGGGCTGATGATGCGATTTACAATGACTTTGGGCAAAGCGTCCGGCGGTTTAATCAGGACAAAACCCTGCCCTGCAATCGGCTGGCCGAGGAGCGACCATGAAGAAAATCATAGCCGTTTTGTTCCTGATGTTGCTTCCGCTTAGCGCCGCGGAAAATACCTGCCAGAGCTGTCACCCAAACGAGCGCGGCAGTTGCAATTTAACCTGCGGCCAGTGCCATCTTTCGCCTGTGGCAGAGGTTAAGCCCACCGCCGATCATCCGGCGATTATTCCCAATCCTTCTACTGAGCGCTGGTGGGATGAAAAGTGCGTGCAGTGCCATCAACAGCAGGTGGCCAGTTTTCGAAAATCGCTGCATTTCAGTAATAGAGGCATGATCGATCAAACTCTGTTTCTCTTTGGCCAAAGCGACCGTTTGTTTTCCACATCGCCGGAAGCGTGGAAAGCGTTAAGGGCCGTAAAAGGCGTTGAAACGCCCGATATGAGCGGCGTGGTGAATTACCTGCTGGCCGGTAAGTGCCTGAGCTGTCATTTTGCGGCGGATACTGAAGATGACGTGCTGGGAAGAAAACACGCAGCCGGTTGCGCCAGCTGCCATGTGGCGCTGGATCAGCAAACGGGAAAACCGTTGCACGGCCATCGCTTTCAGAAAAAAATTGAAGATGAAGTTTGTCTGACCTGCCACAGCGGCAATCGCGTGGGAGCCGACTATTACGGTTATTTTGAACACGATTACCACAATCAATACAACATGCCGTACGGCAGCAAACCCCGCTTTGGCGCTTTCCAACACCGCTTGCAAAGCGACGTGCATCAACAAGCGGGAATGCAATGCGTGGACTGCCATCAGGAACACGTAGCGCGATCGAACGCCCCGCGCTTTGAAGGCGAACAACCAGACGTGCGCTGTGTAGATTGCCATGGCGGGTTTGACGGAAGCCCTGCACAAAAGCAGGATTCCGTTCCGTTGTTTTCCAGACAAACCGTAGCTCATCAGGATTTTCACCGAAAAGTACGCTGCTCGGCCTGCCACGCCCGCTGGTCCTTTCAGGATTATGGATTACATCTCTTTCTGGATCAAAGCGCGCATTACGAAATGTGGGAAGATTATATCTGGCAGGGCGACGGAGAAGTCGCCCGCTTGCTGCAACAGCAACTGGCCATAAATCCGCAACAACGCGTAAAGGCTCGTTCGACCAACAAGCTGAGCGGTGAAAAAATGGCCGGCGTCTGGTACAAAGGCTGGACTTTTAGACGCTGGGAAACGCCTGTCCTCGGTTGGGACGCGTACGGTAAGGTCAGCGTTATTCGACCGCTATATCAGTATTTTATTACTTTTGTGGATTCGCTGGACCGCGTGTGGATCGATTCGCAAAAGCCGCGTCGCAGGGACGGGAAAGTTGGCTGGAATTGGGACGCCTATGCGCCGCACACCATCGGCAAAAAGGGGCGAACCTGCGAAAGCTGCCATCTCAATGTTAAAGCAGTGGGGCTGGGCATCCGGCACCATGCGCAGGACAGCGCGGCGCATGCCATCACCCTGCCTGTTCAACCTGTTTTGCCCGGCAGCCGATTGTTGAACGCTGCGGAACGAGAGCGTCTCTTAAAAAAGAGCAAAGCGTACAAAATCTGGCGCAGCAGGGCCTTTTTACAGGAAGGAGCGCAGCGTTTGTTCAAGTAAGCGACTTAGATTACTTCCTTCGTCGCATCTGTCCCGCCGTGGCTGGGTTGGTTGAATGGTTGATTAGTTGATTAGTTGAATGGTTGATTAGTTGTAATAGTTTAATAGTTTAAGAGTGTAAGAGTTTAAGGGGTAGAGGTTTTTGAGGTAGTTTTTGAACCATGATTAATACGATTACAGGATTAACTGGATTTTTTCACTCGTGTTTAAAGCTTGAGTTTGACAGTTGTATGGAACATAATTCCTTTATTATTATTAAGTTAGTTTAATTTCATTTTCATTAAGTTGTCACTACAAAGATAAAAGCGTTGGTTTGCTGCTGCCTATCTCCTGAAATATTTCCAACTGTTCGACATGCACTCTGGATAAACCTTTTCGACGTCTCCCTTCATTTTCCCATTCTACAACCACGACTCGACGCAGGCTCTCCATAGCACGCTGCCAACTTAATTTTATGCCACTCAAACGCTTCTCAAACAATACCGCCATCTGGAATGCAAGAAAACATACCATCACATGAGCCCTGATACGCTTCTCTGTCCAATGAAAATTGGGACGTAAATTCAAACTATGCTTTAATTCGTAAAAACCATGCTCCACATATTTTAAATCTTTATAGCGCGCTATGAGTTCTGATTTACTCAGGTCATGAGCATTGCTTATCACTATAAACCAACCGTCGCTCTTTTCTTCTTCTGATAATACCTCATCTTGCTTATGAATCTCTATCGTATCTTCTGTTAATTCAACATCAAAGAAACGACTTAAACGTTTTCTTGATAATACACTCTTTATTTGATGATATTTATCTTCTGTGTTTATTTCCTTTTTCTTAATCTCTTCTGACAGCTCTAAAAATTCATTAATACGATTGATGCGATTTTTATAGCGCTTTAATGCCATGGCGGCATTGTAACTGGCCACATAACGAAGTTTTATCTTTTCCTTTTTACCATCTTTTGACTTGATTTCACGCTCCGTTAGGCGCTCATAGATCGTCTCACCAGTCGCCTCTTTATGCGCATTGGCTTCTTTTATAACCGATTTGGCATCCTTGCTCTGACGAACACTCTCTCCAAGAATAAACTCATAACCTTGTTGGATTAAATGCCAGAGATTGTCATTGCTTAATAAACCTTTGTCTGCCACCAGCTGGATATCTTTTACCTTAAATCGCCTGCGAATATCATTGAGCATCTCTTGCAAGGTAGAGCGATCAGCCTTATTGCCAGGGAAGACGTAATGGGCTATAGGAATACCATCTCCGGTCATCACTACGCCAATTACGATCTGTTCTTTATCCCCGCGGTGGTCACGACTATAACCAAACTGACGAATATCGCCTTCTACCAATGAGTTTTCGGCTTCAAAGTAGCTTGATGTTAAATCATAAAAACAAACCTTTAGATCCTGATTAAACAGATCTAGTAAACGATTAGCAAGTTGGGTTTCAATCTTTTCCTTATGAGCTATTAGAAAATCCATCGCTCTTAAAAGATACTCATAACGAATGTCGTCTTTGTTGATACCCGGAATATAAACGGTTTCTAACCAGGTGAGTAGTTTTAGTTTGGAAGAAGGATCATCCAGGCGGTTAAATATCAGACTTTTTAAATGAGCTTCAAGATCAAACTTTATTCCGCTTTTTTCCTTTTGCCTGGCAATAATCTGGCTCATTTTAAGCTCTTTCCATAAATGGACAAGCGCCCAGATTTGACCGAAGGCCTTGACATTATCAATATTGCTATCTAAGTCCTGTAAAGTTAACCCCTTAGCCCTTAAAAGTCCGTTGATAAGCGTGTCTACGTCTTTTTTGATGAATTTGTCGGTAGGGCCTAAATGCAGCAAGATTCGATGGCGTACTTTTCCATTTGAGTCTCTGTAGGACTCAGCGATTTGTAAAGTCTCATGGACTTTGTTATTTCTTTTGGATCGACTTACCTTAACAAACATAGAATGAATATAATAATAAAACGATTTGATAGCTAATAAAAAAAGCACGCCTGCATAGACTACAAAGAAATTGAAACAGAGAAACTTAATTATATGTTTTTTTTGATTTGGCTTTGAAAAATTTGGCGTTAACTGTCAAACTGGGGTTAAAGCGAAATTTTGTAAGCACCAAAAGCAAATCATGGAAATCCTCAAATCAAATAAATCATGGTTCAAAGTTGATTGGCCGCCGGCCTGTCATTCCTTTTCTCGCCTTTGCACGAAACTGTCCAGCGCAGGAAACACTTACACCGTTTGAAATAATTTGCCATGCTAAACTTCCTCCTCTCCCAGACTTTTATTCTGGGAGAGGGAGAATGAAAGGGTGAGGGCTACCCAGGAAAATGCCAAACGCCGTTGTGAGAGAAAACAGTTAAGTGTTTAGAAGTTTTGAGGTAGTTTTTGAACCATGATTAATACGATTACAGGATTAACTGGATTTTTTTTACTCGTGTTTAAAGCGAAATTTTGTAAGCACAAAAAGCAAATCATGGAAATCCCTAAATCAAATAAATCATGGTTCAAAATTGAATGCTCACCGGCCTGTCATTCATTACGGTGGGTTTTTGCGGTTTAGAACAGAAAAGTTTTCTTTAGTTTCGGCTTTGCTGCCTCAGATGTTGATCAGATAGAGTCAGGCCATTGTTTTTTACCAGAGGGCTGAATTTCTGGTAAAACAAAAAGCGGCAGCCGCCCGGGGGGGGGATGGGCGAACCGCCGCGTTAAAAGAAGGGCTAACACCCTTCGTCAAATTTTGCTTTTTTCTT
This sequence comes from Caldithrix abyssi DSM 13497, assembly GCF_001886815.1. Classification (GTDB taxonomy): domain Bacteria; phylum Calditrichota; class Calditrichia; order Calditrichales; family Calditrichaceae; genus Caldithrix; species Caldithrix abyssi. The sequence goes on from NZ_CP018099.1 coordinate 1,486,924, forward strand.
GTTTTTTCTTCTAAAAACAGGTTTGGAGATTTTTGTTTCGCTCTTTTGCGTTTCGTTGTTCACCAGCTTTGTACCCATCATCACCGGAGCGGCTGCCTTGCGGAATTGATAGCGAAACAATTCGTCGTCGGTGTAAAAGCCGCTTGGCCTGGCAGGATTGGTGAAAACCTGCACCCAGTAATTGAGTCCGCCCTGTAAAATAAAAACGTCGTCAAAGCCGTTTTCTTTAAGAATGAGCCAGGCCTGCGAAGCCAGAGTATTGCCGTTAGAGGCCAGAATGAGAGTATTGCCCTCGGCCAGATCTTTAAGGTCTTCACTACTCAGCAGTTCCTTAACCGGAATGTGTATGCTTCCGGGAATGTGGTATTTTTCGAAATCTTCTTTAGATCGGATATCCACAACCAGAAAGCCCGGTTCTTTATTGATGATCATATGGGCCAGATCATCGGGCGTAATGTAGTAGTTGCGATGCTGCAAATCGTTTAAAAGTTGAGAGGCGTCCACGGTATGGCTGGCCATTTTATCCACCGGCGCAAAGGCTAAAATAAGGCCGAGGATAAATAACATACTAAAGCCAAAAAGTTTAGGCGAAATTTTCATTGCTGCGGCTCCTTTCTGAATTTAGTTTCCAACCATTCGGCGCCAAGGAACATGACCAGGGCCATCAGAATTACAAAGAATGCAGTCAGTCCGGTTGGTATATTCAACCAATCCGAAACCTTTGCCGCGTCCATAAAGCCGGAATTGTACAGGCCTTCGATGAGCGGAAACATTTCGCCAAAGACCAGCATGCCGAACAAAATACCGCCCAAAAAGAAATAGGCGTCGATGCGCCCCAGAACGGCGCCAACCACTGAAGTGCCGGGGCAGTAGCCGCCAATGGCAAAACCCATTCCAAAAACCAGGCCGCCAAAGATCTGCGCGCCCAGATAAGTGGGATTGACATAAACCTTGCTTAAGTCCAGCCAGCCGAAAAGGGTTAGGTACAAAAGGCCGATCATAGCGGTCAGAATTGCGCTGAACATCACTTTTAAAACCGTCATGTCTTTAAAGTAAAATTGCAGGGCCAGCTTTCGGCTTTCGCCAAAGCCGGCGCGTTCCAGCCAGAAACCGAAACCGATGCCTAAAAGCAGAGCGATTACAAAGCTGGTTTCGGTTCCAAAATAGCCAAATTTATAAAATGGTGCCATTTTTCACTCCATTCCGTTTAAATCCACTGTTTACGAACAAAATAAGCGGTTGCATAAGCGCCGGCGAACACGGCAAACATGAACGCCCAGCTACCCAGGCTGAGAGTGGCGCCGCCGGTCAGGGCCAGACCGCTGGTGCAACCACGGGCCAATCGCGCGGACCAGCCTACCAGGGCGCCGCCGACAAAGGCCAGAATCCAGCGCCCTTTTACCGAAATGTTTGGCCCTTTGCCGGTTTTGATTTTTAATCGACCGGCCAGCGCGCCGGATAAAAAACCGCCAATCATCACGCCAATGATTTCGAACACCAGCCAGTTAGAAAGAGTGTTGGCGGCGTATTTGGAAAAATAAGGATTGGACTGCACATGGGCCGGAGCCACCAGTTTTAAAAGCCACACGTCAAAACGCATTAACGCGCCGGAAGCGCCCAGGCCGCGCCCGACCAGAACAAAGGCCAGTAGCAGAGTAAGGCCCAGTCCAATACCGGCTAAATAAGGATTCCAGAATTTTTGTTCTTTCATGTCGTATTTCCTCTTATTTTAAGCTACTTTCCATAAATTTATACAACCAGCGAGAAGATTGTCCCGCATCTACAACGATAAAACGAAAGATCAAACCGCCGATCAAAACCAGCACGGCTGTAACCGCCGAAGGAATTTTGTAGCCGCGCCATTCTAAAAGTTCATTGATAAAAGGCACCAGCAAGCCGAGCACAAATACAAACGTCCAGAAAACGGCAGTGTAAGGTCCGCCTAAAAAGAGATGGGCGGCCTCTTCGTGAACCTGTGTGCTGGCTAAAAAACCCATAAAAAGATGGATAATCAGGAACATTTCAACGGCAATCAGTCCCATATCAATTTTACTGAAAACCAGTCTTTCATGGTGATCTCTGCTCAGCAGGATGACAAAAGCCGTTCCAGTGGATAAGCCGGATGTCAAAAACAAAGGACCCAGGATAGAAGTATTCCAGAAAGGCCGGGCGTTAAAGGCCGAGAGTAAAATACCGGTGTAAATGCCAACAATGAGCGACAGAATTATCAGCGCTCCGGCTAAAGGTCTGGCAAATTTTTTAACCTGAGCGTGGAGCCAGTCCAGCAATCCGGAATTCCAGGAGACCTGTGGAAATACATCTTTGATGAACATAAAGCTCCATAATACACTTAAGGGAAAGATAATGGCCAGCGTCCAGGCGCCCCACGACATGGGCGATTCAATGCGGAAGGTGGTAAACAGTTTCCAGGCGTAAAGCACATGGCTCAGGTCGTAAAGCAGTGCAAGCAGGCCAATAGAAAGGAAAAAGGGGGCAAACATGGGCGCAATTTTAACGCCGGTTTTGTACTTATCGCCTTCATTTCGCAAATAGAAAAGAGCGGAAAAAAACAGCAGACCGGCGACCAGCCCTCCCAGAAAGAGGTACAGGGGAATGGGCCAGCTCCAGGCATGAAGAACCGGATCAATTTCCGGATTCATCCGTCCTGATGTAATTTCTATTTCATGCATTATTTCAACTCCTACTTTTGATTACAAAAGATAATAAACATGGGGCGTTGTTCCGGCTTCCGGAATCAACACTTTGTATTTTCTGGTGCGCAGCGCTCTGGAAATTTCACTATTGGGATCTTCCAGATCGCCAAAAATCATGGCATGCGTCGGGCAAACGCTTACGCATGCCGGATCTTTGCCCTCTTTTACGCGATGAATACAAAAGGTGCATTTATCAATATAGCCTTCCGGATGCACAAAACGCGCGTCGTAAGGACAGGATTCAATGCAGGCTTTACAGCCGATGCAGTCATCATGCTCAACCAGCACAATGCCGCCTTCGGCGATGTGGCTGGCGCCAGTGGGACAGGTGCGCACGCAGGGCGCATCTTCACAATGATTGCACCGCTCCGAGCGAATTTCCAGATACAATTCCGGAAAGCTGCCCGTGGTTTCCTGTACAATCCAATCGCGACAATAGCCGATCGGTACATCATTTTCTGTCTGGCAGGCCACCACGCAGTCTGCGCATCCCACACAACGTTTGGTATCTATTGCCATTGCATATCGAGGCATCAGGCTTCCTCCTTTCTGAATGTCACAAAATTAACGCGCATGCCCGTTCCACCCATCAAAGGATCGATTTTAACGCGCGTGATTAAGCGCTGATCATCGGCGCCTTTACCGTAAGCTCGCCTCAACCGTTTGTCGGAGTGGCCGAAACCGTGAACCATAAACACCGCGTCGTGCCTGATTCTTTCGGTCACCTTGGCCTTAACAGGCGTAGAACGAACGCCGTCCTGATTTTCCAGAGTGATGTACTCGCCGTTTTTAATACCCCATTGCTTTGCCACCTTGCTATTGATCCACACAGTGTTCTCTTCCATCAGGTCGTGCAAATTGGGGTTGTTGGTCGTACGTCCAAAGGTGTGCATGGGCGCCCGCCCATAGAGCAGACGGTAGTAGCCTTCCGGCGGCTCTTCGTGCGCCGTGTACTGCGGAATGGGATCAAAACCGTACTCGTCCAGAATGGTGGAGTACAATTCGATTTTGCCGGTTGGCGTGGGGAATTCAAAGTCTTCGCCGTCCTCCAGGTAGAGTTTTTGCGCTTCTTCGGGCAGTAATTTGACGCCGATCTTTTTCATCTCTTCCAGACTGCTGCCAATGGCTTTAAGCTGGTAATCCAGATATTCTTCGATGGTTTTGGCCGGAAAGTAATCCTCCAGCCCAAGGCGTTTGGCCAGCTCGCGCGCCATCCAGTAAGCCGGTTTAGATTCGTATTTGGGCTCAAAGGCCGGAGCGCGCAGAGCGATGGACGGGACTCTGCCCGGCGAGAGCCGTAAATTATCGTAGCGTTCCAGATAGGTGCATTCCGGCAGAACCACGTCGGCCCAGCCGGTAATCTCTGCCGGTAGAATGTCGATGGCTACCAATAGCTCCAGATGCTGAATGGCTTCCAGCGTCTTTTCCGGCTGGGGGAGGGTCATGGGCAAATTGGTGCCGTAAACAATCCAGCCTTTAAAAGAGCATTCCCGTTCTGGCGATGGAATGGTGGCGTCGCAAATGCCGGAAGAAAGCGCCAGGTGAGCCACCGGGTATTTATTCGGAAAGGCCTTGCGCCAGTCGCGTTTGACGTTGGGAAACTTAGGAATGGGCATTTTAGGCAGATGCGCCTTACTCGGAAAGTAAAAGCCGCCGCGTCTGCCCCAGGAGCCCAACAGGGCGTTCAGAATGGCGCCGGCCCGCACGCGCTGCGTATCGTCTCCGTACCAGGTTACGTGGCGTCCGGGATGAACAATGGTCGCCGGGGCGTTTTTGGCCATTTCGCGGGCGGTTTGCCGGATAACGTGCGGCTTGATGGTGGTGATGGGATAGGCCCACTCCGGCGTTTTGTCTTTTAGGGCTTCTTTTAGCTGCTCAAAACCAAAGGTGTACTTTTTAACGTATTCTTTGTCGTAAAGCTCTTCGTAAATAATGACGTGAATCCAGGCCAGCAGCAGGGCCAGATCGGTACCCGGCTTGATGGGCAGCCAGTATTTGGATTTGCTGGCGGCTGTAGAAAAACGCGGGTCAACGGTAATCACGGTGGCGCCGTGGGCTACGGCTTCGCTGAATTCCTGCACCTGACCGTTGTGCATGTTTTCGCCAATATGGGATCCTAAAAGAACAAGGCATTTAGCGTTGATGATATCGGTTCTTTCCGGTGAACCAACGGCCTCGCCAAAAGTGAGCATGTAAGCCTCTTCGCGCGGGCCGCGACACTGGGCGTAGGAAGGGGCTGCCACATTATTCGACCCAAAGGCGTGCAAAAGTGTCTTAAAATAGGAACCGCCGGAACCATGGCTGAACAGGGCAATACATTCCGGACCGTGTTTTTGCGCAATATCTTTCATGCGCCCGGCAATAAAATCCAGCGCTTCGTCCCAGCTTACTTCTTTAAACACCTGTTTGCCGTTCTTCTCAACGCGCAACAACGGCTTTTTCAAGCGATCGGGGTCGGTGTAGGCGCCAATGCCGCCCGTACCCCGTGGACAAAAACGTCCGCGGCTGTTGGGATCGTCAGGATTGCCGATGATTTTCCATGGTTTGCCATCCTTTTTGTACACCCAGCCGGCGCACTTCCAGAAGCACATTTCGCAGTAGGTGGGTGTGCGCTCGATTTTTCCGTCTGCTAAAAGATTTTGTTCATCTTTGCTGTTGAATGAGGCGTACAATTTGGAACCGACCACCAGACTTCCGGCGCCGGCGCCGGCAATCTTGATGAATTCTCTTCGCTTCATTTTAGTCTTCATCTAAGGGCGTCCTCCAATATTTTTTCAAGATAACTTTGATATTCGCACATTGAGCGGATTCCTGATAAACCGGGCATTCCGCACAGTTTTCATTTTTACATCGTTCTCCCTTGTTTTCCACCATCCAGCAGGGAACCTGAGATTTGTAATAGGCGTCGCAGTTCAGCCGATCTTCGCTGGTGCAGGGTTTCAAATCCCAGCAGGGGATGGTGGAGAGCATTAAGCGAATACCGGCAAAGTTTAAGCCTTTCTTTTCGATCAAATCACGAATACACTCCAGACGCTGAATATCTGCCGGGGTAAAATAGCGGTGCTGCCCCTGACTTTTGATGGGGATAATCAGCCCTTCGTTTTCGTACAGGCGGATGGTGGAAACAGAGATGTTAAACATCTTTGCCACCATACCAATAGGGTAGAGCATCTTTTTTGTTTGTTTCATTTCCGTTTAAATCCTTTACCATACTCTGTAGTAATTTCTACATCAATTGATGCAGGTATAGCAAGTAATGTGCCAGGGAAGAAAATGTAGGCGTAACAGGTTGGTTTTACTGGATTAAGTAGAATTATTCATTTTTTTACAAATGAAAAATTTCTTATATTTAAGAAGAAATCCCCCAAACCGATTGCGCTGTTTGGGGGATGGAGTGGGAAAAAGTATCAGGTAAAAATTATTTGTCCGCCAGCGGCCACTTCGTAAAATTTGGCCACATTGATGATGTCGTCAACCTCATCACAAAAATCGTCTTTGGTTAAATGGAACATATCGACCGTGGCTTTGCAGGCGTAGAGTTTTCCGCCGGCGTCGTGAATCATTTCGATGAATTCGCTTACTGGCGGGATGTCCAGTTTTTCCATTTCCTTTTTCATCATTTTTGTGGCAAAGGCGGACATACCGGGCAAAATGCCCAGAATGGAAGGGATGTGCATTGCCGGATTGCCAACGGTGGCTACCTTCAGTTTATCCATTTTTTTCTTGATAATGGCTTCCAGGCCAAAGAAGGTAAAAAATACATTGGCTTCAATACCTTCCATTCTGGCGCCGTTGGCCATAATCAAACCAGGGTAAACGCCTTCCAGCGAACCTTTTGAAATGATGATGGATACCTTTTTAATTTTTTCTTCGGCCATGATTGGGACCTCCAGATTAATGGGTTATTAAACACAGCCCTGGGGTTTGCCAAGGCCGGCGATTTTAGCCGCTTTTTTTGCCGGGCCATCCGGAAAAAGATTGTACAAATCTTTAATGGGAACGCCGCCGGCATTTTTGATTTTGCGGATTGTTGGAATGTGACCTTCTTTTTCGAATTCTTCGCGCATAAAACGGATGACCTTCCAGTGCATGTCGGTTAGTTCTTCGATGCCTTCTTCTTTGGCCAGTTCTGCGGCGATTTCTTCAGTCCAATCGGATGGATTGACTAAAAAACCATCTTCGGTTACTTCAACGGTTTTTCCTGCGATTGTTTTGCTGGGCATAATTGCCTCCTTTCGGTAATTTTAGGTTTAAAGTAATTAATTCTCCGGATGTTTTGGGATGGAAACATTTTTCATGAATTGCAACATGAAAAAGATTCCGCGTTTGATCTCTGGTTTATTCATCTCGCGGGCAATTTTGAGCAGCGAGATGTCTTCGGTTACATCCATGTCTAATTTTTGAAAGAAATCGAGCGCGTTGTTCACTGCGCTTAACATTTGTGGTTGCGTCATGTTTTTAACGGTAATCAAAATGGTTGTAATGTTTTCGCGCAATAGACGCACATCTTCCACGGTAAAGCTGGTGACAACGGTATCGATTATTTTGACCGCCTCGGCGAAAAAGGCGAAGTAGCCTTTGCGGTCTAATTCATCCAGTGTTTCCAGCGCTTGTTGAAAGGCCTGTTTGCCTAAAGGACGAAGATCCTGACTGAGATCGTCAAAGCTTTGAACCTGCTGCAGCAAACGCGTTAAAGGACGTACGTTTCTCAATAACATCTTAAACAAAAAAACAAGATCACGCGTGTCAAAATGATGAGCCACGTCCTGCAGCTCTTCCACGGCCGCGTCGAACATATCTTTGGTAATCAGAGAAAGGTCCGCCTTTAACTCTTCGATCTCGCGCGCCCTTTTTTCCTGTTCCGCCAGATGTCGCGTAATTACATCCAGCTTTTCGTTGATCTTTTGAATCTCTAATGCTAATTCTTTGTTTTCCATGATTACTGCCTCATTTTTCCTGCCATTGACATTTGCGCTTCGATGGGGAATTCAGCCCCTTTTAATAACAGATTCCAATACACCCATCTAAACGTCATTTTGCCCCAGTGATTCATTCTTGTTTCCTGTAAAAGCGAAAAAGGTCCAACGCCCGGAAGGGGAAATTTTCCGGGCAGCGGCTCAACCTCATAGTTGAAGTCGATCAGAATGCCCTTGCCAAAGCCCGATTCAATAAAGCAGTTAGCGTGTCCGTCAAAGTCTGGTTTTAATGGGCGTCCGTCGATATATCTTAAAATGTTTTCAAAAAGCACTTCAGACTCGAAATGAGCTACAGACCCCGCTTTAGAGCTGGGCAGGTCGGTTGCATCTCCAATGACGAAGATGTTTTCGTATTGCTTGGATTGCAGGGTGTGTTTATCGGTGGGGATGAAGTTGAGATCATCGCCCAGGCCGGAGTTACCAATGACTTCCGCGCCCATGTTGGTGGGAATGGTGACCAGCAGGTCGTAATCGACCGCTTTTTCGTCCCAGGAATAAATTTTGTTATTGGCGCTGTCCACGCGACCGGTGTTGAAATCTGCCGTTAATTTAATGTTCTTCTTCTCTAAGAATTGACCTAAAAATTTGGCCGCAATCGGCTTGGTAAATGCGCCGGGCAGAGGGGTGACCAATTCGATTTCCACCTTATCTCTTATACCCTGCTCTGTGAAATACCAATCGGCCAAAAAGACAAATTCAAGCGGAGCCACCGGGCATTTGATGGGCATTTCCACAATATTGACCACCATCTTTCCGCCTTCCCAGAATTTCAGGAATTTGCGCAAGGCTTCGGCGCCCTTTAAGGTGTAAAAGTCAAAAATATTTTTGTGCCAGCCTTCGCCGGTCATGCCTTCGGTTTCTTCAGGCGCAATGCGGCTGCCCGTGGCAATAATCATCAAATCATAATGAATAACTTTGCCGTTGCTCAATTTGACGCGGTTATCCGCGGCTTGAATTTCTTCTATGGTAGAGACAATGACTTCTACCTCAGAAGGGAAAAAATCCCGTTTGGGTTTAATTACATCATTCCGATTGTAAATGCCAAAGGGAATGAAGAGGAAACCGGGTTGATAGTAGTGCGTTTCTTCCTGATCAACCAGGGTGATTTGCCATTCATTGGCATCGAGAACCGGCGCCAGTTTGTTGGCCATCATCGTTCCGGCAGTTCCACCGCCGAGTATTAAAAGTCGCTTCATGCAAACCTCCTTAATAGCAGTTATTTTTGTTCTTTATGTTTGTCATCATGTCCAAAGATTACGGATTTCAATTTATTGCAATGAAAATCGAGCCGATAAACCTCACACTGACGGCAATCTTCTGTTAAACATTTTTCTCCTTTATTTCTCAAGCTCCAACAGGGCCCAAGGGCATCGTAATAGGCCGGGCAGGAGAGACAATCGTTGTCCAGGCCACCTTTAAACTCCCAGCAGGGAATAAAAGAGAAGATGCGCTTAATGCCCTGAATATTGATGCCTTCTTCGGTGATCATCCGACGAATACAGGCAAGGCGGTCAAGATCAAAAAGGCTGTACATACGTCGCCCTGTTTCTGTTTTGTAGGGAATGATCAAGCCTTCTTGCTCATACATGCGAATGGTTTGAACGGCAACGCCAATTTTTTTGGCGATGGTTCCAATTGTAAAAACCGGTTCGTAATATTCAATAGGATGACTCATTTACCACAATGCTCCATTTTAAAACATTCAAAATCTACATTTTAAAATGTAGATAAGCAATATGTGTGCCAATAGAAAGATGGCGGTTTTTCAAGGTTTTGCTCCTGCCGCGCGCTAAAAATTTTCCTACATTTGAGAAATATAGAGAAATGACTTGCTAAAAATGAAAATGTATTTTGGTGGCCAACTTTTTATGTAATGGTATTGACACAGATGTTAAATATATATAACTTAAAAGTGATGCATGTAACAAGTACCATGGTTTTTTAATCTAAGGAGGTAGTATGGCTCGTTATCTAACCGTTTTTATTCTCATGGCTTTCTTAAGCGCCGGTTCTTTGTTTGCCGATCGCAGGAATTATGTCTGGACTTACCAATATAAAACCATGTCCGGCGGCAACACGGAGCTGGAACTTTACCAGACGACCAGGATTTCGACACTTAATTTCTGGGAGTATCGTGTTGAGGTTGAGCATGGACTTACCGACCACTGGGATTTCTCGGTTTACCAGATATTCAGTCAGTGGGAAGGCGAGGCATTTCAATGGGAGGCGGTGCAATTTCGTACCCGCTACCGTTTTGGAGAAGTTGGACAATATATTTTGGATCCTTTGATCTACTTTGAATATATCCGTAAAATCGATTTTAATAAACCTAATAAAATTGAATTAAGATTAATTCTGGGAAAACAACTGAATCGTTTTAATCTGGCCATGAATCCGATTTACGAATTCATGTTTGCTCCCGGTCTCGAGCATGAGTTGGGGTATGATATGGGAATTTCTTATGAGTTTTCACCCAAATTTGTGGCGGGCCTGGAGACGGTCACGCGCCTGGAATTTGAAGAGGGCGAAACCGAAATTGGCAGCTATCTGGGGCCGACGGTGTCTTTTGCTTCGGGGGAATGGTGGTACACCATTGGCGCGCTGTTCGGACTTAACGAGCATGCGGACACGATGCGCGTTCGATTTTTGATGGGGATCGGTTTATGAAGTTGAGATTACTCTGGGGGATTAGCGTTGCGCTCGGCCTGATCTGGATTGGCTGTACGCCAAAAACGCCGTCCCGGCCGATTTCGGAAGAGGAACGTTTATTCCGTTCTAAATGCGTTTCCTGTCATAGCCTGCCGGATGTGCAGCAAAAAAGGGATTGGGAGGCCCTTTTGCAAAATCATGAAAAAAAGTTAAAGTTAAACCAGCAGCAGCGAGAGATGTTGTTGAGATATTTTTCCTCGTTTGCACAATAACGGTTTGGGAATTAGAAAAACCAATGGAGGCTTTCGGTCTGTTATGGCCGGAAGCCTTTGTGTTAATGATACTTTGTCATTATCATTTAATAAAACGCTCAGTTACACTTGTCATTCTGTGGAGCGCTTTCCACTAATGTATTTTCGAGGAGTGCAGCGACGAGAAATCTTTTTCTTGTCATGTTTTGGGAAGATTTCTCCTCGCCCGTAGGACGGGCTCGTCGAAATGACAAAAAAGAGTAGGGCGGGCTCGTCGAAATGACAAAAAAGAGTAGGGCGGGCTCGTCGAAATGACAAAAAAGAGTAGGACGGGCTCGTCGAAATGACAGGGGAATGCCTGCGGATCAGGGTAGTCCAAATGACAGCGTAGGCCGTTTTTATTAACACTTTAACCTTTCATCTCTTACACTGTTTCATCTCCACCCTCTCTTTGCGAGTAATCTTTTGAAATTTTTGGGAACATTTGATCATTTTACAGGTATGATTTTATTTTAATTTTGGGCAAAATAACGGTGCGCCTGAATAATTTGATTTAAAACGTAACTTCTTTTAAATTTATAAGTTTGAATAAAGCCACGAAAAATCGTAATAATTTGGAGGAGAGAGTAGCTATGATTAAGTCGAGAGTTCTGATACTTACGGCCATTATTTTTTCGATAATGGTTTTGGCTTGTTCTTCAAAATTGTCCGAAGAAGAATATTATGAAAAGGCAAAAGAAGCCTACAGTAAAGAACAATATACCCAGGCGCTGGATTACTTTAAAAAGATTCTGGAATATTATCCGCAGGGCAAGCGCGCGGCAGAGTCTTTATTTATGTTAGGATTTATCAACGCCAATGATCTGAAAAAATACGACGAGGCCAAAAAATATTATCAGCAATTTGTGGATAAATATCCCGATCATGAACTGGCCGACGACGCGCAATATGAGATTAAAACTCTGGGTAAAGATTTAGACGAGCTTCCATTTCTTAAGGAGATGGGCGCCGATTCAGCATCCCAATGAGATTTCTTCATGCAAACAGCGATCGTAAAGACGGCAGTTGAAACATGAAAACGCTTGCAAACATACTCGCTTTAATATGGATTACATCAGGCCTGGTTTTTGCTTTGAACGGCGGAGCGGACTCTTTGCAGAGTGAAATACGGTTGCGAACCTATCTGGAAAACGATCGCGTCCCTTTGAATCAGGAAGTGGTTTTTAACATTGAGCTTTCATGGATTGGCGAGGTTAGCCGCTACCGCATTCTGGAATTGAGCGAGCCGGCCCTGACCAACCTGAAACTGAGGGGCAGCGGTTCAGCCAATCGCTTTTATCAGGATAAAGACAAACGGCCACACGCCGTTAAAACCATTACCTTTTATTTTACGCCGCTGGAAATGGGCATGGCCTACATCGACGGCATAACCATAAAATATCTGGATCTGCAAACAGGCCAATCAGGTCGTTTAATTTCACAGCGGATCGGTCTGGAAATAACCGAACCCGTAGCCAGACCGGGCGACAAAATGAATGCGGTTAAGTTAATGGTATTTGCTTTAATCGCTGCCTTTATTGCTTTTGCGCTCTTTTCATTAAAGAGATATTTTGATCAGAAAAAGCAACAGGAATTGCTGACGGAGCCGCAAAAAACCATTGAAGAAGAATTCCTGGAGAGATTAAAAAACAATGTGACGCTTTCCAGAAATCTTCCTGAAAAAAGGTTTAATGATCTGGTGGAGCTTTTAACCCAGTACTTCAGAAAACGTTTTGAATTGCCGCCAGGTAGCGAATTCTTTGAGGTTCGGCTTTTACTGGAAAAGACCAACGTTAAGCAGGAAATTTTGTCCAGACTGGAACAGTTATTTGAACGTGCCGAGTTGATAAAATTTGCCGGTGAGCCGGTGAGCGAAAGCGAGTTGCATTTTTTTATCGACACCACGGAACTTCTTTTTACGGAAATGAATAAAAGAGAGTAATTTCATTTTTCTCCGGCAGAACCGGGATTTAATTATTCGATGGCGCGGACAGACTGCAAGCAGTTTGCAAGCAAGCCATTCTGCGCATAAAAAGAGCAAATTTATATAGTATTTTCGGTTGATCCTGTCAACTGGTCTTTGAACATAGCGTTTTGGGGTTCATTCGCGCGCAGCATTAACGAAAAAGGAGGTATAATGCATCCTGACATTAAAGCGATCAATGAAAAGATAGCGCAAGAAAGCGCCTTTGTCGAAAAGATTATGGCGGAAGTGAGCAAGGTGATTGTCGGGCAAACCTACATGATTGAACGCCTGTTGATCGGCTTGCTTTCCAACGGACACATTTTGTTAGAGGGCGTGCCCGGCCTGGCTAAAACCTTAACGGTCAAAACGCTTTCACAAACCATACAAACCAAATTTCAACGCATTCAGTTTACCCCCGATCTTTTACCCGCCGACCTGATCGGTACCTTAATTTACAATCAAAAAGACGGTCAGTTTACCACTAAAAAAGGCCCGATTTTCAGTAACCTGATTTTAGCCGACGAAATTAACCGTTCGCCGGCCAAGGTGCAGAGCGCTCTTTTAGAAGCCATGCAGGAGCGGCAGGTAACCATTGGCGAAAATACCTTTCCCCTGGAAGAACCATTTCTGGTTCTGGCCACACAAAACCCCATTGAGCAGGAAGGCACCTATCCTCTGCCCGAAGCGCAGGTAGATCGCTTTATGCTGAAATTAAGCGTAGGCTACCCGAGCAAGGAAGAAGAACTGGAAATTATCCGCAGGCAGACCAGAAAAGAAACGGTTGAGCCACAGGCGGTCATCAGCCCACGGGAATTGATTAAAGCGCGCGATGTGGTCAAAGAAGTTTACGTGGATGAGAAAATAGAGAAATATGTGGTAGATGTTGTGTTTGCCACGCGCTATCCGGAGGAATTCGGTCTGGATGAACTTAAAGGCCTGATCACTTATGGCGCCAGTCCGCGCGCTTCTATTTTCCTCACTCAGGCTGCCAAAGCGCACGCTTTTTTACGCGGAAGAGGCTACGTAACGCCCGAAGATGTGCGAGCCATCAGTATGGATGTTATGCGTCATCGCATCATTCTTTCGTACGAGGCCGAGGCCGAAGAATTGAGCACGGAAGACGTCATCCGCAAGGTGTTAAATCGCGTTGAAGTTCCATGATTTTAAGATGTAAGCGAGGCAGAAAAGGTAAGATTGATCGATGAATGCATGGGCTTTAATATTTACGGGGCTGGGGATTTTAATATTAAGCGGGGCCATTTTCTGGTATTGGCGCCGTTTGCGTCAGTTAGAAAAGAGCGCACAACAAATGGTGCAAAACGGTGAAAGCCAGGCCATTCCGCGCGAATTACTTAAAAAAGTCAAACAGATTGAAATCTCCACACGCAATATTGTGAACGAAGTTTTTTCCGGAGAATACCATTCCGTTTTCAAAGGCCGCGGAATGGAATTTGCCGAAGTGCGTGAATACCAGCCCGGCGACGACATCCGCCTGATCGACTGGAACGTTACGGCGCGCATGGGGCATCCATTTATCAAGCTGTTTCAGGAAGAGCGGGAATTGACCGTCATGTTGCTGGTGGATGTCAGTTCCAGCGGTTCGTTCGGCACAGAGAAACAACTCAAACGCGAAGTGGCCGCCGAGCTTTCCGCAGTGCTGGCCTTTTCTGCCATTAAAAATAATGATAAGGTGGGGCTGATTATTTTTTCCGACCGCATTGAAAAATTTATTCCGCCGCGTAAGGGCAAAACACATGTTTTGCGCGTGATTCGCGAGATTCTCTTTTACAAACCGCGTGATGCCGCCACCAACATCAATGAAGCGCTTGAGTTTTTAAGTCGCGTAATCAAACGAAAGAGCACGGTCTTCTTAATTTCCGATTTTCTGGCCGAGGATTTTAAAAAGTCGTTGCAAATTGCCAATAAAAAACACGACATCATTGCCGTTAGTATTGTGGACCCGCGCGAGGTCGCTTTGCCCAATGCGGGAATGATCGAACTGGAAGACGCCGAAACCGGCGAAACCATTGTGATCGACACCACCAGCGGCCAGTTGCGCGATGAATTTCATATAAACGCCATGAAGCAGCGAGAGGAATTGAAATCGCTCTTCCAGTCCATTGGCGTGGATCACATTAATATTTTTACCGATCAATCGTATGTTCAGCCCATCAATAAATTTTTTAGGATGCGGGCAAAGCGTATGGGTGCGTAAAATAGAGCGAGGTTTGGGGATGGTGCGAAAAGCTCTGGTTGTGATGATTGCCGGAATGATTGTTTTTAGCGCGTGTCAAAAAGAAGAAAAAACGCGCATTGCCGAAAACGATGTTTTGCAACTGGCGAACGCTTATTACACCAACGGTCTTTACGAAGCGGCGGTGCGTCAATATTTGCAGTATTTAAAGGACTATCCTTTGCCGACGGGAAGGGTGGCCAACACCTATTACACCATTGGCGATATCTATTTTGAGCGCATCAAAGATTACGAAAAGGCGCTGGAATATTATCTTAAAGTTAAATATCTCTTTCCGGAAAGTCCGCTGCAAAAAGAAGTGGGCAAAAAAATCGTGGCCTGCCTGGAACGGCTGGAACGGTCGCAGGACGCCATGCGCATGATGCAAAGCGAAGCGGCGCTGGACACCTCCGGTTTGTCCCGGAACCGGCCGGGACAGGTGCTGGCTGAAATCGGTGAACGAAAAATCACGCAGGGCGATCTGGACTTTGAGATCAGCAAGCTGCCCCCCGCCGTTCAGGAGCAGTTTAACGATCCGCAAAAAAAGAGGGAACTTTTACAGCAATTGATTTTACAAGATTTGTTGTACGAATCGGCCAGACGGCAGGGATTGGATAAAAACAAAGAAGTGATTGAAGGCGTTTTTCAGGCCAAAAAGGCGTTGATGGCCAACAAACTGTTGCAAAAGGAATTGGCCGACAAAGTTAAGCTGGAAGAGGAAGAGCTGGAGCTGTACTACAAAGCCAATAAAGAACGCTACGCGGAAAGAGACGACAAGGGCAGGGTGATCCGTCAAAAATCGTTTGATGAAGTGCGGCAGCAGGTGGCGCAGGATCTATTGATGGAAAAACAGCAAAAAGCCTATCAGGAGCTGGCGGAACGATTAATGAAAGCAGAAGGCGTTAAAATTTACGAGCGGCGTATTCGATGAGAAAACATTGCATTCTTATTCTGGGAATATGGACTTTGCTTCTGGCATTAACCTGGGCGCAGACAGAAAATCCATCTTTAATCGAAGTTAAAGCTCAGGTGGATACGGCCACGATTACAATTGGCGATCACATTTTGTATTCCATTATAATTGACCGCCAAAAAGATGTGCGCATTATTGAACCCGGCCAGGGGATTAACCTGGGCATGTTTGAAATTAAGGATTACAAATTTCATGAGCCCGTTAAAAAAGGCGATCACCTTATTCAGCGGTATGATTATGTGATTTCCGTTTACGATACGGGCAAATTTACCATTCCGCCCTATCCGCTGGCCTATTTCCCATCCGATTCATCAACCAAACCGGCCATCATCGAAGCGCCGGCCATCGATATCTACGTAAAAAGCGTATTAAAAGGAGAAGAAGCGCCGGAATTAAAGGATATTAAACCGCCGCTGGATATTCCTTTTAATTACCGTTTCTGGGGAATGGTGGCGGCGGCTGTTTTGATTTTGGGAATTTTGCTTTACCTGGCTTACCGACTCTGGAAGCGCAAACAAGAAAAGGGCTATGTGTTTACACCGCCTCCGCCCGCGCCGCCGGCCCATGAGGTGGCTTTAAATGCTTTGCAGGAACTATTCGCTTCCGATTTACTCGAAAGAGAACAATTTAAAGAATTTTTTTCCAGACTGTCGGAAATTTTACGCGCCTATCTGGAAGGGCGGTATTTTATCGCCGCCTTAGAAGAGACCACCACGGAAATCATGCAAGAAATTCAGGCGCATCTGGCAGATGAATCGTTACGCAAACAACTGCAAGAAATTTTAACAATGTCAGATTTAATTAAGTTTGCCAGATACATTCCGGCCAAGGAAGAAATAGAACGTTTAAAAGAATTAAGCGTTGATTTTGTACAGAAAACAAAAATTATTTACGAAGCAGAACCTGATCATAAAGAAGTTGCAGTAACCACAGATAACCCGGAGCAGGCACAGAGAACTTAAAAATAATAGAAAATAAAAATCTCTGTGCTCATAGTGGTGCCTCTCTGAACTTTGTGGTTAAAATAGAATGACAAAGTTTGTTGATCATCCAACAGAGGAGGAATGAGCCTTGATAGACGTCAAAGGATTAACGCGTTATTACGGCGAAAAGAGGGCCATTTCAGATGTGACCTTTCATGTAAACAAAGGCGAAGTGCTGGGGTTGTTGGGGCCCAACGCCGCCGGCAAAACGACCACCATGCGCATTTTAACCTGTTACATGCCGCCCACCAGCGGTAGCGCAACGGTTGGGGGGTACGATATTTTTGAACAAAGTCTCGAAGTGCGCCGAATTACAGGCTATCTACCGGAGAATCCGCCCCTTTATACCGACATGACAGTGGACGACTACCTTACGTTTGTGGCCAAAATCAAAGGCGTCCCGCGCGATCGGCTTAAAAAAGAGGTAGATGCCGTGGTCGAAAAGGCCAGCATCGGCGATGTCCGGAAACGGATAATCGGCAAGCTGTCCAAAGGTTACAAGCAGCGCGTGGGGCTGGCTCAAAGCTTAATCAACAATCCGCAAATCGTCATTCTGGATGAACCCACCGTTGGACTCGATCCCAAACAGATTATTGAAATTCGTCAATTGATCAAAAACCTGGGCGGCGACCATACGGTGATTCTTTCTTCTCACATTTTGCCGGAAATTGAACAGACCTGTGAACGCGTGGTGATCATCAACGAAGGTAAGGTGGTGGTGGAAGACACGGTGGAAAATTTGACCAACCGCATGCATGGCGTACAGCGCATTACCCTGCAGGTCGAAGGTACGGAAGAGGCCATTAAGCAGGCGTTGCAGCCCATTTCCGATATTCAGAAATTAGAATTCAACAGCAAAGGGAAAGACATCCGCGAAGTAATTGTAGAAACGCCCAATGACGTTCGCAAAGAGCTGGCTAAGGCCATTGTGAACAGTGGGCTTGGCCTGCTGGAGCTTTCCACCGAACGCTTTACGCTTGAGGAAATCTTCTTGCATTTGACGACCAAAGAGGAGGTGGCCTGAAAATGAGAGCGACATTAGCCATATTTCAAAAAGAATTCAAATCCTTTTTCTATTCGCCGATTGCTTATGTGATTTTGGCGCTATTTACGGCCTTAACCGGTGTGTTCTTTTACCTGTACCTTTCCAGTTTTGTGGAAGCGGCTTTTATGGACACCATCAGGGCGCAGCAATTCCGCGTGGCGCCGCAAAAATTCAATGTGAATTTAATGCTCATTCGGCCCTACTTCTGGAACATTGCCTTGATTTCGCTTTTTACATTGCCAACCATTACCATGCGGCTGTTCTCAGAAGAAAAACGGCTGGGCACGGTGGAGTTGTTGTACACCACGCCCATTACGCCCTTGCAGATCGTTCTTGGCAAGTTTCTGGCCGGCGTGGCCTTTTACATCGTTCTTTTACTGCCTACCATGTTTTTTCAGGGACTGCTGTTCCTTTACGGCGATCCTGAATTTTTACCGGTGCTTTCCGGCTACATAGGTCTTATTTTGCTCGGCGCGGCATTCATTTCGGTGGGGCTTTTTATTTCGACCACCACCGAAAACCAGATTATCGCAGCCATTGGCGGTTTTGGCATGTCGCTGCTGCTCTGGGTTGTTGGCTGGGGAGCCAATTTTGCCGGGCCGACCTTAAAACCCATTCTCAACTACATTTCCATTATCAATCATTTTGAAGACTTTGCCCAGGGCGTAATTGACACCAGCCATCTGGCCTATTACATCCTGTTTGTGGCCGTCGGACTTTATTTCTCGCTAAAGATGGTTGAATCGGTTAAATGGCGAGCCTGATTTCAGGCGCAGGGAAGTTGGTGAAAATTAGAATGGAGAGACAGAACGATGAAAAAAATTGAAAATATATCCGGATTGGTGGGCATTCTGGCGTTGCTGGCCGCATTGATCTGGTATTCTATCAATCAGGTATGGCAGGCGTACCACTGGATTTTACTGGTCGTGGGCGTCGCCGGGCTGGGGTATTTTATCTTTAACTATTACAGGAACCGGCAAAAAAAGCTTTCCAGCCGGGCTTTAAAATACGGTTCCAATGTTACGCTGCAGATCATCGTGGTGCTGGCCATTGTTTCCATGCTGGCCTTTATTTCCACCCGTCGTCATGTGCGCTTCGACTGGACGCAAAACAAGTTGTTTAGCCTTTCGGATCAAACAGAGAAAATTCTGGATAATTTGAACAAAGATGTGAAACTGATGGCCTTTTTTAAAACTTCTGAACAAAATCGGGCCAGAGATTTACTGGATGAATACAACTACCGTTCTTCGCATTTGAGCTATGAGTTTGTGGATCCGGATGAGCGGCCGGAAATTGCCAAACAGTACGGCATTCGAAAATACGGCACCATTGTTGTGGAATGCGGTTTAAAACGCGAGGTGGTGGAAAAACTGGACGAGGCCGAGTTGACCAACGCCATCATTAAAGTAACGCGCGATGAGGAAAAGGCGATCTACTTTTTAACCGGCCATGGCGAACGGTCGATTAAAGATGAGTCGGCCGAAGGATATTCCAAAGCGGCCGAAGCTATTAAAAAGGAAAACTACCTGGTCAAAGAATTGAACCTGGTACGGCGTAAAACCATCCCCGATAGCTGTACGGTGCTGGCCATTGTGGGGCCTAAAACCAATTTCTTCCCCGGCGAGTTAGACACCATCAAAAAGTTTGTGGACAACGGCGGCAAACTGTTGCTGATGGTGGATCCGGAGCATCCGGTAGAGATCGGCGAATTTGCCGCCCAATACCACGTGCAAATTGGCAACGACCTGGTGATCGACTACAGCGGAGTCGGGCAGTTGTTCGGCGCAGGGCCGGCCATGCCGCTGGTTACTTCTTATGATGAAAATCACGCCATTACCAAAGATTTTAATATCATGACTTTCTATCCGCTGGCCTGTTCCGTAACGCCGATGGAAGACAAAGGCGGCTACACCATTACGGAGCTTTTAAAGACCTCCGGCAATAGTTGGGCCGATGTGGATTATGCCAGCGGCAAGGTGAGTTTTGATCCGCAAAAAGACAAAAAGGGCCCCATTACCCTGGGCGTGGTAGTGGAAAAATCCGCCAGCAAGCCGAAACTTTCGCTGGTTATTTTTGGGGATTCCGACTTTGCTAAAAACGGCTTTTTCACCAACCAGGGTAATATGAACCTGTTCATGAATACCGTCAATTACCTGGCCGAAGAAGAAGACCTGATTGCCATCCGGCCCAAACAGATTGACGATCGGCGATTGACCATGACCCAGGCCGATGTTAAAGGATTGTTCTACCTGGTTGTGATTGCCATTCCTTTGCTGGTGGTCATCATTGGCGTGGTGATTTTTATCCGTAGAAATCGTTAACATTGAAATCAGGGAACAGACAGGCGCGGGCTCTTCTGTTCCCTTTTGAATTAATTTGCTGGTGGTGCAAGTGCTACAAAAGAGGAGACGGAGCGAAAATGCGCAATACGATTATTCTGGCAGTGATCGCTATTGCTCTGGCTGCCTATGTTTATTTTGTGGAAATAAAAGGCGGCGAGCAAAAGAAAAAAGAAAAAGAGATCGCCGAAAAATTGTTTAATGTAAAAAAAGACAGCATCGATCACATCATTATTGAAAAAAACGGTACGACCTTCGAGTTTGTCAAAAAAGACGACGCCTGGCAGATCGTTCGGCCCATTAAAACCCTGGCCGATGAGTCGCCCATTAATTCCGTTTTGTACAGCCTGAGCAATACGAAAAAGATTCGCACGTTCAAGGCCGAAGGAAAGGATCTGGCCACCTATGGTCTTGGCGCTCAAAGTATTAAAGTTGTATTCTCCGGAAAGGGCGTGGCCAAGCAATGGGTGAAAATCGGCGACCGTACGCCGGTCGGCGCCAATGTGTTCGTAACCAAAGACGATTCCACCGTGGCCATTGTCGCTTCTTCCATTAAAAATACCATGGATAAATCGCTGTTCGACTGGCGCGACAAAAAAGCCATTCACTTTAAAAAGGATCAGATTAAGGAATTCACACTTAAAAACCGCCACGGTAAATTTCATTTTGTAAAAGAAGGAAACAACTGGAAATTGACCGAGCCGGTTGAAGTTAGAGGAGACAATGGCAATATTAACAGCATCTTAAATAAATTGGAATTCGGACGCATTAAATCGGTGGTGGCCGAAACGCCGGAGCATCTTTCCGAATACGGATTAACGGCGCCGGCCATCCGCATCGAGTTGTTCTCCGGAATGGAAAAGGCCAAACTGGGTGTGTCGTTCTCGCGACTTAAAGGCAACAGGGCCTACGGTAAAGACGATTCGCGTCCTCACATCTTTGAGGTGGATTCATTTTTTGTCAAACCCTTTAAAAAGAAATTGTACGATTTACGCGACAAGTACATCGCCAAATTTAACCGGAACAAAGCGCAGCGCATTAAGTTGTTGTTCAACAGCGAACTAATGATTTTCGAAAAAGACAGTTCCAATAACTGGGCGCTTTCTACCGGCGAAAAGGCCAAAAATTACAAAATTTCGAATTTGATCTCGCATTTGAATAATCTGAAGGTAGCGCGTTTTGTGGACGACCATCCCAAAAACCTGAAAAAATATGGTCTGGATATGCCGCGCGGACTGGTGGAAGTTTACAAC
Source organism: Caldithrix abyssi DSM 13497 (assembly GCF_001886815.1). Taxonomy (GTDB): domain Bacteria; phylum Calditrichota; class Calditrichia; order Calditrichales; family Calditrichaceae; genus Caldithrix; species Caldithrix abyssi. The sequence goes on from NZ_CP018099.1 coordinate 1,508,345, forward strand.
GACAACGACGAAAAGATTCTGGAATTGCTGGTAGGTAAAGACCGGAATGAAGATGAATTTTACGCCCAGGTTCCGGAGCAGAAGTCGGTTGTAACCTTTAAAAAGAGTTCATTAAAAGATATTTTCCCTGAAAAAGAAGATTTGATCGAAAAGCCTAAAGAAGAGAAAAAACAGGAAACCAAAGCCGAAGAAGAATAGGTGATTAATGTTCCGATTTGCCGATCCTTATTATTTGTTGTTGTTACTTGTTCTGCCGCTAATGATCTGGTGGTACTGGCGCGGGCGCTCCAGCGCTACGGGAAAGATCATTTATTCTGATATTAAATTATTGAAGCAGGTCAAACCCAGCTTAAAGCAGCGCTTGCGTCCGGCGCTTTTTGTGTTGCGTTTGATTGCGGTAACCTTAATCATTCTGGCCCTGGCCAGGCCGCAGTCCAGCCACAAAGAAGAAGAAATTACCACCGAAGGCATCGATATTGTGCTGACCATGGATGTTTCCACCAGTATGCTGGCGGAGGATTTCAGGCCTAAAAACAGAATCGAAGCGGCTAAAATGGTGGCCAAAGAATTCATCGAAGGGCGAAAAAACGACCGCATCGGGCTGGTGGTTTTTGCCGGAGAGAGTTTTACCCAGTGTCCGCTGACTCTGGATTACGGCGTGCTGTACCACATTCTGGACAACATGAAGGTCGCCGATCAGGAGTGGGACGGCACGGCCATCGGCATGGGCCTGGCCACGGCTATCAATCGCCTGAAGGACAGCAAGGCCAAAAGCAAGGTGATCATCCTGTTAACAGACGGGCGCAACAATCGCGGTCAGATCGATCCGATTACGGCGGCGCGCATGGCCAAAGCCATGGGCATTCGCGTGTACACCATTGGAACGGGCACGCGCGGCACGGCCATGTACCCCATAGACGATCCGTTGTGGGGCAGGCGCTATGTGCCCATGCGTGTGGATATTGACGAAGATTTGCTGAAAGAGGTGGCCGCTATTACCGGCGGTAAATACTTTAGGGCAACCGACACCGAAAAATTGCGCGAAATTTACAAAGAGATCGGCGAAATGGAAAAAACCAAGATCGAGGTCAAGGAGTACACGCGTTACGAAGAATTTTTTGTTTACTTTTTGACCTTTGGCCTTTTGTTGCTGGTGCTGGAGCTGGTACTGGGCAACACCTATTTTAAAAAGATTCCTTAAAAAGGGAGCGCCTGAGTGGAGTTTAGTAGTTTAGAGGTTTAGGTGTTTAGGGGGGAGTATGCTAAAAAATGGCATTCCCGGTTTATGAAAAGGAAACATTTTTTAAAGAGTCAATAGAAAGCATTTATGGAAGTACTCAAATTTCGATATCCGATATTTTTGCACGGTTTGTGGGGCGTGCTGCTGCTAATCATCTTTTTTGTGCTGATTTACCGGCATAAACAAGCGCTGCTGGAACGCTTTGGACATATTGAGATTTTAAAGCGCATCATGCCGGGTTTTGATCGTCGGCGAATGATCTGGAAAAATGTTTTCTTTATTTTGAGCTACGCCTTTTTTGTGATTGCCCTGGCCGATCCGCAGATTGGCACCAGGCTGGAAGAGGTGAAGCGGGAAGGCGTGGACATCATTGTCGCCCTGGATGTTTCGAACAGCATGCTGGCCGAAGACATCAAACCCAGCCGTCTGGAAAAGGCCAAACACGAACTGGATAATTTTATTGATTTGTTACAGGGGGATCGTATCGGACTCATCGCTTTTGCCGGCATGGCGCATCTGGTTTGTCCCTTAACGCTCGATTACGGAGCCGCCAAATTATTTTTGCAGATGATGGACACCGATTTAATTCCGGTGCAGGGCACGGCGCTTGAAGACGCCATTCGTACGGCCATCCGCTCGTTCAATCAAAAGGAGCGCAAACACAAAGTGCTGATTCTGATCACCGACGGAGAAGACCACGAAGGCGATCCGGTTAAAGCGGCCGAAGAGGCGGCAAAAGAAGGCATTATTATTTACACTATCGGAATTGGTTCGCCGCAGGGCGTTCCCATTCCCGTTTACGATCAGTATGGCCGTTCTCTGGGCTTTAAAAAAGACCGTAATGGCAATGTGGTTACCACAAAATTGGATGTTAAAACTTTGCAAAAAATCGCCTTTATTTCCAATGGAAAATATTACATTGCTTCCAGCGGGCAGGCCGAATTGCGTAAGATTTATGATGAAATCCGAAAAATGGAAAAGAAGGAGCTGAGCTCCAGAAAATTTGCCCAGTACGAAGATCGCTACCAGATTTTTGTGATTTTAGGATTGATCTTTTTGATGCTGGAATTCTTTTTACCGGTAAGAACCAAAGTAAGGTCTGAGTATGCGCTGGCTAATTATTAATTTATTCCTTATTTTCCTGATCGCGCCATTGATGGCTGACAGCGTGCGCGGCAAGGTGAACAAGGGCAACGAATATTACAAGCAGGGAAAGTACGAGCAGGCGCTGGCCCAGTACCAGGACGCGCTGTTAGACGATCCATTGAATGAAACGGCTCTTTTTAACAAAGGCAATGCGCTTTACAAGTTAAAAAAATACAAAGAGGCCATTGAGGCTTACCAGAAGGTCGTAGGCAGCGAAAATTTAAACCTGAGCGCCAGAGCCTTTTACAACATTGGGAACTGTTATTTTCAGGAAAACAAGTTAAAAGAGAGCATCGAAGCTTACAAAAAGGCGCTGGAACTGAATCCGGACGATTACCAGGCCAAATATAATCTGGAATTGGCCCGCGCCAGATTGAAAGAGATGGCGGATAAGCAACAACAACAGAACAAAGATCAGAATAAACCGCCGGAGCCGTCTGAATTCGCCAAAAAGCTTAAAAAACAGGCCGAAAAACTGGTGGATCAGCGCCGTTATAAAGACGCTTACGACTTGATGATGCAAGGTTTACAAAAAGATAAAACTGTGGCTGCTTTTCAGAGTTTTATTAAACGGATTAAGGATGTAGTAGATATTTTAGGTGGTCAGGAATTATGAAGCGCATGTTGTTGGCACTGATTGTAGGCGGCGTTTTCATTCAATTCGCATCTGCGCAAAATGCCATGGAGTTTTTTCATCTGGGCGCCAATCTGTATGTGCGCGGGCAATTAGAACAGGCCATACAGGCCGTGGATCAGGGATTGCAAAAATTTCCGGATGACCCCTATCTGAGGGCTTTAAAAGAAAAGCTGGAAGAACAAAAGAAACAGCAACAGCAGCAACAACAACAGCAACAGCAAAATCAGCAAAAACAAAAAGAGCAAAAAGAGCAGCAACAGCAGGCCAATGAAAAAAAACAGGATCAACAAAAGGATCAGCAAAAACAGCAGCAGGCGCAAACCGATCAACAAAAAAAGAAAGAGATGAGCAAAGAAGAAGCCGAACGTATTTTGCGCGCCTTAAAAGAAGAGAACAAAAAATTTAAAAAAGAACATTTGCGTGTGCCCGCCGGGCGCAAACAGGTGGAAAAAGACTGGTAAAGCGGACGAAATACCATGCGAAAAATGTTTAAAAATAAACGGCTAAGTTCAGCGATAATCATTGTTTTGTCCATTTTGTTTTGGGGGAATCAACAGCTTTTTAGTCAGGACATACAAATCCGGTCGTATGTTTCTAAAAACAAAGTAGGCATTAACGAGAACTTTACCTATTCCATTGAAGTTTCCGGAAAATCGACTTCGTTGCCCGATCCTGTGGCGCCCGATTTTAAGGACTTTTACGTTCTTTCCGGGCCAAACACTTCTACCAGTATTCAATTTGTCAATGGCCGCATGTCGGCCACCAAAGTGCACACCTATTACCTGCAGCCCAAAAAGAAGGGCCAATTAAACATTCCGCCGGCCACGGTGAAACGAAAAGGGAAAACAATAAAAAGCAACGCCATAACCATTACCGTTGTCGATCAGCCCCAAACCGCTCAAAAGCCTTCTCGCCAGCGAAAAGCGCCTAAGAAAACGACCGACCGCGATTTGCTGGGACAGAGCATTTACCTGAAAACCGAAGTCTCTAAACGCAAGGCCTACGTGGGCGAGCAGATTGTGGTCGCTTACAAGTTATACTTCCGCGTTAACGTTAGCGGCTACGATTTTAAAAAACTGCCTTCCAATCCGGGCTTCTGGACGGAGGAGTTCGAAATGCCCGGCCAGCCGATCATATCATCAGAAATCGTCAACGGGCTCAATTACAATGTGGCGACGATTCGCAAGATTGCCATCTTTCCCACGCAGAGCGGCGAGCTAACTCTGGAGCCCATTTCTGTGATGGTAGAAGCGCGCGTGCAGCGCCGTTCGCGCAGCATTTTCGACAGTTTTTTTGACGATCCGTTTGGCAGGGTGGTGCAAAAAACGCTGAGCAGTAAGCCCATTAAAATTAAGGTTATGGAACTGCCGCAGGAAGGGAGACCGGCCGATTTTAACGGCGCAGTCGGCCGGTACAATCTTGACGTAAAAATCGACAAGACCGATGTTAAAACCAACGATGCCGTTTCTTTAAAGGTAACGATTGCCGGCGAGGGCAACATCAAAATGGTGAATGTGCCGGATGTGATCGTTCCGCCGGACATTGAAAAATACGATCCGAAAATCAAAACCGAACTGGACAATGTAGGCGCAAGAATCCGCGGTAAAAAGAAAGCCGAAATCATTTTGATTCCCCGCGTACCGGGCGATTTTCTCATTAAACCGCTTACGTTCAGCTATTTTGATCCGCAAACCGGAAAATACGTTACTTTAAGGAGCAAGGCGATTCCGCTGCATGTGAGCGGACAACGGGGCGTGGCGATGTCCCAACCGTTAGGAGGCGGCGCTTCTCTGGATCAGCGCTATGTGGATCTTATCGGGCGCGATATCCGCTTTATTAAGGAATTCAGTCAGTTTCAGCCGGTGGGTTACAAAATATACCGCAGTTTTAAGTTCTGGGGCCTAATCGGTTTTGGTTTTATCTTCCTGATTGTCTTTGTGCTGGTCAATGATTATCAGGCGCGTATCAGCGGAGACGAGCGTCTGGTACGCAGCCGAAAGGCCGGGCGCATGGCGGCTAAACAGCTCTCAAAAGCGCGCGATCTGTTAAAGAGCGGCGAGTACGACCAGTTTTACAGGGCCGTTAGCAATGCCCTACAGGGCTTTGTTCGCGATAAACTCAATATCGATTTGAGCGATTTTAGCACGCCCACGGTGCGCAAGCATCTGAATGAACGCAAAATCGATCCCGCAGTGGTGGACGAGTACATTGCCGTGTTAGAAGAAGCCGATTTCCGCCAGTTCGCCAATATTCCCGATTCACCAGAAGAAAGACAAAAATTTTACGATCGCGCTAAAAAAGTGTTAACCAGTTTAGAGAAGTGGATATGAAAAAAAGAAACAAGTGGGCAACCATTCTTCTGCTTTTTGTGTTTGTGGCGGCAGGCCTGGCCCAAACAGAAGATATTCAACAGTTGTTTCGTCAGGGCAATGCGCTTTTTTCTCAAGGAAATTACCAGCAGGCCATTGAAGTTTATCAAAAAATTGTGGATGAAGGCTACGAAAGCGGCGAATTGTACTACAATCTGGGCAACGCCTATTTTAAAATTAACCAGCTGGGGCGCGCGCGCCTTTTTTACGAAAGGGCCTTGCGGTTAATGCCGGATGACGAAGCGCTGCGCGAGAATTTGTTGATCTTGCAAACACGTCTGCTGGATAAAATTGAAAAACCGCCTGAATTTTTCCTGACGGTGTGGTGGAAAAACCTATTGCAACTATTGCCCATGAACGCCCTTGCCTGGCTGGTGGTTGCGTTGTTCTGGCTTAGCGTACTGAGCCTCTCCTTTCATCTGTACTGGAAAAAACAAAGAAAACAACAAAAGGGCCGGGCGCTGGTGATAATCAGTTTATCGTTGTTGTTTTTTGCCAGTGTGCTTCTGACCGACAAGGCATATCGTTTTGAAAATGAGAAATATGGCGTTATATTAAAACCGACGGTTACGGTTTACTCGGAGCCCCGCGCGGAATCCACAGAAATTTTTGTGATTCACGAAGGCCTTAAAGTAAAGGTTTTGAGAAAAAATAATGATTGGTTTGAAATTAAATTAGAGGATGGCAAAACAGGATGGTTACCGCAAAATTCCCTGGAAATTATTTGAGCAAATTGTTCACTCTGCTTACAATTGTAATCGGTTTAAATTTAATTTTCGGTTGCGCCGCCGCTAAAAAAAAGGTGGCGCAGCCGGCAGCGGAAGAACGCGCCGTAACGACCTTAGACGGCAAGTTTGACGAATCATTCGATCCGCTCAGTCTGGAAGACGACGATATCGTCATTAAACGCAACAATCGAGGAGCGAAGGCTGCGAAACCGGGGCTGGAAGCGCTTGACCTGACAGACGCTCAATCAACATCCGAAAATGAAGCCATTCCCGATTCTCTGCTTACTTACAAAGAGGTGGACGGCTTTCGCGTGCAGATTTTTGCCGGTCGGAGCGTGGAAACGGCCACCATGACCAAAAGTAAAGCGCAGCTCGATTTTGAACCGCACCGGCTGAAGGTTTATTTTATTTTTGAAGCGCCCTTTTACAAGATTCGCATTGGCGATTTTACAGATCGCAATCAGGCCGAAAGAGCCCGCGAGCTGGCCCGTAAAATCGGTTATCGCGAAGCGTTTGTGGTGCGCAGCAAGGTACGTGTGGCGGAAAACCTGGGTGGGGAGTAGCGTTTTTTTTGTTCGCTTCGGTTTCACTCTGGGAGCGGGTGAATACGTGCCCTGAGCGTAGCCGCAGGGCACGGTTGAGGTTTTTCTGGCAAACCGCTCACTTCGACTTCGCTCAGTGAGCGGGTAAAATGCGTGCCCTGAGCGTAGCCGAAGGGCACGGTTGAACTCTCTGTCACGCCGCTCACTTCGGCTTCGCTCAGTGAGCGGGTGAATACGTGCCCTGAGCGTAGCCGAAGGGCACGATTGAACTTTCTGTCACGCCGCTCACTTCGGCTTCGCTCAGTGAGCGGGGAAAATACGTGCCCTGAGCGCAGCCGAAGGGCACGGTTGAAGTTTTTCTGTCATGCCGCTCACTTCGGCTTCGCTCAGTGAGCGGGGAAATACGTGCCCTGAGCGCAGCCGAAGGGCACGATTGAACTTTCTGTCACGCCGCTCACTTCGGCTTCGCTCAGTGAGCGGGGAAATACGTGCCCTGAGCGTAGCCGCAGGGCACGGTTGAGTTTTTTCTGGCAAACCGCTCACATCGGCTTCGCTCAGTGAGCGGGGAAATACGTGCCCTGAGCGCAGCCGAAGGGCACGGTTGAACTTTCTGTCATGCCGCTCACTTCGGCTTCGCTCAGTGAGCGGGGAAATGGCCTTCATTCCAAATAAATTCCCACATTCCTTTTCATAAGCAGTTAGGCTGGAATGTAATCGCATTTTTTCCTATCTTGCGCACAAAAAAACGGTGCAAAATGGAGCAGCGCTTAACATTAAAACGGATTTTTGTTTTCTGGTATCCCCTTTCGGCAACCTGGCTGATGATGGCTCTGGAAGGGCCATTTATCGCCGCGATTATTGCCCGCCTTCCGGAGCCCAAATACAACCTGGCAGCCTACGGCGTTGCTTTTGCCTTTGCCCTGATTGTTGAGGCGCCGGTCATCATGATGCTCAGCGCATCGACTGCTTTAGTGAAAGATCGGATTTCATTTGTAAAATTAAAGCGCTTTGTCTACTGGCTAAACGGCCTGATAACTGCCCTGATGCTGGTTATTCTGATTCCCGATATTTTCTATTTTTTAGCGGTCAATTTAATGGAATTACCGCAAAAAGTAGCGGTTTTAACGCACGGCGCGTTGTGGATTTTGCTGCCCTGGCCGGCCACCATTGGTTACCGCCGTTTTTATCAGGGACTTTTAATTCGCCACAACCTGACCAGACGCGTGGCTTACGGTACGGTCATTCGCCTGACTTCCATGATTATTGCCGGTTTGAGCGGTGCGTTAATCTTTAAACTGCCCGGCGCCTATGTGGGAGCGCTGGCCTTAAGCACGGGCGTTACGGTTGAGGCGCTGGCCAGCCGATTGATGACCTGGCAGGTGGTTAAAAGCCTGCAACAGCAGCAAGAGACAGAAGAAACGCTTACCTACCGGAGTATTGTAAAATTTTATTATCCTCTGGCGCTCACCTCTTTAATAGCGCTGGCCGTTCAGCCGATGATCACCTTTTTTCTGGGACAGAGTCGAATGGCTCTGGAATCGCTGGCCGTGCTGCCGGTGATCAATTCGCTGGTTTTTATCTTTCGCAGCTTCGGACTCTCTTTTCAGGAGGTGGGCATTACCTTTTTAGGTCAAAATAATGAAAATTTTAAACTGCTGCTTAAATTTGCGCTGTTGTTAATGGGCTTTGTTACCGGCTCGCTGGTGTTGATTGGATTTACGCCTTTACATGATGTTTGGTTTTTTAAACTTTCTGGACTCAACCGCGAACTCACAGATTTTGCTCGCATCCCGGTGCGCATTCTGTCGCTGCTGCCGGCCATGTCGGTTCTGCTCTCGTTTCAACGCTCCATTCTGGTAACGCATCGTAAAACCGGCCCCATTACCAGCGCCACGGTTATTGAAGTCGGTTTAATCGCTCTTTCCTTATTTGTTTTAATTAAATATTTTGACTGGATTGGCGCAGTGGCCGCGGCCCTGGCCCTGATGATCGGTCGCAGCGCCTGTAATCTTTACCTGTTGCGACCGGTTTCAATGGCCGTCAGAAAGCATGTGGTGTAACGGCGAATGTCCACATATACGAATTTAAAATTACCAATTGAGGTGGTAGGCGTATTGGTTGTATGGCTCGGACTGTTCTCCTCCACTCGATTGAAGGGGAGAGGCCCAGGCCGTGGAATCTCTGTCATCGTTTGAAGAAGTAAAGCCGCCTTTGTCCAGCGTATTTCTGTTTGGCGATTGAACTACTCTTAGTTCCGGCGCCTTGCTTTCGTTTATAGAATACTTCCCTTGAAAGATGCGTCCTGTCCTGGCGGGATTTAAAAATTTTTGTGCTGCTGGATTGGTTGAATAGTTAATTGGTTGAATGGTTGAATAGTTGATTGGTTGAATAGTCGCTAGCCTGTCATTGTGAACGGAGCGCCAGCTTCAGTCTCGAGAAATCGGGACGGAGTAAAGAATCTATACCGTCGAATGTTTAAATAGAAATTATCCGGCGTTGGCGCCCAGCACACCGTCGGAGAAAATTCTCACCTGCAAATCTTCCCCCTCTCCCCAATTTTTATTGTGATAGAAGGGAATCGAAGGGAGGAGTGCAATTGAAACTATCTTTAATTTAAAACATTCTTTGCGCCCTTTGGGACTTTTCTGAGTTCTCTGTGGTTGCTTGAAATAGTTTGTTTAATCATTTTCTGCGATGATTGACGTAATCTGCGGGAAAATTACTTTGCACGCATTGCGGTTTATTTTAGTTATGGATTTGCTGCCTTAGGAGAGAAGGGTGAGAAGGTTATTCCACTAAAGAACAAAAAATTTTAAATTTAAAACCCACTGGCTCGTTGTGGTTCAATAAACTCAATTGAATTCAGATTTTTTCCCTCAAAGCATGCGTTTGGAAATACCAAAAATTATGGCAGCGTTGTAAAAAAATATAGTTAAATTGTAAAAAAGTATGGAAGATCCTGATATCCAGTACTAAAATCCCTATTTGCCATCTGCTAAGGTATTTGAAAGATCATCCATGCAAAAGAGTTAAAGTTTTAATGAAAAAATCAGATTATAATTAATAACCTTTTTATTGCGTCGGGGGATTTTTAAAAATTATTTAACGCATTAATATCGGCTTGTTATTTATAACAGGCCTGGTAGCCTGTTCAATATCGTTTAATAAGTAAAAAAGGGGGGAACATGTTTTTTTATTTCATTTTTGTTGCCATCCTCAGTTTTTCTACCTTATTCGGTCAGACCATCGATTCGGTTCTGATTGTCAGCGATCCTGAATTTGTTTTCTCTTATAAACCAAATACCAAAAAACAGGGTACGATTACTCTAATCTGCTATGACAACTACAATCAAGCTGTTGGAGCCGATGTTCCGATTATGGTTGAAGTTGGCAATGCCTTCTTGCAAGGCGCCACTCTTTTTAAATCGGAATTTAATTCGGATTCAACCTACAACAAATTTTATTTCAGAACGGATGGAAACGGAAAGGTCGTTATCGATTACATTCCAGATGAATTTCTGGTTGATACTTACAGTAATATTAAAAAGAATTATCTGGCGTTAAATCCGGATGCCACCGAAGAAGAAGTTTTGAATGAATACCGGAGATATTTCATTAGAAAGTTTTTCTTTTCCAATGTATCCTTTACCAATCCAAACGATGATCAAACGGCCTACGGTTACGGCAATATCTCTGAAAAAAAGAGCAGTGTGTTTCCTGTGCTTTATGGGTACGACAGAATAATTATCAATGGCCTGGCCCAAGAGGGTTCTCCGTATATTTTTACTGCCGAAAATTATAAAGCTCCTCCCGTCAATATAGAAATTCAGGCTCTGGATATGTTTGGTAATCCGATGCCCGCTGGCGTATTAATAATTGTTGATTGTATCTGGGGCCGCCTGTACAGCGATGCCATTATTCATAAGTCTGAATCGCAAACCAGTTATTATGTGTCGCCCCTGGAATATAATCCATCTTTTAGCGGCGGCGGCACCTATGTGGTAAAACTAAAAGAGCAGGGGAGGGCAACTTTTCGCTATCAGCCCCCACCTACGACAATGGCGCCGTTTACACACTGGGCAAATGTCCAGTTGTCTTACAACAACTATCAAGATATGGAAGAAGCATGGAAGGCATATACCAGTAACGCCGTTATTGGATACGGACAGGGAACTTCAGTTTTTGATGAAATAAAAGGAGCAACCTGGTGGAAACCCTGGAATGACTACATGCAAACATATGCATTAGCTATTGACTCCGCGAACAGTGTTGTGCCGGCCCTTGTGGGCGTTGACCAGATATCAATCGAGACGGAAACCGAACGCCATTTCAACTATGTTTACGCCTCGGAAAGCTATTCCGAAAAAGCAAAAATTAAGATAAAAGCTTATGATAGTTATGGCCGGCCTGTGCCCAAAGGCGCGCCCGTGGCATTAATGCTTAATACGCGTTTTAGCGGAGGGGAAAAAGGCACAATTAGCGGGCCTGATGTTGTGGCGACAGCCTATGCCGGTTCTAAAGAGCTCTGCTTTATTGTTTTAATGGGCGAAGGCGGGGAGGCGGAAGTCGAATACCATGCGCCATTGGTGCCTTTCAGATTTGAACATTATTCAGGGGAGGATTACAAAGGTTTAACGTATGAAGAAAAATACAGCGGACTGTTCGATTTTTTTCCCGTACCTTATTATGGCTGGAGCTGGTGGGGAGATACCTTAAATCCGCCGCATTGGTTTTTTGGCTATATTTATGGTAGCTATTCCAATCCTTATGTCAATACCTTGCGCGAAAGTTCGTTCGGCGCTTTTCCCGTTCTGTTAGGACCTCAACAAGCAGAAGCCTGGTTCCATCCTTCGCGTTTAGGCCCGTCAAAATACATGGCCAGGTTAAATGTGTATGTTAAAGATTATTTCGGAAATCCCGCGCCCAGAGGTAGCAATATTTACATTACGGTTGGCTCCGGCAAACTGAACGGCGACAAAGACGCCCTTAACGCCATTGTTTACGGCACAAATGGCAAAGCCAGCGTCTCTTATTTTTCTCCCACCCGTTCTGTGTGGCATACCTGGTCTTACGATAAAATTCAGGTGTATCAGGATGGAGCAGGAAGCTTTTTAAAAGAGGCTCTACTGGGATTCCTGTGGAAAAAGGTCTAATTTACCAAGAAAGAAAAGTATTGCTATCCTAAAATTTTCAAATTTTCTAAAGCCTCTACCAACTGTTTTTATCTCCTGTATCTTGCCGTTCAACCATTCGGCTACTGAATTATCTATCTGATATCTTATATAGTTTAATAAGCCATCTGAATGAGCAATGAGCATTTTTGCTACTTTAATCATTTTATTTAAAGAACGTCCCTTAATATCCTGATACCATTCCGCAAAAAAGAATTTCGCATCATTTATTGTTTCACTCCTAAAGAATTCTTTGAAGTTCTCTTTGGCCGCCCAAGCCTGGGAAGTGATAAGGTTAAGTTCTTGAATTTTTCTGAAACGCGATAATTGCTTGTCCGTCATATTTTCCGGATTCTTTAAAAATAAATATTTACTTTTCACTAAGGTTTTATCATTAGATTTTTGTAATTTACGGGCTTCCTCTCGTCTGGTTTTATCCACTCCATCATTTAAATACTTCATTATATGAAATTTGTCATGCACTATGGAAGCATTGGGAAGCTCCTTTTGAACAGCTTTAATAAAAGCTTTCCACATATCCATACTGACCGCTTTGAGGCCCTCCTTTTGTTTCTCTGTTAATCCCTTGTTTATTAAGGAACTGGCAGAGCTTGTTGTGCGACCTTCACTTACATCTATTACACGTCTTCTTTCACTATCGGATAATACGCTTACATAAGTATGACCTCTTTTCATACTCTTCTCATCTATCCCGATATATTTAATGTCCTCTTCCGTTCGGCGTGATAGCCCGCGTTCCACTGCTTTGCTCATTATATGATGAAGCATATCAAAGCTGATCCGTAAAAATTGTGCCGTTTTGCTCTGGTTTTTGGAGGCCAGTAATAACTCAATAGCAAAACGTTCAAATAATAAAGTCGTTCGACTCGACTTTTCTGCCCAAGGAACTTTGATCGTTTTTACTCCGTGTTCCTTGCATTTAATGCGGGGAACTTTGCAGACAATATAGGTCTTCATTTGGCATGTATCCAAATGCCGCCAACGACGTTTTTCGCGATGATCATAAATATCATATTCCACTTCGCATTCGGGACAAAAACCTTTTTTTGACTTATAGATAATCTCTATTTCTACTTCCTCATTCGCAATATCTAAGTCAACTTTAGACACTTCCCAGGGATGCGAAAGTCCCAAAATCTGTTTAAATAATTCTTTATCTTTCATAAACTCAATCTAAGGATTATTTTTGTTTTTCACAAAAATCCCAGTAGAGCCTTAAAAGAAAAAAAGATTAAGCTCATCGGGCCCGCCGTAAGCTGGCACGACTTTAACTTAAGCAATTTTATTCTGGGATTTGATGTCGTGGATGCCCTGACCGAATTAAATCCCCTGAAAGCGTACGGTTCTTTAAAGGAATTCGTAAATTATGCGGAGGAATCGGCAAGACAAAACCGGGAGCTTTTCAATAAAATTTTTAGTGGAACGGCAACCGACGCCGATTTTCAGGCGTATGAACAGCGCTGGCAAAATTTGGCCTGGCATATTCGTCATTTAGCCGAAACTATCCCCAATACCAGCCTCACCGGCCCGGATCTGTCGGCAGGCGATTTGTTCAAAGGCCTGTCCACCAGCGGTATTAAACATATCCTGATTAATACCCTGCAGGAAAAATTGGTAAAAGATCCCCAGAAGAGAATGATTAAGAACTTCCTGGAATTTCATCTGAGCAAATTTTATCCGTCCGAAAAAACGACCGAAGGAAAAGCCCTGTTTAAAGTCAATTCGACTTACTCCTATCATATTCCCAAACGAATGGGTAAACTGGAATTTTTAACCGATCTGTTTACCATTCCTTCAGAAACAGGCATGTATGAAATGTACGGTTTTAAGTTCAGATTGCATGATCTGGATAGCGTTGTGGTTAACGGCGTTGTTAATGTCGGAGATCAATGGGCTGTTGAAGGCTTTCTGATACCGGCTCGCTATTCTCTTTTTGGCTATCCTCAGCAAGCCCTTGTTTTAAGCAATGGCTTCTTTGAGATTACCGAGGTGAATAACCAGGAGGGCTACCTTGAGGGCATTACCATCGGTTATTTATTTGACGATCCGCGAATAAACCCTCTGCTGGCCTTTTCCAAAAAAGTGGGCGCCGGCGCAGACACATTAACCGATGTTTTTGGAACGCAGTTAATCATTCCTGAAAACGCCCTTGCAGACAGCACACATCTTTTTCTCGTCCGGACATCGCCGCCGATGCCCCTGATCGAGGGCGATCAGAAAATCGTTCAATGGGCGCAAAACATCGGTTCCATGGCGCCCGACAGCTCCATTCAATCGGTTGCCTTTTCCATGCCGGCCAGTCTGGTTTTAATTGATTCGCTTTCAGGTGCGGCAGGCGATCCGTGGCAGGCCTATTGGTTTGACGAAAGCAATCAAACCTGGATTAAAATAACCGATGCGCAATACCAGAACGATTCGCTCTTTACGATTTCGATTGGTAAAACAGGCGTTTATGGCGTGGCTCGCAGCGGCTCCAGACACAATGAATATCCCGTCCTCAGTTCGTTTAACGATACGACTATCGTCATGAACCGTTCGCTCGATCTACCGTTTGAAGCTTATGATCCGGAAGGGCAATCGTTAACGTTATGGGCCGAATCCAGTAAATCTGAGGTGGCAGTCAACCTCGCCGATTCTCTGTTGCATGTCGTCCCGGCCGAAAATTGGACGGGTGTGGCCACAGTGTCGCTTTTTGCCACAGACGGACAGGATACCTCTAAAAGTAGTTTCAAACTTACGGTGATCGATTTGACCGCCATTGAAAATCTTGTTAATGTACCGCAAAAATATCTTCTGTATCAAAATTTCCCCAATCCGTTCAATAATTCCACCACCATCCGTTTTGATCTGCCGCGCGCCGGCAGGGTGAAAATAGAAATCTTTAACGCCCTGGGACAGAAAGTGCGCACCCTGTTGAGCAATCGTCTTGCTTCGGGAAGTTATCAGGTGAAATGGGATGGTACGGACGCCAGTGGTATGGTCGTCAGCTCGGGAATGTACATTTACATCCTGCGTTCTCAGAATTTTGTGCAGCGTAAGCGCATGTTATTAATCAAATAATGTTTGATTCTGGGTACTGTGAGTTTTGCTATCATTTCTCGTCTCCTGCCGCGGCCGGGGGCGAGCAATCTATTTTTGTTGAGGGGATTGGGCTTTTTATTGCGATGAGGCAGGCCTTTAAAAAATAACGTGTACTCTCTCAATCTTTTTCTGCGCCTGCCCTGAGACGGCAATCATTCCACTGGCAAGCAGAGATATTTATGATTTATTTAATTTTGCCGAAAATTTTTAATAAAATATTAATTGCACAAGTAGCGTTGTTAGCTTATATTTTGCGCTGTTTTTCAAAGTAGTACGGATGCAAGTTTAAAAAACTGATGAGGGAACTATGAAAAAGCGAGTTTTGGTACTTACAGGCGGCGGCGATTGTCCGGGTTTGAATGCTGTAATTCGGGCTATTGTCAAAAGAGCCGCTCAGGAATACAATTGGGAAGTGTTGGGCAGCTATCAGGCGTTTAACGGTATTTTACGTGAACCAATGGAAATCATTCCTCTTGATGAAAAAAAGGTTTCTGGCATACATGTAAAAGGCGGAACCATCATTGGAACGACCAATAAGGGCGGCCCCTTTGCCTGGCCCGTTAAAGATAAAAACGGTAAATGGATTACGGTTGATCGCTCAGACGAGTTAATCCGACGCTTGCAGTATCAGAATATTGAGGCGGTCATTAACATCGGCGGAGACGGTTCTCAGCGTATTTCGCTTGCCCTTTATGAAAAAGGATTGAATATCATCGGCGTTCCTAAAACCATCGACAATGATTTGCGAGGAACCGACTTTACCTTTGGTTTTCAGACGGCGGTTGAAATTTCAACAGACGCCGTTGACAAACTGGTCACCACGGCCGAAAGTCACAATCGCGTTTTTATTCTGGAAGTGATGGGACGGGATGCCGGATGGATCGCCTTGCATGCGGCCGTTGCCGGCGGCGCCGAAATCTGCCTGATTCCGGAAATACCCTATGATGTCAACAAGGTGGTGGAAAAACTGCGTAGTCGAATCGTCGGCGGACGTGGGTTTGCCATTATTGTCATTGCAGAAGGCGCCAAGCCCATTGGCGGAGATGTGGTCTCCGAGCAGTCAGACGAGATCGGTTATTTGAACAAAAAACTGGGCGGGGCCGGTTTACGGCTTAAAGAGGAGCTGAAGCAGGCCGGATTCGATGAGGACATCCGCGTCACCATCCTGGGGCATTTACAGCGCGGCGGCACACCGGTGGCTTACGACCGCATTCTGGCCTCCCAATTTGGCGTCAAGGCCTTCGAAATGGTTCTCAATGAGGAATATGGCAAAATGGTTTCCTACAAACATCCCGATATTTGTTCCATTCCGCTTGAAGAAGCCGTTTCGGCCTATAATCATGTTCAGCCGGATGATCAGTTGTTGCACACCGCCCGCGGCCTGGGCATCAGCTTCGGCGATTAAGCCATTTCTGGAAATTACGATTCCTTCCCCGGCGCTTCACAAAGAGGGCCGGGGAATTTTTAATCTATTGTTCACTCGATTAAATGCTTTACAACCTTTGAAAAAATAAGACGCATCGCAAAAATCAGGCGGCAGTCTCAATGTAACTTTGATTGAATCGAGCGCAAGATTTTTTTAATCACAATCCTTTTTCGCTCAATCATTAAACCATTCAACCAGGCATGGATTTCCCGGGCTTGCCCTCACCCGATAAAGCGGGATTCGGAAAGACAGGCAGGTGAGCATTCAACCAATAATCGACCGGCAAATTTTGCATTCAGGCCGATTTATCTTAAATTACTTCTGTGTTTTGATCCGGAGTTTGCCAATGACACACGAGGATGTTTTTCAAGAAGTTCACAATCAGATTCCCCTTAATCGTAAGCTGACTCTTATTCATGAAAATTTGCAAAACTATCTTCCCTTTATTGATCGCATTGCCTTTGCTCTCTACGATTCCAAAACAGATATTTTGCGAACATTTCTGGTAAGCGAACCGCATGCGCATTCGCTTTGTCTTTACGAGTCGAAACTTTCCGAAGTCCCTTCTCTTTTAGCTCTCAAACATGAAAGAAGTCCGAGAATAATTGAAGATATCAGCAGGTTGTATGGTGATTCCAAAGAACATTCCCGACGAATAAAAGAGAGCGGCTACCGTTCCAGCTACACTCTGCCCATGTTTTCAGACGAGGCGTTGCTTGGTTTCATCTTTTTTAATTCCCGTCAGAAAAGTCCTTTTCAAGGCGCCGATCTGAATTTGCTGGATCTTTATGCGCATTTGATTTTTAGTCTGATATTGTTTGAACTCAATCAGACCAGGGTGTTGCTTTCTTCTTTGAAAACACTTAGTAAAATCATGCATTTTAAAGATCCTGAAACGGGCGCGCACCTGGAACGCATGGCGCATTTTTCACGGATCATCGCCGCCGGCCTGGCTGCTAAAGGGAAATACCGGATAGACGATGAGTTTATTCAATTTTTGTCAGCCTTTGCGCCGCTGCATGATATCGGCAAAATCGGCATTCCCGACGAAATTTTATTCAAACCGCAAAAACTCGAACCGCAGGAATTTCAGGTTATGAAGCAGCACACGCTAAAGGGCCGGGAGATTATCGATTTGATAATAAGCAATCTACAGGTCAAGCCAACGGCCTATGTGGAAATGCTGCGCCATATTCCCGAACTTCATCACGAAAAACTTAACGGCCGGGGCTATCCACACGGTTACGAGAAAGATCAAATTCCGCTGGAAGCGCAAATCATCGCCGTGGCCGATATTTTTGACGCCCTGACCAGCGATCGGCCGTACAAGAAAAAATGGACAAACGAGGAAGCTTTAATTTATTTAAAAAAACATCCCTCCGAATGGAGCGCGGAAATTGTGCAGGCGTTAGAAGATAATATGTCCAAAATTGTGGAAATTCAGCAAAAGTTTAAGGACAAAGAGTAAAAAAGAGAGGAGCGTTAATGGAATCTGTTCTCTTAAAACGACTATCCGCTGGCGATATTTTATTATGCGATGGCGCCATGGGAACCGAACTGCAAAAACGCGGCCTGAAACGAGGAGAATGCCCGGAACTGATGAATATCGAACAGCCGCAAATCGTACAATCCATTTATCGGGATTATTACGCGGCAGGCTCGGATATTGTAGAAACCAATAGTTTTGGCGGAACACGCAGCCGCCTGTCTCATTACGATTTGCAGGATCAGGCTTATCGCTTAAATAGAGAGGCCGCCCGCCTGGCAAAAGAGGTCTGCCCGGAAGGGCGTTTTGTGGCTGGCTCCATGGGCCCCACCGGCGCCATTCTGGAACCGTATGGAGAGCTGAGTGTGGATGAAGCCGTCGATCAATTTAAAGAACAGGCAGAAGCGCTGGCCGAAGGCGGCGTGGATATTTTTTTCATCGAAACGATGATTACCCTGGAAGAGATGGGCGCAGCCATCCAGGCGGTTAAATCGGTTAGCGATCTGCCCGTTGCAGCCACCTTTACGTTTGAATTAGGCCCCACGGGCATTCACACCAACTGGGGCGTGGATGTGCCCAGCGCCGTGCGCTTTTTGACAGAGCAGGGCGTGGATATTTTAGGCGCCAACTGCGGCGAAGGAATCGATGTCATTTTGCGCACCGTTCAGGAAATGCGCAAGTTAACGGATTTACCCATTCTTGCCCAGCCCAATGCCGGCCTGCCTGAAATCAAAAACGAGGTAATCGTTTACCATGAAACGCCGGAAGCGATGCGGGAGAAGATAAAAGAACTACTTGCGCTACAGATTAACATTCTTGGCGGCTGTTGCGGCACCTCTGCCAGTCACATCAAAATGATGCGCGAATTGATCGACGGTAAAGGCCAGTAAAAAAATTTTTATTTTTGTACTTTAGTTTTTAAATTGTTTTTAAAAACTAACATGAATTGATCTACAACTTATGTGCAATGACCTGTTAAAACAACTCGGCGTTTGTATTGAACGGGGAAAGGCGGACGCACAATCACCCCATCCGGCCGACCTTAAGGGCCAGCCCGGGGCCGCCGAACTGACCGCAAAATTATTATCCGCCGGCGTTGCGCCGGGCGAGATTTTGCAAAAGGCCATGATCCCGGCCATGAAACGGCTGGGCGATCGCTTCAGTCAGGGGCTGGTTTTCATTCCCGATTTGATTATTGCCGCCAAAGCCATGAAGGCCGCCATGCAACATTTAAAGCCCTATTTTGAAGCGGGAGAGGTGCAAAAAAAAGGCACGTTTGTTCTGGGAACGGTTAAGGGCGATTTACACGACATCGGTAAAAATCTGGTGGGTATGGTGCTGGAAGGAAACGGTTACAGGGTGATCGATCTGGGGGTTAATGTTTCCAGCGACCGTTTTTTACAGACGGTGGAGGAACATCCCGACTGTCGTGTGGGGCTGAGCGCCCTATTAACGACCACCATGCTGTACATGGATGAAATTGTTAAAACCGTGAAGAGCCATTTTCCGCAGGTGCCCATTTTTATCGGCGGCGCGCCCGTAACGCCCGAGTTCAATCAGCAGATTGGCGCCAACGGTTACTTTCCCGATCCACAACAACTGGTAAATTTCCTGGAAACAAAATAACCAGGGAGAATGCATGATTCAATTTACCGCATTAGATATAGACCGCGCTCTTAAAATTCTGTACTTTCCTACGCCCGAGCCTGTTCTTAAGCATTACAATGCGCCTTACCTTTTAACAGAAGAGCAGGTTCGTTTTTTTCAGGAAGAAGGCTATGTTTACCTGCCCGAAGTAGTCAATAGGGAATCGCTGGCTTACCTGCAACGCGTCATTCAGGCGGCCGTTTTACTGCGTAAAAAAGATGATGACAGGGCTCTGCACGAAAAAAGCGCCTATGAACAATCGTTTTTGCAATGCGGGTTTTTGTGCTGGGATTTTAAGCCCATTAAAGATTTTGTATTTGGTAAACGATTTGCTGGTTTGGCCAGAGACCTTTTGCAGGCAGAACATGTGCGTTTGTGGCACGACCAGGCGTTGTTTAAGGAACCAGGCGGCAGGGCAACCGACGTGCACATCGACAGCTCGTACTGGCCCATCGATCGGCCGCAACTGAGCGTCACCTTGTGGCTGGCGCTAAATCCCGTGCCGCCGGAAAAGGGTTGCCTTTATTTTTATCCCAAAAGCCACCTTTTAGAAAAACACGAATATGTGGATATTTTTAACAAGCCTCATTTTCCACAGGCATTGAGCCGTGAAAAGCAGGTATATGTTCCGCTAAATCCTGGCGATGCCACCTTTCACAGCGGGCTTCTTTATCATGGCGCCGGCGAAAATAAGACCGATCGGATGCGTGAAGGAATGACGGTTATTTACATTGCTGATGGTCTGCGTTTTGACGCCAGCGATGCCCGCAACCGCACGCACACTTCGTGCCAGGGCTTGGAAGATGGCGACATCATTGATACACGCTACACACCGATTTTAATATGAGGAGACCATGCGCCCGGATATTTCAGTATTGATTCGAACATTGAAACGGGAGAAAGCCGCCTATGTGCCGCTTGTTGAGCTGGGCATTCATCCGCTGATTAAAGAAAAATTTTTAGGGCGGCCTATATTAAGTCTGGAAGATGAAATTGCCTTCTGGTACAGGGCCGGTTATGATTATGTAAAGTTACAACCCGGTGTAACCTTCAACCTTTCCGACGACAAGAAGGATTCTACTTTTCAAAAAAAACTGGATGGCGCCCTGGCCTATAATTGGGCCAATGAAGGACAGGGTATAGTAACCTCGTTTGAAGACCTTGAAAAATTACGTCTGCCCGGAAAAGAAGAGATTGATTATTCGAATTTTGAGCGTGTTACCTCCCTTTTGCCAGAAGGCATGGGCGTTATTGGTCAGTATGGCGACATCTTTACCATGACCTGGGAATTGATGGGATTTGAGGGTTTTTCGTTAGCCCTGTTCGAAAATCCAGATTTGATCAAAGAGCTCAATAATCGCCTCGGAGAGTTGGTTCTGTCCATGTTTGAATTTATGGCGCAACACGATGCGGTTGACATCCTGTGGTTTAGCGACGACATTGCTTTTAGCACCGGTTTATTGATGTCGCCGGACGTTCTCCGGCAGTATTTCTTCCCCTGGTTAAAAAGAATCGGCGAGCTGGCGCAGGCCTATGGCAAGCCGCTCATTTACCACACCGACGGCGTGTTGTGGGATGTTTTTGAAGATATTATCGCCTGCGGCGTGGACGCCCTGCATCCCATTGAGCCCAAGGCCATGGACCTGGCGGAGGTTAAACAAAAATATGGCCAACGTCTCTGTTTGATTGGCGGCGTTGACGTGGATTTGCTGGCACGGGGCACGCCGCAAGAAGTGGAAGCGCAGGTTAAGCGCAATATTGAAATAGCTGCTTACAACGGCGGATATTGCGCGGGCTCTGGCAACAGCATTCCCGATTATATTAAATACGAAAATTACCTGGCGCTAATTGAAGCGGCCAAAAAATACGGAGAATAGACAGCCTTCATGTTTAAAAGCGGCAACCATCGGTTTTTAAAAGGTCTGAACTGTAAACACATATTGAATTTATTGCGTACGCACCAGGGGCTTACTGCCCGCCAGTTAAGCGAACAGACCGGCCTCAAAATTGCCACGGTTCTTAATTTGTTAAAAAACCTTGAAAAGCACAACCAGGTGATTCGCAAAGAACGTGGCGCTTCCACCGCGCGCGGAGGCAAAAAACCGCTCATCTGGGATATTAATCCCCATTTCGGTCTGGCGCTGGGAGTGGAGTGGCTTTCCACCGAACTCAGGGCGGCGCTTATCAATTTTAATTTTGAATTAATCGAGCGCAAAACGTTTGTCTTTCCCGCAAAGTTAACGGATAGCCAAAAGGTTGAATTTTTTGTTAAAAGCATTGATGAATTTGTTGCAACGTTCAACACGCTACAGCGGCCGATTGTGGGGCTGGGCGTCGGTCTGGCTGGCATTATTGATCTGGCGGCCGGATGCGTTGTGGATTCCTTGTCCTTTCAATCCCGTAACTTTCCGCTTTTGAAGACGCTGAAAGCTTGCTTTCCCTTCCCGGTATTTCTTGACAATGAATCCAATGTGGGAGCGCTTGGCCTGAAATGGCTATTGCCGCAGTTTTACGATAAGAGAAATCTGTTATATGTGACACTTCATCAGTGTTTTTCGGGTATGGGAACGGGGTTCATATTTAACCATCAACTCTATCGTGGCAGGCAAAATTCAACGGGCGAATGGCCTGTACTTTTTTCTCCTTCCTTTTTTGCCAAACTTGCAAGCCAGCTGGCGCAAATACATAAAGGCCACCCATTCATCGATTTATTAAGAAACTACAACGACCTGTCTAAAATTTTTCGCGCAGCTATTGAGCTGGCTGAGCAAAACGAGCCGATTGCTCTGGAGTTTATGCGCTTCGTTTCCATGCCATTAGCCGGACGTTTACAGCTATTGATTAACCTGCTTGACCCTGAATATGTGGTGATTGGCGGGGATATTCTTGAGATAAGCAAATATCTCAAATCGCATCTGGAGCAACAGATTTTTAATGAGGGACTCATTGGAAAACAGAAGCTTCCGGGATTAATGTTTTCTCCATTTGGCGCTTATACCAACGCGTTGGGAGCGGCCGCAACTGTTATGGCCGATATCTACTCGCCTGATTCCTGAAACTGACGAAATGAGAGGTTCCCACGCTACACGCCGGAAGAAAGTCAGGCCGTCAACGCCTAAAAAATTCTGCAGGAAGTTTCGGCTATTCTAAATCAACTGACCTGTTTGGAGTGATCTTCGCGCAATTCCGCATCCAGAAATATCTCGCCAAGGTGCAGAAAAGAGGCTTGTTCCACGTCAAATTGAGGCACCAGGCAGACGCAGATTTGATCGTTGTCGTAAATTGATCGGGCAATCGCTAGGCTTACAATAAACTTTTCGTTGTCCAGAAACGCAATAATTCTGCCCCGTACATTTTGCACCGTGTAACGTTCGGGAAGTGAACCACAAAGCGTAAGATTGCTGATATCGACGACTTGCAAATCGCTGTTCTGAAAATATTCGCGAAACTTGTTCTCGCGATATTCTTTGCGTATGGGCATACTCCGCGGCGTAACGTATTG
Source organism: Caldithrix abyssi DSM 13497 (assembly GCF_001886815.1). Lineage (GTDB taxonomy): Bacteria > Calditrichota > Calditrichia > Calditrichales > Calditrichaceae > Caldithrix > Caldithrix abyssi. Next base: position 1,531,341 of record NZ_CP018099.1, read on the forward strand.
CGAAACAGGAATGCGTTTTAACTCGATGCCGCCTAACCGTCCCACATGTTGATTAAGCGCCTCCAATTCCTGTTCGCGTTCTACCAGAATCACAAGATCGGGTTTAATCGCTTCTATGATCGCGGCCTGAAATTCAACGGCCGCGGGGCCGGCTGAATATCCGGAAGAATCCATTATGGTAAATTTAGCGCCTTGCTCCACAACCCTGGCATGTAGCCTTACGATGCTTAGCAAACTAAGCAGCGGCTTACGCTGAGGCGTGGTAACCCCGATAAAGCGACTGAAAACGTGTTGTGGAGAAGACAGGGAGGCGTCGTAAATCCCTGCGTTAAGAGTGGTAGGCAGTCCCAGGTTAGATTGGCCAGGATCGCAATCAATCCAGGCGACTTTTTCAATTTGTGCTAACTCCTGCACAAGAAAGCGGCTAAGCGTGGTTTTACCACAATCCGTATTCCCAACGACATACACTGTGTGATAAGGATGGGATTTGATGTCATTGAGCAGATCATCCCAAAAAGGTTCTTTATTAATCATGGTTCCAACCAACTATGTTAGTTGAACTGACAAAATATATTCAGCAAAAACGAAATCCCTGATTTTTTAAGTCTGGTGAATCTGCTAATAAAATATACGCAATTTCAGTAAAAATACAAATCTTATTAAAAATAAACCTCTGATGGATGAAAGCGCACAGAATGCAATAAAATGAAAAGAACATCACAAAAGGAAAGTTCATCCTCTGTTATAGCGCCTGAGGTGAAATCTGTGTCATCGGCAGAGGGGAAGAAAAACTTGTGGGATTTATTAGAAATCCCACAAGTTTTCAGGATATTTACCTTCGACAATCAGATCGCGAATGCTCTTTTGAACAATCGGTTTGTCTTCTTTATACGTAACGCCGAACCATTGTTCATTGGTTGGCAAAATTTTAACTTTAGCCTGATCGGTTTGAATGAGGCGATCCAGCACCCAGGGCAGAAAAAACTCGGCTTTGGGATTGTGTCCTTTTTTTTCCAGAAAATCTTTAAAAAAGACATTCATAAATTTAAAAATAGAAGGCGTAAAGCCCATCATATTCATGGACACCATCACGCTGCCAGAAATTTCATGCTCGCCCTGGTTTTCGTCCAGGTAAACAATTTTACCGTTTTTACGGTAAATTTTTGTTCTTTCCACAATTTTCTGCAAATAACCAGATTCATCGCTTTGACAAACGCCTCTGGAAACCGCGCCGTGATCGGAAAGAGTTTTATCCAGCCGGTAGCCGACAATCGCATATTCGGCGCTTTGATTGGATTGCGCTTTCAGAAAATCAAATAAGATGCGGTACGCCCCACGACCATAAAAATCGTCGGCATTGATCACGGCGAACGGTTCGTCAATGGCCGGTTCGGTGACCATTACGGCGTGCGCTGTTCCCCAGGGTTTTTTCCGCTCTGACGGGACGGAAAAGCCAGATGGAATATTATCCAGCTCCTGAAAAACATAGTGCACTTCGACTTTATTTTCCAGTTTCGGATTAAACACTGCTTTAAAGTCGGCTTCCAATTCCCTGCGGATGACAAAGACGATTTTTTTAAATCCGACTTGAATGGCGTCATAAATGGAGTAGTCTAAGATGGTTTCGCCGTTGGGCCCAAACTGATCAATTTGTTTTACGCCGCCATAACGGCTGCCCATCCCTGCGGCTAAGATTACCAGTGAAGGATTCATTCTTTTCCTTTCTTTCATTTTTGCATTAAGAAATTTCTGTTCGCTTTCGGATGCTAAAATAATGGTTTGTGTTTTTGATATCAAGAAATATTACACGTCCCTGAACGATCAAAAAACTAAGGCCGCACAGCCGCAGCCAAAACCAACCGCAACGCACGCAAATTAATTTTCTCGCAGATTACGCCAAACATCGCAGAAAATTATTTAACATTTAAGACAAAATCTAAACAAAACCGGCGCTATGTACGCCCCTTCTCTTTTTTAAAGAGAAGGGGCTGGGGGATGAGTTTTTTAAACAGCACAAAAAATTTCGCATCCCGCCAGATGGGAATTTGAAATGAGCGGCCGATGAACAATTTAATTTTTGAACCAGGATTTGCTTGATTTTTGGATTACCATGATTTGCTTTTTTTGCTTTTTATCTTTTTCATTAAATTTGGAGAATAAAGTCTCATGGAGTGCATAAAATCAAGGCAATCCTGTAATCCTGAAAATCAAGGTTCAAAAACTACCTCCAAACTTACAGGGTAGCAAAACCGCAACGCGCGCAAATTAATTTTCTCGCAGATTACGCCAAACATCGCAGAAAATTATTTAACATTTAAGACAAAATCTAAACAAAACCGGCGCTATGTACGCCCCTTCTCTTTTTTAAAGAGAAGGGGCTGGGGGATGAGTTTTTTAAACAGCACAAAAAATTTCAAATCCTGACCGGGCGGGATTAGATCTTCCAGAGGAAGTATCCTAAGCAAATCGGCACAATTTACGCCCGAGGGTGTCTCAAAAGCGACAATTTATAAAAAAATAGGGAAAAGTTTACAATAGCCCTCACCCCCTTTCCAAGAAAAAGAGACTAAGAGAGTGGGAAGTTGAGCGTTAGGGGTTATTTCCAACGATGTAAGTGATTTATTCGCTGGCCAGTTTCTTGCAAAGGCGAGAAAAGGAATGGCAGCCCGGCGAACATTCAACCATTCAACCATTCAACCATTCAACTATTCAACTATTCAACTCATTAACCATTCAACCAACCCAGCCATGGCGGGACTAGATCTTACAGAGGAAGTATTTTAAATTGCAGCCTTTATTCCCCAAAGCGATTTGTTCTATTGAAGCGGATAGCCCCATTCGCTGAATGTTTTTTGCCAGACGGTGTTAATTTTTGCCTTCCATTTTTCGTCAATCGGCGCATAGGTGTTCTTTTTGTATGGCGGCTGAGACTCCATATATGCTTGTAGGATCGGTTTGTAGGTTGGCCAGCCATCAATTTTTAATGCATCGTAAATTTGTTCAATGCCTGTCACAAAATCTTTTTCCAGATCCTCGAATTTGATTTCGACCAGATGGCCCGGTTTAATCAGCTGGCGTTCTTCAAAGTAAAAATCATACATCGCTTTGTAGCGGTTGATAATGGCTTCAATATCCTTTTCCAGATCGCGTTTTTGCATGGAAAGTTTGGCGACCGTGTTTTTGTACAAATTGACGGTGGATTGAAAGATGCGGTAAGGATCCCGTGCAATGTGAATGAATTTTGCGTCAGGAAAAATTTCCAAAAGCGTTTTAACCCTTGCCGTATGATGCGGAGATTTTAAAACCAATTGTTTTTTATAGAGCAGAGTTAGCTTTTTCAGGAAATAGACGAACCATTTTTTCCATTCCTGCCGTTCTTCTTCCGAGATGTTGTGCATGGTTAAATAGCGATCGAAATAGGCCTCGTGGATGGGGAAAGCCCATCCAATGAGAGGCGATTTTAAAGACATCAGGCTGAGTGCAAATTCATCTTCCGCAGGATCGTTGTAAGCAACCACTACATTATCCATGGGGCGCTTTTCTGGCGGGAGTTTTTCAAGTCGATCTTTAAGGAGTTTTTCGGTGATTAAAAATGTCCAGGGATTGTACACTTCATAAACATTGGGAAAGGCAAACTGTGGATCTTTGCTCAATAGTTTGTGTAATAAAGTGGTGCCGCTGCGCCAGTGTCCCAGGATAAAAACAGGCGGTTTCCGGATTTCGGTTTCTTCGATTTGTTGCCCGAATTCTTCGGCTTCCTTACGAGCGTAAATGCTATTACGAATACTGAGGATGGTTAATTTCAAACAGTTGGGGATTTGATTTAATGGTAAGTGAAACATGTTTAAGCGATAGAGTTTCCACCACTCATTTGTTTTAAGGCCTATCAAGGTTTCCATTGATTCTCCAGACTTAGAAAAGTTACCTGCTCGTCCATGTTCCGGTTTTTTTAATGAGTCAATTTAAATAAATTTTTTTTGCTTGCCAAAGCTAAAAATAAAAAGAAAAAGGAATGGTGATTTTGATCAAGTTGTAAGAAAAAAAACGAGAGCTTCCATTTAAATAAAGTTACCATTTGTCCATTGAATGCGTCGCTGTATGGGCTGTGTTAAGATTTTTGCCCAATATGGCTGACTCGTTCCTGTCCGCTCTTTGAGTCGCCCCTGCCAAAACGTTAGTGTGCCTTCTTCCTATTGACAATGACAGAGAAATTACTTGCCTGCAAACACGAACCTTGACACTCAACTCTTACACTCTTACACTCTTATACTCTTATACTCTTATACTCTTATACTCTTATACTCTTATACTCTCTCCCCCCTTATCCAAACAAAATTTTTTTGCCTCAAGTCGCTAACAGTGTTACATTGATGAAAAAAGTAACATGGAGCAGAGATGAAAGATCCGTTGATCCGTTTCGGCGTTTCGCTGCCGGAAACTTTAATCCGGCGCTTCGACCGTTTAATAAAGGAAAAACAATATCCAAATCGTTCTGAGGCTATCCGCGACCTGATACGTAAAACGCTCATCGAAGAGGAAATCCAGAGCGATCAGGTTGTGTTGGGCGTGCTGCACATTTTGTACGATCACCATCAACGGGAACTGAGCGATAAATTGACCGATATCCAGCATGATCACCACGAGAAAATCATTTCTACCACGCACGTTCATCTGGATCATGACAATTGTCTGGAGGTCATTTTATTAAAGGGCAAGGCCGGCGATATTAAGCACCTTGCCGATCGGCTGATCGCCATTAAGGGCGTTAAGCACGGTCAATTGTATTTAACTTCTAAAGGCAGCAACTTAAAATAAATTCGGATTAATGGAGCTAATACTTCAACAAACGCAGAACGATCACTGGATGGTTCGGTTGAACAGCCTGGGCAAAATGCTATCGGCCATTATCCTGATCGCCGGTATTCTGGCGCTGCCTTTCCGATCTTCTTTTCATCTTTTCTGGCTAACGGCCTGGACGTTTGCGCTGATAGCGGTGGCTCTAAGCATTAATTTCAAGTTGATCAAATATTTCAGCCGCAGCGCCGTGATGTTTTTGTTGCTGACCATCGCCCTGCCGTTTCATCCCGCTTCGGCTCAGGAGGCAGCGTGGATAAAAATCGACGGCATCGCCCTTTATCAGAGCGGCGTGCAACAACTGGCGGCTACCTTTTTAAAAGCCATGCAAATTTTAGCGGTTTCGCTGATCGTTGTGGTTACCACGCCTTACACCCGTCTGTTAAAATCGCTACAACGGTTTAAAATTCCTGATTGGGTACTGGCCATTCTGATGTACATGTTTCGTTTGATTTTTTTAATGGAGCAGGAGATGGCGCGCATGAAGCGGGCCATAAATGCGCGAAGCGCAAAAATCGGTTTGAAAAGAAAATTGCAGATTTTAATCGCTTTTACCGGCGTGTACCTGGCGCGCCTGATGGATCGCAGCGAACGGGGCTATCAGGCCATGATCGCCCGGGGATTCCGCGGAAAAATCGAGTTCTGGGATGAGGAGTCCTGGAGCTTAAAAGATGGAATCCTGTTAGCCATTTCGGCGACCTTTTTTTTGGGGGTGGTACTATGGCGGTAAAGAGCGCGCAGGCCCTTAAGGTGGATGGACTCTCTTTTGGGTACGAGAAAGAACGGCCGGTGGTTAATGACCTTTCCTTTGCAGTGGAAGCAGGCGAGCGGGTGGGGATTATCGGCCCGAACGGCGCGGGGAAATCCACCCTGCTACTATTACTAAACGGCATATTAAAACCCTGGCAGGGAACCATTGAAGTTCTGGGCTTGCGGTCATGCGAGCAAAATCAGGAGCAGATCAAACAACGGATCGGACTGGTTTTTCAGAATCCGGAAGATCAGTTGTTTTGTCCGACCGTTTTTGAAGACGTTGCCTTCGGACCGATAAATTTTGGTTTATCCAGAGAAGAAGTAAAAATCCGCGTGACTCAGGCTCTGGATGAGGTAGGGATGACCGGTTTTGAAGAGCGTTCTACCTTAAATCTCAGTTTTGGTGAAAAAAAACTGACAGCCATTGCCACCATTCTTTCCATGAAGCCGCAAATTGTTCTTTTAGACGAGCCAACCGGCAATCTGGACGCCATCCACCGCCGGAAAATCATTCAGTGGGTGGCGCAAAACGGGCGCACCTGTTTGATTACCTCGCACGATCTGGATATGATTTACGATACCTGTGAGCGTACGGTTGTTTTAAACCGGGGCCGAATTGTGGCCGACGGGCCCACCAGGCGCATCCTGCAAGATAGACCATTACTCGAACAAAATGATCTTGAATTACCTTTGAGATTTCAATACCATTAATTTGAGGAGGTATGACATGCGACGCATTTTAATCGCCATATTGTTAATTGGGTCATTTTCTGGAATACACGCCAGGCAGCAACAATCGGCGGACACCTTAGCCGTTTTTACCAGCCGTGATTCTATTGTGGTTATCGGCAACCGTATTGCCACAAGCGTGCGCAATCTGGCTTACAGCTATCAGATTGTTTCCGGAGAAATGGTGCAACAGTTGAGCGGCCATTCTGCGCTGGAGATGGTCGATTTAAACTTTCCGTCCGCTTATGTGCTGGAAAATAAAGCGCTGGGCTACGGCGTGGGGCCTGAGGGCGCCGGCATTTTGAATTTGCGCGGCATTGGCGGCAAACCGAACACCGGCGTTCTGGTCTTGTTAAATGGCCATCCCGATTTTATGGGGATTTTCGGGCATCCGCTGCCCGATGTTTACGGTAACGAAGATATCGAACGGATTGAAATTCTGGCCGGACCGTCTTCTACGGTATTTGGCGATCATGCCATGGGCGGTGTGGTCAATCTGGTTACTGCGCCGCAGTTTAAACATCTGGCCCGCGTTCGGGCGGAGTTCGGTTCGTTTGGCACGCAGATCTTTTCTGTTGCGCTGCAAAAGAAGATTGCCAACAACGGTTTGTTTTTTACGGCGCGCAAGCAAAAGAGCGACGGCCATATCAGTCAGACCAGCTTTGAGTCTTTGCACCTGCAGGGCGGCTGGCAGTACCAGATTAATCCCGCCTGGAAATTGTTGGTTCAGGGCCGGTATGTTCCTTACCAGTTTGACGATCCGGCCCGCGGCGAGGTGGACAGGCTGAACCTGGGCGCCTACGCAAAAATAAAACGCGGGACCGCAGAGATCAGTTTGCAGAATAACACGCAAAAATGGAAAGGCGCCTTTCAACTTTACGCTAATGCCGGGCATCACGAATTTTACGACGGCTTTAAATCCGATGATTTTAGTTACGGTTTTTCCGCTTACCAGTTCATGCAGTATTCGGGCGCGCTGGCCTTTGCCGGCGGAATGGACGTGATTTATTACGGGGGAAAGGCTAAAAACGATTTTGCCAAATTGCCCAACGGCGCGCCCATTGTTAATCCGGACGCTCATGATCTGACCTCGGCCGGGGTTTACGGCGTGGTTTTTTACACGCCTTTGCCGCAGGTTAATTTAAAAGCCGGTTTACGTTATCAATACAATTCATTACCGTTAAATCAGATTTCACCTTTTCTGGGCGCCTCTTACACCATGGCCAATGGCCTTCATTTCTATTTAAATTACCAAACCGGTTTCAGAGCGCCCACTTTAATGGAATTGTACCTCTTTCCCTCCGCCAATCCCGAACTGAAAAACGAAAAAGTTCAGAGCGTTGAACTGGGAACATCGTTTGCTTACAGTAAAAGCGGTCAGGTGCGCGTTGCCCTGTTTAAAAATAAAGTGCGCGATTTAATTCAGGCTTTGCCCACGTTAACGCCTCCGCCGCCAACGCGCTTTGTGAACGGCCCCCAGAGCGATCAATGGGGCGTAGAAGTGTTAATCAAACAGAAGATTCTGTCGCATCTGTTTGCTCAGATCGGTTACGGTTTTCTGGAACCCGATTTATTAACGGCCTACAATCCGAAACACCAAATCAAGTATTTACTGAGCTATCAGAAAGAGCGCTATTATTTGAATGTTTACGGAAAATTCGTTCAAAAGCTGTACGCTGGTAATAATGAAACATTGCCTTTACCTGATTATCATTTGCTAAATGTGCAGGCCGGTGTGAACGTATTTAATCTGGATTTATTTGTGCGCCTGTTGAATGCGCTGGACGAAAACTATCTATCGCGTCCCGATTTTCCGGCGCCCGGCAGACAGGTGCGCGTAGGTTTTACCTTCAGGTTGTAGCAAGATGTTGCAGCGCGAACTACGTCAAATTCCGTTAACGGCTTTTCTTGCGGTGGCAGGCATCCTGCTGCCGCAAATTTTCCATTTGTTTGGCCTGGGCGCGATTTTTTTGCCCATGTTTTTGCCGGTTATGCTGGGCGGTTTAATTTTAAGCTGGCGTTTTGCCCTTTTGCTGGCTGTAATCACGCCGCTTATTTCATGGCTGTTTACCGGCATGCCCCCGCTGGTGCCGCCTGTGTTGCCCGTTCTGATCGTTGAACTACTGGTCGTCAATGCGATTCTGTCGCTTTTGCATGTGCATTTAAAATGGAATTTATGGGCGGCACTTTTGCTGGCCATTTTAACCGATCGTTTGCTTTTGCTGGCGCTGGTTTCGGTAATTGCCCCGCTTTTTGGCTGGCGTCATCCATTGTTTTCTCTGGCTCTGGTGAGCAGTGGGTTGCCGGGTATTGCATTGCAAATGGTTGTTTTACCGTTGACGGTACGTTTGATCCGCGAACGGTGGAAACTACGATTGGAGTGAAAAATGGCGATCAACGAAATTCAGCATTTTTTCGACCATCAGGCGCTTGGCTGGGATTACAGTTTTGATGAACAAAAACTGAAACGCCTGCGCTGGATTTTTAAACACAGGATTGGAGCGCTAAAAGGGCTGGTACTGGATCTTGGCTGCGGAACGGGCGTGTTGCTCAAAGTATTACCGCAAGTGTTAAGCGATCGTTCGAGCCTGATTTTGGAGATGGATCTTTCTATGGCCATGCTGCATCAGGCGCAGGAAAAACGATTTGGCCTGTTGAATAAGGTCTATTTTGTGCAGGCCGATGGGCACCGCTTGCCGCTGGCAGAAAAGAGCATGAATAGCGTGGTGGCCTTTCAGGTGCTGCCGCACTTTATTGATCCCCTGCATGTATTTCAAGAGGTGTATCGCACGTTAAAAAAGGACGGACGGTTTGTAATTTTGCACCTGATGGATCATCACAAATTAAACGCCCTACATCGTTCGGCAGGCGGGGCGGTGGAAGACCATTATTTGCCGCCGGTTGAGGAAGTGGCCGCCATGTTGGCCTCGGAAAATTTTGCCATTGATGGTTTTCTGGAAAAAGAGGATTGTTATTTGATTATTGGTCGGAAATAGCGGAGCGCTGGCGGCCTCTTTTTTTCACCCGCGCGTTGCAGCGCACTTTTTTCCACGATATTTTGGCATGAATCCCCAATTTCCTTAAATTAATCCCGATTGAATAAAAAATGAAACTTTAATAATGAAGATACTGTACCGGTATATCATTAAAGAACATATTGGCCCCTTTGTCATGTCACTGAGCGTGATCATGTTTATTTTGTTGATGAATTTTCTGGTCAAATACATTGGCCAGATTTTTGGCAAAGGGCTTTCGGCCTGGGTTATCATAAAACTGATTATTTTCAATCTGGCCTGGATGTTTGCCCTGGCGGTGCCCATGGCCACGTTGGTGGCGGTGTTAATGGCTTTTGGGCGTCTGTCTTCCGACAACGAGATCACCATTTTAAAATCAAGCGGCATCAGTCTTTACCGGATAATTCGGCCTGCGTTGTTCGCCGCTTTTGTGCTCATGCTGGCCATGATCTTTTTCAATGATCGTATTCTGCCGGAATCCAACCACCAGGCCAAATTGATGTTTCGTTCCATCCGACAAAAAAAGCCCACGTTGCAATTAGAGCCGAGTATTTTTTACACCGTTGATCGGTACACGATTGTGGTCAATCGCATTGAAAAGCCGCTACCCGACGAATGGCTTGATCTGGCGAATTTACTGGGGCCGGAATACCGCGGCAAGCCGGAAACAGACCGACTGGTGGACGTTACCATTTTTGACCAGAGCGATGCAAAGGCCGACGTTACCATCACCGCCGAAGAAGGGTACATGACCTACTCACCGGCAAAAAAGAGCCTTGTGTTTACTCTGTTTCGCGGCGAATTCCACAAGATGGATCGACAAAAAACCGGCGAGTACGAACGTTCGTTGTTCGAAAAGCAGGTGGTGTACATCCCGGCCGAAGAATTTCTGTATGAGGAACGAAAAGACACCGATCGCAGCGATCGCGAAATGACCGTGTCCATGATGCGGCGCAAAGTGGAATATTTTAGAAATCAGATTCAAATACGCCAGAAAAACTTCACCAACATTACCGATCAAAATTTAGCTGGTTTGCAGCGTTTGATTTTAAAAAGCGACAGCGTGCAGGCGACGTCTGTCGATTCTTTATGGGCCGGGATCAGCGAAAATAAATGGAAGGCGGCCTATCATAAAGCAAAACGGGTGGTCGATCGCTATTATAATCAGGCCAAAACCAATACCAAATTCATCGATATGCAAAAGCGGGCGGTGAACAAATATCTGGTAGAAATTCACAAAAAATTTTCCATTCCCTTTGCCAGCATTGTGTTTGTGTTGATTGGCGCGCCGCTGGGCATTCGCGCCCGAAAGGGTAGCATGGGCGTGGGGATCAGCCTGAGCATCGGTTTTTTTCTTTTGTACTGGGTGTTTTTGATCGGCGGCGAAGACCTGGCCGATCGAGGCCTTATTACGCCCTTCTGGGCCATGTGGGGCGCCAATATCATTGTGGGATTGGCCGGTATTTATCTGACCTGGAAAACCGTGAAAGAAACCTCGTTTATTGAGTGGGACTACTGGATAGGAAAATTGAAATTCTGGCAAAAAAAAACGGACAAAAGACAAAAAGAAACTTCTGGATAAAAGCAGGCGTTTAGCCAAAAAAATAGATTTTTAGAGTGAAAATGGAAGTAAAAGAAAAAGTAATAAAACAAAAACGAGCGCAGAATAATGATCTCAAATTTAATGACGCTGAATACGCTGCCTTTTGCAAACCATTCAACCATTCAACCATTCAACTATTCAACCATTCAACCATTCAACTATTCAACCATCACCCCAATAAGGCTACGCAAAAATGATTAACGCACTGGATCGACATTTAATAAAACAGTTTATTATTAATTTGATTTTAGGAATCTTTGCCTGGATCATCATTTTTGTGATCGTCGATCTGATTGAGAACATTTCTAAGTTTTTGGATCGGGGAGCGTCCTTTTCACAGATTTTTTTCTATTATATTTACTATATTCCTTACATCATCAGCTTAACCTTACCGGTGGCCGTTTTGCTGAGTACGTTGTTTACCATTTCATCCATGGCCATGAACAACGAGATCGTGGCTCAGCTTTCCTCGGGCATCAGCCTTTATCGAATTTTACGGCCATTAATCGTTCTTGCGTTGCTGATCAGCGTATTTTCATTTTTTTTCAATGAGATCACGGTTCCGCAGGCCAATCAAAAGCGGTTGGATATCAAGCGCTACCAGATCGAAAAAAAACCGCGGCCCCAGGCACAGTCGCGTTCTAATGTTTATATTCAGATTTCCACTAACGAAACCTTAAGCGCAAAATATTACAACGGAAGCAGCAAGCGGGCGGTAGAAGTGAGCATTAAAAAATTTAAAGGATCGGAATTGGTCGAGCGAATCGACGCCAAAAGCATGCAGTGGCGAGATTCAACCTGGAAGTTAATCAACGTTACGGTCCGCAGGTTTAAAGATCAGCAAGAAATACTCATCCAGCGTCCGGATACCGTGCTGGCCGGTCTGGCTGTGGTGCCGGACGACCTGGCGCTGGTGCAGAAAAAGCCAGAGGAGATGAGTTATCAGGAGCTGGTGAAGTTTATTCGTGAATTAAAGACCATTGGCGCCGATCCTAAAAAATGGATTGTCGAAAAGCATTTAAAAATTTCTTTGCCTTTTGCCAATTTTATTGTGGTCTTATTAGGGGCGCCGCTGGCTTCGAGAAAACGGCGCGGCGGCATGGGACTCAATTTTGGCCTCAGCCTGGCCATCAGTTTTACCTATTTTATCATCATTCGTGTAGGGCAGGTGCTGGGGCACAATGGTTCGCTGGATCCGCTTTTAGGCGCCTGGCTGGGGAATCTGATCTTTTTAACAGCCGGCCTCATTGCCCTGGCCAGAGTGCGTAAGTAATCGGGGCGGGCGGTAAAATCCGCGCGTAACCGGTTTAATGTGGTTGTAAAAGATTTTGCCCGATCGGACTGGTAAATTAAAAATCCACCATTTCTTATCTGAATCCACAAAGAATATTGCTGTTTTTTGAATTAAGATCAGCGATTTGGAACTGCGCTTTGCGGAATCAAAAATACATCGGATTGTTGTGTGAACTACATATCCTGCTCCGTTCCGTCTTCTACCTCAATACATTAGAGAAAAAAATAACTTAAAAGAAAAGTAGAAAATGCAATTTTCTCTTCTTATATTACAAAAAAAGTATCTTTAAAACAGGGAGGAATTATATGAAATCCATGCGTACCATTTTAATGCGTAAAGGGCATCAGATTTACACGATTGATCCGGAAGCAACGGTTCTTGAAGCCTTACAAAAAATGGCAGATAAGAATGTCGGCGCTTTACTGGTGGTGAAGGATGGCCAGGTGAAAGGGATTATTTCCGAACGCGATTGCGCGCGCAAACTGGACATTAAAGGCCGCTGCGCAAAGGATACGCCGGTAAAAGACATTATGACCACCCATGTGCTGTTCCTGGATATTTCCAACACGGCGGAAGAAGCCATGGCCATTATGATCAACAAGCGTATTCGACATCTGCCGGTTTATGAAGACAAAAAATTGGTGGGGATAATCTCTATCGGCGATGTGGTAAAAGCCATTATTGAAGATCAAAAATTTACCATTGAGCAGCTTGAAAATTACATTATGGGCACGTATTAAACTTACCGCTGACTCTCTTTTGGGAGGAGGCCGGGGGAAACGAAAGGCGTCGTTTATGACGCCTTTTCATTATGTATTAGCAAAAGTCCGATTTGTTGCCAGGTAAAACGCCTGACCAGGCCTTACGCCACTTAATCATTCAAACATTAAATTTATAAAAAGCCGCACAAAAATTTTCGCATCCCGTCAGGGAGAACCGAATCTTTCAAGGGAAGTATCCTAAAATGTTTTGTTAAAAAAAAAGAGATTGGGAAAGAAAGTTTCCCAATCTCTTTAAAAAAATCAGGCCATCTTTTTGCTGAAGTACATTTTCTTGACCAGGTCGAATAATACCAGCGCGCCGCCCAGGATCATCATGGAATCGGGTATGATGCGAATCCACAACCAGCCTTTTAGCGGCTCCACAGCTTCTCTTAATCTGGCATAGTAATAACCAAAATCATGGGCAATCTCGGCCTGATGGAAACCAATCACAATAGTGGGAATGGCAAAGAGCAGGACGCCAATAGTTAACAACCAGAAGCCCCATTTGGTGAGAGTGTCGTTCCATTCCAGGTTATTGGCCAGTGAGTTGGTTCTGGCGGTCATGTAAATAAAGGCCAGGGAAATATAGCCAAACGCGCCCAGCAAGGCCACGTGTCCGTGAGGCATAATCAAATAGGTGCCGTGGGAATAGTAATTGATGGTGGGCGTATTAATGACCATGCCTAAAAATCCGGCGCCGATCCAGTTTAAGAACGCAGAGCCGGCCAGCCACATAAAAACCGTATTAAAGGCAAAACCCGATTCGGAGGCGGAAAGTTCTCTTTGTTGCTTCCAGGCCTCGATCATCAATAATGCCAGGGGCAGCGGTTCAAGCGCCGAGAAAATGCCGCCAATGGCGATCCAGTACTGATCCAGGCCCTGCCACCAGTAGTGGTGCCCTACGCCCAGCGTGCCGCTCATGGTAATTAGCGCCAGTTCGAAGAGCATCGTTTTGACCGCCACTTTGTGCGACACCAGGCCCAGGCTGACGGTAAAGAAGGCCAGAGAGCCTGCGGCAAACAATTCGAATGTCAGTTCCACCCATAAGTGAATGACCCACCAGCGGTAGTAATCGTCAACCGTAAAATTAGGCATGATTTTGTGCAGAGGCATCATGCCGGCCATGTACAGGGTGGCAATGGCAAACGCCGACCAGATGATGGTGCTGACCAGTGGATTGTTGGTGGCCGCTTTTCTGATTAAGGAGATGACCAGTAAAAACCAGAATACCAGTCCGACGACCAGGCCAATGTCCCAGAAACGTCCCAGATTGATTAACTCGCGGCCTTCATTGCCAAACCAGAACCACACGTCGCGCATCTGGCCTGTGGCGCCCATGTACAATCCGATGATTCCGCCCACGGCAACAACCACCAGAGCCGCCCACAAAACATCAACCAGCCAGGGGAATTTATGATCCTTGTTGGCCACCCACGGAGCAATCAGCAAACCGCCAACCAGCCAACCGACCGCCACCCAGAGAATGGCAAGCTGCGTATGGATGGATCGTAAAACGTTAAAAGGCAATATCTCCTGAGAAATAATAAAATCTTTTGAAGGTTCTGTGTAAAGATGGGATAAATAGCCGCCAATAATTAACTGCACTAAAAATAATCCGGCCACGATGGGAACGTATTTAAGAAGTTTTTTCTGAGATGGAAAGATGCTGGTTATTTTCATTGGTTCAGAGAGTTGGTCATGCTCGTCCTTTTTAAAAAGATATTCGTAGCTCAAAAAGATGACGAGAATGGTAAGCGTCCATAAAAGCAAAAATTCCCATAGGGAGTAGTAATTGTTAATCCAGCTATTTCCCTGATCGACCAGCGGTTCCGGAGGCCAATCATTGGACCAGGTTCGGTCGGTGCCTGGCCTTAGCGAAGAGGCAACCAGCTGGGACCAGTCGATAAAAGCCGCGATTTTACGCGCCTCATCCGGCCGGATCACACCGCCTGTAAAAGCGCGTTCTCTGTCGCCGTTTACCAGCAGATCGACCAGATACTCCACATTTTTCTTGTAGGCCTCGGCGGAAGCCGTGGTGTAAACGACCCGCTCTTCATTTAAGGCGGTCTCTTGATGGAAATCCTGCTTCACCCGTTCTTTTACCGCGCCCCGTTCGATTTTGGTTAAATCTTTGCCCCGTTTGCCGTACATCTGATAGCCATAAAAGTCGTAAAGACTCTCGGCGCGCTTATGCATAAAATCAGTCGTAAAATCGGGCCCGATGTACGCCCCCATGCCTAAAAGCGTACCCCAGTCCATTAAATCGAACTGCTGAAAGTAGCCCTTACCTTCAATAACATCATCATAGGTATAGAGAACTTCTCCTGCTTCGGATACCACAACTTTTGGAATGGGGGGAACTTCTTTCTGCAGATTTGCCGTAAAATAGATCAGTGCGGTGACCATAAAAATGGCAAAAAACCAGAAAGTGGCGTACAACCCTTTCCGACTCATTAAACGATCAAGTAAAGACATAAATCCTCCTGTGTTAGTAAATTAAACCTGATAGTTAATGAAATACATTTTTAGTCCTTCCAGAATTCTGGTTGCCAGTTCTTGTTAATGGGTTTATGCGCATCATGGAGAAAAATTCCGATTACCTTTAACTGCTCCTGGGTAAGGTATTTTTCCGCCAGCTTAAAAAGAGTTCGTTCTTCAAAACGAATGTGCTGTTGTAATAGGGTTGCAAATTCGTTTAAATGCGCCTGTAAATTTCCTTCTTTTTTTTCTAAATGACGGATTATTTCAGCTAAGCGCTGGTGTTCACTTAACATTTGCCGGAGTGCTTGTTGGATTTGAGGAATGGAATTTAAGAGGATGACCAGGGTTTTCTCTTCCTGTTCAAAATGGTGTAAGAGATGATTCCTGTAAATCGATAGAACGTATTCAACAATTGGTTCCAGATCGCCGTTTTTTAAAAGCCCCTTTTTAATACGCAGGGCGATCACAAGGGCGTCGTGGTGCTCAAAGGACAATGTTTCCAGCGCTGCATGACGTTTCATTACGAGCCTCGAGATTTGTGTTAAAGGGTGAGTTTTAACCACCCGATTTCTGTCCGCTGTCTTAAATGCTACAACGAGGTAGCAATTAAATATTTTGTTAGATGCCCCTTTGCATAAAAAGGGACATTTTTTTTAAAAAAAATTGAACCTGATTGTAAATTAATGTAAATAAGTAATTCTATTGAGAATGCAATGGGAGTGTAATTGTTAAAACGGAGGGATCATGCGTAATCGATTAAGTTTAATGCTTATTTTTATTCTGTTTTTGCAAATGGGAATCATTAATGCCCATTCTGGCGATATTCCCAGTCCCGCTTCTTTTTTTGGCTTTCAGCCAGGCGAAGATCGTCAATTGTTCGATTACGAGCAATTAATCGCTTATTTGAAAGAAGTAGCACAGGTATCAGATCGCATAAAGATGGTTGAGGTGGGACGCACGCCGTATGATAAACCGATTATGGTTGTTTTCATTTCCGATGCGCAGAACATTGCCAATTTAGATAAACTGAGGAAGATCAATCATGAGCTGGCCCTGAACTGGCGGTTAAAAGAAGCAGAGCAGCGCGCTTACATTGCAGAGGGAAAGGTTTTTGTTCTGGGAACGTTATCCATGCATTCCGGCGAGGTGGGGCCATCGCAGGCAGCGCCGTTAATCGTTTATGATCTGGCCACAACTCAGGATGCGCAGAAGCTGGAGATTTTAAAAAACGTGGTTTATATGATGGTGCCCAGCCAGAATCCGGATGGGATGGACATGGTTGTGCATCATTATTGGCGCTACAAAGGCACCAAATACGAAGGTTCTTCCTTACCCGGCGTTTATCATAAATATGTAGGGCACGATAACAATCGGGATTATGTCATCCTTTCGCAAAAAGACACAAAGGCCATTGCCCGGCTGTACAACAAAACATGGCTGCCGCAGGTGGTGGTAGAAAAACATCAAATGGGAGCGACGGGGCCGCGTTATTTTGTGCCGCCCATGCACGACCCGATTGCCGAAAACGTGGACGCCGCCATCTGGAACTGGAGCTGGATATTCGGTTCGAACATGGTGAAAGATATGACGGCGGCCGGACTGGCCGGCGTAACGCAGCACTATTTGTTTGATGATTATTGGCCAGGCTCAACAGAAACCAGCAACTGGAAGAACTGCATCAGCCTGTTAACTGAGTGCGCCAGTTGCCAGTATGCCACGCCGGTGTATGTGGAGCCAACCGAGTTAAGCGTGTACGGCAAAGGACTGGCCGAGTATAAAAAGAGCATTAACATGAGTCTGCCATGGGAAGGCGGCTGGTGGCGTTTAAGCGACATTGTGCGCTACGAGATCGAATCCACCTTATCCCTCTTAAAAACGGCTTCTTTGCACCGCGCCGAAATTCTAAAAATGCGCAATGATCTGTGTAAAAAAGAGGTGCGCCGGGGAAGGGAAGAGGCGCCGTACTATTTTCTTTTTCCACGCAAGCAACACGATCTTTCGGAGCTGGTTGGACTGGTGCGCCTGTTGATTGAGCACAACATCCAGGTTTTTCAATTAACAAGGAATGTGGAATTTGGCGAAATTAAGGCCAGGGCCGGAGATATAATCGTGCCTTTAAGTCAGCCGTTCAGGCCTTTTGTTAAGGAGGTGCTGGAAGCGCAAGTTTATCCCCTGCGCCATTACACACCGGGCGGTGAAATTATTAAACCCTATGATATTACCAGCTGGTCGTTGCCGTTGCACCGCGGTATTGCCTGCAAACAGATCGATGTTTTTGTTCCGCTGGATTCAAATGCGCTAAGCGCGGTTGATTCTTCGTTTTCTCTGTTTTCACAAAGTAGAGAGCCTTTTAAATACGCGCTTTTCAATGTAAATAACAACGAGAGCTTTAAGGCGGCTTTTCAGGCGCTTAAAAACGGACATCGCGTCTTTCGCCTGAAGCAAAACCTTACATTGAATAATCGAACCCTACCGGCAGGCAGTTTTGTGCTTGATCGCAAGGCGGAGAAAAGCGTGGAAAACCTGCTGACCGTTGCGCCTCTTTTTACGTCGGGCGAAATCAATCCGCAAATGCTTGCCGAAGTGAAACTGCCGCGCATCGTATTAATGGAAACCTATTTTCATGACATGGATGCCGGCTGGACGCGTTTTGTTCTTGATCAGTACGGGATCGATTTTGAAGTGATTCGCCCGGGTGAAGTGGAAAAAACAAAATTAAGCGCCAAATTTGATTTGATTATTTTCCCCGATGCCAGTAAAGATATTTTGATGGAAGGAAAATATAAATCGGGAAAAAATTATTACATGAGCAGTTTGCCGCCGGAATTTGCGCGGGGGATGGGCAAAAAGGGCTTTCAGAAAATTTTAAAATTTCTGGATAGCGGCGGTAAAATAATCGCCTGGGGAAGATCAACAGAATTATTCATGGGACTATTAACCATTGAAAAAGGCAAAAACAAAAAAGAGTCCTTTCAATTACCGGTGAAGAATATTGCCGGTGATTTACGAAAAAAGGGATTGTACATTCCCGGCTCTCTTTTGCGGATGAAAGTATTGGCCGACCATCCGTTAACGTACGGATTGCCCTCTGAGATTGGCGTTTTTTCTCGCGGACGCCCCGTCTTTAAAACGTCCATTCCCCGTTTTGATGTGGACCGTCGCGTAATTGGCTTTTTTCCTGAACGAAAGATTTTAACGAGTGGATACGCTGAGAATGAAAAGTTGTTAGGCAATAAAGCGGCGGCGGTGTGGATTAAAAAGAATAAAGGACAGATGTTTTTGTTGAGCTTCCAGCCGCAGTTCAGAGCATCGACGCAGGGCAGTTTTAAATTGCTGTTTAATGCGCTTTTGATGGAATAGTTTTGCGGTCTGTTTCACTGATGCAGAGAATGTAGGCCCGGGGCAGCGCCCCGGGCTGTTTACTCCGTGCCGAGAAAGGAGCGCTCTGTCAGAGCGCTCCTTTTCAACTTTTTATAGACAAAAATGGATCATGGCAGAGATCCCCCAAACGCGACACCGGTGATTTAATTCCCCAAAAAGACAATAATATCCAGGGCCACACAGCCGCAACCAAAAACACCCGCAACTCGCGCAAATTAATTTTCTCGCAGATTACGCCAATCATCGCAAAAAATGATTAAACAAAGTATTTTAAGCGACCACAGAGCGCACAGCGCGCAGAGAAATCACAAAAGGCACAAAGAATGTTTAAAATTAAAAATAATTTCAATTGCCTTCCCCCCTTTCCAAGAAAAAGAGTCTGGGAGAGTGGGAAGAACTGTTCGTTGGAAATTTTTCTCCAATGATGTTCAATATTTGCGCATTTGTAAATTTCTATTCAACTATTCAACCATTCAACCAATCCAGCAGCATACAATTTTTTTTAACGCGCGCAAAATAATCAATCTTTTCATTGTCTGCACCGTTGGCCGCCATAAGCCTTTCATGGTGTTTGTGATTTGCACTCTGCTTGCTAAGGACGTTCCCCTTGAGTTTACAAATAATTTGGTCGTGTTCGGTAAGGAATGGGGTCATCAACCCCGGCCATTTGAAAGCCGCGCAACCGCAGGGCGCAACTGTCGCAAACGCCGCAGGCCTCATCTTCGGACTGGTAGCACGACCAAGTTTTGTCCAGCGGCGCGCTGAGTTCCAATCCTTTTTTTACGATTTGCCATTTTTTTAAATGAATAATCGGTGTTTCTATTACGATATGTGTTTCCGGTCGAGTGCCCAGTTCAATTACTTTATTAAACGCTGCGTAAAATTCTTCGCGGCAATCGGGATAGCCCGAAGAGTCCTCTTCCACAGCGCCGATGAAAATACGCGTGGCGCCGATGACTTCTGCCCAGCTGGTGGCGATGGCCAGAATGTTGGCGTTGCGAAACGGCACGTAGCTAGTAGGAACACCCTGATACTGTAAATCGGCTTTGCTCACCTCGATGCGCTCATCGGTCAGGCTGGAACCGCCAATCTGCTTTAAATAGCTTACATCAACCACCAGACGTTGCGTAACCGAATAGTAATCTGCGATATCGTTAAAGGCCTTGAGCTCGCGTTTTTCCGTGCGCTGACCATAGTTAAGGTGCAAAAAAGCAGGTTCGTATTTTTCAGCGGCAATGGCCGCCGTCACGCAACTGTCTAATCCGCCGGAAACCAGAACGACCGCTTTATCTTTCATTGCTCAATCTCCTCTTTAAAAGCTGCCAATGATTGGGACGATTAAGAATTACGAATTAAAAATTACGAATTACGTATTATGAATTATGAATGCCGAATTATCCTATCGAGGCGGAATGTCTTGCGCCACGAATGACGAATTTCTCCGTACAATCAGATCATCTTTCAGGACAAATTATGAATGACAAAATTAAACCTTTGATGCTCCCCATCCTTCATTCGTAATTTTAAATTCTTAATTCGTAATTATTTTTGAAAACCGCCGCGTTTTTGCGGATCGTACACCGCCACAACCGTTGTGTGCATGCCGCCCCGCGTGGTAAAATCGCCGCGAACCTCCATAAAACGAGGCTTACAGGCTTCGACCAATTCGTCAAGAATCTGATTGATCACCGATTCGTAAAAGATGCCCTTGTTGCGGAAATCCAGAAAATAGTATTTAAGCGATTTCAACTCCAGACACAACTTATCCGGAATGTAATTGATGGTGATGGTGCCAAAGTCGGGCAAACCTGTTTTGGGGCATACCGATGTAAATTCTTCGTTGACATGCGTAATGTAGTAATCCCGGTCAGGATATTTATTTTCGAAAACTTCGATTTGTGCCATATCGACTCCTCATTTAAAATTAAACGCCTCGTTGATCCGGCTTCCAGATGTACTTGTGCAACTGAAGCTGCATGCGGATCGGTTTTTGAGTTGCAAGAATCCATTCTGCCAGCTGCCCATTTTCCAGCCTGCCGAAAACAGGGGAAAAGAGCACGGGACAGCGGTTTAGCAAATTGTATTTTTCCAGTACTTCAAGTGCGTAATCAAAATCCTTTCGATCGCCAATCACAAACTTGACCTGGTCGTCGTTTTTTAAGAGTTCCATATTGGGCCAGTGCGTCTTTTCGGCCTCGCCGCTGGAAGGACATTTGACATCCATAATACGTTTTACGCGTTGATCGACTTTGCTAACATCCATGTGCCCGCCCGTTTCTAACAGCACTTCAAAACCGTTATCCAGCAATCTTTCCATTAAAGGATAAACCGCCGGCTGGATGAGCGGTTCCCCGCCTGTTATTTCCACCAGGTTACACTGGTACGTTTTAATCCGGGCGATGATTTCATCCAGGCCCATTTCCTGCCCTTCGTAAAAGGCGTACTCCGTGTCGCAATAGGTGCAGCGCAAATTGCAATAGGTCAGGCGTACAAAAACACAGGGCAGCCCGGCGTAGGTCGATTCGCCCTGAATGCTGTAAAAAATCTCATTGATCTTAAGAACGTCTTTGCCGGCCATGGTTCATTCCGTGTACTCGATCATGTATTTAGGCGTCTCCCACAGGCGAATGGCCTGCATCTCAACGCCGTCTGGCAAAAGCCTGGCAATCTCTTTAAAAAAGTATCTGGACAGATTTTCGGCCGTGGGGTTGATCTGATCGAAGGGGGCAATATCGTTTACCATCTGGTGATCAAATTTTCCCACCACCTGCCAGGCCAGATCGCTTAAATCTTTAAAGTCAATAACCATTCCAATTGAGTCAACCCGTTTGCTTTTGACCACCACCTGCACCTTCCAGTTATGGCCGTGAATGCGTTGACAGGGCCCTTCGTAACCGCGTAAATGATGCGAAGCCGAAAACATTAAATCTATGGATAATTGGTACATGTTTACCTCTCATTCTTAAATAAAATCGAGTTAGACTTTTTACTTTTGTTAAAGTTACAAACACCATTACTTAAACACTGAAATTTAAAGAAAATCATAACAAAGAGCAAAAAGGCCTTTTGGTGTAAAATAAGCAGGCAGATTTTGCAAAGAAAAGAAAGAGGGATCGTGTGCCCGACCGAAGAGTCCGTTCGTTCTGGTTAATTACCACAAATTTGTTTAAATGACCGTGCTGCGATGTCCTGCACCTAAAAAATTATCATTGCTTTTTATTGGCAATAAAGCGAAATTATCGACGAATCCGGAAAGGAAATTTCGAAAAAAAGGAGTAAATCATGCGTCGAGTTGTTTTGTTTTCACTCTTGCTTTTTTTAATCCACTGCAACGTGTTTGCTCAAAAGCAGAAACTAACGCCCATTCTACACTACCCGGATATTTACGGAGACTGGGTGGTCTTTGTAGCCGGCGGCGATATCTGGAAGGCGAATATTAACGACGGTCAGGCCATCCGCTTAACCATGCACGATGGCGAGGAAACCTTCCCCAAATTTTCACCGGATGGTTCCATGATCGCCTTTACGGGCGAGTACGATGGCAATAGCGACGTGTACGTGATGAACGCCGACGGAAGCCAGATTCGTCGCGTAACCTTCCATCCGGGCGGCGATCTGGTGGTAGGCTGGCATCCCACCAAAAACAAGATTATCTTTCGCTCCAATCGTTTAAGCTACCAGCGCTTTTCGCGGCTGTTTATGATCAAGCCCGATGGCAGCGGTCTTGAGACGCTGATCATGCACGAAGCCGCCCAGGGCAGTTTTAGCCCCGATGGCCAGAAGATCGCCTACAATCGGTTGAGTCGTGAATTCCGCACCTGGAAGCGTTATTTCGGCGGTACGGCGCAGGACCTTTACATTTTCGATTTTGAACAGATGAAGGATGAAAAGATCACCGATTTTCCGGGTACGGATCGTTTGCCCATGTGGATTGGCAACGAAATTTACTTTAGTTCAGATCGAGACGGCGTGCTGAATATTTACGCCCTCGATGTGGAAACAAAAAAAGTGCGGCAAATTACGCGCCATAAGGATTATGACGTGCGCTTTCCAAGCGCTGGCCCCCAACGCATTGTTTACGAGCTGGGCGGCTATCTTTATTATGTTGATGTTAAAAATCCTCAACCGAAAAAAATAGACATCGTCATTCATACCGACGCGCCGGAAATTCGCCCTTACCTCAAAAAGGTGGATGAAGCGGTGACGCAAATTGCCATTGCGCCCAACGGCAAACGCGCTTTGCTGGTGGCGCGCGGGGAAATTTTTACCGTTCCGGCTAAAGAAGGCCCCACGCGCAACCTGACCAATAGCAGCGGAAGCCGCGAAAAGGATGCCGTTTGGTCGCCCGACGGTAAATGGATCGCCTATTTTTCTGATGCCGACGGCGAGTACCAGCTTTATGTAATGGACCCGTTTGGCGAATCCACGCCGCAACAATTGACCCATTTTAAAAACGGGTATCGACACACCATCCGCTGGTCGCCGGATAGTAAAAAACTGGCATTTACCGATCAAACCTTAACGCTTTACGTCTTTGATCTTCGCAAGAAAAAGCTGATCAAAGTGGACAAAGCAGAATTTGAAAATGTGGACGTCAGTCTTGACCTGAAGCCGATCTATGATTTTAACTGGTCGCCGGATGGAAGGTTTATCGCTTATTCCAAAATGGATTCTACCCTGGTGAACAAGATTTACATCTACGACCTGCAAGAAGGCAAAACGCGTTGCGTAAGCGAGGGATTGTTCAATGATTTTCATCCGGTTTTTTCCAGAGACGGCGAGCATCTCTTTTTTATTTCCAATCGGCGGTTTGATCCTACCTACTGCGATTTTGAGTGGGAGATGGTTTACAAGAAGCTGGCCGGCATTTACGCTTACACTCTGCGCAAAGACGGCCCGGCGCTCTTTCCTCTCAAAAGCGACGAGCACCTGGAGCCTGACCGGCAAGGCCAAAAAAAGGAAAAAGGCAGCGTAACGGTGCGCATCGATTTTGACGGTCTGCAGCAGCGCATAGAGGCTTTGCCGGTAAAGCGCGGCAATTACCGTTATTTGGCAGTAAATGATGAAGCGCTTTTTTACCTGAATAAGGAAGAGGGCGATTTCAATCGTTTTGAATTTCGCAAACACTGGCCCATGGATTTGTACGCCTTCGATTTTGAAAAAAATGAAGAACGGCCGGTCGTCAAAAAAGTGGATGGCTACCAGCTTTCTGCTGACGGATCGACCATTATCTTTAAACAGGGTAAAAAAGTGGGGCTGGTTCCGGCTTCGGCTAAAGAGGCGGAAGGCGAATGGTTAAATCTCTCCGATCTAAAGATGTGGTACGAGCCGCTGGCCGAGTGGCAGCAGATCTATCGCGAAGCCTGGCGCATGGAACGCGATTTTTATTACGAACCCGGTATGAACGGCCTGGACTGGGCGAAGATTTACGACCGGTATTTGCCCATGGTGCGGCGTTCGGTCTGCCGTCAGGACATTCGTTTCGTGATCGGCGAAATGATCGGCGAGCTGGGAACATCGCACACCTATGTGTTTGGCGGCGACGTTCAGCGCAAGGCCCAACGCGTCAATGTGGGATTGTTGGGCGCCGATTACGAAGTGGACGGCAAACACAATCTGTATCGCTTTAAAAAGATCTATCGCGTGCCTGACTGGCGCGGTCAATTTGTTCCGCCGCTTTTCGGGCCGGGAAAAGAGGTTAAAGAAGGCGACTATTTGTTGAAGGTCAATCAGCAATTGGTCACCGCCGACCGTAATATCTACAGCTATTTCATCGATCTGGCCAATAAGCAGGTTACACTGTGGGTCAATGACCAGCCGACTTTAAAAGGCGCCAGAAAAGTGATGGTCAAACCGGTGGGCAACGAGTATGCTTTGCGCTATCTGGACTGGGTGGAACATAATCGCCTGCTGGTGGAAAAACTTTCCAACGGACAGATCGGATATTTGCATCTGCCGGATACCTACAATGGATCGGCGCGCATCTTCCCCAAATATTACTATTCGCAAACGCGTAAAAAAGCGTTAATTATTGACGGCCGTTACAACGGCGGCGGTCTGGATCCGGATATCTTTTTGCAGCGTTTGAACAAAAAACCGCTGGCCTACTGGACGCGCCGTTATTCGCACGATTATTTTACGCCCTGGATGGGCAACAACGCCCATCTGGCCTGTCTGACCAATCGCCAGGCCGGGTCGGGGGGCGATTTATTGCCCTTTTTATTCCGTAAAAAAGGCATGGGGCCGGTAATCGGCACGCGCAGCTGGGGCGGGCTGGTTGGCGTTTCTATGTGGGCTTCTCTGGTGGATGGCGGAGGTTTGTCCGCTCCGGATTACAGAATTTACGACACCGATGGAAAATGGGTGGTCGAAAATGAAGGCGTTGCGCCAGACCCGGGGTTTGAAATTGACAATGATCCCGTGCAAATGCACAAAGGTTACGATGCCCAGCTCATGAAAGCGGTTGACTACCTGATGAAAAAAATTAAAGAAGAACCACGCCCCTGGCCCAAACACGAACCATTTCCCAGACAAAAATTGAATTAACTACAAAAGCCCGGCCTGAACCGGGCTTTTTTACTTTTACTACAATCCTTATAATGGCTCTGGTTGAAGGCGGTATTTTTAAATTTTCTAACTTAATGCAGAAATAAAATATTGGCAAAGCAAGTTGGCGTGTGATTTTCTGACAGAAAGAATCATTTTGTTAACATCTTACCGCTTAATTTTATAAAAAAATCCACCGACAGGGATGTGCTAAGTTTAATGCAGAAAGTAATCTGGGGTTGTTAACACCTGATCTGAGATTATGATACGCCGAGACAGTTTGAGGCTAAGTTAAAAGTTGAATCTTCGGCTATTTATTAAAGAGTGTCTGTTGTAAAAGATATTTTTTATGTGTCAGAATTTTATTATGCTTATATCTTTTCAATGATTACTTTTGTATTAAAACTTTTTGTCTGATTCTTGTTAATAAATACATCCAGAATCATCTCAGCATTTTCAATTTGACATTTTATGATTTCAATAAGTTCAGTTCCACTTGAGTTGATTTTTGGCTCATTTTGAGCAAAAGCAAAGTCAAAACCAACGTTGTGAATAAAAAATTTATTTGTGATTTTTTCTGTTCCGCCAACTAATAAACCATATCTTATAAATGGGAATACTTCTTTATGTTTTTGAGCCTTTGTTGAATAAGTTAAAATATCATGCGTTGTAAATCCTCTATATTTTATTTCAATAACTACCAGAGGTAAATCATTTGTTTGTTGAGTAATTAATATATCTGTTTGAAAAGAGTAATAGCCGCGTCGTGGGGTAGAAGGGTTACTTGGCTCATACTGAAAATTTTCATTTACAGTTACCTTATAAAGCAGATTTTCATTAGTTTTTACTTTATATTTCTTAGAATCTAAATTCTTTTCAATTTCTTCCTTTATGATTTTTAGAAATTCTGATTCTGTCATCTTAACTTAATAAATTAGTTAATTTTCAAATAACGATAAAAGTTCACTTTGAGCTACGGAATGCCAGCAGAATAGCAGACAGGTTGAACACCATTTTAGCTGCTTTCATCTTCGATAAGCTCAAAAAGTGATTTTATGATTTTCGGATGAAGAGTTTTCCCTTTATGGAATGGCAAAACAAATCTTTCTCTACCTTTCTGATATATCCTATGACTGCCTCTGCTTCTAATATGTTGAAAGCCAGATTTAAGCAGCAGTTTTTCTGCCTCCTCAGACGTTAATCTTGGCAGTTTAGGCAATGCTAACCTCCAGAGAAGTCGTTAGTATTTCTTTGCTTAAATATTCCTCCCTTTCCAGGGGTGATAATGTTTCTAAATAAAGGTGTATGGCCTCTTTTATATTTTTCAGTACCTCCTCTAAAGAATCTCCTTGACTGTGACAGCCCTTCAATTCCGGGCAATATGCGTAATATCCATATTTATCTTTTTCAATTATTACATTAACTTTCATGCTGACACCTCCTGTACTCAATTTTTACGGCTGACAATTAACTCAACCAGCTTTGATCAATTTGCCGTGGTAGCTTATCAGGCAACCATTTCAAAATTTAAACAACCTGCAAAAATCACGCCGACAGAAAGCCGCTGGTTGAAAAAAAAACATGATATTAAAAACTGACAAACCAGCCCAGCGACGCTTATTTCTTTTCTATTTTACAAATGAAAAAGAACAAATCAAAATTTTAAACCGGTCTTTCAAAAGATTATGAAATCAATATTCAAAAATCAAAAAATAATTGAAATTTTGTTTTTTTGTTTATGATATTGCTTTGTTCAAGGCAGTGTGGCCGCAACCAAAATCAACCGCAACGCGCGCAAAGTAATTTTCTTGCAGATTACGCCAATCATCGCAGAAAATGATTAAACAAATTATTTTAAGCGACCACAGATAGCCCAGATAAGTCACAAAGGCGAAAGAACTATTTTGAATTAAAAATAGTTTCAATTGCCCTCACCCCCTTTCCAAAGAGGCTAGGAGAGTGGGAAGTTGAGCGTTAGGGGTTATTTCCAACGATGTAAGTGATTTATTCGCTGGCTAGTTTCTTGCAAAGGCGAGAAAAAGAATGGCAGCCCGGCGAACATTCAACCATTCAACTAATCAACTATTCAACCAATCCAGCAGCACAAAAATTTTCAAATCCCGCCCGGGCGGGATTGATCTTCCAGAGGAAGTATTCTAATCAAATCAGTACAGGAGGAATCTTCTCCCAAAACACAGAAATTTGATGGCTTAAAATCATTCAACATTCAAAACTTAACATTCTTAATAAAAAAGGCGGAATGGATATTACAAAATTGGTGGATTTCGGCAGGCTTCGGCGGCCCGTTTTTACCCTTTTGGTTCATTTACCGCACAGGGTATTGTTACATTGGGCCGCGCGTAACCATGGCTCAATCCGTCATCCGATCACTGTCACACGCCAGACAGGTCTTCCAGCCTGCTCGACAGCCTATTTTTCTACTCAACTCTTTTACTGTCAAATCGTATTCAACGCCTGATCTAAATCCGCAATTAATTCATCCGCGTCTTCCACGCCAACGGAAAGACGAACCAGCCCGTCGGTAATGTGCGCTTTGAGGCGCGCTTCTCTGGGCATGATGGCGTGCGTCATAGAAGCCGGATGTTGAATCAGCGTTTCAACCCCGCCCAGACTGACCGCCAGCTGGCACAGTTTTACATTGTTCATCAGCGCCTTGCCGCCTTCGATGCCGCCCTGCACTTCAAAGCTGATCATGCCGCCAAAACCGCTCATCTGTCTTTTGGCCAGTTCGTGCTGCGGATGCGAGGGCAGACCGGGGTAAACAACCTGTTTGACCTTGGGATGTTTCTCCAGAAATTCGGCAATCTTTTGCGCATTGGCGCAGTGGCGTTCCATGCGCATGGCCAATGATTTAATGCCGCGATGCACCAGAAAGGCGTTCATCGGCCCGATGACCCCGCCGAGCAGATTGAGTGTTTTGCGCAACAATTTAAACTGTTCTTCGTTTTTGGTGACAATCATGCCGGCCACCACGTCGGCGTGTCCGTTTAAAAATTTGGTCATGCTGTGAACAACAATGTCCGCCCCCAATAGAAACGGCTTTTGCAAAACAGGGCTGGAAAAGGTGTTGTCCACCACCAGCAAGGCGCCGTTTTGATGCGCGAGTTCCGCAGCGCCTTTGATATCGGTAATGCACAAAGTCGGGTTGCCTGGCGTTTCCACGTAAACAATTCTGGTTTGCGGTTTTATGGCCCGCTCGATGGACTGCAAGTTCGAGGTGTCCACAAAAGTGGTTTCAACGCCAAATTTGGCAAAGATTTGTTCCAGAAGGGTAGTGGTCGGTCCGTAAACCGCTTCGGAACACACCACGTGATCGCCCTGTTTTAAATAAGCGCTAAACACAGTCTGGATGGCGGCCATGCCGCTGCCGCAGGCCAATCCTTTATGTCCGTTTTCTAACTGGGCCACGGCGTTCTCCAGCCCCTGAATAGTGGGGTTGCCCATACGCGTGTATATAAAGCCTTCTTCCTGGCCGGCAAATAAAGCCGCGCCGTGGTCGGCATCTCTAAATTTAAACGTTGATGTTTGGTAAATGGGCGGAACAACAGCAAGGTGTTCGTTTTCCATCATTCCCGCGTGCACACTCTTGGTCGCGTCCGAATAATTTTTATCCATCGACATCCTTATAAACCTCCAATTTTTTTTTTAACGCTGTAATTTAAGCAATTATTTTTTTTAACAAAATCTAATTGATCAACTATTATCACAAAAAGTGGCTTTAATAGGCAGATTATTTTTAAATTGCCCAAAACAAAGGAGGCGTTTTGATGAGGCGAAAAATACTTCAACTAATGCTGGTCATTTTTGTGGTTGTGGCGCTGTTGGTCGTTGTGGCATCTTTTTGGGGCTACGCTACTTTTAAAAGTTCCCTGCCCGTTTTAGAGGGCGAAGTCCAAATTCCGCTGTTAAAAGAATCCGTAACCGTTTATCGGGACAGCATGGGAATTCCGCAAGTTGTAGCCCGCAGCGAAACGGACGCCTATTTTGCGCTGGGTTACCTGCATGCCGCAGATCGTCTGTTTCAGATCGACTTAACGCGCCGCGTGGCCACCGGTCGGCTAAGCGAACTGTTAGGGCCTTCCACTTTGTATATCGATCGGTACCAGCGCATGTTGGGCCACTACCGGCTGGCTAAAAAGTTTGTTGCGCAATTGGATTCGCAGGATCGGGAACGCTTGCAGGCTTATTTAAAAGGCATTGCCTACTGGGTTAAACATACCGACGCCCTGCCTTTTGAGTACCTGCTTTTACGCAAGGAGTTTAAACCCTACACCATGGAAGAACTGATGAGCGTGCTCAGCTTTCAGACCTGGTTTGCCAATTATTTGCAATCATCCGATACCCGGTTCTTGCAGATCGCCGAACGCCTGGGAAGGGAAAAAGCGAAAGATTTTGAAAAACCGTATCCCGTGTGGGCGCCTTTTACGGTGCCGCAGCAAAACCAATTTTCACTGCAAACATGGTTGTTTAAGCGGTATTTTTCTGAAGATTTATTACCTTACCACATGGCGCACTCTTCCAATTCGTGGGTGGTCGCTCCGCAAAAAAGCGCAAGCGGCTTTGCCATGCTGGCCAGCGATCCGCACCTGGAAACGCGTCGGCTGCCGCAGTTCTGGTATTTGTGCGGGTTGCATGTAAACGCCGCCAATCTGCATGTGCTGGGCATCAGTACGCCTGGGCTGCCCTTTACCATCATGGGCCACAATGGAAAGGCGGCCTGGGCGTTTACCGTGGGCGGCATTGACGTCAGCGAAATTTATCAGGAAAAGCGCCATCCGCAGGACAGCACCCTGTACTTTAACGGACATAAGTGGTATCGATGTCAGACCCTGGTGGATACCATTTACATCAGCGGAGAAGACGAGCCGTACATTCTGCGCTACAAGCAGACCGAAAACGGTCCCGTTATCTGGACAGCGGATTCCATGAAAGCGGATTATGCCTTGCACTGGGCGGGCTTTGATGTAAATCTGGCCAAAAGCGTTCAGGCCGCCTTCCGCCTGGCTAAATTGGATAATTTTGAAGATTTTCGGCGAGCGGTTACCAGTTTTGGCGCGCTGGACGCCAACTGGACCTATGCCGACATCAGGGGCAATATTGGCTACCAGCTGGGCACGCCCATTCCCATTCGTCCTTTTAAATCAACCAAATTACCCGTTCCCGGCTGGATCGATTCTTTAAAATGGCAGGGCTTTCAACCGCTGGAAAAAACGCCGCACAGCTTAAATCCGCAGCGGGGCTGGCTGGCAACCTGCAACAATAAACAGGACGACGCCAACCTGGATTATCCTTTGATGGGCAAATTTGCCGCGGATCGCATTTTACGCATTTCCGAATTATTGTCTCAGAATCGTAAATTCAGTGTTCAAGACATGCAGAACTTTCAAATGGATCGTGTGGATCGTTACCACCAGCGCTGGCAAAAAATTCTGCTCGGCGTGCTCAGGCAAAATGGACGCTACGCCCTGGCCGATCGCCTGAAAAAGTGGGACGGCTCCATGGAATCCGATTCCCGCGAGGCGGCGCTGGTCATGCTCTTTTTGCAAAATCTTAAAAAATATATGCTGGAAGACGAGCTGGGAGAGCAGTTGAAGTTTTTATTCGACGACCGCTTCGAGCAAATTTATTTGCAGGGCCCGGACGATTATTTCGACGATTTACGAACCAAAGATAAGATCGAAAGCAGGGAAGAGATTACCAACCGTGCCTTACAAACAACCCTTGAGCAGTGGCAGGATCGCCCGTGGGGCGAGTTTTTGACCTTAACCATGGCCCATCCCTTTGCGCGCGTTCCGCTGTTAAGTAATGTGCTGAATCTTAAATATGGCCCCATACCATGGGGTGGTAGCGAGGCCACGTTGAACGCCGCTTTTTTTTGGGAGGACAAACAAAATCCCGGACATTTTAAAGCGATTGTGGGGCCAAGCTGGCGCTTTGTCATTGATTTTAGCGATCCGGATCAGGCCAGCTTTGTCCTGCCGGCCGGCATTTCCGGTAATCCGCTTAGCCCCTACTTTTTTAACTTTTTCGAATACTGGAAAAGCGGCAAACGCTGGATAGTGCCTATTTCACCGGAAAAAATAAAACAACGCGCAAAGCTTACATTAAAACTGACGCCGATGACAGACAGGGAGTGAGCGTTTAGAATACGACCTTTGAAAGATTTACCGCTTTAACAGGCGAAAATTTTGGCGCGGCCGTAGTAGTGGTAGAATAGTTGGTTAGTTGAATGGTTGAATGGTTGAATGGTCACCGACCTGTCATT
This sequence comes from Caldithrix abyssi DSM 13497, assembly GCF_001886815.1. Classification (GTDB taxonomy): domain Bacteria; phylum Calditrichota; class Calditrichia; order Calditrichales; family Calditrichaceae; genus Caldithrix; species Caldithrix abyssi. The sequence goes on from NZ_CP018099.1 coordinate 1,563,046, forward strand.
CTAAACGGAGCGCCAGCTTCAGTCTCGAGAAATCGGGACGGAGTGAAGAATTCTTTCCCTTCAGGGAGCGAGAGTACGGTTGCTGAGCGAAGCCGAAGCAACCGTGATTGTTAAGGAACTTCCCTTCGACTGCGCTCCCTTCGACTCCGCTCAGGGAGCTGGAGTACGGTTGCTGAGCGAAGCCGAAGCAACCGTTGATTGTTAAGGAACTTCCCTTCGACTGCGCTCCCTTCGACTCCGCTCAGGGAGCGCGTGAACGGTTGCTGAGCGAAGCCGAAGCAACCGTTGATTGTTAAGGAACTTCCCTTCGACTGCGCTCCCTTCGACTCCGCTCAGGGAGCGAGAGTACGGTTGCTGAGCGTAGCCGAAGCAACCGTTGATTGTTAAGGAACTTCCCTTCGACTGCGCTCCCTTCGACTTCGCTCAGGGAGCGCGTGAACGGTTGCTGAGCGAAGCCGAAGCAACCGTTGATTGTTAAGGAACTTCCCTTCGACTGCGCTCCCTTCGACTCCGCTCAGGGAGCGAGAGTACGGTTGCTGAGCGTAGCCGAAGCAACCGTTGATTATTAAGGAACTTCCCTTCGACTGCGCTCCCTTCGACTCCGCTCAGGGAGCTGGAGTACGGTTGCTGAGCGTAGCCGAAGCAACCGTGATTGTTAAGGAACTTCCATTGACTGCGCTCCCTTCGACTCCGCTCAGGGAGCTGGAGTACGGTTGCTGAGCGTAGCCGAAGCAACCGTGATTGTTAAGGAACTTCCATTGACTGCGTTCCCTTCGACTCCATTCAGGGAGCTGGAGTACGGTTGCTGAGCGAAGCCGAAGCAACCGTTGATTATTAAGGAACTTCCCTTCGACTGCGCTCCCTTCGGTTCCGCTCAGGGCAAGCCTTCGACTACGATCAGGGAGCGGTTTCGGTACGTCCCGTCTGGCAGCCGCCGCTGGTTTTTCTTTACGCGCAGATGAACGGACCATTTATTATTTGTTATTTATTGTTTGTTATTTTAATATCTACGCGAAAAAGGAAAAAAGCCTTGTTATTCATAAATAAGAGGAATGATAAGATGAAATTGCGAATTAGAAACTTCTTGTCTGTTAACATTATCGTTTTCTTACTTTTGATATCTGCTTGTCGGCAAAACTCCCTGATTCAGTTAGAAGGGCGCACCATGGGCACGGTTTACCACATCAAGCTGATCGACGATGTTAACGCCAGCATTTCTGAAAAAGAATTGCAGAGCGCGGTGGATTCTCTGCTAAATGATATTAATCGGCAGATGTCCACTTACCAGCCGCAAAGCGAAATTTCCCGCTTTAATCGCTGGCGCTCCACCGAACCGTTCAAGGTTTCGCCTGAATTTTTGCGTGTGGTGCAAAAGGCATTGAAAATATATCGGGAAACGAACGGCGCCTTTGATATTACGGTTGGCCCGCTGGTCGATTTATGGGGCTTTGGTCGCAAGGGAGCTCGCTTTGAACCGCCAGATTCCCAACAAATCGCCCGGATTTTACAACGAGTGGGAGCCCATCAATTGAAAGTGTGCGGAGATACGGCATTGTGTAAATTAAATCCTGATCTTGAAATAGATCTGGGCGCCATTGCCAAAGGATACGGAGTGGATGCGGTTTCCCGTCTTTTAAAAGAAAACGGCTTTACCAATTTTATGGTGGAAATCGGCGGCGAAGTTTACGCCAGCGGTAAAAAGGGGGACAGACCCTGGCGTATTGGCGTGGATCAACCGCAGTACAACGCACCACCGGGGCAAATGGTGGAGGCCGTTTTAAACCTGGAAAACTGCGCGGTGGCCACCAGCGGCGATTATCGAAATTTTTTTGAATACCGGGGTAAAATTTATTCCCACGAACTGGATCCGCATACCGGCTGGCCTGTTGCCAACGGACTGGCATCGGTTACCGTAATTGCGCCGGATTGCATGACCGCCGATGCCCTGGCCACGGCCATTATGGTGATGGGCGATGAAAGAGGGCTGCCGTTGATCAACAGTAAAAAGGGAACGGAGGCCTTGATCTTAAAGCGAGAGGGCGAAAAGGGGCTCAAAGCCCTCTGGTCTAAAGGCATGAAAAACTATCTTTTGCAAGGCAATTGAATTTGGTGGGGCATTCCGATTCCAGATAGATGGGCGTCGGAGTGTTCCCTTAGATTACGTCAATCATCGCAGAAAATGATTAAACAAACTATTTCAAGCGACCACAGAGAGCTCAGAGAAGTCACAAAGGCGCAAAGACTATTTTAAATTAAGGCTCTACTGGGATTTTTGTGAAAAACAAAAATAATCCTTAGATTGAGTTTATGAAAGATAAAGAATTATTTAAACAGATTTTGGGACTTTCGCATCCCTGGGAAGTGTCTAAAGTTGACTTAGATATTGCGAATGAGGAAGTAGAAATAGAGATTATCTATAAGTCAAAAAAAGGTTTTTGTCCCGAATGCGAAGTGGAATATGATATTTATGATCATCGCGAAAAACGTCGTTGGCGGCATTTGGATACATGCCAAATGAAGACCTATATTGTCTGCAAAGTTCCCCGCATTAAATGCAAGGAACACGGAGTAAAAACGATCAAAGTTCCTTGGGCAGAAAAGTCGAGTCGAACGACTTTATTATTTGAACGTTTTGCTATTGAGTTATTACTGGCCTCCAAAAACCAGAGCAAAACGGCACAATTTTTACGGATCAGCTTTGATATGCTTCATCATATAATGAGCAAAGCAGTGGAACGCGGGCTATCACGCCGAACGGAAGAGGACATTAAATATATCGGGATAGATGAGAAGAGTATGAAAAGAGGTCATACTTATGTAAGCGTATTATCCGATAGTGAAAGAAGACGTGTAATAGATGTAAGTGAAGGTCGCACAACAAGCTCTGCCAGTTCCTTAATAAACAAGGGATTAACAGAGAAACAAAAGGAGGGCCTCAAAGCGGTCAGTATGGATATGTGGAAAGCTTTTATTAAAGCTGTTCAAAAGGAGCTTCCCAATGCTTCCATAGTGCATGACAAATTTCATATAATGAAGTATTTAAATGATGGAGTGGATAAAACCAGACGAGAGGAAGCCCGTAAATTACAAAAATCTAATGATAAAACCTTAGTGAAAAGTAAATATTTATTTTTAAAGAATCCGGAAAATATGACGGACAAGCAATTATCGCGTTTCAGAAAAATTCAAGAACTTAACCTTATCACTTCCCAGGCTTGGGCGGCCAAAGAGAACTTCAAAGAATTCTTTAGGAGTGAAACAATAAATGATGCGAAATTCTTTTTTGCGGAATGGTATCAGGATATTAAGGGACGTTCTTTAAATAAAATGATTAAAGTAGCAAAAATGCTCATTGCTCATTCAGATGGCTTATTAAACTATATAAGATATCAGATAGATAATTCAGTAGCCGAATGGTTGAACGGCAAGATACAGGAGATAAAAACAGTTGGTAGAGGCTTTAGAAAATTTGAAAATTTTAGGATAGCAATACTTTTCTTTCTTGGTAAATTAGACCTTTTTCCACAGGAATCCCAGTAGAGCCTAAATTAAAAATAGTTTCAATTGCACTCCTCCCCTCGATTCCCTTCTATCACAATAAAAATTGGAGAAAAGGGGACTATTTGCTGGTGAGAATTTTCTCCGACGGTGTGCTGGGCGCCAACGCCGGAGAATTTCTATTTAACCATTCAACGGTATAGATTCTTCACTCCGTCCCGATTTCTCGAGACTGAAGCTGGCGCTCCGTTCAGAATGACATGCTAGCCCATCTTGAACACTAAAACGGTTTAAGTTATTTAAAAACAACATGTCGTTCTTTTTTATTACCACTACAATATTTAAATTCTTATCTTTTTCATACCTAATGGCTTGGGCTTGATCTTAAATGCCTGCGCCATTAAATAATGGATCGCCTCCGGTTCGGTCGTATCTCTTATAACTAATAAATCTCCTTTCTGCGTTTTCATCTCCACGCTTACTCGCTGCTGTACGGAAAGTAATTCACGAATGGTTGTCCAGCGATGATAAACGCCTGCATCATGTAATTGTTTTTGAAGACTTATCAATACATGAAAGGCTAAAATCGAAATGAAAATATGCCCTTCAATGCGTTTATCCTTCTGGTGAAAATTAGGCCTTAAGCCTAATTCACTCTTCAACGAGCGAAATCCATCCTCCACATCCGTTAAACTGATGTAGAGCTGCCAAATCTCACGATCCGTTAAATCCAGACGACTCGTCCGTAAATAATACGTGCCGGAAAATCGATCATCCATCTTTTGCTCATCTTTTATCTTCCAGCTGATCTCTGTCACGATACCATTGTGATGCTCAACCGTAATATCATAAAAATAGGCCACCTTTGCATGACGTTCCTTTATGCGGCCAATGCGTTCTAAAACCTTGGGATATTTCTTCGTGCCTCGTTTCTTGTGCAAACTCTCCGCCGCATATTTCAACTCCGCCTCAAAGCGCTGCTGATGAAATTGTCGAATGGCTTCCTCTTTCTTTTGCCTTGAGGCGCTGCGACAGTATAAATAAAGCTCTTTATCCTTACGGTAAAGATAGGCTTCCACTTTATGGCGTTGATCGTGATTAATCTCTTTAAAAGCATTTTCTTCGATCTCGATTTCCGGTTTACTGCGTGAGACAACCAGATAGTCGTGTCCACGCTTTGTGATCAGTTGCAAGTTCTCTTCTGTGGCAATCCCGGCATCTAAAATAATCAATTTCCTGACTTTGCCGCCTATCGTATCCAGAATTTTAGACAAAGTCTCTGGTTCGGAAACATTGCCAGAGAAAAGACGACTCTCCTTGGGGAATCCATCCTCATCCAATACCAGGCCTAAAGTAACCAGGGGCATATCGTGACGCTTATCTTTACTACGTCCGCGAGCCTTGAGTTCACTGGTACGGCTACTCTCAAAATACGTATTGGTTAAATCGTACAGGATGATCTTTTCCTGCAAGGAAAATAACAGACGCTCTTGCTCTACTAAACCATTCTCGATTTTGTCCTTATGTTCTAATAATTGATCCGTAATTCGATAAAGTTTATTGTGAGAAAGTCTTGAAAGGTCTAACTCTAAAAGCTCATCGATGGCGCTTTGCTTTTTGACCCAGCGTAAGGTCGCCCATTCGCTTGAGGGGTGCACCAGGCGCCCAACGATCAACAGTTCGGCCAGTTTAATATCCTTCTCCTTAAAGCCCAGCTTTTTTAAAAGTTCATTGAACTTAAGCTTTCTTAACATCATCAAACTGATGTATTCGCCTCCTATACTGCGAGCATCTCTGAATTTGACAGAGCCCGTAAAAATGGTCTCGGTTTCCTGTGGGCTTTCTTTTTTTTCTACCTTTTCTTGTTTTAGTTTGTTTTGAATTAAAAGCGAGGCATAGCGCTGGGCTAATTGTTCAATTTGCTCATCCACTTCGATCAGTGAAGTTTGTCCGCTTATGATCTCTTCGATGCGATTGGCAAGTGTTTTCCATTGGTCTTTAGGAATGGTAAGCTTGCCCAGGTTGAGCAATTTTCTTTGTCTTGGGCCTTTTTCAGTACGATAGGATTCGACCAATTGATGGTAAACGAAGGTTTTATCGTACCCTTTATTCTTTTTTGTGACTTCTTTAATAAACATGTTCAAATATAATCATATCAGCCAATTAAGTCAAGGGGGAAACCAATATAGTATGGGGCACTACAACGACATCTCGAAAACTCGATCCAAAAAAACCAATAACTTACAAAAACCGAAGGTGGAAATTTGGTGATTTGGGCTTAAATTTTGTTCAAGATGGGCTAGCGACTATTCAACCAATCAACCAATCAACTATTCAACTAATCAACCATGCAACCAATCCAGCAGCACAAAAATTTTCAAATCTCGCCTGGACGGGATTGATCTTTCAGAGGAAGTATCCTAAATAGGCGTATATTATTTTTCCGGTAAGGAAAGTCTTAAAAAAAGATGGTTTTTATTGGAGTTAAAAGATTTTTTTTCTTCGTTCAAAATGAAAAATCCCCCCTTTTCCGGTTGAATTCATTGTTTAAAATTTACAAAAAAACTTTAAATTAGTGAATAAAATTATTATCTTACTGCTGAAAGGTTCGTTCGGTAAATTAACTAAGCCGCAGTGCATTTTGGCCGCGGCGTTTTCACCAAATGAAAGGAGTGTTCTATGGACAAAAACGATGTCAAAGCACGCGTTAAAAAGGTAATCGCCCAGGTGCTTAATCTGGATGAAGCAGAAATTGGAGACAACGCCAATTTTGTCTTTGATCTGGGCGCGGATTCCCGACAGAGCCTGGAGTTGGTGGCCGCCTTTGAAGAAGAATTCGATATCGAAATGGATGAGGATAAGGCGCTTGAAGTGCAAAATGTGGCCGACGCTGTTGAATTTATTGCGCAGTATCTGGATTAAAATAATGGAGTGTTCAAATGGAGCAACCTTTCCCCAATAAAGTAGAGCATCTTAACACCATCTTTTATCCCCAATCGGTTGCCGTGGTGGGCGCCAATAAAGTGCCGGGCACGGTTCCTTATGATATGTTGATTAACATTTTACATTCAGATTTTCAGGGCGTGGTTTACCCCGTCAATCCCCGAGAAAAAGCCATTGCCGGCGTTAAAGCCTACAAATACGTCATCGATATTCCCGATCCGGTAGATCTGGCCGTCATTGTTTATCCCAGCACGGTGTGCCACATGGCGCTGGAACAATGCGGTCAAAAGGGCATCAAATCGGCCATCATTATTTCGGCTGGCTTCAGGGAAATCGGCGGCGTTGGCGTTGAACGGGAACAACAGTTGCTGGAAATCGCCAAAAAGTACGACATTTCGTTCATCGGCCCTAACTGTCTGGGCGTTATCAACACCGATTCTGCCGTAAACCTGAACGCCTCGTTTGCCCGCCAGATGCCGGACAGCGGAAACATTGGTTTTCTTTCGCAGAGCGGCGCCCTGTGTACCGCGGTTCTGGATTACGCTCAGGCCCGACACATCGGCTTTTCCAAGTTTGTTAGTTTTGGAAACAAAGCCGACGTCAGTGAAATCGATCTGCTGTATTATCTGGGCAATGATCCCAAAACAAAGGTTATTTTGATCTATCTGGAAGAGATCAGCGACGGTCGGGCGTTGATGAAGGCCGCCGAAGAGATCATCCGTAAAACCGGTAAGCCTATTTTAGCGATTAAATCCGGACGGACAGAGGCCGGGGCCAGCGCGGCTGCTTCTCACACCGGATCGTTAGCCGGAAGCGATGAAATATGTGATGCGGCTCTGCGCCAGGCGGGCATTATTCGTTGTCAGAACATCGAGGAGATGTTTAATCTGGCGACCGCTTTTGCCTACCAGGACCTCCCCAAAACCAACCGTGTGGCTATCATTACCAACGCCGGCGGTCCGGGCGTTTTGACCACCGACGCCGCCATTCAGGAAGGTCTGGAACTGGCCCGCTTTTCGGAAGAGACAACCGCCATGTTCAAAAAAACATTGCCTAAAACGGCTAATATTAAAAATCCGGTGGATGTGATTGGCGATGCGCGCGCCGATCGGTACAGCATTGCGGTTTCGCAGGCCATGAAAGACCCCAATGTGGACGGCGTTTTCGTCATTTTGACGCCGCAATCCATGACCGATATAGAAGCCATTGCGCGGGAAATTGTGAATGTGGCCGGGCGTTTCGAAAAGCCGTTGATGGCTTCGTTTATGGGCGAAAAAGACGTGGCTGTGGGCATCGATATTCTGCAGCGCAACCGCATTCCTCATTACACGCTGCCGGAATCCATGGCCCGCTCCTTTGCCGCTGCTTACCGTTTTTACCAGCAATTGCAACAGGAAAAGGAGGAATTTCGTCCTTTTGAAGACGTAAACATTCAACTGGTGCAAAAAATTCTGGAAGAGGCTAAAGCCAAGCAACGCCGCCACCTTTCCGAATACGAATCCACACAGGTGCTCGCGGCCTATGGGCTTCCTGTGGTGGAAAGCCATCTGGCAAAATCAGCCAAAGAGGCGGCAAGTCTGGCGGCCCAAATCGGTTTTCCGCTGGTGATGAAGGTCATGTCGGAGCAGGTGATTCACAAGTCCGATCTGAAAGCGGTGGCGCTCAATATCGAAACGGAAGAAGAGGTAGCAAGAACGTTCGATCGGTTAATTAACAATGTAAAAGAGCGGCTGCCCGATGCGCCCATTGACGGCGTGCTGGTTCGCAAAATGATTCCAGCCGGCGAGGAAGTCATCCTGGGATTGAAGCGCGACGTCTCGTTCGACGGGGTGATTATGTTTGGCATGGGCGGCGTGCTGGTCGAAGTTTTAAAAGATATTACCTTCCGCATTGCGCCCGTGGCGCCGTCCGAAGCAAAGTCGATGATCAGAGAAATTAAAGGTGCTCCCCTGTTGTTTGGCGTGCGCAAAAGAGCGCCAAAGGATGTAGCGGCTCTGGAAGAAAGCATCCAGCGTCTGTCGCAACTGGCCGTTGAATGTCCGCAAATTAAAGAATTGGATATTAATCCCCTCATCGTCCTGAATGAAGGACAGGGGTGTTTTATCGCCGATGCGCGTATCATTCTTTAAAAATAGAGAAAGGAGAAAAACATGCGCATTATCATTCAAGAAAATTATCAGGCTCTGAGCAAATGGGTGGCTTATTACATCGCTCAAAAAATCAATCGTTTTAACCCCACGCCGGATAAACCCTACGTGTTGGGGCTCCCTACCGGCTCTTCTCCGTTGGGTACGTATCAGGAATTAATTCAGCTTTACAAGCAGGGCAAGGTTTCTTTCGAAAATGTCATCACCTTTAACATGGATGAATATGTGGGCCTTCCGGAAGATCATCCTCAAAGCTACCATTATTTTATGTGGCACAACTTCTTCAGTCACATCGATATTAAAAAGGAAAATGTTCATATTCTGGATGGCAATGCTCCGGATCTGGAAAAAGAATGCGAGGCGTACGAAGAAAAAATCAAAGAGGTGGGCGGTATCCATCTTTTTCTGGGCGGCATCGGCCCGGACGGTCACATCGCTTTTAATGAGCCCGGTTCGTCGCTTACCTCGCGTACGCGTATCAAAACTTTAACCTATGATACGCGCCTGGCCAATTCCCGCTTCTTCAATAACGACATCAATCAGGTGCCCAAAACGGCCTTAACGGTGGGCGTGGGCACGATTATGGACGCCCGCGAAGTGGTCATTATTATCAGCGGTTACAATAAGGCGCGGGCTTTACAAAAAGTGGTGGAAGAGGGCGTAAACCACATGTGGACCGTTTCCATGCTGCAATTGCACCGCAAAGCTATGATTGTTTGCGATGACGAATCGACCATGGAGTTGAAAGTCGGTACGGTCAAATATTTTAAGGATATCGAAGCGCAGGCCTTAAGCCGTTTACCAGAACTCGACTAATAATGGGCTTAGTATTACGCCCCGGGACTCACTGCGGCGGGTTCCGGGGCATTTTTCAGTAATTTACAGCAAAAACTAAACGAGGTCTTTTAAGCCAGAATTCAGGAGCGCTTTATGGAGTTTAAAAGCTTAAGTTCGGCAGAAATAAACCAACTTAAAGAACAGGGATGCCGTGCAGAAGATTGGTCGGCTGTTTTAATACATCGCGAAACAGACCTGGCCCGTATTCGATTTGTTACGTTTAAGGGAAAAGTGGCCGTTGGGAAATTAAGCGACTTTATTGAAATCGAGCCCGGGCGCGTGGAAGAATGCAGCTTGCAAAATGTAACGCTGGATTCGACGGTCATTGCCGATGAGGTTTATTTAAATGATGTCGGATTGATTAAAAATTACGCCATTGGCGACGGCGCGGCCATTGAACAGGTCAAACTTTTGAGCGCTACAGGCAAAACGACCTTCGGCAATGGCGTGAGAATTGAAGCGTTGAACGAAGGCGGCGGGCGCGAAATGATCATCTTTGACCAGCTTTCCGCGCAGATCGCTTATTTGCAAACGTTGTACCGCCATGAACCGCAGCTGATCAACGCCCTGCAAAAGATGATCGACCAATATGTTGAAGAACAAAAGAGCAGCATTGGAGTGATAGGAAACCAGGCCAGAGTGTTGCGCTGTAATCAGATCGTCAACGTTAAGATTGGCGCTTGTGCCGTCATTCGTGGCGCGCAGAGTCTGGAAAACGGAACGATTCAAAGTGAGAAAGCGGCGCCCGTGTTAATTGGCGATGGGGTGATCGCCAGAAACTTTATCGTTTTATCCGGCAGCGAGGTAAAAGACGGCGCCCTGCTGACCGATTGTTTTGTGGGACAGGGCGTGCGCATTGGCCGGCAGTTCTCGGCCGAAAATTCCGCTTTTTTTGCCAACTGCGAGGGCTTCCACAGCGAGGCGGTCAGTGTGTTTGCCGGGCCTTACTCTGTTACACACCACAAATCCACTTTGCTGATTGCCGGTATGTTTTCGTTCTACAATGCCGGCAGCGGCACCAATCAAAGCAATCACATGTACAAGCTGGGGCCTGTGCATCAGGGCATTCTGGAACGAGGCGCCAAAACCGGTTCTTTTTCGTACCTGCTATGGCCGGCGCGCGTCGCTCCGTTTACGGCGGTCATTGGCAAGCACTACGCCAATTTCGACGCCGCCAATCTGCCATTTTCTTACATTGAAGAGGTGGCCGGCCGCACCTTACTGACGCCCGGCATGAATCTGTTTACCGTGGGCACAAGACGCGACAGCGCAAAGTGGCCAAAGCGTGATCGCCGAAAAGGCGAAAACAAGCTGGATTTGATCCATTTTGATCTGTTCAGTCCTTTTGTCATCAATCGCGTGCGCAAGGGGAAGAAAATTCTTGCAGAACTTTACGCGGCCGCCAATCCAAAACAGGAATTCGTAAAGTTTAAAGGTCTGTATTTAAAAAGATTACTTCTTAAACGGGGAATCAAATACTACCAGATGGCCATGGATATCTTTGTGGGCGAACAACTCCTGCGTCGCCTGCAACCCATCGATGAATTGAAAGGCTGGACGGACGTTGCAGCAAGGCTAAAGGCTCCCAATACAAAAAAATTGGAAGAATGGTACGACTGGTTCGGAATGTTTATCCCCCAAAGCGCGGCGGAGGAGCTGCTGGGTAAGATAAAATCCAATCAAATAAAAACCGTGCAAGATTTATTGACGCAGTTGCGCCAGTATTTTGAACGGTACGATGAATGGGCCTGGAACTGGACCGCCGCCCTGTTAAAAGAAGAATGGCAGATCGACGTGGAAACGATTGAGAAAGATCAGTTTAAACAGTTGATCGCCAACTGGAAAAACCAAAAAATCCGCTTTAACAACCTTATTTTAAGCGACGCCCAGAAGGAATTTGATTCTAACAGCCGCATTGCTTACGGCATCGATGGCGATGAACAAATTGCTCTTAAAGATTTTGAAGCCGTGCGCGGCACCCTGGAAGAAAACGGATTTTACAAAGAACTTCTGGCAGAGAACGAACAAATGGAAAAAATCGCTGAACGATTAACGGAATTATCTTAAGTCGTTTTCATTTAATCCAGATTGCGTCATGGATGGTTTGTCTCTACCTGGTGGACAGGGAGGCTCAGCGGGCAGAGACGATTTCTTTTAATCGGTCGGGTTGGCGGGTTGAAAGATCCGCCAACCTTTTTTCTTTTTCACGCAGATTGCGTAGATACTCGCAAAAAAACGAATCTGTGTAAATCTTTGCGATTTGTGAAAAACAAATACTTTCTCGTTGAAACAGCCAAAGAATCGCAGGCTGCTCCTTCACATTTTATCACAACCCACACTTTACAGGTAGCAGGAAGGCAGGGGATGTTACAAGGTGAGTCCGACTTTCATTCCAGGGCAGCTAAGCCGCAACCAAAACCAACCTCCACGCGCGCAAAGTAATTTTCTCGCAGATTACGCCACTCATCGCAGAAAATGATTAAACAAACTATTCTGAGGATAAGGCTAAGCAATCGGCGCTATTTACGCACGGGGCTGTCCCAAAAGTCAAAGAAAATGTATTTTTATAAAGTTTTTCTTTCCCTCACCCCTTTTCCAAAAAAAGAATCTGGGGGATTAGGAAGAACTGTTCGTTGGAAATTTTTCTCCAATGATGTTCAATATTTGCGCATTTATAAATTTCTATTCAACCATTCAACTAATTAACTATTCAACCAATACAGCAGCACAAAAACTTTCAAACGCTTTTGAATTAGATCTTCCAGAGGAAGTATCCTAATCCTTCCCTGGCGGAGGAGAATCCTTTTCATGAAAACAGGGGATTCTTCGCTTCGCTCAGAATGACATTCAAGCAAGGAAGGGATTCTTCACTCCGTCCCGATTTCTCGAGACTGAAGCTGGCGCTCTGTTCAGAATGACAGCCTTGCGACTATTCAACCAATCAACTATTCAATCATTCAACTAATAAACCATTCAACCAATCCAGCAGCACATCAGCGCAAAGTTGATTACTATTTCGAAAGATTTTGCCTGAAATCATCGTCTGCCAGAATGCAAATAGCGCTGCCGCTGCCCGGTTCGGTTTCTTATCAAAAGCTTAATTCTATTCAAAACCTAATAAAAGATTAACAAACGAGGCTTAGGATTAAGTTCTAAAAACGTTGATAAAAGAGGAATAACAAAATGGTTAGAAGCATCGGACAAAATTTCATTCGCTTCGATATAATTCTATTTAACCTGGCCAGCAGCAAGCGTGAAGGGATTTTTTTTAAATCTTTTTACAAAAGCCTTTCGTGGATTGGCAATGGACCGGTTTATGCGATTGTTGCTCTGCTTGAATTGGTAATCGGAATTGAAGATGGCCGGCGTATGGTCTGGGCGGCGCTCATTGCCTTTGGCCTGGAACTACCTATTTATTATGTTTTAAAAACAAAGGTCAAGCGTTTGCGACCGTTTGAACACTTTCCTAAGATTAAAAATTTAATTCAAGCGCCGGATCGCTACAGTTTCCCTTCCGGTCATGCGGCGGCGGCCTTTCTTTTTGCCCGAATAGTGAGTTTTCAATTACCCGAGTTAGTCTTGCCGCTTTTTTTAATTGCCGGGCTGATTGGCTATTCACGCATCTATTTACGCGTACATTTTCCTCTGGATGTTCTGTTCGGAATGCTGCTGGGGCTGACCTGCGCCGAAATCGCAATCACAATGGTTTTTTAAGCAGGTTTTGATTGTTAATGGATCGGTTTTTGTGGGGCGTGGCCACTTCTGCTTTTCAGGTCGAAGGATTTGTTGAAAACGATATGACCGCCTGGGAGAAGCAGGGCGGATTTAATCACGACGGTAAACATCCCCTGTACCAGAATGGCTCGGCGCACTGGCTGCGCTGGCGGGATGACTTTGAACTTTTAAAACAACTGAAGGTCAATGCCTACCGCTTTTCCATGGAATGGGCGCGCATTGAACCGCAGTTTGGAACGTTTGACCGGCAAGCGCTGGATCAGTACGAACGAATGGTGGATCGTTTGTTAGAATTGAACATCGAACCTTTTTTAACCCTGCACCATTTTACGCATCCGGCCTGGTTCCATAAAAAAACGCCATGGACTTCCAAACAGGCGCAGGATGTCTTTTGCCGCTTTACGGAGGTTTTGCTGAAGCGTTTCGCCGATCGCATCTCTTATTGGATTACGTTTAATGAACCGCTGGTATGGGCCCTGGCCGCCTACGGAGATGGCAAGTTCCCTCCCGGAGAATCGGACGCAAAGGCAATGATGCGCGTCCTTTTAAATATTTTAAAGGCCCATCAGTGCGCCTATTCATTAATAAAATCGTATCGACCGCAGGCGAAAATTGGAATGGCCAAACATTTTATCACTTTCGAAGCCCATCGTAAATGGTTTGCCGCAGACCGCAGTTTGGCCGACTTGCTTCATCATTTTTTCAATGAGATGATTCCGGTAGCCTTTGAGACAAACCGTCTTCAATTTCATTTTCCCTTGTTATTCGATGTGGACGAAGCCATTAACCTGAAGAACCAGATCGATTTCTGGGGCGTGAATTATTATTACCGGATGTTTGTAGCTTTTCGTTTGAATATCCGCCGCCCCTTTCAGTTTATTTTCAAAGATAAATTAGGATTTGGTCTTACCGACATGGGCTGGGAAGTTTACCCCGCTGGGTTGAGTAAAGTCCTGCGCTATATGGGTAAGTTTAACAAAGATATTATCATTACGGAAAATGGAATTGCAACGCTTGATGAATCGCAACGCATGCGTTTTATTGATGCGCACCTGGAACAAGTTTTTAAAGCGCGGGAAAACGGCCTTCCGGTTAAAGGCTATTTTTACTGGTCGTTTCTGGATAATTATGAATGGCTGGAGGGGAAAAATAAACGCTTTGGCCTGGTGCAGGTGGACTATGAAAATGATTTTCGGCGTGCCGGAAAGCAAAGCGCCCGCCATTACGCAAGAATTATTGAGATCGATTTAAATAACCGGCAGGGGAGTCTATCTTGACCGCTGTTGAAAACCTTTCCGGATCAGGCGGCGGCCGCCGCAGGAGTAAATGACGAAGTCTTTTAAATTGAAACTAATGGTCTTCTAATAATGCACAAATAATCAGGTTTTAAATAGGTATTAAAAGTTTAAAAGATGGAGCGCTTAATGTTAACCGTTATTGTTTATTTTTATGCTCTGATCCTGGGGATTAGTCTAATTCATCTGGCGGTCTCGGCCGTGGTGACGGCCAGGCGCATGAAGCAAAAACCGGATTTAAAGATTCTTAACGAATTGAAATCGTTGCCCAGGATATCGATTTTAAAGCCGTTAAAGGGGATTGATGATAATCTGGAATTGAATTTACGTTCTTTTTTTGAACTCGATTATCCGGATTACGAGCTGATCTTTGGTTTACAGAATACAGATGATCCGGCGCTACCAATCGTCAATAAATTGATGATGGCGTATCCAGGAGTCAACGCTCGCATAGTCGTGGAAAATTCTGAAATCGGTCTTAATCCCAAAATTAACAATTTGCACAATATGGAAAAATACATCCGTGGTCGGTATGTGTTAATCAGTGACAGCAATACGCAGGTCAAGCCGGAATTTTTGAACTACATGCTGGCGGCAATTTTAAAACCCGACGTGGGGCTGGTAACGGCCACCATTCGGGGAATCGGCGCCAAAAAGCTTGCCGCTATTTTTGAAAATCTGCATATCAATACCTATGTATCACCCAATGTTTTTGTGGCCGATGCGCTGTCCGGTATTCCGGTGGTGATTGGCAAATCGATTTTGATTTCCACCCAATTATTAAAGCGCATGGGAGGATTTAAAGCTTTTAAAAACTTTCTGGCGGAAGATTACCTTTTAGGGTTAAAAACTAAATCACTGGGATTAAAAGTAAGTACAATTCCCATTATGGTCGATAATGTAAATATTGAATGGTCTTTAAAGCGTTTTATTAATCGTCACACGCGCTGGGCAAAAATTCGGCGCAATATGCATATTCATCACTATTTCATTGAATCGGTTTCCAATCCCATTGCATTGGCCGTTATTCTGGCGCTACTGTTGCACAACGCGCTGGGAGCCGGATTATTGCTCCTGGTTACCCTGGTAAAAATGGCGCACGATATTTACCTGTCGCGGTTAATGAAAAGCGATTTGAAATGGTATCACTTTTTTCTGACGCCGGTTAAGGACTTATTAATCAGTATTCTCTGGTTTGTGCCTTTTATTAGTAATACCGTCAACTGGCGCGATAATTATTTTAAAATTGGTAAAAGGTCTGAGTTACGGCCATTATTTAATTAAAGAACAGGAGGCATCAACATGCTGATGAGATTTTTAAATAACGACTTATTAAACAACAGTCTGGAAAGGTTTTTTAACGCGCGATTTACCCACGCCCAATTGCCGGTCGTTTATCTGGTGCTTTTCATCGTTTTGAGTGTGTATGCTTTAGAAAAGACCCTTGCAGCCATTGGTTCATTGTGGCCTAAAACGAATTAATCTTGTTATCAAAAATATTCTTCTTACTGTTGCGCAATAGCCATAACTTATCTTCTTCTGGATGATTGTTTACGATTCTTGTTTCAAAATATAGGCTGCGAGAATGCGCGCCCTGAGCGCAGTCCCTTTCAAAGAGATTTGTCATTCTGATCCCGCCTGGCGGGAGAAGAATCCCTTTTTATCGGGAATTTGTCATTCTGAGTCAGGGGGAAAGAATCCTTTTCATGAAAACAGGAGAGCTTTTGTTCTGCTGCGCTTCACTCAAAATAACAGGCCAGAACCATTCAACTTTTGAAGAAGTATTCGGATTGCTGCGCGCGGATCGTTGGAATATCACTAATTAACTTCGAATAAATACCAATCAGTTTTTCATTAATCGTTTGCAGAGAAAATTGGCTGGCAAAATGGATGGCTTTTTGTCGCATCATGGCCTGCAGTCCGGGGTTTTTTAAAATCAGCCGCACAAACGAGGCCATCTCTCTGGCAGAGTGTGGCGTTGCAAGAAAACCGTTTTGACCATATTCGATTAAATTTTTTACGCCGCCTTTTTTTACGCCAATTACCGGCAGGCCGGAGGCATTAGCTTCCAGAATGACATTGCCAAATGTTTCGGTGGTAGAAGGAAAAATAAATAGGTCAGAAGAAGCGTAAACCTGAGAAAGGTCTTTACCTTTCAGATAGCCCAGGAATCTGGCGCGCGGCAATTGATGGGCGAGCTCAGATCGCATGGGGCCATCTCCCGCAAAAACCATTTGATATTCGAAGTTGTCGGAATCTAAAACTCTGTTCACCTCAACCAGATCGGCCAGATCTTTTTCCTTTACCAGACGGCCCACAAAAAGCAAAATCGGGTAGCCGGCGGGGCTTAACAGTTTACGCATGGCGTCATTGCGAAAGGCTGGATTAAACAGACGTAAATCGATTCCTCTCTGCCACAATTCTAAATTCTTAAATTTTCTTTTGTTAAGTTTTTTTAATAGATCTCTGGATGGCACAAGAACGCGGTCAAATTGGTTGTAGAATTTTAAAAGGAACTTCCAGCACACATTTTCAAATACGGCAAAACCGTAATATTTAAAATAAGAAGCGAAATCTGTATGAAAGACGGCCAGAGAAGGAATGTTGTTCTTTTTAGAATATTCTAATCCTGCCTGACCCAGAAAAGTAGGGCTGCTCACATGCACCAGATCGGGCTTAAATTCGTCCAGCATTCTAAAAATTTCCTGCTTATCCGGAAGGCCAATTTTGTATTTGGGATAAAGGTAAAAGGGCAGGGAAGGCACTTGATGGACGCTGTTAGCCCAGGTAAATTCTTCAGGAGGTTTGAACGGTGAAAAAACTTTAAACGGAATCCCTTCCCTTTCAAAATAATTGAAGATATTCAGATAAGTCCTTGAAACGCCATCCAGATTGGGCGGCAAGCTGTCGGCAAAAATAGCTATCTTCATTCGACTCTTATCCTCATAAGTTTGTCTGGTTGATTATAAAGGGGAAATATTGCCAAACATTTAGAAATGAAATAGATTTGTGTTAAAGAGTACGGACTATCACGCCCACAAGAACTTTTTATACTACATTATTTTCATTCTTCATCCGCCTGACGCGGAAAGAATCTTTTAAGTTAAATAAAGATATGTGATTCTCGGTCATTCCGATTCTCACCGCTCCTCATCACGCAAGTAATTCCTATTGGTTGAATGGCGTGACAGGTTAGTGTTGCAGAAGTCTGAAAATTGTGGAAGACATTTTGTTTTAAGAATGAAACCAGCGATTATTTTTTACGTCTCTATTTGAAATAAAATAAAGATTATCCGGAATGAATGCGACGAAATCATTTTTTTTCGGTGTTGCTGTTTTTTTATGAGTGAAAGCAATTCAGGAAAAGGAGATCATGCATGGACAGAAAGCGTCTGATTTTTCTGATTGTCTGGGGCTTTTTTTGGGTAGGACTGGCGCCGGGGCAGGATCTGGCGAAACGCTACAATCAGATGGACTTTGCAGGAATTGTCCGTGAGCTGCACGAAGTATCGCCGGACAGTTTGACGCTGGAGCAGCAGCTTTTATTGGCGGAGAGCCAGGCCCGATTGGGAGACGGCGGGAACGCGTTAACAGGGCTTCAGCGTTTGCTTGCCGAATCTCCAGAAGACGACCGTATTTTGACCAGCGCGGGCATTGTGTATCACTCTATGGGGAAATTTACGCTTTCCGAGACCTGCCTAACGCGGGCGCTGGAACTGAATCCCCGCAACAGCAAGGCCTTGCTGACCCGTAGCATGTTGCTTCTTTACTTACGCCGCTTTTCGGAAGCGGAAGCGAGTTTCCGGCAGGCAGATAAGGCAGACCCTGGCTTACGCCAAACCCGTCTCTTTCAGCGCATAGGCAGTGAGCTGTACAGCGCTACCCAGCGTCCTGCCGACATGCGCCGCCATTTCGAATATTTGGAGGATTATTACGCTTCTCAAAACGATGCGGAGAAGAGCGCAAAATACCGGCGGAAAATCCGCTTGCTGGCGGCTGCGAACGATCAACTACTTTACCGCGTTCAAAGCCATGCCGAGCGGGTGGAGTTGCCACTGGTGGACTTTGCCCCCGGTGTATATTACAAATGCTTGCTGCTCCCGCGGGACGGAAAAACCTACCGAATTTTACTGGACACCGGAAATGCGGTGGGCTGGACCATTCACCATCCCGATTTGCTCACCCTGCTGGAGAACCGCTTTGGTGGGGAGCAAAACGTCGCCACCGGCTCGCTGGAAAAAAACCTTAAAAGCCGCGAACTTTTGACCGTTTCGCTTGATCTGGGCGATTGTAAGATGACCTATTTACTGGGACTCTTTTTCAAAAAGCCACGGGAAAATTATTTCGACGCCAATCTGAATCCAATTTTTATCCGCAACCGGGTGGTAACCCTGGATTTTGTTCACAATAAGTTCCTGTTACGCAGTAAGGCGCAGTTCGACCGCGACCTGGCCGCCGAGCCGCTTCACAGCCTGGTAAAATTACCGTTCTACGGCTACGAATGGCCCTTTGTTCCGGTTGAGGTCAACGGCTATGCCCCCGCGCTGGCCATGATCGAAACCGGGGCGGAAGATTTGAGTCTGAAGGAAGCGTTTGCCCGTTTTATTCACCTGCCTCTGACTCCCGCTACCAGGGTCTGGGGCGATCGGAAGCTGAGCTATTACGAAGCATCGGAGGTGAGCGTTCAGTTTGGCCCACATATTCTCTACCGCCCGCGCGTGGAAATCTGGCCCAGGCGCTTCTATGACCGAATTACCGGATTGTACGATCAGGTAATGATTGGCCCCTATGCCCTGCATGAGCGCTTTATTATTAGTTTCGATCCGTTTGAAAATGTGGTGGTGATTCAAACTGCAAGGAGGGATTAAAATTGAGCGGAAAAAATCTGCTGCATTATGCTTCCAACGGTTTTCTTCTGTTGATTCCGGTCTTTTTCTGGAATCTGATCCTGGCGACCCGGCTGCCGGAACCCTACCAGCTAAACAATTTCTGGCACAACATTCCGCGTCTGCTCGGAATCACGGAGAACATTCTCCGAGCGGCGGTTTTTCTGGTGCCCCTTTTTCTGAAAATAGGATTTAAAGAGCCCCGGCAAAAACTGGGCTGGTGTCTGTATGGTCTGGGAGTGGGGCTGTATTTTGCTTCCTGGATGATGCAGATTTATTTTGCCGAATCTTCCTGGAGCCGGAGCGCCGCCGGATTTCTGGCGCCCGCTTACACCAGCGTGATCTGGTTGTTCGGCATCGGTTTAATCGGGAAAGAACTTTTCTTCAAAGTACCGTACCACCATTCGGTTTATCTGGCTCTGGCGGCAGGATTCGGTCTGATCCATTCCCTGCACGCCTATCTAATTTACCTGCGAATTTGATTTTCCGAAGAACTTTTAGAAATCCTCTTGCTGTTTTTGTTTCACCAGGGGCATTTTAATTACCAACTAAAAAAATCAGTCAATTAAGGTGAGAAGAGGTCAAAGAGTAGGAGAAAAACTATGTCAAAAGCTGAGATTTTACTGGTCGTTGCACCGATTTTGATCTTGCTCAGTACGCTATGGAGTTTTTCTTTTTTTGTCCAACTTTTTGGAATTAAAGGCGGTTATTTAGCCGGTTTTGTTTTTTACTGGCTGGGTTGGGGACTCCTGTTTCCGCTGGCGGTTCTTGGCGGAAAGGGACTGACAAATCTATTTGCCAGTTTAACAGCGCCTCCTGTCCAGCTCACGCCCTCCGGTCTTTTTCTGCTGGCTGTGCCGCCTATTTTAGCAGGCGTCACCGTGTTTCGAAAGAATCGATCCAGAATAACTGCTAAAATACTCTGGATTTCGGCAGCCCTGGCTCTGGTAAACGGCGCTCTGGAAGAACTTCTCTGGCGCGGTACCTATCTGACGGTTTTTCCCGATCGCTGGTTTTGGGGCCTCCTTTACCCAACGGTGGGATTTGCGCTCTGGCATTGGGCCCCACAGAGGGTGCGTCCCAGCAAAATGCCGGGAGGAGTTGGAGCTTTTCTTATGGGAGCGCTTTTCCTGGGATTGTGTTGGGGAGGCGTGGCCTGGCAAACCCAGTCCATTTTGTTCACCATCCCTTCCCATGTGTTAACCGATTTTTTAGGATTAGGGGGATTAATTTATGTCGATTCCCGGAATGTTTGACCAGGGTGGTTGTTACAAACATTTCACGATTACACATTTCTTTTCTATCCACATGGTAAAAAACACTGTAGTCGTAACGTGTTTTTAACGGTTAAAATTAAAAAAACGCCCCCCGGAGGGGTCGCATCAAAATAAAAACCGATTGGGAGCGAAACCAGGAGAACCATCCTATGAAAAAAACCTTTTTCACCGTGCTGATCTGGCTGACCTGCTGGTTGCTATTGCCGGCTCAGAATGGGTTGGGGCAGGTGTTGCCAGCGAAGGGCGAGCAGCCGCTTCAAACGGATTGGAGCTGGGAGGAATTGCTTGCCCGGGCGCAGCAGAAAGAAACGCTCGCCCGGATTTACGAGTTGCAAACCCTGCTTTCTCAGGAAGAGGCCCATTTTCTGTTGACGCAATTGCACCGTCTTTCCGCGCCCCGGGATTTACGCCGGCTCTCGGAACTGGAACGGGAACAAGCTCAACACGGCGGCGGCTTTTTCGGAATCGTTCCGGATTATTTTGCCGATCCGGACAGCATCCCTCTTCCTGACAATTTTGATCACCTGATCGAGACCGCCCTTTATCTGGCCCAAATTCGCCAGCAAAACCGTCAGATTGTGTCCGATCCGGCCTTTCAATTTCCCTTAACTTTTCGGGGAGAACCGTTGCCACCCGTGGAAGGAAAATCCGGGCGGAGCAACCTGCAGCTTTATTTCGATTTTTCGGCCATCGAGGCTGTGCTCCACTTGTTTGCTTTACCGGAAATTTCCTTCCAGCAAGCCCGTCAGGTCGCCGAGCAGAAAACCTTTCGGGAAATGCTGGCACACCGCCGTAACCTGGGCTACCTGCCGGAGCCTTTACCAGACAGCGACGACCTGGCACAATTTATTTTCCGGGCGGCCAGCCGGGATCCGGTGGCAGAAATCTGGAAGTGGCTCAATCTCTGGAACAATTTTGGTCTGGCGGATTTGTACTGCCAGCAAGAAGATTACCATCGTTTAATAAGTTACTGGAAAGCAAATCGCGTGCAATTGGAAACCCTGCTGGTTCGACGTCTGGCGCGTTGCGCCCCGCCAGAGGTTCAATTCAGCGATACGGTGAGAATTGCCGTGAATTTTGGAATTCGAAGCTGGGCCACCCGCTCCAGTCTGGGCACCAATCTCATTCAATTTAAAGACCATTACGCCCTGATGTTGCGCACCATTGCTCACGAAACTTTTCATCGCTTGCAATTAAAAATATGTCCCGTGCCATCTTCTCGAAAAAAGAAACAAACGCGGGAATTTGAAGATCTGCTGGCCAGCGATTTTCCGGACAAAGCCGACCGAAAATTCTATCAGGCGTTAAGCTACGTCATGCTGGAAGGCACCGCGACATACGTGGGCGGGGTTGATTCAAGCTGGATTTCTCCCGCAAAAATCCGAGCCGGTAAGGCGCTGCTGGAGGAGATGGTGACGGCTCTTTACCAGGGAGAAGATGTGGACCGTTACGAAGCGTTGATTAACCAGGGGCTGAAATCCAATGGACCGTTTTATGCCCTTGGTTACGCCATGAGTCAGGCGATTGCCGCCCGTTACGGCGCCGAAAAACTGGGACGCCTGTTGCAGCAAGGGAGCCTGGCCTTCTTCAATGAATATCTGCAGGTCCTCTCGGAACAGCAGACGATCCCCGAACTTCGCTTTTCCAGGGAATTTGTTACTCGTCTTCATTGTCTGCAACGTCAAATGTAGCTGAGCATTAAAACGTTAACTTTAAGGCGGAAGAGGAGAAATACTTTTTTGCACAATGACCAGTTTGAGCGCTAAATCATTCCTTCCTGGAAACGACTCCTGTTCTGACTCCGTCAACAATTTGCCGGGTTGAATAAATAAACTTACTTTCAACTCCTTATGTCAAGGGCCTTCGAGAATATATGTCTGGGGAATCGGTAATTTAATCAAAAACTGCAAACGGCTGCGGTAAAAAAAATATTTTTCAGGCTGTCTTTAAATTACAGGGAATTGGTTTGATTCTGGAAAAAGGGCAGAAGTCACTACCTTCATTCTTATTAAATGGGCGCCGTATTAGCAGTGCGTCATTCAATTGATCAAGAGAAAATTGTCTACCCGGTATCCATGGCCCGTCTTTTGCTGTAAAATGGTTGGCCGATTTTTGATCTAATCGGCCAACCGGTGCATGATTAACATTTCCTGAGTTCGCTCTAAAAAGGGGGATTGGTCATTTCGAACAAAGAGCGAACTTTTAACTTTTTCAAAAAAATCAAACAAATAAATCGGCCACGGATAAATAGCGTTCTCCCGTATCGTAGTTAAAAGTCAATACTTTTTTAGGCTCTTTGCTGGTCTCTAGTTTTTGGGCCACCGCCGCCAGCGAGGCGCCGGTACTGATGCCCACCAGAATGCCTTCCTGTCGAGCCGCCTGTTGGGCAAAGCGAAAGGCTTCCTCTTTGCTGATTTGAATGACGTCGTCCAGCAGATCGGTTTTCATGATGGCCGGGATAAATCCGGCGCCAATGCCCTGGATGGGATGCGAGCCGGGCTGGCCGCCACTGAGCACCGGCGATTGGTCGGGTTCAACGGCAAACACTTTTAAATGCGGCCATTCTTTTTTCAAGATTTCAGCCACACCGGTAATGTGGCCGCCCGTGCCAACGCCGGTAATAAGCCAGTCAAGCCCATCCGGGAAATCCTGTAAAATTTCCTGCGCCGTAAATTTTTTGTGTGCCTCAACATTTGCCGGATTTTCAAACTGCATGGGCATCCAGGCATTGGGCAGTTTGGCCGCCAATTCCTTAGCCCGTTCGATGGCTCCTTTCATGCCCTGCTCTTTAGGCGTCAATTCAAATTCGGCGCCGTAAGCGGCCATCAGACTGCGCCGTTCCATGGACATGGATTCTGGCATCACCAGGATAATGCGGTAGCCCTTTACGGCGGCCACCATGGCCAGCCCCACGCCCGTATTGCCCGATGTAGGTTCAACAATTACGCTGTCCTTTTTCAAAATCCCTTTCTGTTCGGCGTCTTCAATCATGGAAAGGGCAATGCGATCTTTGATGCTGCCGCCGGGATTGGTGCGTTCCAGTTTTAGCCACACTTCATGCCGCCGGTCAAACAGCCGGTTGATGCGCACATGGGGGGTATTTCCGATTTGTTCCAGTATATGATTAAGCTTCATGACGATCTCCTTATTTAAATGTGAAACATGAGCGCCTGTTCTTTTTCCAGTTTAGAACGTACGCGTATTTCTGATGTGTTGTAAACGATTGAAAAGGGCGGAACGCTTTTGGTTAACCAGACGTTGCCGCCGATGATGCTGTCGTGCCCGATTACCGTTTCGCCGCCTAAAATGGTAGCGCTGGAATAAATGATGACATTGTCTTCAATGGTCGGGTGCCGTTTCTTTTGCGCCAGAGCTTTAGACACGCTTAAGGCGCCAATCGTAACGCCCTGATAAATTTTTACATTATTGCCAATCTCCGTTGTTTCACCGATTACAATTCCGGTGGCGTGATCGATGAAAAAGGAATGGCCGATACGGGCGCCAGGATGGATGTCCACCCCGCTCTTGTAATGCGCATATTCCGTAATGAGACGCGGAAAAACGGGCACGCCCGCCTCGTAAAATATGTGCGCGATGCGGTAGGCGTAAATGGCGTAAAAACCGGGATAGGCCGAAATAACCTCATCCAGCGTCTCGGCCGCCGGATCGCCTTCATAAATGGCCTGCGCATCGCTCCAGAGCAGTTCGTACACATGGGGCAGTTGCTCAAAAAATATTTCCGTCACCCCGCCTGCGCTGTTGTGCATGCGTCCCTCCAGCGAGTGCAAAATATGCGTCAGTTCCCTGCGCAAAACCGACATTTTGCCTTTGATTTCATCCACGCTCAAATACTGCGCCTGCTCGCTGAAATGCGGGAAAAGCAAGGCCAGCAATTCATCGATAAAATGGTGAACCGCCTTTTTTGAAGGAAAGCTATTTAAATGCTCTACATGTTTTTTTAATAGTAACTGACTAAAATTTTTATATGTATTCATCTTTACATCCTTTGATGCTAATTTTTTTATTGCTCACTAAAACAAAACGAATGGGCCTGAATAGACCATTCTACTAAAATGACTTTTTTAAATATTTATGGGAAAAACAGCTTAAATGAACAAGGAAATTATTTACAACAGCAACAACAGCAGGAAAAGGTATGGAAGGTAAAACGAGGCAGGATAGAGTAAATGGATTGGGCTTGACCGTTTTCTGAAAGCCCGGGACTCAAATTGAGAAAAACAGCCGTTGATAACATGACACACTCCTTCGTGATTGTTTTAACGTTCGCGTGAATTATAAAGAATAAAAACGCCTGATGCAAATAATTATTCCGTAAAAGAGGGCAGGGGAGCGAGGAATAGTGGAGAAATTACCAAGGCAGCATAGCCGCAACCAAAATCAACTGCAACGCGCGCGAAGTAATTTTCTCGCAGATTACGCCAATAATCGCAGAAAATGTTTAAACAAACTGTACTGAGACTAAAGCTAAGCAAATCGGCGCTATTTACGCCCCTTCTCTTTTTTAAAGAGAAGGGGATGGGGGATGAGTTTTTAAAACAGCACAAAAATTTTCAAATCCCGCCAGGGCGAGACTAGATCTTCCAGTGGAAGTATCATAAAAAGGTATTATTATTGAATTTTATTTAAATGGAACTATTGTTTTTATTTAAATTACATAAAATATATTCGTGTCCATTCGTGAAATTCGTGGTTTTTATGCTGACTCATTCATTTAATGTCGCTTTTGAGACACTCCGAATAGGCTAATTTCCAAATGAAATCAAACAGTGTTAAAAATGTTAAAAAACTTTATTAAAATTTGTAATAGAAGTAACTATTGATTAAATTACAATAAATATTCTTTAAGGGGCAGGCATTAAGTTCTATTTTTAATCCCCGTCCCTGAATTAAAGATGCACTTAATTTTTTCGATAATAAATAATCCGCATGTGTTTTAACATTCAATAACCTCAAATTCTGGAGGGGTAAGAATGGAAACCGTTTTACTTCCCAAAGCATCAACAGGAATCACCGGATTGGATGAAATAACCCGCGGAGGCCTTCCGGCCGGCCGTCCCACCCTGGTGTACGGTGGGCCAGGCACCGGCAAAACGCTTTTTGGATTACAATTTATTGCGCATGGGGTTAAACAAAACGAAAAGGGCGTGATTTTGACTTTCGAAGAAACCGCAGAAGATCTGATCACCTACGCCAGGTCCATAGGGATTGACCTGGCAAAAATGATCAAAGAAAAAAGAGTAATTATTGATTATTTCGATTTATCCGGCAACGACGTGCATGAAGCGGGAACGTACGATCTGGAAGGATTATTTTTAAGGTTGCAGGCCGCCGTCGAGGAGATTGGGGCAAAACGCGTTCATTTAGATACTCTTGAAGCATTATTTGCCTTCTTTGAAAAAGAAGAGATTATCAGAAAAGAATTTAGCCGTTTATTTCACTGGCTAAAACGGCGTAAATTAACCACGGTTGTAACGGCGGAAATTTCTCTTACCAGCGAAATACCGGTCACCCGTTACGGGCTGGAAGAATATGTTAGCGATTGTGTGATTTTTCTGGATAATCGCGTCGAAAAGCAGGTTGCCACGCGTCGCTTGCGCATTTTGAAATATCGTGGGTCTTCTCATGGGACCAACGAATACCCTTTTTTAATTGATGACGACGGCATTACCGTTTTCCCCATTACTTCTGTGAAGTTAGAATATCAGGTTTCCACAGAACGCATCAGTACGGGCATTCCCGATCTGGATCAGATGCTGGACGGGGGGATTTACCGCGGCAGCACTGTTTTAATCTCAGGAACGGCCGGGACGGGTAAGAGCACCATGGGGATTTCATTTGCCAATGCGGCTTGCGAGCGTAACGAAAAAGCGCTTTATGTTTCTTTTGAAGAATCTCCGGCGCAAATTGTGCGTAACATGGCTTCGGTTGGTTTTGATCTGCAAAAACATATCGATTCAGGACTGCTGGAAATTCATTCCCAGCGTCCCACCATGTATGGCCTGGAACTGCATCTGGCTAAGATGATCGATTTAATAAATAAAGTTTCGCCGTCGGTTATCGTTATCGATCCGATCAATAGCTTTTTAACCGATTCTGAAGAACGAGACGTGAAACTCATGCTCATGCGTTTTACGGATTTGTTAAAAGAAAAAAATATCTCCGCTTTTATGCTTAGCTTAACCGGCGGAGGTGAGCACACCGAGCGCACCAATGTGGCTATTTCATCGATTGTGGATACCTGGATCATTTTGCGCGATGTGGAACAGGCCGGCGAGCGGAACAGAGCTTTGTTTATTTTGAAATCGCGCGGGCACAAACATTCTAATCAGGTGCGGGAATTCTTGATTACTTCGCAGGGTATCAAATTGGTCGAAATATATGAAGGCGCGGAAGGTTTGCTGACGGGTTCGGCGCGTGTTGCCCAGAAAACCAGAGAGGAGATGGTGCTGGAAAATCTAAACCAGGAGCTAAAGCGTCTGGAGAAGTTAATTAGCAGCCGTAAAAAATTATTCGATAATCAGATTGAACTATTAAAAGCAAATTTTGAGAGTGAAATAGAAACACTGGAGTTAAAACATAAACAGGTGCTGCAACAGAAGACGAGGCTGGAAGCTCAACGACAAATGATTCAAAAATTGCGTTCCTGAAAATAAGAAAGAAAGGAACAATATGTCTGTAAATAAGCAAAGAGAGGTCCCGGCATCGGTTCAAAAATGGATTTTTGAGTTGTACATTGCCGGTCAGTCGCCTCGTTCATTACAGGCCATCGCCAATCTTAAATTAATATGCGAAAAAAATTTAAAAGAAAATTACGAGTTGACAGTTATCGATGTTACGGAAAATCCCTCTCTGGCCAGAGTAAAACAGATCATCGCTCTGCCTACCTTGATCCGGTTGAGTCCCTCGCCGGAACGCAAGGTTGTGGGCGATTTATCGGAACTTGACAGAGCAGCGGCAATCCTGGAATTGGTCAATGGAAAATAAACTAAAATCGGGAAACGTTTCTATGCTGTTATTGGTAAGCGGCATGACCGAGCGCTCATTAAAGGCAATCAAATTGGTGCGTCAGGTTTGTGATCAATTTTTAGCGCATTATAAACTAACGGTTCTTGACGTTTACCGGGACGCTTCGCCGGAGAGCCAGCGCGTTTTACCCGTTGCCCCTATGTTAATCGGTAATTTGACGGAGGAGCTGGTGGCCAAAATTAAACAACAGGCCAAAGAACAAAACTTTTTTCTCCCGGTGATAAGAGCCCAATTCATTTCGGTTGATGAATGGAGAGGAAAGCGAGATGAGTCAGGAGCTGGCACAAAAGATAAGAATTCTTGAAGAGCGTCTTAAAGAAGCAGAGGGCACGTTAGAGGCTATCCGCAAGGGTAAGATCGACGCGATTGTCGTTCAGGGCAAAGAACTGCCGGAGATTTACACTTTAAAAAGCGCTGATTTTACCTACCGTGTTTTAATCGAACGTATGAACGAAGGTGCCGCCATCCTTTCCAAAGAAGGCATTGTACTTTATTCCAATAATAAACTGACGGAAATCCTGGGCACCAACAAAAAGGAGCTTGTCGGGAATTTTTTAAGCGATTTTTTGCTGGCCTCAGAGAGAAAAAAATTGGACATTATTTTAAAAAAGGGAATAAAGCAGGCCATCAATCAAAAGGTCTTTTATGTTCGTCCGCATGACGGTCAATTGAAATCACTATTGTTTTCCGCCAATCCCATGCCCGCGGAGAGCGGCGCCGATATCGGTTTGATTGTTACCGACTTAAGCGAGGTGGAAGAAAAAGAGAAATTGCAAAAGCTTCAGGTTAAGCTGGAAGAGATGGTGGTGGATCGAACGCGACGCCTCCAGGAAGCGCACGAAGAACTAAAAGCGATGAATGAACGACTGGCGCACGAAATTGAAGAGCATAAAAGAACGGAACAAGAATTAATCCGTAAAGAACAGGAAATTGACGAGATCATCAACTCGGCCGCCGAGGGCATTCTGGGCGTCGATAAAAACGGCGTGTGTACGTTTGTCAATAACAGCTGCCTGACCTTGCTGGGGTATGATTCGCGCGACGAGGTGGTGGGTAAAAAGGTTCAGAAAATTCTTGCTCCGCGCTGTGATATGAACACGCCCTGTCCGGAAAAAGACAGCAAAATATTTAAAGCGATTAAAGACGGTACCGTGCAAAGCGCTACCGATATGTTTTTCAGGAAAAAGGACGGCCGTTATTTCCCGGTCGGCTATCTGGTGCATCCGATAAGATCAGATTCCAGAACACGGGGTGCGGTAATTTCGTTCTGGGATTTTTCACAGCAGCGCGCCCTGGAAGAAAAATTGAAGCAGATGGCCAAGGTTCTGGAACAATCACTGGATTTGATTGTCATTACGGATGTGGATGGCACTATCGAGTATGTCAATCCAGCTTTTGAAAAAAACACGGGCTATACGCTTGGAGAGTTGAAAGACAAAACGCCAAAAATCTTACTCAGCGAGGATAACAGCCCAGACTTTTGTCAGAAACTATTGGAAAATCTTAAAGAGGGTAAAAATTGGCAGGGCACCATTACCTGTAAACGGAAAAACGGTGAAGTGTTTAAGTGTTTGACGGTGTTTTTCCCGATTCGAAACGATTCCGGAGAAATTATTAATTATGCTTTTGTACAACGAGATATCTCGGCCGAGGAACAGCTAAGAGAGCAGATGTACCAGGCGCAAAAACTGGAGAGTCTGGGCAAGTTAACCGGCGGGGTGGCCCACGATTTTAACAATTTATTGACTGTTATTAACGGCTTTTCAAAATTAGGCCTGGAGCTGATCAATAAAGATCATCCGCTGCACAGCTATTTGCAGCAAATTTACAGAGCGGGGGAACGAGCTTCCCATTTGACCTCGCAATTGTTAACTTTTAGCCGTAAACAGGTCATCTCCCCGCAAAAAGTTAATATCAATGAAATTTTTAAAGAAACGCAAAAAATGCTTCAACGATTAATCGGCGAGGACATCAAACTGATTTTTCAGCTTGATGAAAAGGTTAAACCGATTAAAGCGGACGTAACGCAAATTGACCAGATTTTAATGAACCTGGTGGTCAACGCCCGCGACGCCATTCTGGAAAAAGAAAACGCCGAAGAAAAGAAAATTGTCGTTTCAACCCGCCAGGTGGAAGTCTCGCAAAAAATGGCCGATAAATATCTTGATTTAAATCCTGGCCCCCATGTTCTAATCGAAGTCAAAGATACGGGCATCGGAATGACGGATGAAGTTAAAGAACATATTTTCGAACCCTTTTTTACCACTAAAAAAGAAGGGCGGGGAACAGGGCTTGGGCTTTCTACCGTTTACGGAATTATCAAACAAAATCAGGCATTTATTCAAGTAAAGAGTAAGCCGGGCGTGGGCACTACTTTTTCCATTTATTGGCCCAACTATCTGCAGGAAGACCAAAATCAACCAGAGCAGAAAGAAGCGCAGTTCGCACAGGGCCGTCAGCAGCTGGTTTTAATCGTGGAAGATGATCCTGAAGTGCGCAGCCTGCTGGAGGCATCCCTCAAAAAACTGAACTACAGAGTTATGACCGCCGCTAACGGCGCAGAAGCGCTGAAAATCATAAACAGTGCAAAAGATGAAATTGACGCGATCATTACCGACCTGGTGATGCCTGAAATAGACGGCGTAACCCTGGCGAAAAAAGTCAGGGAAATGGGCATTGCCGTTCCCGTCCTCTTTGGAACGGGTTACGCCGACGAACATCTTGAAAAGATTGTGGACTCCGATTACAGCCGCTTCATTCTCCAAAAGCCCTACAGGCTGGAAGAGCTGGCTAAAAAATTAAATGAGGTCCTGGGAAATTAACATCGTGGAGGCCGCGCTAAAGTAGGTACCATTCTGAGTCTCGCTTCAGCGGGGCGAAGAATTCCTCGCTTGTTTGAGAGGGATTCTTCGCTGCGCTCAGAATGTCATTACGGGGGCGCTGCGAGGATCCGCTAACGCCCCATTTAGAATGACGCCTCACCTGGCGCCATTCCTGTCCTTCAACAACTCATTAACTTTTTTAGCTAAATCGATGGGTGAAAAAGGTTTTTGCAGAAAATTAGGCTGATCATTTCTGTTTTCCTCTTTAAATTCATTTTCACTGTAGCCAGAAATAAACAATACAGGTAGGCCGGGATAGTATTCATGAATCATGGCCGCCAGTTTTTTCCCGCTTAAATTCGGCATTACAAGGTCTGTAATCAATAAATCAAATGCCTGGCGGTCCGCTTTTAACTTTCGCAGAGCGTCCTTGCCATCGCGGGCGGGGGTTACTTTATAACCGAAATAAGAGAGCGCCTTGCCGGTCAGCTTGCGCACGTCGGCATCGTCTTCCACCAGCAGGATGGAGGCGTCTCCCCGCAGGTTTTGCTGTTCTTCTTTAT
The DNA here is from genome assembly GCF_001886815.1 of Caldithrix abyssi DSM 13497. Classification (GTDB taxonomy): domain Bacteria; phylum Calditrichota; class Calditrichia; order Calditrichales; family Calditrichaceae; genus Caldithrix; species Caldithrix abyssi. Next base: position 1,594,096 of record NZ_CP018099.1, read on the forward strand.
TCTCGGGCCGGGTTGCTTGTTCCGTCCCCTCCACCTTAGGAAAATATATGTCGAAAATCGTGCCGCTTTGCGGCGCACTGGTCACGTAAATCATACCCTCGTTTTGTTTAACAATGCCGTAAACCGTGGAAAGGCCGAGGCCCGTTCCCTCGCCCACACCGCGCGTTGTAAAAAAAGGTTCAAAAATGTGCTTTAATGTCTCCTGATCCATGCCCACGCCCGTATCGGCCACCGAAAGACGCACAAAATCACCGGCGCGGGCGCCCTCATTGTCGCTGGCAAACTTTTGGTCAATGGCGCAATTCTGCGTAATGATGGTCAGCTTTCCGCCATCCGGCATGGCCTGTTTGGCGTTTACAATCAGGTTAAGCAGAATTTGCTCCAGCTGATGGGCATCCGATTCAATGGGCCACAGGTCGCTGGCCAGCTGGATATCCAGCGTGATATTTTCGCCCAGCAAGCTTTTGAGCATGGGAAGGTAGTTTTCGATTACATCGTTGAGGTTCAATATGCGGGCTTGCCGCATCTGTTTGCGGCTGAAAGCCAGCAGCTGACTGGTCAAATTTTTGGCTTTTTCGCCGGCCTGAAAGATCTGTTCCACCTTTTTACGATGGACGTCGTCTTCTTTTAAGGCATACAGCAGCAGCTGGGCATAGCCGTTAATGACTGTGAGCAGGTTGTTAAAATCATGGGCGATGCCTCCGGCCAGTCGGCCGATGGCTTCCATTTTTTGGGATTGGAGCAGTTGTTGTTGCAGTTTTTTATTTTCTGAGATATCTTCCTGAATGCCCATGAAGTGTGTAATTCGATTGTTCGCGTCTTTGATGGGGACGATGAGCAGTTTTGCCCAGTAGAAAGAACCGTCTTTTTTCCGATTGATAATTTCATCGTGCCATGGGGATCCGCTGGAAATCGTTTTCCACATCAGCCGGTAGAATTCTTCGGGCATTTCGCCTGATTTTAACATGCGGGGCGTTTTCCCTTTTACATCTTTTTCTGAATATCCGCTTATTTTGGTGAAAGCGGGATTGACGTACTCAATTTTGCCCTCCGGATCCGTGACCATAATACCCACAGGACTTTCCTGAATGCCCGTGGAAAGGACGCGGATGATTTCGTCTTTTTCTTTTTTTTCGGTTATATCCAGAATGCTGCCCAGAATGGCTTCCTTCCCCTGAAATTCAATACGCGAGGCTAATAGTTCCAGCTCCAGTCTCCTGCCGTCTTTATCCATTCCACTAAATTCAATATGCGTTGGGGAACTGTGGCTTTCCAGCATCTCTTTGAATACCGCTTTTATCTTTTGATGATTGGCCGGATGGCAGAGGTCAAGATAAGATTTTAGTTGTAAGATTTTTTTCGGGCTTTCATATTGGAAAATTTCCGCCATGCGGGGATTCGCATATTTGAATTGTTCGTTCTGCACCAGAAAAACGCCAACCAGCGCGTTTTCGCTTAAAATTCGATATTTATACTCGCTCTCTTTCAGCATTTTCTGGGCTTTAAGTTGCATCTGTTCGATGTCAAATTTATGGATGGCGTAGGCAATATCATTGCCAATTTCCTTGAATAATTCCACAATCTGCTCGTCGGCTTCAAAAGTGGGCGCAAGATAAGCCGTCAAAACGCCATATTGGGTGTCGCGATATCCTAAACGGTAACTCAGATGAAACTGGCCGGCAACACTTTTGCAAAATTTACATAATATACACTGATCCTCAGCGACGCGCGTGATTACCACTTCGTCCGTATCAAACGCATTCTGGATGCATGGAGGCATGTTGTTTTCTAAAATTTTTTGCTTTAAGATTTTGCCATCCTGTTCATAATCGCGAGAGATAAATATCTCCATTGTTTTATTGTGGGTATCTGTTAACAAAATGGTTGTCGTAAAAACGTCGGTTCCGGCCAACATCTGACAGATACCATTTAAAAGCTCTTTTTTACTGCGCCTTTCAAGGATGAATTGGTTGATTTGCTGCCGCGTTTTCAGAATGGAATTGACCATGTTTAAACGTTGCTGGACCTGATGTTTAAATAGCGCCATTTGAATATTGGTATGTAAGTCGATGCTTCTGACCGGTTTTACCAGATAGGAATAAACATTGTCCAGTTGCGCCTGATTGAGGTAGTCCTGATTGGCGTGCGCCGTTAAGAAGATGATGGGAATGTCCTGTTTTTTCGAAATCCGGTGCGCGGCTTCAAGGCCGTTTATCGGTCCGCGAATGCGAATATCCATTAAAATCAATTGAGGATTTGTTTTCTCAATTTGTTCAATGGCATCCGCTCCCGAGGCGGCGATACCCGCAATTCCGTAATTAAATTCCTGTAAAATTTGCTGCAAATGCGCAACGATTAACGCGTCATCTTCTACGATGAATATGCGAGGAGCTTCCATGATTCTCCACTCTTTTAAATTTCAAATTCAATAGTGATTTTTGCGCCATTCCGGCCGTCAATCTTTAATTTTCCGCCCAGTTGATGCGTTGCCCATAAATGAACCAGTTTTAATCCCATCGATTTAAGTCTGGTTAAATCTCGCGGAGGCGAAAAACCGGCCCCGCTGTCGCTGACCGTCAATTGAATACGTCCTTTGTGTTTATTCAACCGAACGTGAATCTCCTTAGGCCCTGCCGAATCGTTGAAGGCGTATTTAAACGAATTACTGACCAGCTCATTAATAATCAGCCCGCAGGGCAGCGCTTTATCGACCGCTAAAGTTAAATCGTCAATATTTAAAATCAGTTTAACATCTTCGACGTTTAAAAACGTCTGATGCACATTGGTCATTAAACTTTGCAGGTACGTTTTCATGTCAATAGCCGCCAGATTCGTCGAGTGGTAGAGCTGTTCGTAAACCAGGCTCATGGCGCGTAATTGATTTTGCAGGTTGTTAAATATTTCTCGGCTATTCAGGTCAGAAACTTGATTTTTGTTCATCTGTATGAGATAGAATAAACTTTGCAGATTGTTCTTAACGCGGTGATGAACCTCTTGCAACAGAATTTCTTTTTCGCTTAAAGCCTGGCTCAATTTCAGTTCGCTTTCTTTGCGTTCTGTAATATCACGCACTACGGCAACATAACCATGAATCTTCTCTTCGATGAGCATGGGCGTCACATTGGCAGAAAACCACTTAATACCGGCGTTTTTTTCTTCCAGGTTAAATTCCAGTTTTACGGTTTGTCCCCTGTTCAGTTTGTGGATGGTTGGTTTAAGTTGCAATTTCATGGCGCGGGGCAATAGCCGGAAAATGGGTCGCCCTATGTAACTTTTGAGGTTAAAATTCAATTCTTCTGCTTCTGGAGCATTATAGAACAGCAGCTTGCCCTGCGGATCAAACAGCAGAACGATATCGACCATGCTGGTTAAAATACTTTTAAAGCGGCCTTCGGATTCTTGCAGGGCGCGCTGATATTTCAGTTGTTCGGTGATGTCGCGAATGATGGCCAGGTTTACCATTCGTCCCTGATATTCCACGCGCGTTCCGACCACCTCCACATCTAATTCCGTCCCGTCCAGAGCAATGTGCTTTTCCTGGATTAAGGGTAAAACAGTTCCTTTGCCGTTTGCGGCGGCCTCTAAAAGCCTGCGTTTAACCAGTTCTCTGGAATCAGGATGGACAAAGCTCATAACCGGCCTGTTGTACATTTGTTCCAACGTTTGGGCTTTGTAAATTTTACGCGCCGCCTGATTGGCAAATAAAATACGACCGCTTTCATGAACCACAATGGCATCCGGAGATTGTTCCACCAGGCTGCGGTAACGGGCTTCGCTTTCGCGCAGAGCGTTTTCCATTCTTTTTCTTTCACTGATATCCACCAGCACGCCCCGCAGGCCGGTTACCTCTTCGCGCTTTAAAATGGGAGTGGCAAATATTAAAACCGGAAACAATTGCCCGTCTTTACGTAAAGCTAAAAATTCATTGGATGGCGGCGTCTTAAAATTTAATACGGCTTCAAAGAATTCCAGCGCTTTTTGCTGTTGCCCCTGTGGAAACCATTCCAATATTTTCATCCCCTGCAACATCTCTAATTGAGAATATCCGGTAAGTCTTGTAGCAAACGAATTCACATACGTCAAGCGGAGCGATGTATTGCTTTCGAATACGCATTGAGGCAGCAGATTGGCCATTTCTTTAAAACGTCGTTCGCTTTCAATTAGGCGATCCTGCGCTTTCTTTTGTTCGGTGATATCTTCAAGAACGCCTTCGATGAAGAGACCTCCGCTTTCCGGTTCGCGATAGACCTTGGCCGTATCTCGCACCCAGATGACGGTTCCGTCTATTTTGCGCAGGCGCGTTTCATGGGTGTGCTGTTTTTCGCTAAATTTTAATAGATTTTTCCATAGGGTGTGCGATGTTTCATCCATGTAAAAAGAAAAAAAGTTGATGCTTTGGGCTTCTTCAAAGGATTGGCAGCCGATCAGTTTTAATGTCGCCGGATTGGCAGCCAGTAGTTCGCCCTTTTCATTAATGCGGTACAGTCCCACCGGCACATTTTCAAATAAGTTGCGATAGCGTTTTTCACTGGCTTCCAGCGCCTGGCGGGCCTCCTGCTCTCTGGTAACGTCGCGCACGCTGCCCAGAATGGCCTGTTTTCCCTGATAGGTAATGGTGTTTACATTAAACTCACAAAGTTTAATTTTACCGGATTTGGTGACGATGCGGGCTGTGTATTGATATGGTGCAAAATCTCCCTTTTTACGCGCCCGCGCAAATTTGGTCAATCTTGGCCGATCTTCTTCATGAATCAATTGTAAAACATCGATTTCATACAATTCGTCTTTTTGGTATTCGGAAATTTCCTCTAAGCTGTTGTTGACAAACAAAAATTTATTTTTGCGATAAATAAAAATGGCATCGTGGCTTTGCTCCACAATTTGCCGATACTTTTCTTCGCTTTCGTTCAGGGCTTTTTCAAATTTCTTTTTATCCGTTACATTATTCGAATACAATACGACGGACTCAGCCTGATCCAATTCATTACGGATAACAATCCCGGAACAGTCGATGATAGCCTTAATACGTCCGTTCATTTTGAACTCCAGTTCCGACCGGAATTCAGGATTCTCTTCAATCGTTTCCAGCCATTGGCTGAAAATTCTTCTCGATTTGGCGTTTAAAAACTGCAGAAAGTTTTTGCCTTCGATTTTTGCGGGACTTAAGCCCGTTTGTTGATAGAAAAACGGGTTGGCCTGAATGATGGCGCCGTCTTTCTTTAATAAGTGAATCCAGATATTGGCTGATTCAAATAATGATCGGAACTGCCGCTCGTTCTGCTTTAATTTCAGATGACGTAACACCAGAATCCACATTAAAAGGGCGATGGCCAGCGTAAAAATCAGGTTTAATATAAAATATTTATTGCGCGTCACGGCCAGTTGACTTTTAATAAAATCAGACGAAGGACTGATTTTGATTTTCCAGATTTTGTCTCCGATTTGCGCGCCGGACGCATGTAAAAATGCCGCTGACATCTGACGGTGAGTCGAATGGAAAATGGTATCTTCCTCAACCGTTTCAATCAGCAGGTCAAAATGTTCCTGCAAAAAGGGATTATTAAGACAGTAGCGGATAAGCGTATCGGTTTTGAACACGATGTTAATGAAGCCTAACAGCTGATCATTGGCAAAAACGGGCTTGTAAGATGCAAAGCCTTTGCCGCCCTGTAAAAGGGGAATGACGCTGGTGCAGGTAAGGTTTTTGGTTGTCATGGCTGTGGTTATGGCCTGTTTTACCTTTTGCGAGGGGTGAGCATGGAGGTCTTTATTCAGAGCGTCTTCGTTGCCTTTTACCGGGTTGACAATGCGAATAATCCAATTGCTGTCGATCCAGTTGATGGCCTGGATGCCGGGATATATCTTAAAGAGATTGTTGACGTCTTTGTTGAATTTCTTGGGTGATCGGGCATATTGATCCACCCAATTTAACGCCAGGTAGTCGGCCAGAGAAAGACGCTGATTGATCCAGCTTTCCAGCCGAAAGGTAACCTGATCGGCCATTACGCGCGTCAGATCCTCGAGCGCCTGCTGGTGTTGTTCCCGGTCATGAAACCAGAGAAAACTCAGAATAAAGGCCAGTAAAAGAAAAAGGATCAAAGGCGGAATGACAGACAATCTTTTTCTTTTAAAAATCCATGTTATTTTATTTATCTTCATACTCCGTATTTAAAGTTGATTCTAATTTGCAAATTTTCGGCAAGTTGCTGATTTTCTTTATTTAATTGAAATTTTTTTAGCAAAAATTGAAATCGTAAAAAATTAAAATGTAATGTACGATCAAAACGCGCGCCTGAGATCGGGATGTTTACTTTTGCCCAACCCCATTACCTGTTGCGCGTTACATGTTACGCATTCAAATCGCATCTCCCATGACCGGATAGAAACTTACTAAGGCAGCGAAGCCGCACGCAAAAACATTTTTGCAGAGATTTTAGCAACCACAAAGCGCACAGCGCACAGCGTGCAGAGAAATCACAAAGGGCGCAATGAATGAAAAAAAATAAAAATAGTTTCAGTTGCACTCACCCCCTGCACCTTCACTCGCAGACAAAAGATCAGGAATGACCGTACTTGTAAGGGCGAAGGATTTCCAACCTCATTTTTTCCAGAGCGCTTTTTTATATGACTAAAGATTAATGCTTACCAGCGCTGAATTGTTTTTGGAAATCCTTCGCCCTACATAAACGGTGGTAGGAATTCGCCACATTTGCAGAAACAAGTTTGAAATGACAGACTAACTATTCAACCATTCAACCATTCAACCATTCAACCATTCAACCAAAAAACTGTCCCTGTCATTTGTAAAATAATTCGCGCAGAGGAACGCGTTTCAGGCGACCGGATTTGAATTTTTGCTGTAACTCGGCCAGCTCCTGTTCGGCCGGGCCGATTTCCCAGAAATATTTTTCGTCCATCCACTGTAGTTCTGGCCCGACTTCGTTTAAAGGACAGATGTCCCGGTATTCAACCTTAATGCCGCTTTCGTTATATTCAAACCAGCGCAAAGGCAGGCCCTGCGTACGACACACATAAGGTCGGAAAGCATAAATGCGGCAGCGATCGTCCTCGTCCAGAAAGGCGCATTTGCCTGTGGGATGGGGTTTCTCTTTCAACACACTTTCGGCTTTGTGCCTGATGTAAGCCGCTTCCGCTTCAAACACGGTAATGCCGTCCAGACAGCAGTCGGCGCAGCCCGCTTTACAATGCAAACGAGCACGGTTCAGCTCTTCTAACTTGTGCACGTTTTCATCTACTTTTTGGTAAAAGGCTTCGAGCGCCTGAATTAAGGAATCCATGGCTCACGTCTCTCATTATTTATGACCTGTTTAAAGTTAAAAAATAATTTGGAAGAAATGGAATTTTTTAGCATTTTTTCGCTTTAAATTTTGAAACAACAGGGGAGTGAAAATGCTGGCCGGAAAATACGCCGAATTGTACCATCAACTAAAAAAGCAAATTCCTGAAGATCGCTTATTGCATGACGATTTGAACACGTTGGCCTTTGGGGCGGACGCCAGTTTTTACCGGTTGACTCCAAAACTGGTCGTAAAAATTTACAACGAAGACGAAGCGCTGTTTGCCATCCGAAGCTGCGCCGCATTAAAAATCCCGTTTACCGTGCGGGCCGCCGGAACCAGTCTTTCCGGCCAGGCCATTAGCGACTCGGTGTTACTGGTTATCGAACCGACGGAGTGGCGGTACTATTCCATCAATGAAGACGCCGCGCTGGTTACTGTTCAACCTGCTCTCATCGGCGGAAAGATCAACCAATACCTGCAACCCTACAAAAAAAAGATCGGGCCCGATCCCGCTTCCATCAATGCCGCATTTATCGGCGGCATTGTGGCCAACAATGCCAGCGGCATGTCCAGCGGCGTGCAAAAAAACAGCTATCACACCCTGGCCGGCCTGCGCTTGATTTTAAGCGACGGCACGTTGCTCGACACGCGCGATCCGGAAAGCCGCAGAAATTTTTTAGCCAGCAAAAAAGAAATGGTGAATAAACTATCCGAACTTCGGCAAAAAGTTCTGCAGCATCCCGAATGGGTGGAAAAAATCAAAAAGAAATACCGACTGAAAAACACCACCGGTTACGGGCTTAACGCCCTGATCGATTTTGAAGATCCCATCGACATCATTGAGCATCTGATGGTGGGCTCTGAGGGCACGCTGGCTTTTATTTCGGAGATTACCTTAAAGACGGTGGACGATTTTTCGCAAAAGGCAACCAGCCTGATTATCTTTCCGGATATTGAAACGGCCTGCAAAGCCATCGCGCCCCTGCGCACTTGCAGGGTGGCCGCCGCAGAGCTGATGGATCGCGCTTCGCTGCGTTCGGTTGAAAATAAACCCTTGATGCCGGCGTATCTTAAAAAGCTGGATGAAAAAGCCACCGCCCTGCTGGTGGAAACGCGAGCCAACGATGAGCAAACCCTTAACCGACAGATCGCAGAGATAACGGCCGCGTTAAAAGATGTGCCCAAAGTGCGTCCCGTCCAGTTCACCACAGACGTAAAAGAAATTACGGCGCTGTGGAGCGTACGAAAGGGGCTGTTCCCCTCGGTTTGCGCCAATCGGCCAAAGGGCACCACGGTGGTCATCGAAGATATTGCCGTGCCTTACGAAAATTTGGCCCGTGCCATTCTTGATTTGCAGGCGCTGTTCCAAAAATACCGCTACGATGAGGCCATTATCTGGGGACACGCCTTTGACGGCAATGTGCATTTTGTGCTCATTCAGGATTTTACGCAGCCGGCTGAGGTCGAACGCTACGCTAACTTTATGGACGAACTGGTTCGGCTGGTGGTTGAGGAGTACGACGGCTCGTTAAAAGCGGAACACGGCACTGGCCGCAACATGGCGCCCTTTGTTAAGCTGGAATGGGGCGAAGAGCTTTACCAGGTGATGCGCGAGATCAAACAATTGTTCGATCCGCAAAATATTGTCAATCCCGGTGTTTTGATCAACGACGATCCCCAGTTGCATCTGAAATCGTTAAAACCCATGCCCCGCGCCCACGATTTAATAGACGACTGTATTGAGTGCGGTTTTTGCGAAAACAGCTGCGTTTCGCGCAGTTTGACGCTTTCGCCGCGGCAGAGGATTGTGGTTTACCGCGAAATGCAAAGTTTAAAGCGCAGCGGCGAAGCGCCCCAACGCCTGGCCATCTTAAACGAAAAGTACAACTATCACGGCAACGAAACCTGCGCCACCGACGGTTTATGCGCCTTAACCTGTCCGGTGAACATTGACACTGGCAAATTGATCAAGGAGCTGCGTCACGATCAACTTTCGCCGCTTGCCCGCTGGACGGCCCAAAAGATCGCCAGTCACATGGGGTCGGTAACCGCTCTGGTGCGCTTTGGGTTGGGTGCGTTAAATATCGCCAGAAAGGTCCTGGGCAACAGGCTGCTGGTCAACGGCTCCCATTTCCTGCGCGCGATCACCTTTAAAAAGTTCCCGAGGATTTCGCCTTACATGCCGCTGCCCGCCCCCAAAATCAGCCGTTCGTCTCACAACGGCAAAAAAATGCCGCGCCAGGTGGTCTATTTTCCATCCTGCATCACGCGCTCCATGGGCGTATTGCCAGACAGCGAACAAGCCGAGCCATTGACCCAGGTTACCTTTAAATTGCTGCAAAAGGCAGGCTTTGAAGTGATTTTGCCGGAAAACGTGAATGGGCTTTGTTGCGGAATGGCTTTTTCCAGTAAAGGATTTTTCGAAGTCGGGCGTCAAAAAGCGATAGAATTGGAAGCGGCTCTTTTAAAAGCCAGCAACAACGGCCAGATTCCGGTGCTGTCGGATATGAGTCCCTGTTTATACACCATGAAGGAAAATCTGGACAGCCGCTTAAAACTGTTTGAACCCATCGCCTTTTCCTTAAAATATCTGGCGCCCCATCTCCGCTTTACGCCGCTTGATGAAACCATTACCGTTTTTCCGGTGTGCAGCGCCAAAAAGATGGAGCTGGAAGACGCGCTTTTACAACTGGCCCGCATGTGCGCTAAAGAGGTCGTCGTCCCCGAAACAAACTGCTGCGGTTTTGCCGGCGATCGCGGCTTTAACGTGCCGGAATTGAACGCCAGCGGACTGAAGCTTTTAAAAGAACAACTGCCGCCGGAAGTAACACACGGCTATTCCACCAGCCGCACCTGCGAAATCGGTTTGAGCGAACACGGCGGCCTGACCTTTGAATCGATCCTTTATCTGGTCGATCGGGTTACGCAGCCGAAATAATTTTTCCCAGAGCCGCTCTTTTCAATAGGTTCTGCTAAAGCAGGAAATGTAAAGCGCTAAGTCCTGCCTTTGGCCTTGAATCATGGAGTTGTGGCAATGCTCGAAGGCGATATTAATCAACGGCTCCCTTCGACTACGCTCAGGGCAAGCCTTCGACTGCGCTCCCTTCGGCTCCGCTCAGGGAGCGGGAGCACAGTTGCTGAGCGAAGCCGAACCCGGTTGCTGAGCGAAGTCGAACCCGGTTGCTGAGCGAAGCCGAAGCAACCGTTGATTGTGAAGGGACTCCTTTCGACTGCGCTCAGGGCGAGCCTTCGACTGCGCTCCCTTCGACTGCGCTCAGGGAGCGGGAGCACAGTTGCTGAGCGAAGCCGAACCCGGTTGCTGAGCGAAGCCGAAGCACCCGTTGATTGTGAAAGGACTCCTTTCGACTGCGCTCAGGGCGAGCCTTCGACTGCGCTCCCTTCGGCTCCGCTCAGGGAGCGGGAGCACAGTTGCTGAGCGAAGCCGAACCCGGTTGCTGAGCGAAGTCGAACCCGGTTGCTGAGCGAAGCCGAAGCAACCGTTGATTGTGAAAGGACTCCTTTCGACTGCGCTCCCTTCGACTGCGCTCCCTTCGACTGCGCTCAGGGAGCGGTATGAGTAGTGTTGTGCCCGCCGCCGTTTTATTTGATCAGAATCAGTTTGCGCGCCTGTTTAAAATCCTTGCCGTGAATGACGCAGAAATAAACGCCCGAACTAACCGCCTGCCCGTTGTCGTCTCTGCCGTTCCAGATGAATCTCTGCCAGCCGGCGTTGAATTTTCCGCTGGCCAGCAGACGCACCTTTTGCCCCTGCCCGTTAAAAATGGACAGCGTAAAAGCGCCTGAACTCAATTGGTCAGGGATGTAAAGGCGAATGGCGGTCTGTTGATTAAAGGGATTGGGAAAGGCGGGCAGTAAGGTGATGCGCCCGGGCATGACAGCGCTCGGAATAAAGACGGAAACCGGACCGTGCTTTTGCGACTTGCCATTAAAGGCCACGTCTTCCAGTAGGTAAAAATAGGTTCGGCCGCCTTGCAGATCCGAAGTGTCGGTAAAAAAATAGGTTTTTCCGCTGGACGAGTTGCCCAGCCCCTTAAGCTGGTTATCTTCTTTAAAACTGGCCAGCAGCATAAAGGCCGAATCGGCGTGTTGCGAACGGTAAATATTAAAACCCAGGTTGTCAATTTCGGAAGCGGTTTGCCAGCTTAATTGTACATTTTCACCCGTCCATTGCGCTTCGAAAGAGGTTAAGGTAACGGGCAGAGATTGATCGGAAAGCTGCACTGCTGCGGCGGCATTGACCCGTCCGGCGCCCAACAAGCCGGCGTAAGAAGGATTTAAGGCGTCCAGGTCGTCGGCGCTGTCGAAAAGCATCTGTTCCACTTCGGGTGCGGTTAGCGCCGGATTGTGAGACCAGACAAGCGCGGCCACCGAGGCCGCGATGGGCGTGGCCATGGAGGTGCCGCTTACGGAGGCATAGACGTCTGTTTCCGGCGAGTTGGCATCGTGGTAGGTGGTGTAGATATTGTTCCCCGGCGCGGAAATATCGACCCACGTGCCGTAGCTCGAAAAGCTGGCCTTCTGGTCATTTTCGTCGGTGGCGGCCACGGAAATCACGTCGTCTCTACCGGTCAGGTAATCGGTGGCCGTGTTGTTATCGTTGCCTGCCGCTTTAAATATCAATCTTACGCGATTCGCAGGCCCAAGATTGACCGTGGTATTGTAAAGGAAGTAATTGACGGCGTCTTCCAGGCCGCCGACGTTAGAGCTGCCCCAGCTACAGCTGGCGATTTTAGCGCCGTTGTCTGCCGCGTAAATAAAGGCGTTTGCGGCAAAATCCATGCCTACGCGTCCGCTGGGCAGGTCGTCCCAGCCGATGCGCAAGGCCATAATCTGCACGCCGTTGCCCCGCGCCTGGGCATCTTCGCCCCAGCCGCCGGCCACGGAACTAACGCCCAGATTGTTGTTGTTGATGGCGCCTACATTTCCCGCGCAATGCGTGCCGTGACCGTTAAAATCACGTGGATCGTTATCTTCCACATCATAATCATCGCCTAAATTAAACAGTTGGGGATTGCCGGTTACAAAATCCCAGCCGATCCAGTCGTCGATCTTTCCGTTGCCGTCGTCATCTACGCCGGCCGTGCCATATTTTTCCGCCCAGTTAATCCACATATTGCCCCGGCTGTTTTCCGGCGCATTATACGATGCGTTCGCCCCGCCTAAGTCCTGATGAAAATAGCGAACGCCCGTGTCCATTACCGCAACGATGATCGCGCTGTCGCCGGTGGCAATATCCCAGGCGGCGTAAGCGTCCACATCGTGATCATTCGTTTGCTCGATATGCCACTGGGAACCAACGGAAGGATCATTGGGCGTTTTGTACAACGGGATGGTAACCGAAGGATCGGCGTAAAGCACGGTTTTAAGCGCCCTGTAGCTTTGCATCAATGCCGGGATGTCCTGATCGCTTTCAAAGACAATCCGCAGCCACTGATCAAGCGTGACCGGCCGCTCCGGCGTTCCTTTGTGCTTGAAGTAGGGAAAGAGTTTTCGCACGCTTATGGCCCGATATTTTTGATTGAGCGAATCGAGCTCCGCCAGACCGGTTAAACCCTGTTGAAAGAGCTGTTTGTTGAGCGCAGGTAGGGCGGATCGTTCGATTTTTACCAGTAAAACGTTAGGAAGGTATTCCTGCGCGGCAAGGATGCTGTTCAGGAAGAACAGAAGGATTAAAAGAGTGATTAAACGCATTTTTCTCCCCCTCTAAAATTAAACGTTGAAGGTACGCTTGTTTTTTTGCTAAAATTTTCTTAATTAAATAGATAAGACGGATAATAAAATAATACGCATTTTTTAAGAGGAGAAAGGCATGCGTCACATTTTTGTGTATTTAAACATTTTGTTTCTCGCTCTTGCCACAAACGCGCAGCAGGTTACTTTCAGTAAGTTTCCGGCGCGTTTGCAGTTATTCCCACGCGATAATCAGGATTCCGCCGTCGTGCAGGTGGCCGGCAATGTTTTGAGTGCAGGATATCAGAAGATTGCGCTTAAAATTTACCGTGATGCCGTATTGTGGAAGCAAATGGAGCAGAATTTAGATTACGCAACGGGAGAGGCGCCTTTCTCCTTTAGCCCCAAAATTTTTGCCGGCCTGTACGAATATCGCTTTGAGGTATGGCTGGATAACCAGAAAGTAGCGGAAGAAGACAGCATCGTTTGCGGCGACGTCTTTTTAATTAACGGCCAGTCCAATTCACATCCCGGCGCAACCACTTACTCTTTTCAGAGCGAATTTTGCCGCAGCTTTGGTAAACACACCAATTATGACGACTACAATCCCGCCGATACCACCTGGGGGCTTTCCACTCCGGAGGGCTGGTGCAGCGACTGCGATTACGCGGTGGGCGTCTGGGGGCTTCGCCTGCAGCAAATGATTTTAGAAAAATACGGCATGCCCACCTGCATTATTAACGGCGGCAGCGGCGGCTCTTCCATCAGTTACAATTTACCGGATTCCAATGATCACATGAATTTGAGCACTACCTATGGGCGACTTTTGTACAGAGCCACCAAAGCGCATGTGCAAAACGCCGTCAAAGCCATCTTCTGGCACCAGGGCGAATCCGATTCCAATACGCCCGATGCCGACTATTACGCCGCGCGCTTCGATACGCTGTACAACGCCTGGCGGCAGGATTATCAGCCATTAACCAAAGTGTACGTTTTTCAGCTCCATCCGGGCACCTGCGGCGGCGATCGGCAATCTGATGTGCGCGAAATTCAGCGTAATTTTAAGAAAACGTACGGCAATGTGCATGTGATGGCTACCTGCGGATTGGTGGGGCACGATGGCTGCCACTACAACGATGATGGATACCTGCAAATGGCCGAATGGATCTTTCGACTGGTAGAACGCGATTTTTACGGCGCAACCGATACTTTAAACATTGAAGCGCCCGACATTAGAGAAGTATACTACCAGGATGCGGATCATCGTTCTATTGCCATTGAGTACGATCAGCCAGTGATCTGGCCCGAAGATACCTTAAACCATTCCATGAAAGATTATTTTTACCTGGATGATGAATTTGGCTATGTCAAGCAGGGATACACCATTAACAATGGCTACACCGTGGTGCTGGATTTAAATACGTCGATGAATGCCGGGCTATTAACCTATTTGCCGAACGCCACTTACAACCGCCTGCCAACCATGGCCTACGAAGGCCCATGGATCCGTAATGAAAGAGGCGTTGGCGCCCTTTCGTTTTATCACGTGCCGATTAATGCCGGGCCTTCTGCCATTTCTGAAAGCGAAGCACTGCCAGAGCAAATCTCCATTAATACCTATCCCAATCCGGCAAATGCGGGCGTGCGTATTGAATTTGAATTAGTCAAATCTACGCGACTTACCATTGCCATTTTTGATGTAAATGGCAGAAAGGTAGCCACCCTGGCCTCTCAACATTTTCCGGCAGGAAAACACTACCTGCTATGGAATGCGGGCGCAGAAAACGATCAAATTCTTTCATCCGGAACTTATTGGATTCGATTCAAAGCCAATGATTTTGAAAAGGCGCGGAAGATTGTGTTGATTAAGTAATGTCTGAAGTTATGAAAAAAATGCTGGTTCTTGATTTTGACGGCACGCTTTTTCAGCCGGGCAAGTTCATTTCTGATCAGGATCTGAAGCTTCTAAAAGCGCTGGCAAACATGAACGTGGTGCGTGTGATCGCCACCGGCCGCTCTTTGTTTTCACTAAAAAAAGTGATCGATATGTCATTTCCCATTGATTATTTAATTCTTTCAACGGGCGTGGGCATCCTGGACTGGCGTTCGCAAAAGTTGATTCGTTCGTACGATATGGAGGGAGGGCTGGTAGATGAAATCATTGCCATTTTGAAACGCAGGCGCCATTCCTTTTTTGTGCATCAACCGGCGCCGCAAAACCACAAATTTTTTTATTATGATGGCATTGCGCCCCGGCAGGATTTTACCCGTCGTTTTGAATTATATCGCGATTTTGCCAGGCCTTTAAAACAACGAAAACGGGGAATGGCCGCCGGTCAAATTCTGGTAATCTCTGAAGAACTGCAGCAAATTAAAGAAGAACTGCAGCCTTTAATGCACAGGATCAACATTATTCGAACCACCTCGCCGCTGGACGGCCGTTCCATGTGGGTGGAGATTTTTGACAAACGCGTTAACAAAGCGCTGGCCGCGCAATTTTTAGCAGAGCGCTTAAACATCTCGGTTCGCAATATCGTGGCGTTAGGAAATGATTACAACGACCTGGATCTGTTGAATTGGGCGGGGAGCGCCTTTGTCGTCCATACCGCGCCGGAGGAATTAAAAGAAAAATTCCAGATCATCAAAAATGCCGATGACGGCTTACTGATCCATATTATGCCTCTGTTGCAAAGAGGTTAGAAGGGAGCCAATCCTATGTTTGCCAACTGATATTGCGTAAAAAGCGCATGATGCGTCGCCTTACGTTCTAACTATCGCATCAGCAGCAACTTAACCGTTTTCTCTGTTTTTGCAGAGCGAACTTTCAAAAAATAAAGTCCTGTAGCCAGAAGCGAATAAGCATTATCGCGACCGTCCCACACAAATTGCATCGGGGAGGAGAGCGCCGCGGAGGGGGAAAACGTTTTTACGCATCGGCCATTTAAATCAAATATTTTCAGTTCGCATAATTGGTCGGTATTGTCATTGAATGTGACTGAAATTCTGGTCTTGCCGTTAAAAGGATTGGGGTAACAACGCACCATAAGCGGCGACGAAATGATGATTTCGCCCCGTTCCGTACGGACTTCAATCGAATCCAGGCGTTGTATCCGGCCGTTAAAAGAGACGCTTTCAAGTATGTACCTGTAAGTTCGATGAACAAGAACCTCCGCATCTTGGTAACGGTAGTGGCGGCCGGTTGAGGAGTGGCCGGCGCCCTTTAATTCGGAAGCGGTTTCAAAGCTGGCTGCCGGGCGGTATTCGGCATCTCCGTTTTCCTTTTTTAAGATCACAAAACCATGGTTATTTACTTCCGAAGCAGTTTGCCAGGTTAGTTCAACCGCGCTTCCATCATAACGTCCGCTAAACGATAAGAGAACAACCGGCAGCGATTGATCGGCTGCCAGATAGCCGGGCGTTGCATTGCTTGCCGATGTGCTCACGCTCCAGTTGCCGCTGCTGATTTGATAAGCATACTGACCTGTCCCACCCACATTAGAAGGAGTTTGATCAATTACCACCCCGTCGTAACGATTTACATTCCCGCCCTGGATGAGTGCCCAGCGCGTTCCGCTGCCCGTACCCAGTTGTAAATCAGACGTGCCGGGATTGAAGTGGACATTTTCAGGTAAGGGCCCCCATTCGCTTTCGAAAGTCGTCTGGTCGCTGCCATTAGCCACCAGCAGAAAACCGCCGGCGGGAACCGTGGTAGAATAAAGCATAAAAGATTCGTCGCCGCCAAAATCGAAAACATACGCCCCGCTGTTAAATCGACCGTCGGAACCCGGGAGGCAGCGCACGATCTTGGCCTGGGAAAGATCCACCGTTTTCTGCGAGGCGTTGTAAATTTCTAAGAAAGCATTGGTCGCAATATTGCCGTCGCTAATTTCGCTAATGAAGATTTCCGGAATTGAACCTCCCGAGTTTTGAACCCGAACACGGGTAAAATCCAGAAAAGGTGCCAGTCCGGGCGCTCTTGTTTTCTGGCCGTTTATATCCTGCAGTTGCAGGTAATAATCCAGATATCGCAGATCGGGTGGGAAATTAATCTCGAAAAAGAAAGAATCTTGCCGTCCCTGAGGTTTAATCGACGAATTTTGCCACGAACTTTGACCGTTAAAGCGGTAGTAAACGTATGAGCTGGCCGTATCAATCGAACTGCCGTTAATTTGATTGAATTCTCCGCGCAGACGCTGTCCGAGCAAGCGAATGGAATCCAGTGGATTGGTAAAAATTCCCGGTCCGTCATTCACATAATCGAGTACAATCAAGCCGGTTTGCGGATCGGATACCAGAATGTTTCGCGAAGGAAGATAGGGAAAACAGCCCCAGAATCCACGGTACATGGTAGAAGGATTGGGCTGTATGGTGTCGTAAACCGCCACTTCGTTTAAATTGTTCAGGTCGGAGGCATCCAGCACGCGCAGGCCATCCAGCCAGTACGACATGTAAATCAGGTCAAAATACCAGCGTGAGTGGTGTAAGCTCGTTTCTCCGATGGTATTAGTGGCCGTACTGTATTCCGAAATCATGGAAGCAGTGTTCAGGGGATCAATATTCCAAAGCGCCAGATGTCCGCCGATGGTTTCGTGATCTACGCTCAAAATGTCTCCTCGATCGTTTAACCATCCGCTGTGCGTTTTATCGCCGGTGTTGGTAATGGTGTAAATAAGCTGAATATTAGAAGGATCGGAAACATCCAGAAAGTCAATTTCTCCTTTCTGAACAAAGCCCACCAGGGTGTCGTTCCTGACAAAAATGTGGTGGTAGGTGCGGTACCAGGTGCCCAGTTCTACAGGATTTAGTGGGTCGGAAATGTCGAGGGCAATTAAATTCACGTTCGTTCTGTTACTGGTAACATCGGCCATGTAGGCCACAGTATCGGCAATAAATATGACGTACGCCTCGCTAAATCCGTTGGCGTATTCGTTTACAACCTGCGCGTTGTACGGATCGTGCGCATCGATGATCTGTAGCGGCCCCGGGCGCATAACGGCATAAATGTAGCCATCGTAATATTTGGCGTGGTACAATCTATGACCGCCTGCCGGGATGGGCAATGAGCTGGCAATAACAGGATTGGTGGGCGTTGAAACATCGACGATAGCAACGCCACCTTCGGTCCTGGGTACAATGGCAAATTCGCGTCCCTCGTCTGTGAAGCCCCACGCATCGGCTACGATAAAATCTTCTCCGGCTACAGCGCTGAAAAAGGTGGTGCTTAAGCGTTGAACATTTTGAATGGTCTGGGCCTTCAGCAGCGCGACAATAAATAGTAAAAGGATCGTTAATAAGTAAAAAAACAAACGTGCTAACTTAAACATTAATGCTCCCTCAATTAATAAGACAAGGAAATAAAATTCAAGAATAGCTACATTGCGTTAGCGCACAGAATTACTGATAAAAAAAGTAAAAAAAAAGCCCCGAAGCTTTGCGGCTTCGGGGCTTTTCGCTTTGTGGGCTGTGGGTGGGTGTGCTTATTTCAGGAACATAACGGCTTTAGTTTGTACCGTGTTCTGAGTTTTCAGCTGATAGAAGTACAGACCGCTGGCTACCTGACGACCGGCGTCATCTTTACCGTTCCAGGTAAATTTTTGCGAACCAGCCTGCAGGTTTCCGTTGTACAGGGTTTTTACTTTTTGGCCCAGCACGTTGTAGATAATCAGTTTCACAGGGCCGGCTTCGGCCATCTGCACGCGAATGGTCGTGCTCGGATTAAACGGATTCGGATAGGCATCCAGTAATTGATCCGTTTTCAGCACCAGTCTGTCGGATGGATCAACGATGCCGGTAAGATCAACCGTAACTTCAGCCTCAAGGTTTTCAACTGTAATGGTACCGGTTGTCTCTTCACCTTCTCTGGTGGAAACCATGTATTCGTAAGTGCCGTCGGATTCTACCGGAACATCAAAGCTACCGTCGGATTTAACATAGCTGTAGCTCGTCCACTCTTTTTCGCCCTCGGGACGTACGTAAACCAGGTCGCCAGTGTAATCAACTTCGGCGGCTTTGGCCAGACCTTCGGTTTGTTTTTTCAACCAACCTTTGATCTTGGCCAGCGGCAGACGAGTCGGTTTCTTTTCTTCTAAGATGAAGTTGATGCCAGTTACGTCAGAGCCCTGGATAAAAATCGGATCGGCGTCTTTCCAGGTTTTGGCATCGTTGTAAATTTCCGGCAGGTAATCAAAACCGCCCCAGGCCGAGAGATAAACCACGCTGCCCGTGGGGAATACCGGATCGAACGCATAGTGACCGGTGGAATCGACTTGAGTGGTGATCACGCCGACATTGGTGGCGGTGGTGTAAGCCGTTACCTGTCCGGTAGTGATGGGTTCGCCGGCTTCATTCAGCAGCATACCGGAAATGCTGTAACCGTTTTCCGTATCGATGGTATCGAGCGCAAAGTCGATGCCGGTTACATCTTCGTTAGCATGGTAAACAATGGGATCGGCCGTCATAAAAGTGGCTTCATCCTGATAAAACTGAGCGAAGAAGGTGGAGTCTTTCCAGGCGAAACCAACCAGAGAATCTTCCTGTAACATGGTGTAGCCTTCAACGCGATAGGTGCCGTCGGCTCCGGTTGTCGTTTCGTAGGCCTGCCACAGGTTGCTCATGAAATTGTAGCTTACAAACGCCACGTTGGCGCCTTCTAATGGCAAACCGCTTTGACGGCTGGTTACCGTACCGCTGATGCTAAACGGATAAACATTGGGTTCGGGCAAATTGAAGTCGATGCCGCTTACATCGCCCTGTACCTCTACCTTGGTCGCTTCTTTGGGTGTGTAAACGCTGTCATAAAATACTGTGTACATGTAGTCGTCAAAATAAGCGACTAAACGCAACACATAGGTGCCCGGCGCCAGTTCCAGAGAATAATCGCCGGTTGCGCTATCCGGCGTGGCCATGAATGGACGCGAAGGATATAACGGATGAGCGAAGATCGTTACCATGTCATATTTGTCTGCGTTAGCCACATGACCGGAAAGGGTCTTCAATTCTTTCAGTTCGAAAGGCGCCAGAGTGGTGTCGCCGTTAACTTCAAAAGCGGCCCAGTAATTCAAATAGCCGGCATTGTGATCGGCGGGAATGTAAACCACATATTTACCGGTGATCATTTCCAGAGAAAATTGTCCCACAGAGTCCGCATGCGCCTGATACGAAGCCCAGATCAACGCGGCTTTAGGAACGCGAAAATAGACTTCAAATTCACGGAAATCATTCAGGTCAACATCATTCGGTAACTTCAAGAAATACACGTCAGTCTCAACCGGGTTGTTGTTAAAAGTTACAGAGCCATTCACCAGGGCCAGATCGGTACGCTTGGTTAAATGGATGTTGTGAACAACCGGCAGTTCCTTCACTTCAATATCTTGCTGGAACCCCTCGTAAACAAACGTATCCAGGCTGCTAATGGTGTAGGTGTAGTTCTTTAAGACGGTTTGAGAATAATAACCATTGGCATCCGTCATGACTAAGGTGCGAAAACCGGTGGTATCGTCCTTAAAGGTAAGCAGCATTTTGTAGTCGGGAACCGGTACAGAATCTTCGCCAGCGGTTACCTGGCCGGTAATCACCGTGGTAAAATTCTGGGCTTGTGTTAATCCAAAGGCCATCATTACAATGAGTAGCCCGCCTAACACGGTAAATAGTTTGGAACGTTTCATAAAACCTCCTTAAGGTTTGTTAAACATTGCTGTTTATTTTCATTTAATTAATATCAATTATTGTGCCAGAAAATTTAGTTTGTTCGTTGCTTTGTTAAGTTGAATAAAAATAATAAATTGCAGGCAACGGTAAGTAACGATTTCAACCCCCATGAAAAACGTACCATGCATTTTTTACATAGCTACGAAAAAAATGCATGGTATGCTCACCATTTCCAGGAAAGTTGCAGCGCCACGCCGTCATTTTTTACCCTGGATTTGATGTGAATCTGCCATTCTTTATTTAAATCATAAAAAACGTAAAAATCCCACGCTAAAAAGGCTGCAAATAATAAATTTCTCGCTCTGTAAAACCGGTTGTAATCGTCGTAGAGCCTGTCAAAGTCCGCTCCCGGTTTAGCAGAAAGATATTGATCCTCTTTCTTTTCCGTCTGAATAGCGGCGTAAATCATGCCGCCAATCATGCCCAGACTGATTCCACTGTACATCATTCCTTTCTTCTTAAACTTTTGATGCAAATGCCCGCTTCCAGGTAACAACAAAGTGAGCATAGAAGAGGCGAGCGGCAGGGAGGCCGGTTTGACAACGGTGATAATCTGCGGTTTTAAGGGCACAATCGGTTTGTTTTGTTTAATCTGTCTTTTGACGTGTTCAAAAAACTCAATGATCTTTGGAGAGGTTTCGACCGGGCTTAAAACGAAGTTAGCGTCGCATTTAATGATTTTATGAATTATTTTTTTTGCCTCGACCGTATCGGATAAAGCATAAGCCGAGCTAAGCATATATTTTAAAATCTGCAAACTATCTTCTTTAGTAACGTAGGGATCGCTTAAAAGGAAATTGCCTTTTTCCAGAACTTTATTGTATTCGAACGCATGGAAGTCTTTTTCCAGTTCCTCTATCTGTCGGGCAATGTGGCTCTGAGCCTGCAACTGGCCCAGGAAAAGTAGTGCAAAAAATAAAAGAGTAAGATTGATGCGATTCATGGGCTAACTCCATCATGGGTTATTTTTTAAATCCTGCAGAGCAATTTGTCTTCGAATGCGGGCTTTAGCGCTGAAATCGATGGTATCTACATAAGAACCATAATACTCATTTCTGATTTCCAGCACATGCTTTTCTCTGGTAACATAAATTGGTTTTTGCAGCGGCGTTTTGCCGATATATTTGCCGTCGATGTAAACATCGCCCCAGGGAAGCACATGCAGATCAAGGCGAGAAAAGAGCGAATCCAGGATAAATTCGAATTGGTTGATTTTACCTGCTTTAATTTCAATAGTCTGAGTGTAAATTGGATAAGACGGATTCTGCAGGCCTAAGGTATATGTTCCGGCTTTTAGCTTTAAAGGTTTGAGCATCGGAGTGGAATCCACCAGTTGATAGTCGAGGTAAATTCGGCACCATGGAATTGTCTTTATAATAACGTCGCCGGTTGCCTGTGCATTCACCTGTTCATTATTTTGGGGCGGCGTTGTTGCGGGGATTACCGACCTGGCTTCTTTAACATTTGCCTCACTTTGTGGTTGATTATTTTGCGGGGCCCGTTGGCGGAGGGCGGCAGAATCTAACGGAGGCAGGCTGTCGATTACCGGCGCTGGGTGTTGCGAAAGATTATTGGTGGAATCAGGGATTTTGTTTTCGCGGGTAAACCACCAGGCGAATAATAAAATTAACGCCAAAAAGGCAAAAGAAACGATCATGATGGGCTTATTATATGCGCTCTCTTCATCAACTGTAATCTCTTCTTTTTGGGACGATTCAGTCTTTAAATGGCGCTCAAATTCTTTTAGCACGTCAACGGCCGATTGCGGTCTGGCGCCGGCCTCTTTATTCAGCATGCGCAAAACCAGATCAACAAACCAATCCGGCAGATCTGTTTTCCGCTTTTTAAGGTCGTCCACCGGTTTGGTAAGTATCTGAGAGAAGATTTCGCCGATACGCGGCGCCTCAAATGGATGTTGGCCGGTAATCATCTGGTAGTAAATGATGCCCAGAGAAAAGACGTCGCTGGCCGGGGTGACCGGCAAATTGTTGATCTGTTCCGGAGACATGTACAGCGGAGTGCCGAGCAAGGAGCCTTCCATTGTCATGCGGTGCAACGATTTGTGATAGGCAATGCCGAAGTCGGTTAGTTTGACGTTGCGTTCTTCATCGATCAAGATGTTTTCCGGCTTTAAATCGCGATGGATGTAATTGTTCTGATGGAGTACCGCAACAGCCCGTGCAATTTTGTAGGCCAGGTCTAAAATTTCCGGGGCGCTTAAAGGAGTGCGTTCTAAAAATTCCTTTAGATTGCCGCCTTCCACATATTCCATCGAAATGTAGTAGAGGCCGTTCTCTTCGCCAAAATCGTAAATAGCAACAATTTGCCGATCATTCAAATCGGCAACAATCTGCGCCTCGCGTTCAAAGCGTTGTAAAAGAGAAGGATCGGCGCTTTTAAAAATCTTCAGGAATGTTTTACGTTTTAATTTTTTATGCCGGGCAAGGCAGATGGTCGTTGGCCCGTGTTCGGCAATGATTTTTATGATCTCATAATTCCCGATGGATTTTAGCATTATAGTCCGAGTTCCTTTGCTTTTAGTTGCAGAGCTCGTAACGAGATGTTCAGGCTTTTAGCCGCGCGCGTCTTATTGCCGTTAAATTGCTCGAGGCGGCGTTTAATGATGTAGTTTTTAATCTCTTCCAGGGTGGCCTCAGTTTCCAGCTTTTCAGGTAGCAGATTGTTTGACGATTCAATTTCCAGATCATCAAACTGAATGTCTTCGGGCTCGATGATCTGGTTGGCCGCCATAATGCTGGCCCGTTTAAGAATGTTTTCTAACTGACGGACATTTCCGGGCCAGTTGTATTCCATCAGCTTTTTCAGAGCCGCGCCGCTGATTTGCATATGCGGATTGTCCTTTTCCAGAAAGTGTTTAACCAGAAGCGGAATGTCGGATTTTCGATCGCGCAGGGGCGGAACCACAATATGCACCACATTCAGGCGGTAATACAAATCTTCACGGAATTTGCCCTCTTTAATCAGCCTGGTTAAATCCTGATTGGTGGCGGCTAAGATGCGTACATCGGCATGGCGAATGATGTTTTCGCCCAGGCGTTTAAATTCTTTGTTTTGTAGAACGCGCAGCATTTTAGACTGCAGTTCATAGGGCAAATCTCCGATTTCGTCCAGAAAAAGAGTGCCGCCATCAGCCGCCTCAAAAAGACCTATGCGATCAGACGTAGCCCCCGTAAACGCCCCTTTTTTGTAGCCGAACAATTCGCTTTCCAGAATGGTGGTTGGAATATTGCCAATGTATTGCGCAATAAAGGGCTTGTCGTGTCGGTCGCTCAGATCATGGATGGCGCGCGCCACCAGTTCTTTCCCCGTGCCGTTTTCACCGGTGATCAGCACCGCGACATCGGTTCGGGCTACTTTATTAATAATGGTAAATAACCGCTGCATGGGCGGAGATTCGCCCACAAGCGCCGGGATATTCGAGGTCTTTTCCAGACGATTACGCAAAATAATGTTTTCGTTCTCAAACTTTTGTTTGGTTAAAATCTGTTCCATGGCCAGAGAAGCGATCGCCGAAAATAAGGATAAAAACTGCCGACTTGCCTCGTTAAAGTTCTGGCGGTTTTTTCGGCTGTCAAAATAGAGTATGCCATATACCTGATTTTTAATGATTAACGGAAAAGCCAGAATGGAATGGATTTGATTAATAATCACACTCTGCGCATTTTGGTAGGCCGAATCCGTCTGCGTGTCAAACGAAAGAATCGCTTTTCGCGTTTTTAATATTTGTTGAAAAACGGTTTTGGAAAAATGGATATCCTCCGCATGCTGATCGTCTCGGGTAATAATGCTCCTGGGAATAAAACGATCGTTCTTACGATCGTAGAAAATAAACGCTCCCACCTCGGCGCCTGTTTCTTCAATGAGTTGATTCAGCAGCGTGTCCAGCACGTTTTCTTCATCGCTCATGGCAGACATCTGCCGTGTGAGGCGATAGATCGTTTTAAGATGGTTTTCCGTTAGTTTGTCGTATTTTTCAATGTTATTGTTCATGGTAAAAAATGATGTAATTTGATTGACAAATGTTCCCCAGTCTGTCTTCCACCTGAAGCTTCCAGTTGTATTGCCCCGGGCTTAAGTTTTTAACGATTAAAGACGTTTGACCTTTAGGTATCCCTTTATAAGCAATTTCTTCAAAAGTCGGGAATTTTAACAGAATAATATTAAACACATAACCGTAAGATAATTCCGGATCCACCCACCTGAACACCACGCTATCCTGAGTCACCGTGCTGATGGTCGGGCTTAATTGCACCAGATTGGCCTGGATGACTCTTTTTATTACATACGGCCCTTTGATTACACGATCATCATTGTTATTTTTCACGATTAAATGAAAGTTTAGTTCCGGCGCTGCTTCGGGCGTTAAATCGCTGGAAACGTCTCGCAAGTCAAATTCGATTTTGAACAGATCGCTGTTGTTTGCATCCCGAACTAAAAGCGTGTCAAAGCCGTAAGTCTCATCCTGTAAGCGCACAGAGCTAATATCAATCGGCCCGTCCAGGTCCGTTATCAGGGCTTCCATGTAAATGGAAGTAATGCTGAATTGATCGTAAATGTTGTTGAAAAAGGAAACAAATTTAGTATTTTCAACGGCCGGTTTCGCATTTAAAAAAATTTCGTAATCATTGGTTTGCTTTCGAGAAAATTTTAATGTATCCGCAAAATACGGTTCTGCAGAAACCATAAACAGCAAACTATCCACCGCTTTGTGCTCAAATTGTACCACACCCTGCGCATTGGTCGTCCCAAATAGATTCAGGTTTGGTTCAATGACCTGCGCATTGGCAATGGGGTTAAACGGCGGGTAAAGCTGTTTGACAAACACCCGGCTCACAATCAGTTCAGATTTCTGTTCATAATAATTGCTTGAATTGGGATCAAAAGGATTCTCTCGCGGCGCATCACAGGCCAGAATCAGAACAATCATGAGCAAAACTGAAAATCGAGCCAATTTCATAAACATCATTCCCGAACATTTAAAGTGCATTTACTTTTAAAATTAAGCAAAAAAATTATTACATTGAAATTTAATTTAATCGGTTAAATCTACCTATCGACAGAATATGAAATCGAATTAATTTTAATCAAGTAATTTTACAACAATCGATTGCTCCGTTCAGTGAAATTGATCACTTTTAAAAGCGGCTCAGGCATAGCTGTTGTTTTTTAATTTAAAAAGTTCTTTGCCAGACCAATGTTTAATATTGAAGCGGGAGGAACGAACCACCAGCGCCGCTTTATACCCCTGAGGGGCGGGAATTTCTGACAGCTTCCATTGTTGCAGGGCTTGCGGATCGTGTTCGGTTGATTTTAATACGGCCGGTTCGGAGGGCTTAAGGCTAACAGAGAAGCCCGAAAGGGGGATGGCCAGCCCTTTGCCCCTGGCCTTGATGTAAGCTTCTTTTCTAGTCCATGCATTAAAAAAACCTTCGGCATAAAGATGAGACGGCAGCGAATTCAGTTGCTCAACTTCATCTGCTGAAAAAAAGCGGCCGGCCAGTTGAGGCAAATTGAGGTCGGGACGCATCTTTTCAATATCGATGCCTATTTCAAACTTTGGGCTGAGGCCGATTAAGGCCCAGTCGTAGGAATGCGAAACATTGAAAAAAATGGGATGATTCTCAAGATAGGGCTTTCCGTGGGAATTTAATTTGAACTGTATTTTAGCAGGATCAAGCTGACAGTAGGCGGCAATTAAAAGACGCAACGCAGCGCGGCTGACGACAAACTGCGCCCGCGCCGACGGCACACGAAATTTTTGCGCCCTGTGCCGTTCGTCCGCGCTTAAGAACGGCATAAAGCGCTCGCTGTGTTCCACGGGCAGCAGCCAGACATGAATTTCGTTCGCATCCTTAAAACGAAAAGGGCATTGGCGCCACTCGATCCATTCTGTCATCAGGTGTTCGCTAAATTAAAATGACTGCTGATATCGGTTAATATGGCCTTCAGCAGGTTAACCTTTTGCTGCAATAAATAAAAGTGATCGCCCGGGAAAAGCCGGATGTTGAAGCTTTGAGTGGTAAAGCTGCGCCACTTTTCCAGGTCTTCGCGCGGCGTAGAAGGATCCTGGATACCGCCCAGCGCCGTCAGCGGCGTATTCAATAATCCCGAATTTTTATGCGCATAGGTTTCACAGATTTTAAAATCGGCCTTCAGGATGGGAAACATCAAATCCATCAATTCCTTATTTTCCAGCGCTTCTTTGGGCGTTCCGTTGTACTCTTTAATTTTAGCCAGAAACTGCGGCTTGGGCAGGTGATGGATTTCCGGCTCGTGGCGGGGCGTGCCCGGCGCGCCGTGGCCGGACACAAAGAGGTGTTCCGCCCGTTTGTTTAATTTATTTTGTAAATAAAGCGCCACTTCAAAGCCCAACAGCGCGCCCATGCTGTGGCCAAAAATGGCAAAAGGCTTATCCAGGCTGGAAGCAATGCCCCGGGCAATGGGCTCGATGAGTTCATGAATGTCTTCGGCCAACGGCTCGGAAAGGCGCGTACCGTGGCCAGGCAGTTCTACTGCCCGCAGTTCAACTGATGGGGGAAGAATGGGCGCCCAGCCGCGAAAGCTGTGCGAGCTTCCCCCGGCAAATGGAAAACAAAGTAGAATTATTCTGGCCGCCGGACGCGGCGTCGGAATAACAAGCCATTTATTTTGATTCATCATCTCTTTCAGTTCATCTTAAACCATTTACATTAATTGTGGTGCGCAGGCAAAAGTAAAGATCAGGCTTCATTGCCCGCCTGTTTTTCCAGCTCTTCCATTTTTTTACGTAAGCTCAACGGCCGCATATCGGTCCACACTTCTTTAATATAGGCCAGGCATTCTTCTTTGCTGCCTGTTTTACCCACGTCTTTCCAGCCCAGAGGATTTTCACGGTCGGCCGGCCAGATGGAGTATTGTTCTTCATGGTTGATCACCACTTTGTACACGGTTTTATCTTCACGTTCTTCGCGACTCATAATACCTCCTTTTTATTTTTCTTCGTCAATACCCAATTCTCCTGGTTGTAAATATCGGATTTTATAGAAAACACCTGAGGTTTTCATTTCTTCTTCTTCTTCCCATTTGCTGCGATAAGATAGAAAACGCTGGTAATGAGGGCTTAAAGAAATGAGCACGACCAGCAGAATAATGATGGAACCCAGAATTACGAACAGCAGTGGTATGTTTTGATCCAGTAAATCGGCGATCACGCCGCCCAGCCCCATACCCAGCGGGGCAATGCTGCCGGTAATGGTGGTTACTACGCCGAATACGCGACCGCGAATTTCGGAGGGAGTGGTCATCTGTACCAGCGAAGTAATATTGACCATCACAAAGCCGCTGAAAAAGCCCTGTAAAAACATCACCGCCATGGCTTGATATTGATTGTGGCAAAAGGCCAGCATAACGGTGGACAGCGCTTCGAAAACGGTAAAAATGATCACCAGATTTTTACGCGTGCTGCCTTTTAACTTAAATATGCCTACCACGGCGTAGCCAATGGTGGTTCCCAGGCCAAAAATGATTAACATGTAGCCGAACCACTGAAAAGAAACACCCAGGTAATCACGCACAAAAAAGGGCAGTAAAATCATCACCGGCGCAGAGAAAAAAGAGATAAAAATGGAGATGAATACCAGATGCCGCAGGCCTTTACGGCTCCATATATAGTGAAAGCCTTCTTTAATGTCCCGCGTAAAATCTCTGAACTGATCTTTAAACGTTTTGGCTTTTTCCGGAATCTTTTGCGGAATTTGAATAAAACTCTCGCTAAAGGCTGAAAAGATGAAGGTTAAACCATTGAGCAGGGTGAGCAGCGGCGCGCCCAGCCAGGCCAGAATTTGAGCGCCCAGCCCCTGTCCGATCAGCCGGCTGATCTGGCGGGAAAATTGGCCCAGCGAATTGGCCGCCGGAATTTTATCTTTGGGCACAATATCCGGCAACGCGGCGCCAATGGCCGGCATAAAAAAAGAGGTGATGGTGGCCGAGGTTACGCTCACTACCAGCAATCCAATAAAGATGATG
Source organism: Caldithrix abyssi DSM 13497 (assembly GCF_001886815.1). GTDB lineage: Bacteria > Calditrichota > Calditrichia > Calditrichales > Calditrichaceae > Caldithrix > Caldithrix abyssi. Next base: position 1,622,820 of record NZ_CP018099.1, read on the forward strand.
GATCGGTTCTCCGGAAAAAAGTAAAACAGAACAGAAAGCAGAATGATGGTTATGCCGTTTAAAACATCGCTCCACACAATGATCGATTTGCGCGAATAACGATCGGCAAAAACGCCGGCAAAGGCGCCCAAAATTACTGGCGGAATCCCTGACGCCATACCTAACAGGCCCACAAGACTGGTGGAATTAAATGTTTCTGTGACCCAGATAATCATGGCAAATAGAAAAAGCTGCGTGCCGATCCGGCTAACAAACTGTCCTTGAAACAGCAAAAGATAGTTTCTGTTAAAGAACTTTTGCGGCTCCGAATTAACGCCACGCTCCGCTTCTGTAATAGGCGCTGCCTGAGATTTCATATTGGATTACTTCTACTTTTTGATTAACTAAATTGCACTAAATATGATAAAAATTTAAACATAATGCTAACATTTTAACGTTAAACACAACCAAAGCCCCTTCCCTAACTTTTGTACCCCCAGTTTTCAAAGGCCATGGCCCATTCCGTTTGAAGCCTTTTTTTCAACCGTTCCGGAAGCGGCTCGTAAATGTTTTTCTGATAGCTCTGATTCTGTTCAAGATAGTTCCGGAAATTGCCTTCTACTTTTTCAAAATTCGGAAAGGCGTAATAATCGTATATGTTACGTAAAACGCCCATTGGCTCCTGTTCCAGTTGCGAAAAGGATACTTCTAATAACTGCCCATCGGGGATCAAAGCTCTGTCTGCAAAGTACGCCTGGTGCATTCTTTGGTAGTGGTCGATAATGTCATCCTCAATGTTGCGCTGTTTTTTCCCCTGGAACGAAGAACGAACGACCGCCGTGCGGTACATCTTAAAAGTCGAACGATAAACATCGTACGGATGACGATGAATATGAATAAACTTGGCTTTGGGGAATAAGTCCAACAACAGTTTAACGCGCGCCGTATTGACCGGCGATTTAAGCAAAAGCTGCTTTTTGTGTTTGTAGGTTATCTTTTTCAAAAAATAAAGATAGTGCGTTTTCCAGGTATTGATTTCAGACTCTGGCACCTCGCTGAATGTCAAGTACCTTTCGTAATGATCGCGATTTTTGGGGAATACCCAGCCCAGAAGCGGGGTCATCAAACTCATTACGCCCACCGCGAACTCTTCTTCGGCGGGGCTGTCGATACGAATTTTAACGTTATCGGTAGGGCGCGTTGCTGCAACCGCTTTTGCTCGTCTGTGTTCAAAAATATTCTGACGCACCAGAAAGGTGTGCGGATTTCTGCATTCGAAAATATTAGGGGAAACAAAGTTCGCATCCTGAACCATTAAATTTTGCAACAGTGTGGTGCCGCTTCGCCAGTGCCCCAATATAAAAACCGGCGGCTGATCTAAGGAAGTATCGTTTATCGCTTTGCCAAATTGAACGTCTTCGCGTTTTTTATCTTTCGTGTTTTTAAAACTATAAATGGTAACAATCCATACTTTAGGCAACGCCGAAAGATGAAATTGACAACGATTTTTATTTAATAGATTAAACCAGTCCTTCTTTAAGATTCCAATAATACTGTCCATTTTTTGGCTTATTCCCCAAAATCCTTTTCTCTCTTTGCTCAAGAAGAATATTGAATTAAGCTAATATTTAACGATTTTTACCTTCACTGGTTTTGATGTTAAGCAAAAGATAGACGTAAATTCCATTTTTTCATTCTGCTTAAAGATCTTTTAACAACCGGTCAATCTTATCGGCCACAATCTGGACATGAGGCTGCAGCAGCATGGAAATGTGATCACCCGGCACGTCGATGATCCGCACCTTTTGCACCATCTTAGCCCAGCCCAGATCGGGCGGATCGGCCTTGGCGTTCTCTTCGGAACGCAACAGAACAATCTCGCCCTCGTACGGTTTTTGGCGGTAATTAACCCAGGCCATGATTTGTGTTTCGTTGACCAGAATGTAACGTTTAAAATCATTTAATCGCACAAAACGAGGAATGACCTTATGTTTTTTGGCCTTTTTAATCACAAACTTAAACTGGCTGGCTTCATCCAGTGTGCGCAGGTAATCGATGTCTAACTTAAAGTAACGCTTAAACATATTGACCAGCATCTCGGCGTTATCGGCCGGTTTTTCGTAGGTGACGTCCGGGCCCTGATCCAGCTGCAGAACAAGGGCCACTTCGTCTCCCATGGCTTTGAACTGCCGGGCCATTTCATGTACGATGATTACGCCCAGAGACCAGCTGGAAATTAAATACGGACCGTGTGGTTGTTTTTGTTTAATGGTCTGAATATAGGCGCTTGCCATGTCTTCCACGGTTTGATGCAAAGGCATTTTGCCGTCCAGTCCCTGCGCCTGGATGCCGTAAACCGAACGATGAGTCTTTAGCAGTTTGGCCAGTTCGGCGTAGTGATGCACGCTGCCGCCGGAGGGGTGGACAAAGAACAGCGGCTGACGGTCGTCTCCACTTTTAAGTTTAACCAGCGTGGCGCCAGATTCAAACGGCGCGTCTTCTTCGATGAGTCGAGCCATGTGTTCGATGGTCGGTTCACGGAAAAAGCTGACCAGGTTCACATCCTTGCCCAGTTTTTGTTCAACCGCCGTCAGCAGCTTCATGGCCAGCAGGGAATGGCCGCCTAATTCAAAAAAGCTGTCGGTAACGCCAATGGTGGTAACGCCTAAAACCTCTTTCCAGATGTCCACCAGGCGGGCTTCCAGCGTGTTGCGCGCCTTTACCGTCTGTTTTACTTCGCCCGATTGATCAAATTGCGGAACCGGCAGGGCGCGGTAGTTAATTTTACCATTGGGCGTTAAAGGAAATTCATCCAGCAGAATAAAAGCCGCAGGCACCATGTAGTCCGGCAGGATTTTTTTAATTTCTTGCTTAAGAGCTGCCAGGTCAAACTTTTCCCGCTCTTCCACCAGCAGATAGGCCGCCAGCGCCGTTTCGTTTGTCGTGGTTTTTACGGCGTTAACGGCCGCGCCTTTTACGCCTTTGTGCTGGCGAATGGCGGCTTCAATTTCGCCCAGTTCCACGCGAAAACCACGGATTTTTACCTGTTTGTCGATTCTGCCCAAAAATTCCAGATTGCCGTCCGGTAAAAAGCGCACCAGGTCGCCGGTTCTGTACAGCCGTTCTCCTGGCTTTTCAGAAAAGGGATTGGGCACAAAACGTTCGGCTGTTAAATCCGGGCGATTTAAATAGCCGCGCGCCAGGCCGGGCCCGCCGATGTACAACTCGCCCGGCACGCCAATGGGCTGGTGAATCATGGCCCGATTTAAAACGTAAACCTGCACGTTGTGTATGGGATGGCCAATGGGCACCGTATTGCCTTTCAACGGCTCCTCAACGTTGTACACTGTGGCGCAAACCGTGTTCTCTGTGGGGCCGTAGCCATTGACAAAACGACGGCCCTGAGCCCATTTATTGGCAATCTCCGGCGTGCAGGCTTCGCCGGCGCTGGTAATATTTTTAAGGTGCGGAAAATCCTGCGGATTGAGCACGTTAAGCAGCGACGGGGGCAGGGTTACATTGGTGATTTTGTACGATTTTAAGGCGTTTACCAGTCCGGTGCCGGAGAGCAATGTTTGACGATCGATCAGATAGAGAGTGGCGCCGTTGATCAGCGTGTTAAAAATTTCTTCTACCGAAGCGTCAAAACTGAACGATGCAAATTGCAGCGTACGGCTTTGCGCGTTAACCCCGTAAAATCCGCCCAGAGAAAATACCAGATTAACCAGCCCACGATGCTGGAGCATCACTCCTTTGGGCCTACCGGTAGAGCCGGATGTGTAAATGATGTACGCCAGGTTCTGCGGTCGATTGACGATTTGCGGGTTGTCGGCCGGTTTGGCTTTTAAAACGGATTCGATCTCTTCCTGAATTATCAACTGACCGCTAAAATCGGAAAATTTCTCTTTGAGCTGCTGGCTGGTGATCAACCATTTTGCCCGGCTGTCTTTTAACATGTAGTTCAGTCGATCCGACGGGTATTCCGGATCGATGGGCAGATAGGCCCCGCCGGCTTTTAAAACCGCTAAAAGGCTGATGATCATTTGCTGCCCGCGTTCCAGTGAGATGGCCACGATTTTTTCCGGCCCTACGCCGATCTCTCTCAGGTAATGGGCCAGTCGATTGGCGCGGATATTCAATTGTTCAAAGGTTAAACGCTCGTTTTCGTAAACCACGGCCGTTTTGTCCGGCGTGCGGGCAGCGCGTTGTTCAAACAGCGTTTGAATGCAAACATCCAGCGGCGGCTCCGATGGAATCCGATTCCATTCTCTGGTGAAGAGCTTCAACTCCTGTTCGGTAATCAAAGATAGAGTAGAAACGGGCTTTTGCGGGCTTTGCAAAACATCTTCCAGCAATTTTTGAAAATGGTTGTGCAAACGCTCAATGGTCTCTTTGCGAAACAGATCGGTGTTGTACTCAAACTCGGCAAACAAACCGTCTTCCGTTTCCATGACCACCAGCGACAGATCGTACTTGGCTATTTTTTGTTCGGGAATGATCGGCTCCAGACGCACATCGCTTAACTGAACGGGCTGCACCGGCGTGTTTTGCATGACAAACATGACCTGAAAGATGGGCGCATGGCTCATGTCGCGCTCCGGCTGCAGAATTTCAACCAGATTTTCAAACGGCAGGTCCTGATGCGCGTAAGCCTCCAGCGTATTTTTGCGCACGCGTTGCAGCAGGGTTACAAAATCGGGATCATCGTCAAACTCGCCTTTTAACACCAGATTGTTGACAAAAAAGCCGATCAGGTTTTCCAGCTCGGTCTGGCGGCGGTTGGCGATGGGCGAACCGACCAGGATGGAATCCTGCCCGCTGTAGCGGTGGAGCAGCGCCTCAAAGGCAGCCAGCAGCGTCATAAACAGCGTGGCGCCGTTCTCTCGCGAAAAGGCTTTCAGCCGCTCCAGCAGTTCTTTGGGATAAAGCCGGTCTAAGCTGGAACCGTTAAAGGTCTGAACCGCCGGCCTGGGAAAATCGGTGGGCAGGTTCAGCGGCTCGGGGTTAAGCCCGATGGTTGATTTCCAGTAATCGATTTGCTCCTGTAGCACGTCGCCGCTCAGCCATTCGCGCTGCCAGACGGCAAAATCGGCGTACTGAATGGGCAAATCGGGCAGCGGGGGAATCATCTCTTTTAAGTAGCTTTCGTAAACCTGCGCAAATTCGCGAATGAGGATGCTCACCGACCAGCCGTCGGAAATGATGTGGTGCATGTTAAACAGAACCACGTGCTGGTCGTCGGCCAGTTTAAGCACCTTAACGCGGAACAGGGGCCCGATTTCCAGATCGAACGGTTCCATGGCGTCTTCGGTAGCCAGGCGCAGCGCTTCCCGTTCGCGTTCTTTTTCCGGCAGATGGGTTAAATCCACCACCGCCGGTTTGATGCTAAGCGTCTCTTTGATGACCTGCACCGGCGTACCGTTTTTATTGGCAAAGGTCGTGCGCAGGGTTTCGTGACGCTCCACCAAAAAGTTTAAGGTCTTTTCGAACACCGGCAAATTGAAGCGACCGCTAATTTTTAAAGCCGTGGGAATGTTGTAAGTGGCATTGTCCGGCGCAAGCTGATCCAGAAACCACAAACGCTGCTGAGCAAAAGAGAGCGGAATGTCCTGATCGCGCGGTATGCGCTTAAACGGCGGCAACTGCGGTCCTTTTTGCTTTAAACGCTGCTCCTCAATAACGGTTACCAGCTGGGCGACGGTGGGATTTTCAAAAATGCTGATTAAAGGAATTTCCACGTTAAATTCATCGCGGATGCGCGAGGCCAGCTGCGTGGCCAGCAGAGAATGTCCGCCCAGGTTAAAGAAGCTTTCGGTAACGCTGACTTTTTCCAGATTCAAAATTCCAGCAAAAATGGCGGCCAGCGCTTCTTCTTCCGAAGTGCGCGGCGCCACGTATTTTTCGGCCTGCAGCGCCTCATAATCGGGCGCGGGCAGGGCGCGACGATCGATTTTGCCGTTGGGCGTAAGCGGAAAGGCTTCCAGAAACAAAATGGCCTGCGGCGTCATGTAGTCCGGCAGCGATTTTTTGCAAAACGCTTTTAACGCTTCGGCGTCCGGTTCTTCCTCCCCAGAAGCCACGCAATAGGCGGCAAGCAGTTTTTGACCGGGCTGATCCTCGCGCACCAGCACAACGGCATCTTCCACCTGCGGATGCTGCATCAGCACATTTTCGATTTCTTCCAGTTCGATGCGGAAACCGCGAATTTTAACCTGAAAATCGATGCGTCCTAAAAACTCAATGTTGCCGTCCGGCAGAAAACGCGCCAGATCGCCGGTTTTGTAAAGACGCTGACCGGGCTTTCGGGCAAAGGGATGGGGCACAAAGCGCTCGGCGGTTAAATCGGGGCGATTTAAATAGCCGCGGGCCAGATTGACGCCGCCAATGTACAGTTCGCCCGGCACGCCTACCGGCAGTACCATCATCTCTTTATTTAGAATGTACAGCTCAACATTGCCAATGGGTCGGCCAATAGGCACTGCGCTGCCTTTGGGCTTTTCGGTCACAAAATAACGGGAAGCGCAAACCGTATTTTCCGTTGGCCCGTAAGCGTTTAAAAAGCGGAGGTGTTTATGCCATTTTTGCGCCAGTTGCACCGAGCAGGCCTCGCCGGCAGAAATTAGAGTTTTTAGCGACGGCACTTCCTGCGGATTGATCAGCGAAGAGACCGAAGGCGGCAGGGTGATCACAGAAATCTGGTAACGGTTGATGGCCTTAGCCACGTCCAGCATTTCGTCGCGGTCAATCAGGTAAAGGGCGGCGCCGCTGACCAGTGTGGTAAAAATTTCGGAAACCGAAGCGTCAAAGCTGAAGCTGGCAAACTGCAGCACGCGACTTTCCGGCTGCAGAGCGAAATCTTTAATCTGCTCCAGCGTCAAATTAACCAGACCGCAGTGCGCCAGCATGGCGCCTTTGGGCTGGCCGGTGGAGCCCGAAGTGTAAATCATGTAGGCCAGATTTTCCGCTTCGTTGATAATGGGCGGATTTTCTGACGGTTGCCCGGCAAGCTCTTTTTCCAGAGCTTCAAAGGTCAAAATTTGAACATCGTACGCTTCAAACAGCGGTTTTAGTTTTTCCTGCGTCAACAACAGGGGCGGACGGGCGTCCTGCACAATGTAGGCGATGCGCTCCGGCGGGTAGGCGGGATCTACCGGCAGGTAAACGCCGCCGGCCTTCAGGATGGCCAGCAGGCCGATGACCATTTCTGGCGAACGTTCCACCGAAATGGCCACGGGAATTTCCACTTTAATGCCCCGCGCGCGTAAGTAGTGCGCCAGTCGATTGGCCTTTTCATTCAACGCTTTAAAGGTTAAGGTTTGATCTTTGTACACCAGCGCCGGTCGACCGGCAAATTGTTCAACGGTCTGTTCGAACAGCGCTTGAATAACTGCCTGTTCCGGCAGGGCAGCGTCCGTCTGGTTCCACTCTTCTACGATCTGTTTCTTTTCCTGGCCGCTAACCAGTTCCAGACGAGCCAGCGGTTGAGCGGGCTTTTCGACCAATTGCTTTAACAAAATTTCAAAATGGCGCGCCATGCGTTCAATGGTGCTCTTCTCAAAAAGATCGGTATTGTACTCAAATTCGTAAAAATAGCCCTCAGGACTTTCGGCCATGACCAGCGTCAGGTCGAATTTGGCCGTGCGTTCTTCGGCTTCTAACACTTCCAGACGAATGGTGGGAAATTCCATGCTCTGGCTGCCGGGCGGGGTGTTTTGCAGCACGAACATTACCTGAAAAAGCGGCGAATGGCTCATATCGCGTTCCGGCTGTAGCACCTCTACCAGTTGTTCGAACGGCAGATCCTGATGGGCGTAGGCGCCCAGGGTGGTTTCGCGCACCTGCGCCAGCAGTTCTTCAAAGGTGTTTACCAGATTAAAATCGGAGCGCAGCACCAGGGTGTTGACAAAGAAGCCGATTAAATCTTCGGTGGCGCGGTAGTTGCGATTGGCAATGGGCGAACCGACCAGAATTTCGTCCTGATTGGCGTAGTGGTGCAACAGAGTTTGAAAGACGGCCAGCAAAGCCATGAAGGGCGTTACCGAGTACTGCTGCGCCAGGCGATTCAATTTTCCAGAGATGTCTTCAGGCAATTGACCGGCCACCGCATCGCCGTTAAAGGTTTGCACCGGCGGGCGCGGATGATCCAGCGGCAGGTTTAACACCGGCGGATTAATACCGATCTTTTCTTTCCAGTAATTGAGCTGTTCTTGCAAAACATCGTCTTTAAGCCAGCTGCGTTGCCAGGCTGCAAAGTCGGCATATTGAATGGGCAACTCCGGCAGCGGCGAAGGCAGCCCCTTGCTGAACGCCTCGTAAAGCGCGCCCACTTCGCGCATGAACACGCTGGTGGACCAGCCGTCGGAGATGATGTGGTGCATGGTGAACATGAAAATAAAATCGTGTTCGGACAGTTTTACCAGTTGCAAACGGAACAGCGGCCAGCGATCCAGCTTAAACGGTTGCATGGCGTCCCGGTTCAGCAGCCGACGCACTTTTTCATCCCGATCGCTTTCGTTTTGCAGATCGATAATCGGCAGTTCGAAGGACACGTCATCCAGAATCTTTTGCGCCGGCTGACCGTTGTTGTTCACAAAAATGGTGCGCAACACTTCGTGACGACGGATGATTTCATTAACGGCCTTCTCTAATGCCTGAACATTAAGCTGGCCCTTAATGCGCACGGCGGCCGGAATGTTGTAAAAAGGGCTGTCCGGTGAAAGTTGATCTAAAAACCAGAGACGCTGCTGGGCAAATGAGAGCGGCAACTGGCCGCTGCGCGGCTGGCGCGTCAGCGGCGGTATTTTAACGCCTGTGGTTTGCAATCGTGCTTGCTCGATCTTTAAGGTGAGTTCGGCAATGGTCGGAGCCTCAAACAGATCTTTCAGCGGCAGTTCCACGCCAAAGGCCTCGCGAATGCGCGACATCAACTGCGTGGCCAGCAGCGAGTGCCCGCCCAGCTCAAAAAAGTTGTTGTGCACGCCCACCTGCGGCAGGTGTAAAATTTCTTGCCAGATGCCGGCTAATATTTCTTCGTCCGGCGTGCGCGGCGCGACCCATTCTTCTTGTTTTTCACTCTGCGCGTAATCGGGACGGGGCAGGGCTTTGCGGTCGATTTTGCCGTTGGGCGTCAGCGGAAAACGTTCTAACAGCACAAACCAGCCGGGCACCATGTAATCGGGTAATCGTTCTTTTAAAAAGGCCCGTAAACTTGCCTCGTCAAAGGTCTCTTTGTCGGCGGGAATGATGTAAGCCACCAGACGCGGATCGTTGGCAAAATCGCTGCGCACTACCGCCACCGCGTCCTGCACCTGATCGTTTTCCTGCAAAACATTTTCGATTTCGCCCAGTTCGATGCGGTAACCGCGGATTTTAACCTGATGATCCACGCGGCCGATGAATTCTAATTGTCCATTTTTCAGGTAACGCACCAGGTCGCCGGTTTTGTAAAGGCGCGCGCCGGGCTCATTGGAGAAAGGATATGGAATAAAACGTTCGGCCGTCAGGTCCGGGCGCTTCAGGTAGCCGCGCGCCACGCCTATCCCGCCGATGTACAGTTCGCCGGGCACGCCAATGGGCGTTGGCTGCAGATGGTCGTCCAGTACGTAAACGCGCGTGTTGAAGATGGCCTGTCCGATGGGCACAGAGCCGCTTCCGTGCCACTGGCGAGCTTCGAATACCACACAGCCGACCACGGTTTCGGTAGGACCGTACTCGTTAAACAGCAGAGTCTCCGGCGCGTGCTGCTGCCAGAACTCAATCTGGTCGGCGGTCAGGTTTTCGCCGCCAATGATGAAGGCGTGCGTTAAATCGGCCGCTTCGTGAGGCGGAATTTGCTTGCTCAATAGTTCCAGATGGGCCGGCGTTATCTTAATTAAACTGAAATTGCGGTAGCGCAGCAGGGCCTCTCCCAGGGCGTCGATTTCCGTGTCGTCCGGCAGCAGGTAAACCGTTTTGCCGGTAATAAGCGGCGAGTAGATGGCCGTTACCGTGGCGTCGAAGGCCAGGGTGGAATGCACCAGCGAACCGATTCCCTTTTGCACCGGATAGGTGGAAACGATCCAGTTAAGGTAGTTGGACAGTCCCTGATGGTGGATCAGCGTGCCCTTGGGGCGGCCGGTGGAACCGGAAGTGTAGATCACGTAACAAAGGTTTTGCGGTTCAATGGCCAGGCCAGGATTGGCCTCGCTGCCGGTGGCAATGGCCAGCCAGTCGGTGTCTATTTTGATGAGCGCCGCCTGATGAGCGGGTAATTTTACGGCGGACTGTTCGCTGGTAATGATCAGTTTTAGACCGGCGTCTTCAATCATGAATTTAAGCCGTTCCTGCGGATAATTTACATCCAGCGGCACGTAAGCAGCGCCGGCTTTTAAAATGCCTAAAAGCGCCGCTAACATTTGCGGCGAGCGTTCCACAGCCACGCCGATCAGTTGATCGCGCTGTACGCCGCGCGCTAACAGATAATGGGCCAGTTGATTGGCGCGTTGATTGAGTTCGGCGTAAGTCCACCGCTGTCCTTCCATCTCCACGGCTATGGCCTCGGGGCTGGCGGCGGCCTGACGCTCGAACATGTCCACCACGGTGCCAGTGAGAACGGGCAGCGCCTGTTTGCCGTTCCAGGCTTCCAGCAGTAAACGTTTTTCTTCCGCAGGGAGGAAGTCAATACGGTCAACGGGCGTGTCGGGTTGTTGAACCAGCGCTTCGGCCAACCGCGTAAAGTGCCGCACAAAGCGCTCAATGGTGTCTTCGTCGAACAGATCGGTGTTGAATTCCAGCGCGCCGCTGAAGTGGTCGGCTTCTTCTAACATAAAGAGCGTCATGTCGAATTTAGCGGTTTTGCTGTGCGCTTCGATGGGCTGCAGCTGCAGTTCGGAATGCGGCGCCTGCATTTCGGAGCGGCCAGAAGTTTGCAGCGCGAACATCACCTGAAAGATGGGGGAATGACTCAAATTACGTTCCGGCTGCAGGGCGTCGACCAACTTTTCAAATGGCAGATCCTGGTGGGCATAGGCGGCAAGGGCCGTTTCGCGTACCTGTTTGAGTAGCTGTAAAAAGGAAGGCCGATCTTCAAAACGCGTGCGGATGGCCAGCGTATTTACAAAAAAGCCGATCAGGTTTTCGATTTCCGGATGATTTCGATTGGCAATGGGCGTGCCGATGACGATGTCGTCCTGGCCAGAGTAGCGGTACAACATGGTTTGAAACAACGCCAGCAGGGTCATGAATTCCGTGGCGCCTACTTTATGTGCCAGCTTTTTTAAAGCGCTGGATACTTCCGGCGACAGGTGGAAGGTTTTGTAAGAGCCGTTAAAGGTTTGCACGGCCGGACGCGGCCGATCAGTCGGCAGTTCCAGCACCGGCGGGGCGCCGGCTAATTGTTCTTTCCAGAATTCGATCTCTTTTTCCAGTACTTCGCCTTTTAACCAGTTACGTTGCCAGTAGGCGAAATCGGCGTATTGAATTTGCAGCGGCGGCAGGGGCGAATCGTCCCCGCGGCTAAAAGCGTCGTAAATGATGGCCATTTCGCGTAGCAAGACGTTGGTGGACCAATTGTCGCCGATGATGTGGTGCATGATTAAGATGATAACGTGTTCGTTGATGCCCGTGCGCACCAGCTCCAGGTGAAAGAGCGGCAGACGGTCAATGGCAATGGAACGCCAGGCCTGCTCGTTAACCAGACGTTCCACTTCGGCCTGGCGCTCGGCAGGGGGCAAATGCGTTAAATCGGTAACGGGAATTTTTACTTCAAACGGTTCGTGAATGACCTGCGCGGGTTCGCCGTCGCGGTTGTGGAAGGTAGTGCGCAGCGCCTCGTGACGCTTAATCACCTCGTTCAGGCTGCGTTGCAACACGTCCACTTTAAGGGGCCCGACAATGCGGTAGGTCTCCGGTAAATTGTAAAAGGGGCTGTCCGGCTCGAGCTGGGCCAGAAACCACAGACGCTGCTGGGCAAAAGAGAGCGGCAGCTCCTGATCGCGGCTGACCGGCACGATGGGCGGTATTTGAATGCCCTCGCTGGCCAGCTTTTGTTGATCGATGGCCATGGCCAGGCCGCCGACGGTTGGTTTTTCAAAAACGTGGCGCAACGGCAAATCGATGCCAAAACGTTCTTTAATGCGCGAAACCAGCTGCGTGGCCAGCAGAGAGTGTCCGCCTAATTCGAAGAAATTGTGGTTCGATCCCACTTTTTCCACCGACAGCAGTTGACTGTAAATTTCCGCCAGAACTTCTTCGGTTGGCGTGCGCGGCGCCTCGTATTCCATTTCGATGGTTTCCAGCAAAAGCTTTTGATCCGGTCGGGGAAGGGCGCGGCGATTGACCTTGCCGTTGGGCGTTAGAGGCATCTCTTCCAGCTCCACAAAAGCGGAAGGCACCATGTACTCCGGCAAACGATCCAGCAGAAAATGGCGTAGTTCTTTGTTGGTCAGCGACTTTCCGGCGGCGGGCACAAAGTAGCCGATCAATTTTTTGTCGCCTGGCGTGTCTTCGCGCAGCACAACCGCGGCGCTCTGGATGTCCGGATGCTCGTTCAGGGCCGTTTCGATTTCGCCCAGTTCCACTCGGAAGCCGCGAATTTTAACCTGATCGTCGGCGCGCCCTAAAAATTCAATGTTGCCGTCCGGCAGGTAGCGGGCCACATCGCCGGTTTTGTACATGCGCGCGCCGGGCTGGCTGCTGAAGGGATCGGGTAAAAAGCGCTCGGCGGTTAAATCGGGACGGTTAAAGTAGCCGCGGGCCAGCCCCATGCCGCCCACGTACAATTCGCCGCGTACGCCAATGGGCACGGGTTGTAAAAATTCGTCTAAAATATAAACAGTCATGTTTTCGAAGGGTTTGCCAATGGGCACCAGCCGGTCGCCGGGCATGTTCAGTTCCCGGCTTTCAAAATAGGTGCTGTCGATGGTGGCTTCGGTCAGACCGAATGAGTTGATTAGCCGTGTTTCAGGACCGGTAAAGCCTAAAAACTTTTTATACTCGCTGACGTACCAGATGTCGGAGCCGGCGATCAAATTGCGGAAAAAGTCCAGCTTCTGGTTGGTTTCTTCCAGGTACTGGATTAAATTGCGCAGCACGGCCGGCACAAACTCGGCAATGGTAACCTGTTGGCTACGCATCAGATCGTAAAGTTCGGCTGCTTCCAGTAAAATTTCGCGCGGCGTAAGCACCAGTTTTCCGCCGGAACAAAGTCCGCGCGTCCAGTCGCCGGAGAATACGTCAAAGGAAAAACTGGCCATTTGCAAGTGCGAACGCGCCCGGGTGCGCAGTTCGTAGGCTGTTTCCCAGGCCAGATAGGCGTTAACCAGCGAGCGATGTTGAATCATGGTTCCTTTTGCTTTGCCGGTAGAGCCCGAAGTGTAAATCATGTAAACCAGATTTTCCGGCGTAACCGGAAAAGCCGGGTTGTCATCCGGCAATTGGGTAAATTGTGCCCGGTCTTCGTCCATTAAAAGGACGCGCCCCTCAAAGTGGGGAAGCAGGTCTTTTAAACTACTCTGGGTGATTAAAAAGGTAACGCCGGCGTCTTCTAACATGTAGTTAAGCCGCTCTTCCGGGTAAGAAGGATCAAGCGGCAAATAGGCGCCGCCGGCCTTAAGTACGCCAAGCACGGCCACCAGCAGATGAGCCTGACGCTCGAGCATCACGCCCACCACGGTTTCCGGACGAACGCCCTGTCGGTGCAGCAGACGCGCCAGTTGGTTGGCCTGCCTGTTGAGCTGGTCGTAGGTCAGCGTCTGATCGGGCGCCACCACAGCCGGAGCGTCTGGCGTTTCGGCCGCTCTTTTTTCAAACAGATGGTGAATGCAAAGGTGCGGATCGCGGGGCGCCTGGGTGGCGTTCCATTCCACTAAAATGCGCTGCCGTTCGTCCGGCGCAAGAAAGTTCACATTCAGCACACGCTGCTCAGGATCTTCCACCAGCGCTTCGCACAATTGTTTAAAATGGCGTCCCAAGCGCTGAATGGTGGAGCGGTCAAACAGGTCGGTGTTGTATTCGATGTCGACGATCAGGCCGCTGCTGCCTTCTGTAATGGAAAAGGTCAAATCGTGTGTGGAAGTGCCCATGTCCACGTCAATCTGTTCAAAGGAAATATCTCCCACGCGCGTGCCTTTCATGGGCGCGTTTTGCAGAATGAGCATCACCTGAAACAGGGGCGGGTAGCTCATGTCTCGCGCGGGCTGCAGGGCGTCAACCAGATACTCGAAAGGCAAATCCTGATGATCGTAAGCGTTTAAGGTAATGTTTTTTTCGCGTTGCAAAAATTCGCGAAAGGTGGGGTTGTCGTCCAGGCGGCTGCGCAACACCAGGGTATTGATGAACAGTCCGATCAGCGGTTCGATTTCTGCACGGTTGCGATTGGCAATGGGCGTGCCAATGCTGATGTCTTTTTGGCCGGAGTAGCGGGCTAATAGCGTTTTTAAAGCCGCGGAAAGCACCATGAACAGAGTGCCGCCTTCGCGCCGCGCCAGTTGATTCAGTTTGTTGGTCAATTCAGCCGGAAAGATCACGCGTTCCGACGAACCGACGTTCGATTGAATTTGCGGTCGCGGTCGGTCGGTCGGTAATTCTAAGGGGGGGGGATTGTCGCCCAATTGCTCTTTCCAGAATTGGAGTTGTTCCTCCAGAACTTCGCCCTGTAAATATTCTCGTTGCCATTCGGCAAAGTCGGCGTATTGAATTTCCAGTTCGGGCAGGGGATTGGGCAATCCCTGACTGAAGGCGGCGTATATGGCCGTGATTTCTTTGACCAGCACGCCGATCGACCAGCCGTCGGAAATGATGTGGTGCATGGTGATCAGTACCACATGGTCGTTTTCGCCGGCTTTCAGAATTTTTACGCGGAACAACGGCCCTTTGGCCAGATCAAAGGGCGTGCGCGCCTCGACCGTGGCCAGTCGTTTAATTTCCGCGTCTTTTTTGTCTGCGGCAAGGGATGTCAGGTCGACCAGAGGAATTTCCAGCTTCATCTCCGGATGGATGATTTGCATGGGCTCGCCGTTTTGCGCCCAGAAAGTGGTGCGTAAAATTTCGTGGCGCTCGATGATTTCGTTAATGACCTTTTTAAAAATTTGCACATCAAAGGCCCCGCGCACGCGAATGGCCAGCGGAATGTTGTAATATGGACTGCCAGGCTCAAACTGATCTAAAAACCAGAAACGACGCTGCCCGAAGGAAGAAGGAAACACGTAAACTTCGTCTTCGTCAAAAGGCGTTGAATCGAATGCTTCAAATTCTGTAGTCTGGTCAACGGACATTTATCTTTCCTTTTTTAAATGTTTTTTTTTATTTTAGCCCTCATCCCCAACCCCTTCTCCCAAAGATTGGGAGAAGGGGCAATTAAGGTCAAGGCATTGCGTAAAAGGTAACGATTCTTTTCGTTGAGCGAAATTCCTGCTCACTTTATCAGGTTTTTTTATTTAGCCCTCATCCCCAACCTCTTCTCCCAGAAACTGGGAGAAGGGGCAAATTAGATCAAGGCATTGCGCAAAACTAAAGTTTTTATTTACTGAACGAAATCTTTTCCTCCTTAACCACTCGGTGGTGGCAAAAACTGTTTTTAATCTATGGCGCTCCATTTTTCATGCCAAACTACTTTGTGGAGTTGTTTCTCTTTTTAGCCCTCATCCCCAACCCCTTCTCCCAAAGATTGGGAGAAGGGGCAATTAAGGTCAAGGCATTGCGTAAAGTTGTAAAGTTTGCCCTCCTTGAACGAGATCTTTTCCCCCTCTCCCACTTTGTGTGGGGGAGGGGGATTAAGGGGGTGGGGGCAAATTTCGGGCAATTTAATCAAAGCATTGCGTAAAATTCAAAGTTTTCCCTTGAACGAAACTCTTTCCCAATTTGTTGGATTGTTACCGAATTTAAGTAACACGCCTTAAAAACTTTAACTAATCTTTCGTCTTGAAAAGACATTCTTCTATTTTATTGAAAACCTCATCAATATTGTTAAGTATTTCTTCATTTTTAAATCTTAGTATTTTAAACTGTTTTAATTGGATTATTTCTTTTCTATGTTTATCGTATTCTTTTTGTTTTTCGTGAATTCCCCCGTCAATTTCAATGATCAGTTTGGCTTTTGGGCAAATGAAATCGCAGATAAAAAATTTCTGCCTTTGATTATATTCGTAAAAGACTGGCTTTTGTCGTCTGAATTTCAGTCCTTTAAAATTTTTATTTCTTACATGTTGCCAAAAAATTTTTTCAGCATCAGTTTGATTCTTTCTCAAATGTCTTGCTGTTTGTAAAGCCAATTTTCTGACTTCGGGTTTAATTCTCATAGCCCTCATCCCCAACCCCTTCTCCCAAAAATTGGGAGAAGGGGCAAGTAAGGTCAAGGCATTGTGTAAAGTCGTAAGTTTTCCCACTTTGGACGAATTTATTTCCCTCTCTCCCACTTTGTGGGGATTAAGGGGGCGGGGAAACACCCCTACCGCAGTTGATCCTTCTTCATTTTTCTTCTCTCTCTGGCCACACGCTTAATCTGCGGCGCGGCTTTGGCCGGTTGTTGTTTTGCTTTTTCCACCTCTTCGGCCAGCCCTGCAACGGTCGGTTTTTCAAACAGTTTGATTAACGGCATTTCAACGCCAAAGGTTGTGCGCAGTCGCGACATAAATTGCGTGGCCAGTAGCGAATGGCCGCCCAGTTCAAAAAAGTTGTCGTGGATGCCCACTTTTTCGATATTCAGCAGTTCGCCGACAATTTGCGTCAATTTTTCTTCCACATCGTTACGCGGCGCAATGTATTCCGCCTGAACGGCCGAACGATCCAATTGCGGTTTGGGCAGCGCCCTGCGGTCGATTTTGCCGTTGGGCGTTAGCGGCATGGCATCCAGAAAAACATAAGCCGAAGGCACCATGTAGTCAGGCAGTTCTTTACTTATCTGATCGCGAATCTGACTGATTTCGGGCTGAGGTTCATCGCACACCAGATAGGCCACCAATCGTTTGTCTCCGGGAATGTCTTCGCGAGCCATGACCACCACATCTTTAACCTGCGGCACTTCGCGCAGTACGGCTTCGATTTCGCCCAGTTCGATGCGGAAACCGCGTACCTTCACCTGCAAGTCGATGCGTCCTAAAAATTGGATGTTGCCGTCTTCCTGGTAGCGAACCAGATCGCCGGTGCGGTACAGGCGGTCGCCCTGTCGTCCGCTGAAGGGATCAGGCACAAATTTTTCAGCAGTGAGGTCGGCGCGGTTTAGATAACCGCGCGCCAGACCAACACCGCCAACGCATAGTTCCCCGGGAACTCCCACAGGGACAGGTAGCAAGTTTTGATCCAGTATGTAAAGTTCAAAGTTGCCAATGGGTTTGCCGATCGGCGGATCATTTTCCTGCGCCGGATCGGCATTGTACATGGAAGCGCAAACCGTGGTTTCGGTCGGCCCGTAGGCGTTGACGAACTGACGCCCCACGCCCCAGATTTTGACCAGCTCCTGCGGACACTTTTCACCGGCGGTAATGATGGTTTTCAACGCCGGCAGTGGTTCGTGCGGAAAAACGGCCAGAACCGAAGGCGGCAGGGTAACGGTGGTTACCTCTTTTTCTTTCATCTTTTGCACCAGCAAATCGCCGGATGCCAGAATCTGGCGGTCAACCAGGATCAATGCCGCGCCGTTTAGCAGGGCCATCACGGTCTCCCAGACAGAGGCGTCAAAGCTCAGTGACGAAAACTGCAGAATGCGGCTTTGCGCAGTAATGTTAAAGGCCTTACGCTGTTCGTTAGCAAGATTCAACAATCCGCGATGGGGCAGCAGAGTACCCTTGGGTTTGCCGGTTGAGCCCGAGGTATAAATCACATACGCCAGATTCAAGGGCGTGGTAATGTTCGGAAGATTTTCTTCCGGCTGAGGTTCAATTTGCGCCCATTGACTGTCTAAGGCCAGGGTCTGCGCCCCAAAGTTTTGCAATCGCTCCTGCAAGGGCTGTTGGGTCAGCACGATTTTAAGTTGCGAATCGTGGATCATGTACTGCAGGCGTTCGTCCGGATAGGCCGGGTCGAGCGGTAAAAAGGCTGCACCCGCTTTAAGGGCGGCCATGATGCCCACGATCATCTCCAGCGAACGTTCCAGGCAAATGCCCACACGATCGTCCGGTTTGATGTTTAATGCGCGCAGGTAGTGGGCCAGCTTATTGGCCTTGCGGTTTAGTTCTTCGTAAGAGAGTGTTTGACCGTTGTGTTCCACGGCCAGTAATTGGGGCTGCTCCTGCGCCCATTGCTCAAACTTTTGATGCGCGCACAAATGGCGGTCAAACGGCGTTGCTGTCTGATTCCAGTCGTGCAGCAAGGTTTTCAGTTCGTCTTCGGAAAGATAATTGATTAAATCGATCGGTTGATCCGCATCTTCGGTTACGGCGCGTAAAAAGTTGAGCAGGTGCTGTTGCATGCGTCGGATGGTCGATTCTTTGAACAGGTCGGTATTGAATTCAAAATCGAAATTGAAATGGTCGCCCGCTTCGGTAACGATCAAACTCAGGTCAAACTTGGCCGAACCGGCTTCTTCTTCGGCCGAACGCATGGTCAGGCCGGGCAATTCAAAGCGCGCTTCCGGTAGGTTTTGCATGACGAACATCACCTGAAAGAGCGGCGAATGACTCATCTCGCGTTTGGTGACCAGCGCATCCACAATCTGTTCAAACGGCACGTTCTGATGGGCGTAAGCGTTCAGCGTGTTTTCACGGATTTGCTGCAGCAGTTCGCTAAATTCCAGCCGTTCGCTGAAATCGCCTTTAATGACGATGTTGTTGACGAAAAAGCCAATGAGTTTTTCCGTTTCTGAACGATTACGATTGGCGATGGGCGAACCCACCAGAATTTCATCCTGTCGGCTGTAGCGGTGCAGCAGCGACTGAAAGGCGGCCAGCAGGGTCATGAACACGGTTACATTGTTTTCCCGGCTAAGTTCTTTAATCTTTTGCGAAAGCTGCGGATCAACTTTAACAGAAATGGTTTTGCCGTTAAAGGTTTGCACGGCCGGACGCGGGAAATCGGTTGGCAGTTCCAGAACAGGCGGATCCATGCCCAGGGTTTGTTTCCAGAAATCCAGTTCCTTTTGCAGTGTTTCGCCCTTTAACCAGTTTTGCTGCCACACGGCGTAATCCACGTACTGAATTTCCAGCTCCGGCAGACGCGCTTCTTTGCCTTCCACAATGTGTTTGTAAAAAGTGGCAATTTCTTGCATAAAGATGCCCATGGACCAGCCGTCGGAGATGATGTGGTGCATGGTTAATAAAATAACGTGCTCCTGTTCGTTCAGGCGGATCAACTGCGCGCGGAACAGGGGACCGGTTTTTAAATCAAAGGGTTTGCGATTTTCTTCCAGCGTCAATTTTTTAAGCTGCTGCTTTTGCTCTTCTTCGGGCAGTCCGCTCAAATCGGTGACCGGCAGTTTAACCGGCTGCGCTTCATGGATGACTACAAACGGTTTGCCGTTTTCGTCGTCAAAGGTGGTGCGCAGGGTTTCGTGGCGTCGCACCACCTCGCTCAAACTTTTTTCCAGCGCTTCCACGTTCAAATCGCCAATCAGGCGTACGGCGCCCGGAATGTTGTAAAAGGAGCTGCCTGGTTGTAGCTGATCCAAAAACCACAGACGCTGCTGCGCAAAAGAGAGCGGCAACTTTCCGCTGCGGTCGGCCTTTTCGATGGGCGGCGCCTGCAACTGGCCTTCGCCGGCCTTGTACGCCTGCAGGCGCATGGAAAGCTGGCGCACGGTGGGAAAGGCAAAAATCTCCTTTAAAGGAATTTCCACATCAAAGGCATCGCGAATTCTGGAAACCAGTTGTGTGGCCAGTAAAGAATGTCCGCCCAGATCGAAAAAGTTGCTGCTTACGCCGACGCGCTCGACTTTTAAGATATCTTCCCAGATGGAAGCCAGTAATTCTTCTTCCGGCGTGGAGGGCGCCACGTATTCTTGAGCAATGCGGTCGGCCTCTTCCGGATCGGGCAGAGCGCGGCGATTAACTTTACCGTTGGGCGTTAACGGGAATTTCTCCATCTGCACATAAGCGGCCGGCGTCATGTATTCCGGCAAATGACCTTTGATGA
Source organism: Caldithrix abyssi DSM 13497 (assembly GCF_001886815.1). GTDB lineage: Bacteria > Calditrichota > Calditrichia > Calditrichales > Calditrichaceae > Caldithrix > Caldithrix abyssi. The sequence continues at coordinate 1,642,839 of NZ_CP018099.1, forward strand.
ATTCATGAATTTCACTGCCGTCAACGGACTGGCCTTCTTCCGGAACAAAGTAGGCGACCAGGTATTTGTCGTCGGGATTGTTGCCTCTGGCCGTTACCACGGCATCCTTAACCGCCGGGTGTTTGAGAATCTGGGCTTCAATTTCGCCTAATTCAATACGAAAGCCGCGAATTTTAACCTGGAAATCGACGCGCCCGATGAATTCGATCTGTCCGTCTGGCAGGTAGCGGGCCAGATCGCCCGTTTTGTACAGCCGCGCGCCCGGCTCGCTGCTAAAAGGATCGGGTATGAATTTTTCTGCCGTTAAGTCGGGACGGCTCCAATAGCCGCGTGAAACTCCGGCGCCGCCGATGTGAATTTCGCCGGGAACCCCAACCGGAACCGGTTTGAGTCGAGCGTCTAACAGGTAAATTTTGGCGTTGGCGATGGGCCTTCCGATGGGCGCGCTTACCGTATCGTTTTCATGCCGCTCATCCACCGTTCCCCAGATGGCGCCGATTGTGCCTTCTGTTGGGCCGTAACCGTTAACAAAATGGAATTTGTTTTTGAAGCGTCTGGCCAGCTCCCAGGGGCAAACGTCGCCGACTGAGATGATGGTTTCTATGGATTGCAGGCGCTCTTCGGGCAGTAAGGTTAACAGCGAAGGCGGAAAGGTGGCGGTTGTCACGCGTTTGCGGTTTAAAAAATCGACCAGTTTATCGATGGAAAGCAGCGTTTCCCGCTCGATCATTTGCACGGTTGCGCCGCCGGTCAGGGCGGAAAAAATCTCGCTGGCGGCCGCGTCAAAACTAAACGATGCTATTTGCAACATGGTCTTGCCCGGACCGAGATTAAAATCGGTTACCATGTTTTGCAAGAAGTTGATCATGCCGCGATGCTGCAGCATCACGCCCTTCGGCTTGCCGGTAGAGCCGGAGGTGTAAATAATGAACGCCAGATTTTGCGGCGCATTCACATGTTCCGGATTATCTGTGGGCTGCGCTTCGATTTGCGCTTTGTCTTTCCACAATGAGATGAGTTGCAGATTTTGTTTTGAGAAGCGGTCAAACAGGCCGTCTTCTGTAATTAACAGGCGGATACCGGAATCTTCAATCATGTAATCGATGCGTTCCTGCGGATAGTCGGGATCGATGGGCAGGTAAGCGCCGCCCGATTTTAAAACAGCCAGGGCGGCAATGACCGTTTCCAACGAACGGTTGAGAGAAATACCCACAATGGTTTCGGGTTTAACGCCTTTCTGCCGCAGAAAGTGGGCCAGTTGATTGGCCTTTTGATTAAGCTGCTGGTAAGTCAGCGTTTGATCCTGGAAATCAACGGCAATGGCCTGCGGCTGTTTGGCGGCCTGCGCTTCAAAAAGCTGCTGGATGGTTTTGTCCTGCGGAAAGGGCTTTTTCGTTCCGCTCCACTCGTTTAAAAGTTTTTCCTTTTCCCGGGCGTTGACCAGCTCAATATCGGCCAGTGTTTGTTGCGGATTAAAGACGATCTGTTCCATCACGCGTTCAAAATGATCGTGCAAACGTTCGATGGTTTGCCGATCAAAGCGATTGGCGTCGTAGGCGATGTCCAGCGTTAAAGTCTGTCCCGGCGCCGTAACAATGGTCAATGGGTAATTTGTCTTTTCGACGGATCGGACATCTTTAATTTGCAAAGAAGCGCTGGATTGCGAAAGAGTCTCGCTTACAGGGTAGTTTTCAAAAACCAGTAGCGCTTCAAACAAGGGCTGGGCGCCGGGAACGTCGCTCCATTTGTGGATGTTGACCAGCGGCGTGTATTCGTATTGGCGCATTTCCGCGTTTTGTAACTGCAGAGTCTGGAGCCAGTCTTTAACTTTTACTTGCTCGTCGATTTGAACGCGGATGGGAAGCGTGTTAATAAACAACCCGACCATGCCTTCGATGCCGGGAATTTCCGTTGGCCGGCCAGATACCGTGGAGCCGAAAAGCACATCGTTCTCAGAACTGTATCGGGCAAGAATGAGCGCCAGCGCGCCCTGAAACAGGGTGTTGAGCGTAACCTGATATTCTCTGGTAAACTGTTCCGCCCGGGCGGAGAGCTCTTTGCCGTACTCTCTTCTTATTTTGGGGTATTCATTGCCAGGTCGGTCGGTTTTGCGATCGACCACCAGCGGGGTGGGCGCGTAAAAGCCGGCCAGTTTTTTTCGCCAGAAGGCTTCGGCCTTTTGCATGTCCTGCGCTTTTAACCAGGCGATGTAATCGCGGAAAGGCCGGGCTGCAGGCAGGTGTACCGCTTGATTTTTTTCGTAACCTTCATAAAGCTGAAATAGCTCTTTTAAGATAATGGCAAAGCCCCAGCCGTCAAAGAGCAGGTGGTGGTGACTCCAGAGAAAGAAGACTTCGTTTTCGTTTAAACGGATCAATTTTATGCGCATCAGGGGCGCTTCGTTCAGATCAAATCCCTTTTGACGCTCCGTGTCGATTAGCGCGTCGATTTGAGCCTTTTGTTGATCTTTGGGCAGGTTGCTCCAATCCTGCACGTCAAAGGGCAGCTCAACTTCGTGATAAACGACCTGCAGGGGCTCTTCCAGGTCTTCCCAGACAAACGCGCTGCGCAGTACATCGTGCCTTTGCAGTAAGGCATCCCAGGCCTTTTTAAATGCCTCGATATTCAAATTGCCCACAAACGTGCAGGCCAGCTGTTCGGTGTAAACTTCGCTTTCTGGAGCAAAAAGCGTGTGAAACAGCATTCCTTGCTGCATAGGAGAAAGCGGGTAGATGTCTTTAATGTTTTCGCTCATCTGAACTGCCATCCTTTTTTTCAGAATATTTATGTTAAAAAGTTCAGGCTCTTCTCTTAAGAACCTGAACTTTCCATTTTAAATCAGAAATAACATTCGCAAGTTTGAAAACAAATTTTTAACAGCCCACCAAAATTTCTGTTTTTTCAGCGCACCAGTACCATCTTTTTGATGACCATAGTGTTTTCGGCCGAAATCCGATAAAGATAAATGCCGGCAGGCCAGCGGGCGGCGTCAACTTTCACCGTATGAAAACCGGCGGACAGGCCGCTCAGCCGTTTGCTGAAAACGCGCTGACCAAGGATATTAAAGATTTCGATTTGAACATCGCTCGATTTGGTCAGGCCAAAGGCCAGATGGGTTGACGGATTAAACGGGTTCGGAAAATTTTGCAGCACGGTAAATTGATCGGGAATGGCCGTCGAACGCAGATCGAGAGCGCTGGTTCCGCTCACGCGGATGGTAATGGTGTCCTGATCGCTGGCGCCGCTGTCGTCCGTCAGGGTGGTGAACAGATAAAAATCACCGTTTATTTCGTGGGAGTAAATGGTCAGCGTATCGGTCGTCTGGTCGTAGGCGTAGCTGATGGCCGGATCATTGACCGAAAAGCTCCAGGTCAGCAGCGAATCGGGCGTATCCACATCGTAGGCGTAATCCATCATGTACAGTTTGGTCGAATCGTTGGTGGTCATATTAATCACATCTGGCAGATTGACGATTTCCGGAGGATCGTTGCGATTGTCAACAGTTACGAAAACCGTGGCTGTATCGCGTCCGCCGTTGCCATCGGTTACCACATATTCAAAAGAATCGGTGCCGTGGAAATCGACGTTCGGCGTGTAAGTAACCATGCTGTCGTTATCAATAACGACCGTTCCGTTGTTCGTGGTTAAAATGCGGTCGATATGTAGCGAGTCGTTGTCTGCGTCGCTGTCATTGGCGGTCAGATTGATGGAAACGCTTTGTTCTTCGATGGTATTGCTGCTATCATTGACGGCGACCGGTATTTGATTGTCTCCCAACATCGTAAAGGTTCCAGTGGTGGTGTCCGATTTTCCGCCCTCGTCGGTTACGATGAAGGTGATGGTTTCTGTGCCGTTCCAGTTAGGATTGGGCGTTGAAACCTGCGCCTGGTTGCTGTCCTGGATAGTGACGATCAGATCGATGGTTTCCGTGGTCCAGATCAACAGGGTGTCGGGCGTAAGGTCGTCAAACACGTAACTGTTCAGATCAATAACCGCAAAAGATTCGCCTTCGTTGATGGTTTGCCCGGTGATGGGCGAGGCCACCGGCGGATCGTTTTCCTGATCGGGAGAAATGCCCGGTTGCAGATGAAAATGGAACCAGTGGTTAAATTTGCCTTTTGTATGGTAATCGCCATCGCCTCCAACCAGCGAGCTCCAGGGCCAGCTGGCAAAAGTACCGCCAACATCCCTGGTAAAACCGTATTCATCGTCCCAGTAAATATCGCTTTCCCATTGACCGTCAACCGAATAGCCCAGAATGTTGATGTCCGTTGGGAAATTGAGCGAATCTAACGGCAGACGAAGTTCGTAATATCCGTCGATGTAATTCAAATTAGCCAGGGAAGTGTCAATGTCGCCTCTAAAAAACCATCGAGCTGAGTCGCTGTCGTAGTAGTAAAAGGAAGCGTAAACCGAGTCCTTTTTGTAATAGCGTGGAATGATTCTGTAATCGGCAAAGAATGGTAATTCCCAGCTTTGTTCATCAAACCACCAGGGCTGTGAGGTATTGATCTGGATGAAATAAGAACCGGTCTGGTCGGTGCCCAGCCCTGATTTTGGATTGTCAGGATGGGGATCGGTGTCGATGTACCAGAACGAATCGTAACGACCGCGCGCCGTATCGTTCGGCGTCGCTAAAAAGGGGCTGGATAATCCCAGGTAAAGGTACTGATCATCCCAGGTGCAATAGGCCAAAACGGTATCGGTGCTGGTTATAAAATCTTCGTCCGGCGCAAAGGCATTTTGCCCGTTAAACGGTAGCGTATGGTAGGTGGTGGCCAGAATAGCTGTGGCCAGACCTAATATTAAAATGACAATCCTTGTTTTCATAATGTAAGGCCTCCGCATAATGTTTTTTTTATTATAGCATAAATCCTTTTAAAAAAGTGTGATTAAGTTGCAATATCGGCCTATTTTTTCTTTTTTTTGCCCTTTTGTAACTGTGAAAGCACTTTGTCCAGCTTCTTATTGTCCAGGTTGGCCAGTTCAAAATCCGAGGCGGTTACGCCGCCGGCTTCAGGCGACTGGCAGTGTTCGATTAAGCGGATTAACTCTTCTTTGTAAATGGAAACGAATGAAGCGATGGTTTCATTTTTAAACCGCCTGTCGCTGAAGTTAAAGGAAAAATTAAGTTGGCCGCCGGTGATCGCGCAGGTCACATCGATCTGGCTGGCGCGCAACTCCTCCGGATGGCGCTCAGGGCCTTTGTTCTCGCGCGCAGGTTTGAAGATGGAACCTTCGGGCAGAGCCTGGTCGAACTGCCCCAGATAGTTAAAGGTAAGATCGGCGCGATCCAGACCGTCTAACTGCCGCCGCAGAGAAGGATCGGGATGCAGGTAACGCAGAATGCCGTAGCCAATACCGTTGCTCGGAATCTGGCGAATCTGTTCTTTAATGGTTTTGATGGCCTCGCCGGGTTCAGAGGTTCTTTCCAGATTCAGATAAACCGGATAAAGCGAAGTGAACCAGCCGATGGTCCTGGAGTGATCAACGCCGGGCACGATGTTTTCCCGGCCGTGGCCTTCCATGTTCAAAAGCATGGAACGCCGGCCGTTCCAGCGGGCAAACGCTCTTACCAGCGCCGTGAGTAAGATGTCGTTAATTTCTGTTTTGTAAACCGGCGGCACGTCTTTGAGCAGCGCTTCGGTTTGTTCTTTGCTTAGCGAATCGTAAACGCCGGCCGCAAATTTCTCAAGATTCTCGCCCTGCGGAAAATCGGCTTGAATTTTCGGAATCTCTTTTGTGGCAATGGATTTCCAGTAATCCAGCTCTTTAAGCAGAGGTTCGCTTTGGGCAAATTCCTTTAATTTTAGAGCCCATTCTTTAAAAGAAGTTGTTTTGGGCGGCAATTGAATTTCTTTGCCCTGCGCCGCCAGTTGATAGGCCATTTGCAGGTCTTCCAGCAGAATACGCCACGATACGCCGTCCATGGCCAGGTGATGAACGGTGATCAGGATTCGATGGGGCAGCGCTCCGGTGTTAAAGTAAGCAATGCGTATTAAGGGCGCTCTGTTCAGGTCGAACGAAGCCTGGAGTTTAGCCGCCTCGTTTTCGATGGCTTTTTTCTGATCTTCGGCGTTTAGATTTTGCAAATCAAAATAGAAGAAAGGCGGCTCATCGGGCATTTCCGTAAAAAGTTGTTCGGGCGATTTCTGCTTTAAATTGAGCTGCAAACGCAGGGCATCGTGGTGCGCCAGCAGGGCGGCGGTCACCTGTTTTAAAAGCTCGGCGTCCAGCTTTTGATGTACTTCCAGAAGCAGCGATTGATTCCAGTGCTCCGGATGTTTGAAGTTTTGCTCCACAAACCAGCGCTGGATGGGCGTGAGAGGGGCGGCGCCGGTTACCAGGCCCTGTTCGGCGTGAATGACCTCCGCTTCCTGTGCAACGGCCGCCAACTGGCGAATGGTCTGGTATTGAAAGATTTGCATGGGCGTGATTTGCAAACCGCGTTGTCTGGCGCGGGCAATGATTTGAATACTTAAAATGGAATCGCCGCCTAATTCAAAAAAGTTGTCTTCCACGCTGATTGGTTTGATGCCCAGTACCGATTGCCAGACATCGGACAAAATCTCTTCTTTTTCATTGGCCGGCGGAACATATTCTCGTTGCTTTTCAACAACCATCTCCGGCGAAAAAGGCAGGGCACGGCGGTCGATTTTGCCGCTGGGCAGGTATGGAAAAGCGTCTAACACGATGAAAGATGACGGAACCATGTATTCCGGTAATTTTTGTTTGAGCTCGTTTTTAAGTTGAGCAATCTCTGCATTTTCTTTATCGCGAAGAATGACGTAGGCAATTAAGCGTTTGTTGTTCGGCTGCACCTCGCGTGCCACCACGGCCGCTTCTTTAACCAGCGGAGATTCCAGCAAAGCGTGCTCGATCTCATCCAGCTCCACGCGAAAACCGCGAATTTTTACCTGATTATCCACGCGGCCGATGAATTCGATGTTGCCATCGTCGCGCATACGAACCAGATCGCCTGTGCGGTACATGCGTTCGCCCGGATTGGTTGCAAAGGGATCGGCCACAAAGCGTTCGGCCGTCAGGTCTTCACGATTCAGGTACCCCATGGCCACGCCCAGGCCGCCAATGCACAATTCGCCGGGAATGCCAGGGGGAACCGGCTGCAGGTTGGCGTCGAGCACGTAAGCGCGTGTATTGGCAATCGGTTTGCCGATGGGAATTTCGCATAATTGTTCAACCTCTTCCACGCTGGTTGGGCATTCAAAAGCGGTAGAAACAATGGTGGTTTCTGTTGGGCCGTAGGTGTTCAGCGTGCGAATGCGCCCGCCGCCCAGTTCCAGCCACTCTTTGTAGCGTTCGCTGGCCAGCTTGTCGCCGCCTAAAATCAGCAAACGCAAACTTTGCGGAATCGGCCGCTGCAGTTGTTTTAATTCGGCCAGCAACTGATGCCAGTAAGCGGTTGGCAAATCTACAATAGTGATGTTTTGTTCTTCGATTAAATTCAATAGTTGTTCGCCGGAAATGAGCGTTTCGTTGCCGCGCAACACAAGGGTGGCGCCGCTTTGTAAAGTGGGGTAAATTTCCTCCCCGGCCGCGTCAAAATTGATGGTGGCAAACTGCAGCATGCGATCGTGTTCGCTCAGTTCGAACAGCTCGGCCATGGCCAGATTGTGGTTGACCACGGAACGATGGCTGACCATCACGCCCTTGGGCTGCCCGGTGGAACCGGAGGTGTAAATAACATAAGCGGCTTGCTCGGGCGAAACCGAAGGCAGGTCTTTGACTGGCGTTGTCTGCCAGTCCGCATTTTCGTCTAACGCCAGCAAGGGGACATCTTCAAAATTTACGCGCTCTTTTAAAGAAGATTCGGTAATCAAAAGAGAAATGGCCGCATCGCGCACCATGAATTCCAGCCGTTCGCGCGGATAGTTGACGTCCAGCGGAACATAAGCCGCGCCGCTTTTCAAAATGGCCAGCAGGCTTACGATCAAACGGGGAGAGCGGGAGAGACTGATGCCCACACGCTTGCCTTTACCGATTCCCTGTTTGACCAAAAAGGCGGCCAGGGCGCTGGAAAGACGATTGAGCTCTCCGTAGCTCATCCGCTCCTGCCCGCTGATCAGGGCCGTTTTTTGCGGATGCGCTTCGGCCTGCACCTCGATCAGATGGTGAATGGCCATCTCCGGAATTTCTCTCGCCGCCTCCTGCCAGACGCCCTTCAGCGCCTTTAGTTCCTCCTCCGAAACAAGCGATATTTGTTTAAGCGTTTTTTGCGGATGGGAAATCACTTGCTCAACGATGAATAAAAAGTGATCGATAAAGCGCCGCATGGTTTGCGCTTTAAACAGATCAGTGTTGTATTCCAGGCTGCCGTTGATGCCGTCTTCCACTTCTGTTAAGGCCAGCGTTAATTCGAACTGGGAAAGGCCGTTTTCGACCGACATGGGTTCGATGGTAATATCGGAAATCTGTTGCGCCCCGGCAGGCAGATTCTGCAGCATAAACATGACCTGAAAAAGCGGTGTGTGGGCCACGTCCCGATCGGGCTGAATGGCGTCCACCACCTTTTCGAATGGTAAATCCTGGTGCGCAAAAGCGCCAAGGGCATAGTCTTTAATCTGCTGCAGAAAATCGTTAACGCTCTGGCTGTTGTCCAGGTCGCCGCGCATGACCAGCGTGTTGACAAAAAAGCCGATCAGCTTTTCGATTTCCGAACGCGTGCGGTTAGCGACCGGCGTTCCGACGCTGATATCCTGCTGGGCGGTGTACTTATTGAGCAGCAGCATAAAGGCTGACAGCAGAGTCATGAAAAGCGTCAGATCGTGTTCCTGAGAAAACTCGCGAATCTTTTTGCTCAGGGCCGGATCAATCTTAAAATGTAAATGCGCGCCGTTGTAAGAGAGCGTTGCCGGCCGCGGAAAATCGGTGGGCAATTGTAAGGGCGGCGAACCGTGTCCTAATTTTTCTTTCCAGAAATTCAGATGTTCTTCTAATACCTCGCCCTGGAGCCACTGGCGCTGCCAGGCGGCAAAATCGACGTACTGTATTTCCAGCTCGGGCAACGGCGAAGGTTGGCCCTGGCTGAAAGCGCGGTACAGGGCGCCCACCTCGTTCATTAAAATACCCATCGACCAGCCATCGCTGATAATATGATGCATGTTCAGAATGATGACGTATTCTTCGGGATTGATTTCCAGCGTCTTCACGCGCACCAGCGGACCGCTTTCCAGGTTAAAAGGCGTTCGCGCTTCGGCAACGATGCAGTCCTCAACGCTTTTTTCGCCGCTTATCTTTTGCCGTTCGATTTTAATCGGCGATTGTTCTAAAATTTCCACTTTCGGCCTGCCGTCAACCGTTTTAAATACCGTGCGCAGGGTTTCGTGACGGCGGGCGATCTCGTCCATAACCTGTTGCAACAACTCCACCTTTAAAGGGCCTTTTACGCGGAAGGCGGCAGGGATGTTGTAAGACGCGTCGTCCGGCTGCATCTGGTAAAGGAACCACAGACGCTGTTGGGCAAAGGAAAGGGGCAGCTCGCCGGATCGATCAATCGGTTTGATGGGCGGCTCTTCTATGCCCGTGCTTTTTCTTTTAAGGTGGTCTATGGCCTGCCCCAGTTCGCTAACCACCGGATGTTCGAATAAAGTTTTTAACGGCAGGTCAACGCCCAGCGCATCTCGAATGCGCGAAATGAGCTGCGTGGCCAGCAGCGAATGTCCGCCCAATTCAAAAAAGTGGTCGTTGGAACCGACTTTAGAAATGTTGAGAATTTCGCCGAAAATTTTAGCCAGAGCTTCCTCAGTGGGCGTTTTGGGAGGCTCGTACTCCCGTTGCAGATCAATGCGGTGCGTCAGCGGATCGGGCAGGGCGCGGCGATCGATTTTGCCGTTGGGCGTTAGCGGAAATTCATCAAGCGCCACAAAAGCGGAAGGCACCATGTATTCCGGCAGGCTTTCCCGTAAATATTCTCTTAGCTGCTGGCCGTTGACCTGCTGCCCCTTAACGGGAACAATGTAAGCGGCGATCAGGTTATTGCCCTGAGGATCGCGGGCTGTGGTTACCAGGCAGGCGCGAACCGCAGGATGTCTGGCCAGCAGGGTTTCGATTTCGCCCAGTTCAATGCGAAAGCCGCGGATCTTGATCTGGTTATCGATGCGGCCGATGTATTCAATGTCGCCATTTGGCAGGAAGCGCCCCAGGTCTCCGGAACGGTAGAGCCGGGCGTTGGGCTGATCGGAGAATGGATGAGGCACAAATTTTGTTGCGGTTAGCTCTTCGCGCTTCAGATAACCGCGAGCCAGTCCGGCGCCGCCCACGTGAATTTCACCGGGGATGCCGATGGGCTGCGGCTGGAAGTACTGATCCAGAATGTAAACCTGCAGGTCGGGAATGGGCTCGCCAATCACGCTGCCCCGCGCCTCTTCCACGTCTTTTAAGGTAAGAGGTCGATAGGTAACGTGTACGGTGGTTTCGGTAATGCCGTACATGTTAATCAACTGAGGTTGTTGATCGCCGTGCTTTTCGAACCAGGGACGCAGGCTGTTTAATTCCAGCGCTTCGCCGCCAAAAATAATGTAACGTAAATGGGTGGCGTAGGGCGGCTGGCCGATTAATTCTTCGGCGTGCATGAGCTGTTTAAAAGCGGAAGGCGTTTGATTTAAAACCGTCACCTTTTCATCCAGCAGCAAACGGTAAAATTGTTCCGGCGAGCGGCTGATTAACTGCGGCACAATGACCAGCCGTCCGCCGTAGAGCAGCGCTCCCCAGATTTCCCAAACCGAAAAATCGAAAGCATAGCTGTGAAAAAGGGTCCACACGTCGCTTTCGTTAAAGCGGAACCAGTGGTCGGTGGCCTGAAAAAGACGAACGACATTGTAATGCGTAATTAAGGTGCCTTTGGGTTTGCCGGTGGAGCCGGAAGTGTAAATCACGTAAATCAGGTTTTGCGGCCCAACTTTTGTTTGCGGATTGTCGGCGGATCTCTTTTCGATTGCCGGCCACTCTTCATCCAGTAAAACGGTTTTTTTGCCCTGCAAATTCAGATTGTCTTTTAACGCCGATTGTGTTAAAACGATCTTTGCTTCGGCGTCTTCTAACATAAAGGCGATGCGCTCCGGCGGGTAAACCGGATCGATGGGCAGGTAGGCGGCGCCTGCTTTTAAAACGGCTAAAATAGCCACAAGCAAATGCGGCGCCCGTTCGGAGTAAATGGCGATTAAATCGTCGGGTTGTACGTCGTGTTCCAGCAAATAGTGCGCCAGTTGATTGGCGCGGCGATTTAATTCGCCGTAGGTAATATGTTGTCCTTCAAAGGTCAGCGCGGGCCGATCGGCAAATTTTTCAGCCTGCTCTTCAAACCATTGATGGATGCACTTTCCCGGCGGAAAGACGGGCCCCCTGGGGATCCATTCGTCCAGCAGCAGCTTCTTCTCCCGTTCGGTCAGTAAGTCGAGCCGCGTTACGGGCACGTCAGGTTGTTCCACGGCGGCGCGCAGGATTTGCTGAAAATGCGTCAGCATGCGGTCGATGGTGTCTGGTTCAAACAAATCGGTGTCAAATTCCACGTCAAGGGCAAACTCGTCCGCCAGCTCGGCCACGGTAAGGGTCAAATCGAACTTGGCGTTTTCGTTGCGTAAAGGCAGCGGCTCCACCTTAAGATCGGGCAGCTGTAAGGCGCCGTCCAGCGCGTTCTGGTAAACGAACATCACCTGGAACAAAGGCGTGTGGCTCATGCTGCGTTCCGGCTGTAATTCTTCCACCAGCATCTCAAAGGGTAAATCCTGGTTGGAAAAGGCTTCCAGAGCCATGCTTCGCGTGCGTTCCAGAATTTCTTTAAACGACGGTTCGCCGGAAAGATCGTTACGCAAAACCAGGGTGTTTACAAAAAAACCGATCAGCCCTTCGGTTTCGGCCCGATTACGGTTGGCGATGGGCGTACCGACGCAGATGTCTTCCTGATTGGAATAACGGTAAAGCAGGGCGTAAAAGGCGCTGAGCAGAGTCATGAAAAGCGTGGTGTTATTTTGCTGCGCCAGACGACGCACTCTTTCCACGATTTCGCCTTTCAACGCAGCCTGGCGATGACTGCCGCGGTAGGTTTTAATGGCTGGCCGCGGATGGTCGGTGGGCAGCTCCAGCACCGGCAGGCTGCCGGATAGCTTTTGCTTCCAGTACGGCAGTTGCTTCTCTTTTATTTCGCCTTCCAGTTTCTTTTTTTGCCAGACCGCAAAATCGGCGTACTGAATTTTAAGCGGCGGTAAAGAGGGCGGTTCATTTTTTACAAATTGATTGTACAATTGGCTGAATTCATTGACAAAAATGCCCACCGACCAGCCATCGGAAATGATGTGGTGCATGATGATGCTTAAAACGTGTGCATCTTTTTGCAAACGAATTAAATGGACGCGCAGCAGGGGACCTTTGCTCAAATCAAATGGTCGGCTGTTTTCGGCTTTGAGTATTTCGTTTAACTTTTTCTCTCGCTCCGCTTCGGGCAAATTGGAAAGATCGCTTTCCTCTAACTGAAAAGGACTTTTGGGTGAAACAACCTGCATGGGCGTGCCGTTAATAGTCGTGAAAGTAGTGCGTAAAATTTCGTGGCGGTCAATGATGGTTTGCAGACTTTGTATTAGGGCAGATTTGTTCAATTTGCCAATCAACTTGACGGCAGCCGGAATGTGGTAAGCCGTGCTTTCCGGTTCCAATTGTTGCAAAAACCACAGACGCTGCTGGGCGTAAGAGAGCGGAAAAGCGTTGGCCGCTCGCCCTTCTTTTTTGAGTTTAAGCTCTAACAGTTTACGTTTTTCCGGCGATAGTTTGGCTAACAGTTTTTCGATATCGGTCATGGTTTTCCTTAATAAATTAAAAATTACGAATTACGAATTACGAATTTTTCCGATTCTTCAGGTAATTCAATCCACCAAAATAATATTACATTATTTTTAAATTCCAGGGCATTTTAAAAAACATTTCCCTTTGTGTTAAAGTTTTTTTTGTATTGTTAATTGAATAGAACCTAAAATCCGTAATAATTCATCGCAATCTTCGAGTAATTGTTTAGCCGTCTCTGCATTTAGATAACCACTGTCTCGCAATAGTCGAATCCAGTAGTGGGTCTCTCTGCTTTCTTTGTAAGCAATTGAAAGTTTGGCATAAAAATCTTTTTTTGATTGGCCCCCAATTGCTTCTTCAATATTGGCCCCTATTGATGTTCCGCTTCTTAATAGTTGTTTAGAAAGTAAAAATTCTCTTTTCTCCTCTTGAAGAAATTTGTAAATGTTAATAATCTTTAATGCGAACTGGTAACTTTTATTACGAATTAAATTATTCTCTTTCATGTTTAAATACCTACTTTTACACTGAATTCAAAATCGTAATTCGTAATTCGTAATTCGTAATTTAAATTGAACGCTTTAATCTCCATCATTTTCATGTTCCTCATCTAAAAGCCGCTTTACTTCTTCATCGGAGAGTTGATCCAGCTCAGTGAGCAGCTCTTCCAGGCTCTTTTCTTCACGCTCGACGCGAGTAATGGTTTCTTCTGCAGGAGCCGATTGTTGTTCTTCAATCGCTTTGGCCAGCTCGGCAACGGTTGGTTTTTCAAATAAAATGCGCAATGGTAACTCAACGTTGAATTTGTCTCTGATGCGCGACATGAATTTGGTAGCCAGCAGCGAATGGCCGCCCAGATCAAAGAAATTGTCGTGGACCCCTACTTTCTGGAGATTTAAAAGTTCGCCGACGATTTCCACCAGCGTCTGTTCGCTTTCGTTACGGGGCGCCACATACGCGCTGCTCACGTCGCGCTGTTGATCCGGTTTGGGTAAGGCCTTGCGATCCACCTTGCCGTTTGGCGTCAAAGGCATCTTTTCCAGATGCACAAACACGGCGGGTACCATGTAGTCCGGCAGCTGTTCTTTTAAATAGGATTTGAGTTCGCCGGAGACCAGCGAAGCGCCGTCTTCCGTTACGTAGTAGGCAACCAGCAGCTGATGGCCGGGCGTGTCTTCGCGCACCAGCGCGGCGGCATCCCGAATTTTGGGATGGCCGGTTAAAATGGCTTCGATTTCGCCTAATTCGATGCGAAAGCCGCGCAGTTTGACCTGGTGGTCAATGCGGCCTAAAAATTCCAGATTGCCGTCCGATCGCCAGCGCACCAGATCGCCGCTGCGGTACATGCGTTCGCCTGCTTTTTCGCTAAAGGGATTGGCCACAAAGCGTTCGGCCGATAGCGCGGGTCGATTCAAATAACCGCGAGCCAGCCCTACGCCGGCAATGCACAATTCGCCGGGCACGCCAACCGGTACGGGCATTAAATGTTGATCAACCACGTACAGTTGAAAATTGTCAATTGGTTTGCCGATGGGCGGCTCAATGGGCGCCTGCGGATCGGTTTCGTACATGGATGCGCAGACCGTGGTCTCCGTTGGGCCGTAAGCGTTTACAAATTGCCTGCCTTTCCCCCAGCGCTGCACCAGATCGCTGGTGCATTTTTCGCCGGCGGTAATGATGGTTTTGAGCTCTGGTAGCGGCTCTTCCGGAAGAACGGCCAGCACCGATGGCGGCAGCGTAACGGTGGTGATTTTCTGATCTTTAAGTACGGCGTGTAAGCCCTGGCCGGTAACCAGATTTTCCTGACTGGTGTACACCAGCGTAGCGCCATTGAGCAAGGCCATCACCGTTTCCCAGACCGAAGCGTCGAAGCTGAGCGATGAGAACTGCAAAATGCGACTTTGCCGGCGGATGTTAAAGGCCGCTTGCTGCGCCTGAAAAAGATTACACAGTCCGCGATGACCTAAAAGCGTGCCTTTGGGCTTTCCGGTAGAACCCGAGGTGTAAATAACGTAGGCCAGATTGTCCGGATCAATCGGCAGGTTTAAATTTTGCTCCGAGTGTTTTTCCATCAACGCCTCATCCCGATCGAGTAAAATCGCTTTTGTTTTGTCAAGGGGAAGCATTTCCGCCAGTTTTTGATCGGTGATGACAAATCGCAAACCGGAATCTTCGATCATGTAAGCGATGCGATCGCGCGGATAGGCCGGATCGATATTTAAAAATCCGCCGCCTGCCTTTAAAATACCCAGGATGGCCACGGCCACATTTAGAGAACGAGGCAGACTGATGCCCACGATCTGGTCGGTCTGCAAACCGCTTTCTTTAAGGTAGCGCGCCAGTTGATTGGCTTTGCGGTTTAACTGATCGTAGCTGAGGATTTGATCTTCGTATTGCACGGCGGGCTGTTCGGGCTGCTTTGCGGCCAGTTCTTCAAACAGGGCGTGAACCGTTTTGTCGGCCGGAAAGGGACGCGCCGTGTTGTTCCATTCTTTAAAGAGCCAGTTCTTTTCCTGCTCCGTCAAAAAGTCGATGTAATCGATTTTATGGTCGGGATGGGCGGTGGCCTGACGCAGCAGATTTTCGAAGTGTTGCATCATGCGGCGGATGGTGGCTTCTTCGAAAAGATCGGTATTGTATTCCCAGAAGCAAACCAGCCCGTTGTCGCCCTGTCCGGTGTACAGAGTCAAATCGTATTTAGAGGTCGGGTTTTCCGGCGGAAAGGATTCGATGGTGATGTGTTTCAGTTTAAGTTGTTCCGAGGGCATGTTTTGCAAGATGAACGCCACCTGAAAGATGGGCGAGTGGCTCATATCGCGTTCTGGCTGCAGGGCTTCCACTAATTTTTCGAAAGGCAAATCCTGATGGGCGTAAGCCTGCAGCGTGTTTTCGCGCACCTGTTTGACCAGCGTCTTAAAGTCGAGGTCGTGTTCAAATTCGGCTTTAAAAACCAGCGTGTTCACAAAAAAGCCGATTAGATTTTCGATTTCTGAACGGTTGCGATTGGCGATAGGCGAACCGATCAGAATTTTATCCTGGCCGGAATAACGGTGCATCAAAGATTGAAAAGCGGCCAGCAAAGTCATGAACAGGGTTACGCCCTGCTTCTGGCTGAATTTTACCACCTGCTGAGAAAGATCGGCGGGCAGGTCGTAGCGCAAAGAACGGCCGTTAAAGGTTTGCATGGCCGGCCGCGGATGATCGGTGGACAGCTCCAGTACCGGCGGATTTTCGCCGATGTACTCCTGCCAGAATTGGAGATGTTTTTCTAATACTTCGCCCTGCAGCCAGTTTTGCTGCCACACGGCAAAGTCCGCGTACTGAATGGCCAGCGGAGATAGCGGCGAGGGCTTGTCCTCGCTTAACGCGTTGTAAATGGCGGCCATCTCGCGGACTAAAATGCCCGTTGACCAGCCGTCGGTGATGATGTGGTGCATGTTGAATAACACCAGATGGTCGTTGTCATTGAGTTTTAAAAGAAGAATGCGAAACAGCGGTCCTTTTTCCAGATCGAACGGTTTTAAAGCATCGGCACGGGCCAGCTCGCGCGCCTTGCGCAGCGCTTGTTCTTCCGGCATATCGCTTAAATCGACCGTAGGAATGGCGACTTCCATTTGCTCATGAATGACCTGGATAGCGTCGCCGCGCCGTTCTTCAAAGGTGGTGCGTAAAATTTCATGGCGCCGGACAATTTCTTCAATGCTCTGTTTTAATCGTTCAACGTTCAGGTGGCCTTTTAAGCGCACTGCCGAGGGGATGTTGTAGTTGGCCGAGCCCTCAGACAGCCTGTCTAAAAACCACAATCGTTGCTGGGCAAAAGAAAGCGGCAGGTCTTTGTCGCGCGGCGCCGGCGTAATGGGCGGAGCCTGTAAACCATGTTCCTGCGACTTCAGCTCTTCGATTTTTAAAGCCAGATCGGCCAGTACCGGCGTTTCGAATATTTGACGCAGGGGCAGTTCCACGCCAAAAGCATCCCGCACTCGAGAAACCATTTGTGTGGCCAGCAGGGAGTGCCCGCCTAAATCGAAAAAGTTGTCAAAGGCGCCCACCTCTTTAATTTTTAAAACGTCCTGCCAGAGTGTGGCCAGCAGCTCTTCCGCTGCATTGCGCGGGGCGATTTTTTCACCGCCGCCTGCAACATCCGATTCCTGTGGTCGGGGAAGACGTCGATGGAAGATTTTTCCGCTGGCCGTTAAGGGAAAAGAATCCAGAAAGACAAAGGCCGTGGGCAGCATGTATTCCGGCAGATGTTCGCGTAAAAAGTCACGCAGCTCCAGCCGATCGACCGCCTGGCCGTCGCGCGTAATGCAGTAGGCCGCAAGGTAGGGATTACCCGGTTGATCTTCACGCAAAAGCGCCACAGCATCTTTGATTTGCGGATGATTACGAAGCGCGTTTTCAATTTCACCTAATTCGATGCGAAAACCGCGTAATTTCACCTGGGCGTCAACTCGCCCCAAAAATTCCAGCATGCCGTCCGGGCGCCAGCGAACCAGGTCGCCGGTCTTGTACATGCGTTGGCCGCCCATTTCCGAAAAGGGATCGGGCATAAAGGCCTGTGCCGTAAGGTCGGCACGCTTTAAATACCCGCGCGCCAAATTTTCTCCGCTTACGTGCAGTTCGCCGGGAGCGCCGATGGGCGTTGGCTGCAGATTGCGGTTTAAAACGTAAAACTTTGTATTGGCCAGGGCGCGCCCGATGGTCGGCCGGGGACCGCTGCCCTGAATTTTGGTGATGGAGGCGTCTACCGTGCATTCGGTAGGCCCGTACATGTTAAAAAAGACAATGCGTTCCTGCCGTCCAATGGCGCGCCACAGGGTTTCGTCCAGAGCCTCGCCGCCGGTGGTAAAGGCTTTGGGCCAGCGAGCTCCTTCATCCAGTAACCCGGCTTCGAGCATTAATTTAAGCTGAGAAGGCACGCCATCGGCCAGATCGATTTTGTTTTTTCGGAAAAACTGAACCATGGCCTGGCCATCGCCGCGGATTTCTTCGGGGATGATGTGTAAAGTGTGGCCGTGCATCATCATAATGATGCGCTGCATGGACGCGTCGAATATCAGCGGGGCGTTCAGGCTGATGTTTGCCTGCTTAAAATTCAGCGGCTGGTAAATAAAATGCTGCAAATTGGCCGCCAGATTCATGACCGAACGATGGTTAATCATTACGCCCTTCGGTTTGCCGGTGGAGCCGGATGTGTAAATAATGTAGGCCAGATTCTGCGGCCGCACTTTAACCTGCGGATTGTCCTCAGCCTGCTGCCGCAGCGGGCTCTGATCGTCATCTAAAACCAGCAAGGCAGCGGGCAGGTCTTCCAGCTTTTGCCGATGAGCTTTTAATGTTAGTAAAAATTTCATTTCCGTATCCTGAACGGAAAAGAGCAATCGTTCCTGCGGATAGTCCGGCGAGAGCGGCACGTAAGCGGCGCCGGCCTTTAAAATGCCCAGCAGGCCGACGATCATCTCTATTGAACGATCCATGCACAACCCGACCGTGTCTTCCGGCTTTACGCCCTGTTGAATGAGAAAATGTGCAAGCTGATTGGCCTTAGCGTTTAATTGGGCAAAGGTCAGCGACTGCTGTTGAAAGACAACGGCTGGCCGCTCGGGCTGCTGTTCGACCGTTTGCTCAAATTTTTGATGGATGGTTATTTGATCTTCAAAGGGAATTTGCAGTGCGTTCCATTCCTGCAGGATGCGCTGTTTTTGCGCCTGGTTCAAGGCGGGAATCTCTTTAATGCGCAGACGCGGATTTTGCACAAAAGACTGTAAAATCAATTTTAATTGATCGATTAACAGATCGATTTGCTCTTTATCCACGCGGGCGTTTTCGTAGGCTAATTTTAAGGACAGCACATTGGAAAAGGCGGCAATCAAGGACAGGGGGTAGTTGCTCTTTTCGAAGGAGTGAAAATCGGAGAATTGAATGCTGGCCTGCACGCGCTGCATGGCCGAATCGACCGGGTAGTTCTCAAACACGACAATCGTATCAAAAAGGGGCATTTCGCGCGGCAATTCGAGCCAGCCCTGAATTTCCACCAGCGGCGTAAATTCGACGTCCCGAGTGGCGGCCGCCTGTTTTTGCAGGTCTTTTAACAGGTCGAGAATGGTTGTCCGCTGGTCAAAGCGCACGCGCACCGGCAGCGTGTTGATAAACATACCAACCATGTTTTCCACGCCGTGCAACTGCGGCGGGCGGCCGGAAACCGTGGCGCCGAAAACCACGTCCTCGTTGTTCAGATAGTGCGAGAGCAAGATGCCCCACGCTGCCTGAATTAGATTATTCACCGTAATCTGGTTTTCGCGAGCCAGGTTCTGCAGCTTTTCGGAAAAATCCTCTGAAAATTCAATGATTTCGTGCGCTCGAAAATCGTTTTGCGTCTCGTCGTCTCTGGCGTGAATGAAGGGCAGGGCAGCCGGCGTAAAATCCTGCAGTAACGATTGCCAGTATTCCCGCGCCCTGTTTAAATCCTGTTTTTGCAGCCAGGTAATGTAATCTTTGTAAGGGCGTACGGGCGGCAGTTGGAGCGGCTGTTTGTTCACCGCGGCTTCGTAAACGGTAAAGGCCTCTTTTAAAATGATGGGCATGGACCAGCCGTCGGCCAGCAGGTGATGAAACGACCAGATAAACTGGTACAAATCATCCTTCAAACGGATTAAATGGAATCGGAGTAGGGGAGCTTTGGCCAGGTTAAAGCCCTGTTTCCGGTCGGCTTCGGCGTATTCAGTTAGTTTTTGTGTCTGCTGATTTTCAGGCAAAGAACGCCAGTCGTGCTGGATCAATTCAATGGGTACCTGGCGGTGCACCACCTGCAGCATTTTGTCCACTTTTTTCCAGACAAAGGAAGTGCGCAGAGCGCTGTGGCGATTGACCACGGTTTGCCAGGCTTTCTTTAAAAGTTCCGGATCAATCTGTCCGTGCAATTTAACCGAAAACTGCTCAAAGTAAGTAGCCGCTTCCGGATTGTAAATATAGTGGAAGAGCATGCCCTGTTGCAGGGGCGACAATGGGTAGATGGCTTCTATGTTTTTTTGTTTGTTTTGTATTCCCATAGGTACCTGTTCCCTTTACACAAATTAGAGATTTGTTTCTAATGCGTCGAAATATTTAAAATGTTTATCCAGAGTTAAAACTTTTGCTCCCCTTCTAATGGCTATGGCGGCAATTAGACAATCGATCGGAGGTACTGTAATCCCTTTTTTCTTTAAATCATTAAACATTTTACCTGCTAATCTGTAATCTTCTCTTTCAGAATTACTAAAAGGTAAAAGATTGAGAATTTCTGAAATTTGTTTTTGTTCATTTAATCGAAGTCCGGATAGAATTTCCATTTCTACTGGTCCACAAAGCAGTACCATGTTTTCATCAATTAATTTTTCCATTAAATCAAAAATTTCACCTTTACCATGGCGAAAATATTCAATCCAGACCGAGGTGTCAATTATAAAAATATTTTCTTTTTTCATGGAAGGTCCTTTAAATCCTCAGCTCGTTGTTTTTCCAGATCCATTTCGATCTTTAACTTACCTCGTAATGATTTTAGCTTTTTGATTTTCTGCATACGAATCCAATCCTTTAATGCTTCAGAAACTGCTTTCGTTTTTGATTTGGTTTGAGAGTAGGATAAAAGTTCTTTCATGATTTCATCTGGAATATTGATGGTTGTACGCATTTTTTACTCCTGTTTTGCATATAAAATCATTAATAATATATGCAATAATTATTCATCAAATCAATAAAAAATAATCATTCAATTCGAGCTTATTCTAATTCCTCTAACAATGCATCCAGGTCTTCATCATCAATGCCTGCCTCTTTGAAGTCGGAGGCCGTGTAGCCGCCCGCTTCCGGAGAGAGACAGTGTTCGATTAAGGTCTTCAACTCTTCAGTAAAAAGCTTGGCAAAGCGTTCAACGGTCTCCTTTTTAAATTGCTCTGCGCTAAAAGAGAAATTCATGTTCAGGACATTGTTAACCACATTTCCACCGATTTCAATAAGATGAATGCGCTGATTTTCAGGAGCCCGTTCCGGAGCTAAGGCCGGGATTGGTTCTCCCAGATCACCGGCTTGATTGTTTTCCTGCTCAAACTGGCCCAGGTAATTAAAGCCAATGGGCGCCGGCTGATCGGGAATTAAAGCATTGGCGTCTTTTCTTAAATACCTGAGGAGACCGTAGCCAATCCCATGGTTTGGAACGGCGCGGTACTGTTCCTTCACCTGGCGAATCAAATCCGACGGTTGCCAGGTACTGTCATATTTTAAGCGCAAGGGATGGCTGACCGTAAACCAGCCCACCGTTCTGGAGATATTGACATCTTCAAACAGGTCTTCGCGGCCGTGGCCTTCTAAATCGAGCAGCAGATCAGACTGGCCGCTCCAGCGGTAGTAGGCGCGTAGCAGGGCTGCCAGCAGCAGTTCGTTGATTTGCGTGTTGTAGGCCGCCGGCGCTTCTCGCAGCAGCTGTTCGGTCTCTTCTTTGCCCAGAGCCACTTTAACACTGTCGGCGGTTTGCTCCACATTTTTCCCGACTGGATTGTCCACTGGCAGACTGATTGGCGGCCCTTCGATTTGCTGCCGCCAGAAATCCAGTTCGCGGGCCACCTCTTCGCTTTGCGCGTACTGCTGCAATTTTTCCGCCCAGTATTTAAAGGAAGTTGTTTTGGGCGAAAGAATGACCTCTTTTCCGGCCAGCAACTGGTTGTAGGCCTGTAAAATATCTTCGCTTAAAATGCGCCAGGAAACCGTGTCCACAATCAGATGGTGGATGGTGATCTGCAAAAGGTCGTGTTCGTCGGTTTGAAAATAGTCAAAACGAATGAGCGGCCCAATGCTCAGGTCAAAGCCGGACTGGGCCTTAAGAGCTTCGTTTTGTAATTTTTCATTTAACGTGTTTCCGCTGAGTCCGCGTAAATCATGAATGAAAAACGGGTTTTGCGCGGCCTGTGCCGGGATTTCGGCTACAATTTTCCCGTCCTGCTGCACAAAGGTAGCGCGCAGCACATCGTGATGTTCAAGAATTTTGCTGGTAATCTGGCTGAGAATTTCCGTGTTTAGCGGCTCACGCAGTCGAATCGTTAACGATTGATTCCAGTACGCCGGTTGGTTCAGGTTCAAATCAAAAAACCAGTTTTGAATGGGTGTTAGCGGAAAAGAGCCGCTCACCAGCCCCTGCTCGGCCTGAATGGCGATGCCCTCTTCGGCTACCGAGGCCAGCCCTTCGATGGTTGGGTATTCGAACAACTGACGCGGCGAAATCTTTAAACCTTTTTGATTGGCGCGGGCAATGACCTGAATGCTCAAAATGGAGTCGCCGCCCAGCTCAAAAAAGTTGTCTTTTACGCCGATTTTGGGCAGTTTTAAGACCTCCTGCCAGATTTCAGCGAGCATTTTTTCCCGCTCGTTGCGCGGCGCCACGTAGTTCTTTTCCAGACGGTCTTCGGAAATTTGCGGCTCTGGCAGTCGCTTACGATCAATCTTACCGGTGGCCGTAACCGGGAATTTTTCCAGCGCCACAAAATAAGAAGGAATCATGTAATCGGGCAGGGTGCGGGCCAGAAAATCTCTCAGCTCGGCAATAGTCAGGGAGGCGTCCTGTTCGGGAATAAGGTAGGCCACCAGTTTATCGGCGCCTTCCAGCGATCTGGCCAGCACAATGGCCTCTTTAACGCCCGGATGTTGTTCCAGCGCATTTTCAATCTCGCCTAATTCAATGCGGAAGCCGCGAATTTTAACCTGAAAGTCAACGCGGCCGGCAAAAACGACTTCGCCCTGCTGGTTAAAATAACCCAGGTCGCCCGTTCGGTAAAGCCGTTGCCCGGGTTCGCTGCTGAAAGGATCCGGTACAAAGCGCTCGGCCGTTAAATCTGGCCGGTTTAAATAGCCGCGCGTTACGCCCGCGCCGCCGATGTAAATTTCGCCTGCCACGCCTGTGGGAACGGGATTCATAGCCGTGTCCAGAATGTAAACACGGACATTGTTAATGGCCTGACCAATAGGCAGAGCATTGTGCGCAAAATTTTTCGTTGCATCCAGTAATGTTTTGTAATAGAGGCTGGTTATGGTGGCTTCGGTCGGCCCATACATGTTCATAAAAACCACCGGCTTACGTGTCAGTGTACCGGCAAGTTGAAATTTTTGGATGGATGGCGCTTCGCCGCCTACCAGCATCATGCGCACGGAGTCCGGAATCGAAAGGTTGTTTTCGTTTAGATAATCGATGAAATAGTGCCACATGGGAACCGGCAGGTGCAAAATGCTGATCTGGTGCCGTTTGATGATGTTGACCAGGTCGGCTCCGGTCATTTCTGTAGCCGAAGGGGCCAGCGCCAGAGCCGCTCCGCTGAGCAGCGTGGGGTAAATCTCTTCTGCTGCCGCGTCAAAACTGATGGAGATGTACTGCAACATGCGGTCTTCCGGCGTAAGCTGGTAAATCTCTTTAATGGCCAGCGCATGATTGACCAGCGAACGATGTTCCACCATCACGGCCTTGGGCTTGCCGGTCGAGCCGGATGTGTAGATCAGATAGGCCAGATTTTCGGGCTCAATATGGCGCCGCGGATTTTCAGCAGATTCGGCGTCAAAAGGCAGGGCGGCGTCGTCGAGCGCCAACGTCGTACCGTTATGGCCGGCAAAACGCTGGGCCAGAGATTTTTGCGTTAAAACAAGTTTTACGCCGGAGTCGTTTAAAATGTAATCGATTCTCTCCTGCGGATAATGGGGATCGATAGGCAGGTAAGCCGCGCCGCTTTTCAAAACGCCCAACAGGCCCACAAAAAGTTCAGGCGAACGCTCCAGGGCAATGGCCACCACATCTTCCTGCCCGATGCCTGCGTGATTGAGATAGTGGGCCAGTTGATTGGCGCGCCGATTGAGCTGATCGTAAGTTAGTGCAGCATCTTCCGTTAAAATGGCGGGATGCTGCGCTTCGTTTTTGACCAGCTCTTCAAAAAGAGCGACCACGTTAACGTGTTCGGAGACGGGCTTGCGACTGAACCGATCGTAACCGCTCAGGATGCGTTCCCTTTCGGCTTCGCTCAACAGATTTAAGGCGCGTACCGGTTTTTGTTCGTCCTGAGCAATATCGCGCAGCAAGTTGGTAAAATGCTCGATGAATTTTTCGATGGTTTGCGCTTTGAACAACGCCGTGTTGTATTCCACCATGCCCCTGAATTGATCTTCATCTTCAATCATGGCCAGACTCAGGTCAAACTTGGATGTGCCGGTTTCCACCTGTAAGGGCTCAATTTCCAGATTGGAAAGCGCCATCTTCTTTAAAGGATTTTGCTGGTAAATAAACATTACCTGAAAAAGGGGCGTGTAGCTGGTATCGCGCTCTAAATTCAAAGCGTCAATTATTTTTTCGAAGGGCGCGTCCTGGTTGGCCAGGGAATCCTGAACCATTTTTTGCACCTGCTCTAACAGTTCGTCGAAAGAGGGATTGCCTTCTAATTCAAAACGTAAAGGAATGGAATTGACAAAAAAGCCAATCAGGTTCTCAATTTCTTTGCGTGTCCGACCGGAAACCGGCGTGCCAATGACCAGATCGTCCTGCCCGGAATAGCGGTGCAGTAAAATGGAAAAGGCGGAAAGCAGAACCACGTAAGGCGTTGTTCTGTGACGATTGGCTATTGCTTTGATTTTAGCGCTGAGTTCCGCAGGCAGTTCCAGGTACGTTTTACTGCCTTTGAAAGACTGCACTTTAGGTCTTGGGAAATCGGTTGGTAATTTTAATAGTTGGGGCGCGCCCGAAAGTTGATTTTGCCAGAAACGGAGTTGTTTTTGTAAAACTTCGCTTTCCAGCCACTGGCGTTGCCATTTAGCGTAAGCGCTGTACTGAAAGGGCAACGGCGGTAATTGCGCTTCCTTGCCCTGCAACAGGGCCTGGTAAAAGGCGCTGACCTCTTTAATCATGATTTCCAGCGAAAGACCATCGGAAATGATGTGGTGCATGTTCAAAATAAAAATGGCTTCGTCGTCTTGCAGCTGGATTAAACGCGCGCGGAAAAGCGGCGCCTGACTCAATTTAAACGGCGTACTGGCTTCGTTTTTAATCAGCGTTTCAATCTGCCGGTTCTGTTCTTCAGGCGACAGCTGACTTAAGTCAAGCCATTCAATGGGCGTATGGAGGCGGGGAAGAATTTCCACCTCAGGTTGACCGTTAACGGTTTTAAACGCCGTGCGTAAATTTTCATGACGCTCAACCACTTTGTTGATGGCTTTTTCCAGTAAATGACGTTTAATTGGCCCCTTGATGCGTACCGTCATGGGCATGTTGTAAAAGGGGTTGTCCGGCTCTAATTGATCCAGGAACCACAAGCGTTGCTGGGCAAAAGACATCTGTGGTTTTTCGTCTGGTTTCAATGGCTCAATAGGACGGATGACTTTACCGATGGAATATTCCAATTCTTTGCGTTTTTCGTAACCCAATTCTTCCACCAGCTGCCAGGTTAAATCACTCAGGTAATCTTCGGTGAGCGTGCGTTTCCAGCTGTAGGCCCGATCCGCGCTGATGCCTTTGTGTTCATGAAAGCGCACATCGCCCAGCATTTTGGAAAGATCGTTTAATCCATCGAGCATGCGTTTGTGGCTGTTTTTTTGCGGTTCTAACATATCCGGGTGCAAATCAATGCCCAGAAAATCGCACACGCTCTGAATGGTTTTTTCCGGCTCCTGCACCAGGTCTTCGTAGTAAAGGCGGAATTGCCGTTCCGGCGGAATTTCCTGTAAAAAGGTCAAAATGTTGCGATGGCTGATGAGCCAGACCAGTTCCGCCAGTTGACGTGAATTGAACGGGTGTTCCTGAGTAAAGAACGGCGGATAAAAAACGTGCAGGCGCGCCTTTTCGAAAGAGGGGATGACGCCGTACGGATGGCGGATCAGATGAATGTAGATGGCGTTTTCGAAGTAGGCTTCGGCGCGGCGTAAAATATCGGCGCTCAGGGCGTAGTTGGGCGTTTTGTCCACAAAAAGGCGGTCGCCCAGCCATTCCTGCATGACGCGGTAAAAATCTTTAACAGAGTAGTCTTTTTCTTCGAATTCGGCCATGATTTTACGCGCTTCGTCGGCGTCGCACTCTTTAATTTCCATGATAGCGCGGATCGTTCCGTCCAGCCAGAAATCGTCGCGGCCGGTCAGGTTGTTCTTACGCTCCTGCAGGGTATTAAAGTTCAGTAGCTGCAGTTCGGGCGGCGCAAACAGTTTAGGATGACCGCCCAGAATGGCGCGCGTTAAGGTCGATCCGGAGCGCGGCGCCGAGATCACGAACACAGCCGGCGGATTTTTCGGCCCTCTGACGCTGATGTGCGGCCCGGGCGTTTTGATGATGTTCTGGAAAAAGGCGGCCTGTTCTTCAGAAATCCGCTCTTTTTCTTCGCGCTTTTCCACTTTTTCGCCGGTGATGCGGTAAACGGCGTCCGGATAATCTTTTTTCAGCAGTTCGCAAAGCCCGGCGATGGTGGGCGCGTCGTAAATGGCCACGATGTAAACGTATTCGCCCAGGGCGTCCTGCAAGCGATTGACAAAGGTGGCCGCCTGAATGGAGCTGCCGCCAAGCTGAAAAAAGTTGTCGTGGATGCCAATCTGTTCCATGCCCAGAATGTCTTTCCACATGTCGTACAAAAATTTTTCCAGCCTGGTGGTGGGAGGTACGTAATTTTCGCCCACGGCGCCCACGCCTTCTTTAAACGGATCGGGCAGGGCTTTTCGATCTACCTTGCCGGTGGGCGTGAGCGGAATGGCTTTTAACGTCACAAAAAAAGATGGAATCATGTAGTCCGGCAGTCTTTCCGCCAGCCAGTGGCGCACCGTTTCTTCGGAAAAATCGTCTTTGTTTTGCGGAACAATGTAAGCCACCAGCTTCTTTTCCGAGCCGTTTTGCTCCTGAGCGAAAACGACGCATTGTTTGACGGAAGGATGGCGCTCGATGGCGGCTTCGATTTCGCCCAGTTCGATTCTAAAGCCGCGAATTTTAACCTGGAAATCAACGCGCCCGGCAAAAATGATTTCGCCGTTGGAATTAAAACGACCCAGATCGCCGGTGCGGTACATGCGCGCGCCCGGTTCCTTGCTGAAAGGATCCGGCAAAAAGCGCTCGGCCGTCAAATCCGGCCGATTTAAGTAGCCGTGAGTCACGCCAAATCCGCCGATGTAGATTTCTCCCAGAACGCCCTGCGGAACCGGCTGCAGTGCGCGGTCGAGCAAGTACACGCGGTCGTTTGGGATGGGTTTGCCGATGGGAATAAAATTGTATTCAAAGGATTTTTCTTCATCCATTTCGGTGTGGAAAAATGTACTGGCAATGGTGGTTTCGGTCGGGCCGTAAAGGTTGACAAAAACGGCCTTTTTGTTTTGCAACAGACGGGCGGCCTGGCGGAATTTTTGAATGGACGGCTGTTCGCCGCCGGCCAGCATCATGCGAATCGATTGCGGAATCTCTTCGCCCCGTTCGCTCAGAAAGTCGATAAAATAATGCCAGACGGGCACCGGCACATGCATGATGTTGATCTGTTCTTTTTGAATTAAATTTAAAAGATCGAAACCGCTTAATTCGCTGGCATGACCCGGAAGCACTAACGAGGCGCCGCTCATGAGCGCCGGATAAATTTCTTCGGCGGCTGCGTCAAAACTGATGGAGATGTACTGCAGAATCTTTTCGCCTGCTGTAAATTCGTATTCGTTGCACATGGTCCGAGTGTGGTTCAAAAGCGAGCGGTGGGGCACCATTACGGCTTTGGGCTTGCCGGTCGATCCGGATGTGTAAATTAAGTAGGCCAGCGCATTCTGGGGCACAGGCACTTGCGGGTTTTCGGTCGAAAATTGGGCCAGCAATGGCTGGTTGGCGTCGATAGGCAGAATGTCGGCGCCTGATTCCTTAAAATATTCGGCCAGGTTTTCCTCGGTTAAAATAAGCCTTAGCTTCGAATCGTCCAGAATGTAGCGAATGCGTTCCTGCGGATAATTGGGATCGATAGGAAGATAGGCGGCCCCAGCCTTAAGGATGCCCAGCAGGGCCATAAACAATCGGTTCGAACGGTTAATGGCCAGTCCCACAATATCGCCAGGTCCGATATTTTGTGAGATCAAATAATGAGCAATCTGATTGGCGCGCCGATTGAGTTCGGCATAAGTTAGCTTTTCCGGAGATTGGCTGAAATCGGATTTAGAATAATCGATTAAGGCAATGGCCTGGGGTGATTCTTCAACCCTTAGTTCGAACCGCTGATGAACGCACACGCCTGCGGGCAGCGGCTCCTGCCTGCCCCTGCTCCAGTTTTCCAGAATGTGGTTTTGTTCAACGGCATCCAGAATGGGCAGTTGCCAGCTTCTGGTATCCGGATTCTGGATGGCCTGACGCGTTAAGTTTTTAAAATATTTTATGAAGCGTTCGACGGTCTCTTTTTTGAACAGATCGCTTTTGTAACCAAACGAACCCCGGATCAGGCCGTCGGTGATGTTGATGGACAGCACCAGGTCAAACTTGATGGAGCCCGTTTCCAGTTCCAGCGGCTCCACTTCCAGCGGGCCAAAGCGTCCCTTTTGTAAAGAGACTTCCTGAAAGTCGAACAGCACATTGCTCAAAGGATTGTCGCTGGTGTCCCGATCAGGGAAGAGTTTGTTGATCAGTATTTCCAGCGGAATGGTTGCATGGCCCACGGCCTGGGTAATCGTTTGCCGCACGCGGTTCAGATAATCCCTGAAGGTCAAATGGTCGGCCACTTCGTTTTTAAGAATCACCACATTGATGAACAGGCCGATCAGGTTGGCCAGCTCCGGTTTGTCGCGGTTGGCAACCGGCGTTCCGATGCGAATATCCGTTCGGTTGGTGAGCTTGGCCAGTAAAAGCGAAAAAACGGCTTCTAAAAAGACGAAGGGCGTTATTTTTTCCTGCTTGCAAAATTCAAGCACTCTGGCGCTTAATTCGCTTCCCAGATCAAACGGCAGATGAAAGCCGCGGTTGGTGACGCTGGAGGAAGGCGAAAAATCGTAAGGCAGTTCCAGCCTGCCCTGCGGCTCGTCCAGTTGTTTTTCCCAGTAGGCAATCTGTTCCTGTCCTTCGGCGCTGTTGATGAATTTTTCCTGCCAGTAAGCGTAGTCAAAATACTGGATGGGTAGGGGGGGCGATGCGGGATTCTGACCGCTGGCATAGGCCTGGTAAGCGGAGAGCAGCTCTCGTACGAACACGCCAACCGACCAGGCATCGGCGACGATATGGTGAAATGTAGTGCAGAGTACGTGGTCGTTTTCTTTGATTTTAATGAGCTTAACGCGTAGCAACAAATCCCTGGAGATGTCGAAGGGCCGGGTGGCTTCTTCGTGGATGAGTTTTTGTAATCGTTCCTCTTTCTCAGATTCATTGTCGAACGTTAATTCAGTCAGCGGCACATCCAGTTCAACAAAAGGCCTAATCGTCTGTTTGGGGCGCCCTTTTTCAGTCTTAAAATTGGCGCGTAAAATTTGGTGGCGCTGCACGATGTGATTCAGCGCTTTTTTAAAGGCTTCAATATTAAGCGCCCCTTTTATGCGCACGGCGGACGGAATGTTGTTGATGGCCAGTCCGGCGTTCAGCTGCTCCAGCACCCAAAAACCTTTCTGGCTGTGCGAAAGAGGAAAGTCGCTGGCGTCCGGACGTACGTTAATGGCGGCGCGCGGAGCGCTTTTTTGGGCTTTGCGTAATTTGGCTAAAAGTAACTCTCTTTTTTCAGGGGAAAGGCCTGCCAGTCGTTTCTTTAAATCATCAGACATCTATTTTCTACTCCTGTCCTTTCGTGTGCATGTTAAAAATATCCGAGCTTTCTGGCCACCTCGATGGACATTTCGCTTAAAAAGTCTTTATGGTGGAAATTTTTCCAGCGCGTGGCCGCTCTGGGATCGATTTTGCGATACAGGTAAAATTTGTAATCGCCCACCATTTGCCTATTTTTTTGCATGCCGCTGGTCATTTTATCGCCGTGATAGGGTTCTAACATCTCCGGCTCAAAAGGCAGCTTTAAAAACTGGCACAATTGGCGAATTTCTCTTTCCGGATTTTGGAGCAGATCTTCATATTTTAGTACATATTTTCGCTGTTCCGGAATTTGACTTAAAAAGTTTATGATATTCAGATGGCTAACTAACCAGATGAGTTCGGCCAGCTGTCGTCGGGTAAAAGGATGTTCGAATTTAAAAAAGTTCTGATCCAGCCTGGCCTCCAGAAAGGAGTAAATTGTGGCGTACGGATGGCGCTGAAGATGAATGTACAGCGTGTTTTCAAATTCTTCTTCCGCACGGTTTAAAATGTTTAGATCGATGGCATAAGCGGGCGTTTTATCCACAAATAGCTGTGGATTGATCTTCATTTGCAGGCGCCTGTAAAATTCATGGGTGGAGATGTTCTGCCGGAGATAGGCGTCGTAAATTTCCTGCGCTTCCGTTTCATCGCAGTGAAAGACTTCCATTAACGTTCTGGGGATGGCTTCATTCCAGAGGAGCAGCCCGCTTTTTTCAAAAAACTCGTGTCGTTCTTTTAAAAAGTTAAAGGAGAGAAGATCCATTTCCGGCGGGGCAAAGAGCCGGGAGTGGCCTTGCAAAATGACGCGCAGCAAGGTTGAGCCCGAGCGCGGCGGAGAGAAGATAAAAATGGCCTGCTTGTTTTTTTGTGGGGCGGTAGAAGAATCAACACGTAAGGGCACAATAATTTTTTTAAACCGCTCCAGCGCCTCTTCCGTAAGTACAGGTTCGTTTGCAATGGCCCGCCATCTTTCTTCGGCGCAATCCTGTGGTAAAGGCGGTACCTTGCCGAATTTTTTTTCAACGAAATCGGAGAAATATTCCTGCATGAACAGGGCAAATTGTTCGACCGTGGGCGCGTAAAGCAAAACGCCGGGCGGCGGCAGGTGATGAAAGTCATCGATCAGTTGTTGAATAAAGCGCTGCGCTTTTTGATCGTCTCCGCCCCGGGCAAAAAAGTTGTCGGTAACAGAAAGTTCATCCACCTGCAGAACCTGCTTCCACAATTCTAAAATGTATTTTTCCACTTCATTTCTAGGCGGTATGATGGATGGATTGGCTTCAGGCTGCGTCATGGAAGCAGACTCGTCGTTTTCGCCTTCTTCTAACAGTTTGCTTACTTCTTCGTCGCTTAAATCTTCCAGTTCGGCCAGTAAGGATTCCAATTCTTCCGGGCTTTCCTGTTCCAGTTGCGCTTCGGCGATCTGGTTGGCAATGCCGTCAATGGTGGGATACTCGAAAAAAGTTCTGAGGGGCAGATTAACGCCAAACTCTTCCTGAATTTTTGAAACCACCTGCGTGGCCATCATGGAGTGGCCGCCCAGTTCAAAAAAGTTATCGAACACGCCAACCTGTTCAATGTTTAAAATTTCGCGCACGATTCTCGCCAACTTTTCTTCCGATTCGGTGCGCGGCGCAACAAACGGCGCGGAAGAACGAATCCTGGAAAAATCAGGTCTGGGCAGGGCATGGCGGTTGATTTTACCGGCCGGAGTGAGGGGGATTTTTTCCAGCCGGATAAAAAGAGCGGGAATCATGTACTCAGGTAAAAATTGACGTAATTTTTCTCTCAATAATTCCTGCTTTAGTTCCTGGCCGTCTTCGGCTTCGTAATAGGCCACCAGAGTTTTGTCGCGTCGCTCCACATCAAAGGCCTGCACCACGGCCTGTTTGATGCCCGGCAGTTCGTTGAGAATGGATTCGATTTCACCCAATTCAATACGAAAACCGCGGATTTTTAACTGATGGTCCACCCGTCCTAAAAATTCAATGTTGCCGTCCGCCAGAAAACGCACGCGATCGCCGGTTTTGTAAACGCGCCCTCGTTCCGGTTTTAAGGGATTGAGGACAAAACGTTCTTTTGTTAAATCGTCGCGTTTTAAATAGCCTTTGGCCAGATTGCCGCCGCCAATGAGCAGCTCGCCCGGAATGCCGATGGGCGCCGGATGGCCGTAAGGATCGATGACGTAAAATTCGCGATTGGCGCGCGGTCGTCCGATGGGCACGGATCGGCCCTCAAACTGCGCAGGCACCGCAAAAGTAGAAGCGGTGATGACCGTTTCGGTGGGCCCGTAGGCGTTGAGCAGTCGGGCGCCTTTTAGATTGATTTTTTGCCAGGCCTGCAGTGTGTCCAGGCGGAACACATCGCCGCCCACAATGATCAGCCGAATGCGGTTTTCGGGCAGCAGTTCCGGTTGTTTGGCCAGTTCCTGCACAAATTGATTCCAGTAGGCGGTGGGCGGATTGATGACGGTTAAATCGTACTCTTTGATTTTTTGCGCGAACTGGGCTGCGCTCCAGATTTCGTTGTCGCGCATGCACACCGTGGCGCCGCTGATTAAAGGCGGCAAAATCTGTTCGATGGAAGCGTCGAAATTTAATGCCGCAAACTGTAACACGTTGTCGTCTTCTGTGAGCTGGTAGTAGTCTTTCATGTCCTGGCAGTGGTTGGCCAGCGGGCCGTGCTGAACCTCCACGCCTTTAGGCTGGCCAGTGGAACCGGAAGTGTAGATGACGTAGGCCACATCCTGCGCCTCTAAGTTAACGTTCAAATTCTCCGGCGATTCGTTTAAAATGGCCGGCCACTCTTCATCTAAAAATATTTTTTCGCCCAGGGCTTGCGGCTGGTTTTTAAAATAGCCTTTGGTTACCAGCAGGCCGGCGCCAGAATCCTGGAGCATGTACTCCAGCCGATCTAAAGGATAATCCGGATCGAGCGGCAGGTACACGCCGCCGGCCTTCAAAACGCCTAACATGGCCACAATCATCTCTGGCGAGCGGTCGGCGTTTACGCCCATGATCTGCCCTTTAGTAAGTCCTTTTTTCAACAGGTAGCGGGCAAACTGGTTGGCCTGCGCGTTTAACTGAGCATAGGTCAACGCTTCGCTTTTGACGCGCAGGGCGATGGAATCCGCCGTTTTAGCAGCCTGTTCTTCAAAAAGGCCGACGATTGATTTCTGCTCGTCGTACCAGGCTTCCGGCTGGCTCCAGTCTTCCACCAGCAATTTGTATTCTTCCGGAGTTAAAAGATTGATCTGGCCGACGCGGATCTGCGGGTCGGCGACGATTTCTTCTAATATTTTCAGGTAATGCGCAATCAGACGATCCATGGTCTGATCGTTAAAAAGATCGGTGTTGTATTCCAGTTTACACTTAAGCGGCAAATCGCCGTCGGTAACATTCAGAATGAGATCGAATTTGGTGGTCTTGTTTTCCAGTTCGATTAATTCGATTTCCAGGCCGGGCAGCTGCAATTTTTCAACCGGCGCGTTGTTCATGACGAACATGGCCTGAAAGAGCGGCGAATGGCTCATGTCCCGTTCGGGCTGCAGCTCTTCCACCAGCATCTCAAAGGGCAAATCCTGATTAGCGTAAGCGCCCAGGGTGGTTTCTTTGATCTGTTTTAAAAATTCGGTGAATTTGGGGTTGTCTTCGATGGTGGCGCGTAGCACCAGGGTGTTGACGAAAAAGCCGATTAAATTTTCCGTCTCTTTGCGGTTGCGGTTGGCGATGGGCGAGCCCACGCAGATGTCGTTTTGACTGCTGTAGCGGTGCAACAGCACAAAAAAGGCGGCCAGCAGGGTCATAAACAGGGTGACATCCTGCCGGCGGCTTAAATCGCGTAATTTTTCTGCAAGGTCGGGCGCAATTTCAAACAGCTTAAAATTGCCGTTGTAGGTCTGGTAGGCCGGCCGCGGACGGTCAAGGGGCAGTTCCAGCAAGGGCGGAATGCCGGCTAATTTTTGGCGCCAATAGTCCAGTTGCTGTTGCAGGGTTTTACCTTTTAGCCATTTGCGCTGCCATACGGCAAAATCGGCGTACTGGATGGCCAGGGGCTCGAGATTGGCCGGTTTGCCCTGCACGCTGGCGGTGTACAGACGCATGATCTCGTGCACAAACAGGCCGGTGGACCAGTTGTCGCTCACGATATGGTGCATGACCAGAAGCAGACCAAAATGTTGCTCACCAAATTTTAACAGGGTAATGCGCAGGAGCGGTCCGCTGGTCAGATCAAAAGGTTTAAGCGCTTCTTCCATGGCCATCCGATGAAATTCGTGCTCCTGCTGGTCGGCAGGCAGGGCCGAAAGGTCGATCTGTTCGATGGGAATGTAAAGTTCCGGCGCAATCACCTGCAGAGGATGCCCGTTTTCTTCGGCAAAAGTGGTGCGCAACACCTCATGCCGTTTGATCACCTCGTTCAGGCTTTTTTCCAGGGCCTTGATATTTAAATCGCCTTTAATTCTCAGGATTGAAGGAATGTTGTACAACGGGCTGCCGGGTTCCAGTCGATCCAGAAACCACAGCCGCTGCTGGGAGAAAGAAAGCGGAAAACGATTGGTGTTGCGCGGCTGCGGTAAAATTACCAGATCGTTTAATTCAATACCCTGTTCGCGCAGCAAAATTTCAAAGAGTTCGCGTTTTTCGTACGGTAAGCTCAGAACCTGTTTGATGATTTCTTCTGTTGAAAATCCTTTGTTCATTCCTGGTCATCCTTGTTTTTCTTTTGCCGCAGCAATTCGGCCGCCTGTTCGTCGGACATGGATTTAAGCTGTTCTAACAGGTTTTCCACCTGGTCGATGGGCGCGCTTTCTTTTTGGGCGGTTTCCTGTTCAATAATTTTGGCCACGCCGGAAATAGTGGCGTCTTCGAACAGGGCGCGCAGGGGCAGCTCAACCTGAAATTTAGCGCGCAGTTCGGAAATGAGCTGTGTGCCCATCAGTGAGTTGCCGCCCAGATCGAAAAAGTTATCGTTAATGCCAATGTTTTGAATGCCCAGCAGTTTACGCCACACCACGGCGATCTCTTCCTGTAGCTCGTTTTGCGGAGCGACAAATTCGTAAGGCAGCTCCGGGCGGTCGTGCATGGCTTTTTCTTTGTCGTCGTCGGTTTCTTCTTTTTGAACGCCTTTAACCCAGCGCGCAATCCGTTGGTGTAAATCGCCGGTAGAAACGATCAATTGACCAAACCCCGGATTGGCGAAAATGCGTTCAAAGGCGGCCAGGCCTTCTTCCGGGGTTAAAGCCAGACGCGCCACTTCCATTTGCGCCTGGTTTGCGGAGGGCATGGTTTCGTCAAAATTCCAGCCGTCCCAGTTAACGCTCAGCCAGTTGCTGTTGCTGTCCTGATTTTGCAGGTACACCAGCGCGTCCAGGCCGGCATTAGCCGCGGCGTACGCGCCAAAGCCGTAGCCGCCCAGGATGGCGGAAACGGACGATTGCAGCAACACAAAATCGAGCGTCTTTTGGTGCAGGGCGCGGCGCAAATTCAGCGCGCCCACCAGTTTGGGGCCAAGCTGCGCTTCCAGGTCTTCGCGCGTTAATTCCGGAATGGGTTTAAAGGCCTGTTCGCCGACCAACCCCGCCGCGTGGATTACGCCGTCCAGACCGCCAAAGCGCTCTTCTGCTCTGGAAACGGCCTGCTGAACGGAAGCAGCGTCGGTAATATCGGCTTTTAAGATCAAAATTTCAGAGCCATTCTCTTTGATGGTCTGTAATGTTTTTATTTTCTGGCTGACGGCGTCGTTTTCGTCATGTTCTGCCAGCCATTGCGCCCAGCTTGTTTCCTGAGGAAAATCGGCCACTTCCAGCAGGGCGAGCCTGGCTTTAACCTGCCGCGAAAGGTAGTGCGCCAGGCGCAGACCGATGCGTCCCAATCCGCCGGTTATCAGGTAGCGGCCTTCGTTTTTTAAATAACCATGCAGGGGATTGCTTTGCGGCAGTTCGATGCGCCGGAATTCCAGAGTCCAGCGATCGCGCGCACGGAAGGCCACAACCGGATCGTCGGTGTGCGCAAAGACTTCCTGAATCAGATTCTGAGACATGGGCTCCAGGCTGCCAAAGACGTCGTGCGGCAGTTTAAGATCAATAATCTTACAGGAGATATTCGGAAATTCCTGCGGAATGACTTTGCTTAACCCCAGAATGATGGCTTTAAGCGGCGCGTAGGCGTCGTAGCCGGTTACCTGAAACAGGTGGTTGGTGACAATGGTTAAGGTAAGCGGTTGAGTCATCCCGACTTTCTGCAGAGTTTGAACCAGGTACAGCAAACTCAGATAGCCGGAGATAAACGCTTCGTCAAGAATGTCGGACGACTGGCTGCTGGCGTTGATGTTCCAGCAGTGGACGATATGCTGCGGAAGCCGATCGCTGGCTTTTAGTTGCTCAAAGAGCTTTTCAAAACTCTCTTTATGGTCGATGGGCATGGCAAATTTATTTTCGCCCTGATCATGGAAAGCCGTGCCCGGCTCCACGGTGGTTAACTTCAGCGGCAGGGATTCTTTAAGGATAAAATCGACAAAGTTGCGCGCCAGCCCGGTGTCGTCTTTTAAGATCAGCCAGTTTTGTTCTTCTGGCAGTGCGGGCTTTTTGCGGGGCATGGCCTTTTGCTGCCAGGATGGAACGTAAAACCATTTTTCCATGGGCAGCTTCTGCAGCTCGTCTGTTTCCTGAGCAACGGCCATGCTGCCCAGGCCGCCTTTAATATCCAGCCAGTAGCGTTTGCGTTCAAACGGGTAGCGCGGCAGCGAAAGCTTCAACCGCCGTTCATCGCCGTAATAATTTTTCCAGTCAATGAATTTGCCGCTCAACCACAGGCGCCCGACGGTGTTTAAGATAAAGGCCACATCCGATGTCTCCTCGCGCGGGTGACGCATGGAAGCTAAA
Organism: Caldithrix abyssi DSM 13497; assembly: GCF_001886815.1. GTDB lineage: Bacteria > Calditrichota > Calditrichia > Calditrichales > Calditrichaceae > Caldithrix > Caldithrix abyssi. The sequence continues at coordinate 1,679,276 of NZ_CP018099.1, forward strand.
ATGGTGGTGTTGAGCTGTTTTTCGGGATGTCTGCGCGCCAGCGTGCTAAGAGCGGTTCCAGGGCCGACTTCCAGTAATACCGGATTTAATTCCCGAATGAGGGCGCTTAAATTATCCATGAAGCGCACGCCGTTACGTAACTGCCGGGCGTAGTAGTCGGGATCGGTAGCTTCTTCCACCGAAATCCATCCGCCGCTGACATTAGAAACGTAAGGCAGTTGCGGCGCGTTGAGCGTAATGCTGCTTACGATTTTGCGGAACTCGTCCAGAATGGGTTCCATCATTGCAGAGTGGAAGGCGTGGGAGGTGTGCAGGCGTCGAAAGGCCACGCTCTTTTCTTTGAGTTGTTTTTCGATCTTTTCGATAGCTTCAAAAGGGCCGGAAAGAACCGTTACGCCGGGCGCATTGAGGGCGGCCAGTGAAACCTGTTCATCCAGGAAGGGCTGAACATCGCTTTCGTTCAACTGCACGCTGATCATGGCGCCTGGCTTTACGCTTTGCATCAGGCGACCGCGGTGGGCCACCACAAACAACGCGTCTTTTAAGCTGAACACGCCGGCCAGATGGGCCGCCACATATTCGCCAATGCTGTGCCCGACCATGGCGGCCGGCTCCACGCCCCAGTGCATCCATAATCTGGCCAGGGCGTATTCCACAACAAACAACGCCGGCTGCGTAAATTGTGTTTGATTGATCTGTTCCTGCGCCCATGCGAACTTTTCGGGGGAGGGGTAGAGAATCTCTCTTAAATCCAGCCCGATGATCGGCTGCAAAATATCGGCGCAGGCGTCCACGGCCTGTTTAAAGACCGTTTCGTGCTCGTACAGTTCGCGCCCCATGTTTACGTACTGCGAGCCCTGACCGCTGAACATGAAGACTACGGGCGGCTCTTCCGGCTGTTTTTCGTGGCCCAGGGTCATAAGCCGTTTGGCGTCTTTGGTTTCCAGAATTTCCAGCGCTTGCTGAACGGACTGGCAAACCAGAGCGCGGCGTTTTAATAGCGGCGTTCGTCCTGTTTGCAGGGTGTAAGCCACATCGGCCAGATTGACCTGCGGATTGTTTTTGAAAAATTCCACGTATTTTTGCGTCAGTCGATCGAGCGCCTCTTTACTTTTAGCGGAAAAAAGTAAAAGCTGGTAAGGCCGGGCCGGATCAGATGGCTGCATCTGCGGCGCTTCTTCCAGCACGGCGTGCACGTTGGTGCCGCCAATGCCAAAGGAGCTGACTCCTGCGCGGCGCGGGGCGCCGTTTTCTGTTTGCCAGTCGCGTAATTTCGTGTTGACATAAAAAGGCGAATTTTCGAAATCGATTTGCGGATTGGGCTTTTCAAAATGAAGGCTCGGCGGAATTTGTTTGTGGTGCAGAGCCAGGGTTGCCTTGATTAATCCGGCCACACCGGCGGCGGCGTCCAGGTGTCCGATGTTGGTTTTAACCGAACCGATGGCGCAAAACTGCTTACGATCGGTTTGCTCGCGAAAAACCTGGGTGAGGGCTTTGATTTCGATGGGATCGCCCAGCGAGGTGCCCGTACCGTGCGTTTCGATGTAGGTGATGGTTTCGGGATTTACATTAGCAACGATCTGCGCGTTGGCGATAACCTGCGACTGACCGTCCACCGAAGGAGCGGTGTAGCCGATGCGATTGGCGCCGTCGTTGTTAAAGGCCGAACCTTTGATAATGGCGTAGATGTGGTCGCCGTCTTTCAGAGCGTCTTCTAACCGTTTAAGCACCACAATGCCGGCGCCGTTGCCGCTCACCGTGCCGCTGGCTTTGGCGTCAAATGCGCGGCAGTGGCCGTCTTTAGATAGGATCATGCCTTCCTGGTAAAGGTAGCCCTGTTTTTGCGGAACGGTAATGGAAACACCGCCTGCCAGCGCCATATCGCAGTTGTAATTTAACAGATTTAAACAGGCGATGTGCGTGGCAACCAGCGAGGTAGAACAGGCCGTTTGAACGTCCACGCTGGGGCCGGTTAAACCCAGTTTGTAGGAGACGCGCGTGGTTAAAAAATCTTTGTCGTTGCCGATCGAAAGCTGGTAACCTTCGGCGCCGCTAATGTTGCCCTTGCGGTTCAGCAGATAGGAATAGATGTAGGTGTTCATGCTGACCCCGGCGAAGACACCGATTAAACCTTCGAACGTTTCGGCGGTGTAGCCCGCGTCTTCCAGCGCATGCCAGGCGATTTCCAGAAACAGGCGGTGCTGGGGATCCATCACTTCAGCTTCGCGCGGAAAGAAGTCAAAAAAACTGGCGTCGAATTTATCTTCATCTTTAATAATGCCGCGCGCCGGCACATAATTAGGATCTTTGATTAATTGCGCATCCACACCGGCTTCCTGCAATTCTTCTTCCGTAAAAAAGCGGATGGCTTCCTTACCTTCTTTCAATAATTGCCAGAATTCTTCAATGGTTTCGGCGCCCGGGAATTTCCCGGCCATACCCACGATTGCAATTTCAAGGCCTGTAAATTCTTCGCTCATTCAGGGAATCTCCTCAACTGGTTCAAAAAAGACTCGCCCAATCGGCGAGCCATTTTTACAGAATTTTTAATTTAGACATTTTTCATGTACAATATGTGACTTATTCGACAGGACATTCCATTTTTTTAACTTGAAACACCTGACTTAAAAACGGCAGATTTTTCCAGAATTTGTTTTACAATGGTCAGATTATTTTCCAGAGCTTTTGTCAATTCTTCATTGGAATACTTTAAGGTAACGCCCGGCATATAGGTAAGAACGATTTTGTCATCCCAGATTTGATAGTGCAGACCAAAGTAGCGGGCGTAGGGCAGTCGGATGCCCGGACGTCCCACCACCGGAATCTCTTCGAAAATGTCCGGATGCGAAACGGGAATATCCATAGATTGCGGTTGGTATTTGCCCGCAATCTTTAAGATCAGTACGCTAACGCCCAGCAGAAGATTGACCCACAATCTGGCGAATCCTTTGCGCGTATTTACAAACAGGGAAATAATTTTAGATGGAGGAAAATACTTGCGCGCAGCCCGGTAAGCGGTTCGTTGCGAGTCGATGGCTTTTTTGAACAACTCAAGCGCCTGTTGGGGATTGAAGCCTTCGTTTTGCACGTAATCTACAAATTGCTTTACCTCTTCCGTCGTGGCGTTGGCGTTGGTCAAATTCATGCAACGATATCTGGACATGGAAAGGTATTGAATAATATTCAGATGTTTTCCGAATAGTTGTTTGGCGGCCATGGCCAGAACGACCATAAAGGCCGGGACGGGCAGCATGTTGAACTGGTTGAAGAAATTTTTTCCCGTACCGTTTATCTCAAATGTAGCCTGCTGGTGGTCGATCACGCGCTCGGCGATTTTTTCGGCTTTTTTTAACGGTCCTGGCGGAATTTGCCAGTTTAGCTTGTTAAAGGTTAACAGTACGGCCGGCTGGGTCTGGTTTTCTGGCAGGGAAACGGCGGCGGCGCGCTTTTGAATTTCTGCGCTGCCGCGCATCATCGGATTGCCATCTAAATAAGCGTTGAAACTGCAAAAGGTGGTCGCCCGGGCGTTGCCAAAAACCACGATTTGCAAACTGGAATGGTACCAGCGGTTAAAGTGATTCCGGCTTTGCGTCAGGCGCGCAGCCTCGGCGTAAGTTTGCGGATGGTCGTCCAGATCGAGACAGATTGTGAAAAAGCTGTGCCGAATTTTTTCGAAGGCCAGCCGATTTTGCGGGATATGCAGAAGATTGGAAAAGATTTTGATTTGCGCCGGATGCGCAATGCCGGTTAACAAACCGGGCGAGGCAGCATTGGGCGCATCGCCGTTCTGGTTTACCTGATTTACAATTTTGGTTAAAGTTTCTAACAGCTCGGCAAAGGAGGTGGACTGACCGGGATGCCCCACGTTGATAAGAAAATAATGCCCACGGTAAATAACGGTAATCTGATCGGTTTTACTGCTTTTAAAAAGACGCGCCCGCCCGTTTTCGATGATCAGGCTGGTGCCAAAAAAGTTGGGATACTGGCCCATTTCCAGAACATGATCTTTATGTCGATCCGGCGCCAGCTTTCCGCTCATTAAATCGTCGTAAAAACCGTAAACGGCCATAATTAAAGTGGCGGCGCGTTGAAGAGCAGTCAGCTTTCTGGGATCGTCTTTTAAAGCCAGAGTGGCGGAATTAATTAAGGCAAAAAGTCCTGCGCCGCGCATGTTGGTCTTTCTTAAGTCATCTTCCAGACGGTCGGGCAGGCTTTTGTAAAAAGATTTAAAGCCGGTTAAAGTCATAAGCGCTTTAACAATAGCCCTGGAAATAGCCGAATCCTTAATTCCCATTTCTTCCAGTGAAATCATTTCATCCCAGGCCGGCAGAGGAACTAAAGGCGGTTTGGGATAGGCGGCTAATTGCTCGTAAATATTCTTTGTCCGCTCTCCTTCGAGTAAGTTTGTGTACGCCATATTAACCCCTTGATGCTTTACTTTAAAGTTGGTCTGGTCATTTGATTAAACCTGAACGTTGTCTTGCTTATCGTTTACCACCGCGTTTTTGTTGCATCATTCTCAATTGTTGCATGCGGCTGGTGGCTTCTCGTTGTTTAGAAGCGCGGGCCATCGATTTGGTCAGCTCCTGGTTCTGGGCGTCTTTATTTTCCAGATACTGCGCAAGACTGTGGATGGTGGGATATTTAAAGATATCCACCACGTCCAGTTCCATATCCAGTTCTTCTCTTACTTTTCCCTGAATTTGAATGACGCCTAACGAATGGCCGCCAAGATCAAAGAACGAGTCGTAAATACTGATCTCTTCGACCTGCAGCACTTCTTTCCAGATGTTTGCCAGCTGGCGTTCGAGATTGGTACCGGGCTTAATGATCTGTCGTTTTTCGGTGAGGGCTTCCGGTTCCGGCAGGGCGCGCTTATCTACCTTGCCGTTGGCCGTCAGCGGGAATTTATCCAGAACTACAAAGTGCGTGGGAATCATGAAATCCGGAATTTGTTTTTGCAAATAGGCGCGCAAATCCGCTTCGTTAAAATCGTCTTCCGGGATGAGGTAGGCCACAATTCGAATGTCTGCGCCTACTTTTTTAGCGACGACCACGGCGTCTTTAACCAGCGGGCTGCTTTCGATGACATTTTCGATTTCGCCTAACTCTACTCTAAAACCGCGTATCTTGATCTGTTCGTCAACGCGATCGATGAATTCCAGATTTCCGTCCTTAAGCAGGCGCACCAGATCGCCCGTGCGGTACATGCGTTCTCCCTTTTGATCGACAAAGGGGTCCGGTAAAAAGCGCTCGGCGGTTAAGTCGGGCCGGTTCAGGTAACCGCGCGCCAGCCCAACGCCGGCGATGTACAACTCGCCTGGCACGCCCTGCGGAACAGGATTAAGATAGGGATCGAGCACGTAGGCGCGCATGTTGGGTATCGGCCGGCCGATCGGAACGGAAAAGGCGTTAAAGTCGTCGGGAATCTCATAGGTGGTAGTACAGATGGTCGCTTCCGTCGGCCCGTACCCGTTTATAAAATGGTCCACGGCTTTTTTCCATTTACGGGCGATTTCCGGCGTGCATTTTTCGCCTGCGGAAACCACCACTTTTAAAGTCGGAAATTGATCCGGCGATAGGATGGACAGCACCGATGGCGGCAGGGTAAGATGGGTAATCTTTTGACGATTAATAACGCCGGTTAAAGCAGGTAGCGACAACAGGTCTTCCGATTTTAACAGCGCAATGGCTCCGCCTAAAATCAAAGGTCGGAAAATTTCTTCGATGGAAGCGTCAAAACTGAACGAAGCAAAATGGAGCTGGCGCGTGTTTTCGTCGCTTGAGTAGCGTTCGATGGTGGCCATCAATGTGTTGACCAGCCCGTCGTGATGCAGCAAGGTGCCTTTCGGTTTGCCCGTTGAGCCGGATGTGTAAATAATGTAAGCCAGGTTTTGCGGTGAAAGCGAAAGACGCGGATTTTCAACCGGATATTCCTGCAGTTCGGAGAGTTCATCCATCAGGATCAGGTTGGCGCCTGAGTTCAGTTTGCTGGCAAACGATTTTTTTGTGATAACGCATTTTAAACGGGCGTCTTCCAGCATGTAGTGCATGCGATCGGCCGGATAGTCCGGGTCAATCGGCACGTAAGCGGCGCCTGCTTTTAAAACGGCGAACATGGAAACGATCATCTCAAACGAGCGATCCAGGCAAATGCCGATGCGGTCTTCCGTTTTTACGTTTTGTTTTATCAGAAAATGGGCCAGACGATTGGCTTCTTCGTTAAGCGTCTGGTAGGTCATGGATTGATCTTCGAAAGTAAGCGCTTCTTTTTGCGGCACTCTTTGCGCCTGGCGCTCAAATAGATCAATCACCGTAAGGGAATAATCCAGGGCTTTTACGGGCCCGCTCAGCCTGGCCTGCAGTTCTCTGGTTTCTTGTTGGTTGAGCAAGGTCAGGTCTGCAATTTTTTGTTCGGGGTGGTCGACCATCTGTTCGACGAGGTGCAGATAATGATCGAGCATTTCGCGGATGGTGCTGTTTTCAAACAGATCGACATTGTAGCCCAATGAAATGGCCAGTCCCTGGCCTGATTCCACGGCCATCATGGTAAGATCGAACGGCGCCACGCCCTGTTCCAGAGCCATGGACTCAATGGTCAGGCTTCCTAATTTTAATTGGGCGCCTTCGCGGCTAAGGGCAAATTGCGAAAGCCCCTGATCGTGCATCAAATGCGCTCGTTCCAGCACGAACATGGTCTGGAAAAGCGGCGTACGACTGGGATCGCGTTTTGGCTGAAGCTTTTCCACCAGTAAGGTGAGGGGGTAATCCATGTGTTCAAAAACTTCCAGCGCCGTTTGTTTTACCGTTTCTAAAAAGCGAGAGATGTTCTGCTGCGGGTCGATTTGCACGCGCACGGGCAGTGGATTGACAAAGTAACCTATGGTGCGGTTAAATTCGCTGAGGCTGCGACCTGCCGTTGGCGAGCCCACGATGAGATCGTCCTGCCCGGAGTAGCGGTGCAGCAACAGGTAGTAAGCCGAAAGTAAAAAGGCAAAGGGCGTTAAGCCGTTGTTTTCGCAAAAGGTGTGCACCCTGTTCGACAAAGAGCCTTCCAGCCATCTGGTTTCAGTGCTTCCTTTAAAGGTTTGAACCGGAGGACGCGGGCGATCTGTCGGCAAATTGAGAACGGGCAGATCGCCCTGCAATTTATTGGCCCAATAAGCAAACAATTTATTGCCCTCTTCTGAGGCCAGTAGCGCATCCTGCCATTCGATGAAGTCTGTGTAGTCGGCGCTTAACGGTTCTAAAACGGAATCGTCGCCCTGATTTTCGAAAATCTGGCTCAACTCATCTAACAGCACGGCCTGCGACCAGATATCCGTTACGATGTGGTGCATGACAAACAGCAGGATGTAATCGTCTTCGCTGCGTTTAAACAGATAGATGCGCATGAGCGGCCCGTTTTCCAGATCAAAATAACTTTCCACCTCTTCTTGCAAGCGGTGTTTAATCTGTTCTTCATTCAGGGCCTGCACATCTTCTTCCATGAAAAAGACGGGCATGGTTGGATGAATGCGTTGAACGGGCTCGCCGTCTTTTAAATGGAAGGTGGTGCGCAGCGCAGGATGGCGGTCGATCAATTTTTGGAAGGCTTCCCGCATCAGATCGGTATCTACCTGCGAGCGAATGCGAACGGCGTAGGCCAGGTTAAAGACGCTTTGCGGATTCATGGTGTGCTGAAAGTACATGGCTCGCTGGCCGTGCGACAGTCTGAAGTCGAACGGCTCACGGGCGGTCAGCGCCCGTCGGGCAAATTGGAACTTTTCAACTTCGTCTCTGGCGCTTTCGATCTGATCCAGGGTCAGGTTGGTTAAGTCGTTAATGGACGGTCCTTTGAGTAAGGTGGCGATGGGCACGGAAATACCCAGTTGACTCTCCACCGTGTTTTTTAATTCAATGGCCATTAAAGAGTCGATGCCAAACTGCGAAAGCGACAGTTCATGGTTAATTTGCGAGGCGGGAATTTTAATGACCCCGGCCAGCACGTAGGTCAGGTAATCGCGAATCACATCGAAGCGTTCTTCCGGATTGAGCGCCAGCACTTCTTTTTTGTCGATGTCTTTAGCGCCTTTTTCGGAACCGGCTTCTGGCTGTTCTTTGAATAAAATATCGCGCAGCAAAGGCGGTATTTGTTCGGCCGGTTTGCTGCCAAAGATATTGGCCCAGTTTGTTTCGGTAATGATCAGATGACCTTTTTCGACGGGAATGAGTTCATTTAAGATGCTCCATCTACCAAGCGCAATGGACATTTCGTCCGGAACGGCGCCGCCGAGTTGCACATGCAGCGAGGGCAGTCCGGCAAGCAAACGTTTTTTGTGCAGCGCCAGCAGATAGTTGTTAAGGCCGAATTCATTGGCGCCCGCCTTTTTTTCATCTGGCAGCGAAAAGCGGCTGACAGAGATGAAGAAATCGAGCGCAAGGCCGTGCGTTTTTATGAACGTGGCTTCAATAGCCGCTAAATTTTCCAGAAGATGTTGCGGGGAGAGTTGATCCAGATTTAGCAGGACGCCCTGAATGCCATCGGCGGAAAAGGAATCCAGCGTCAAATAGTCAATAAAACGCACTGTATTCGGAAATTCCACTTCATTATGGCTTTGCAAGGGTACAAAGTCGATTTGATGAACGCCCTGATTCATTAAATAACGAACCAACGCCAGGCTGTTTACGTTTTTCGAGCCGACAACCAGGTATCGGGCTTCGGGCATGAACAGGGTGGAAGCCGATTTCACGCTCTGTTCTTTTTGCTCCAGGTTTAAAACAAATTTTTCGATAGAGGTCGATTTTTGCAGTTTGTGAATGGCCAGGCCCACCTGGTTAAAGAGAAAACTCTTGAGCGGCAGAGGTTGGTAAGTCTGGCTTTCGAATTTCTTTTGCACTTCTGAACTGATGCGTCGGATAAGGCGCGGTTGTTGCGAGGACAGGTTTTCCAGATCCACGGCAAAAAAGGCGATGTTGTAACGTAGATTATGGTAAACAATGGATTGGCCAAAGGTGTCTCTGGGATTCAATTCGATGAAACGCCCGAAATCTTTAAGCAGGGCAAAGCTGTTCGCCACTTTCTCGTTGGAGTAGGTATTTACAATGACATCCACGCCTTCATCGTCGGTAATTTTAAGAATATCGTCGATGAAGTTGAGCGTATTGTTTTTGAAGATGTAGTCCACATGCAAAGATTCCAGAAGCTGTGAGTTGCGGGCGTCTTTTATCGTGGCAAAGATAATTGCGTTTTGATCTTGCGCCACCTGGATCAAAGCCAGGCCGATGGAGCTGTCGGCGTCGTGGATGAGCACTTTTTCGCCCGGTTGAATGTGGGCCAGGTAGTTAAGCGCGTAGTGCGCGGTAAAATAGTTAAAAGGCAGGGCGGCGGCCTGTTCAAAGGTCAGCTCTTTTGGCATGGGTAAAATAAAGTCTGCTCTGGTCAGCCCGTATTTTTTGAAGCCGTTGTCGATCAATCCCATCACGCGCTGTCCAGTCTTAAAGGCTCCGGCTTTATTCCCCACGCGTGTAATGATTCCCGCAAATTCAATACCTATTTTGTTCCATGCGCCGGTCTGATTTTCGCTGGCCAGAATAACGTCGCGATTGTTCAGTCCCAGCGCTTTGATTTCCACTTCAACTTCGTCTTCTCCCGGTTCATAGCGCACGGTTTTCAGGCTCATTTCAGAGGCGACCGGAGCGCTGATTTTAACCGGCGTTTGATGGCTTAAACGTTCAACGTAAAATTGCCTGGAGCGAATACTCAGGCGTTGCTCGTAGTCGGGCAGTAAAAGGGCTTTAAACAACGTTCGGGGATCGGGCGTATCCACGTCAATCTGGCTGATCAGGCGAGAATTGCTGGCAAAGTTAAAAAGCAGATCGCCCAGCAGGGCCTGCTCCGGATCGCATTCCGCTGACTGGCCGTTAACTAAAAAGGCGTTTTGCGTAACCAGCCAGAATCGTTTTAGCTTGGGGGAGAGCGCATTGCTTAAGGCATAGAGAATTTTTTCGTTGGGGATCTCCGGATTGAGAGACCACAAATACAGAATTTCGGTATTGTCGGAGATGAGCGGGTCGATTATCTTTTGCGCTTCTTCAAACTTTGTCGGGTTTAAAATCAAAGTCAGGTCATCGTGAAACTCATTCTCTTCGCCGGGAATAACGGTAAAGCACTCAAAGCCCTTGTCGTTGAGCATTTGGATGAATTGTTCGCTGCGGCTTGTACCATCGCTGAACACCAGCCAGCGATTGCCCGGGGCGCGCTGGGCTTTTTGTGTTTTGCCCGTATCCAGCGCTTTCCAGGTAATGGTGTAGCTGATGTTGGCCAGCGCTTCGTGCAGAGGAATGGTTTTAAACTGCAGGTCATTAATCTGCATGACGATATTTTCTTCGGCGTCCAGGATGATGAATTCCACCGATATTTCGCCTTCGGATAAGGAGTTTTTAAGGAAGACCCAGAACTCTTTTTCCAGCGGTTTGACCAGTTTTAGCGACTTAATGGCTTTAAGGGTAAAGGGCGGCAAAAAGCGATTTTTACCAGAAAGATTGAGAGCCATTAATTGAAAACAGACGTTGATGATGAACGGATCGATGAGGTACTCCCCGCCGATCGAATGTTGAATTTGCGAAAGATTGACTTTAGCCAGCAGCTGGTTTTCTTTTTGCCACATGGCTTCTACCGATTGCAGCACGTTCCGGAAGCGGGCCGGAAAATCTGTGAAAACTTGCGGATCAATCGGGTCGAATTTTTGCATGACTTCGGTAATGGAAACAGGAGAGACGGCGGGCAGTTCCAGTTTTCTGTTAATGGCGCCCAGACTGTGCAGTTTCCATTCGTTGGTAGAACCGTTTCGAATGCGGCTGTAAGCCTGAAAATACGCTTTTTTGGGTGAAACGGGGATCAAACTGAACTGCAGTTCGCGATCCTGGTTTTCCGAGAGTGTGAACAGGTTTTTAAATACCAGATTTTCGAGAGACACCTGTATCTGGCCGAAAATCTGTCGGGAAGCGGCGGCGGCCATTTCCAGATAGGCTGTTTCCGGCAAAAAGGAGCTGCCGAGTTGCGGATCGGTGATAAACGATTGCAAATAGCGGCTGTCCAGCTTAATGCTCCAGTTGGTGCGCGCCGGGAAAAACGGCGAAGACGTTTGCCGGCCGAGCAGGGGATGGAGCTGTTCCTCTTTTTGCGGACCGCCTTCGATGAGGGCTGTCTCAGCCAGTTCGTCCGTAATCCAGTAACGCTGACGTTGAAACGGATAAAACGGCAGGTCCACTAATTGTCCGTCTTTGTTGTACATGCGCGCCCAGTTAACCGGATAGCCCAGGGTGTAAAGCGTGGCCAGCGTGTTCAGCATGCGCCGACGTTCGGCTTCTTTGCGCCGTAAGGAGGGCAGAATGAACGCTTCTTTGGAATGGGCGTTTAAGTTTTGTTTAATGTAGTTCTTTAAAACCGGATGGGGGCCGATTTCAATAAAAATATTAAAGTCTTTTTCAATCAGGCGATCGATGGCCTGCGAAAAATGGACAAATTGCCGGACGTTTTTGCTCCAGTAGCGGGCGCCATAATCATGGTCTTTTGCAAAATCGCCGGTTACGGTTGAAACGATGGGGATTTGCATCTGGCGCGTCTGAATGCCTTCCAGCGAATCTTCCAACTCCGCCAGGTAGCCGTCCATAATCGGGCTGTGGAAGGCGTAGTTTACCGGCAATTTTTTGAAAAACACATCTTTGCCTTCCAGTTCGGCCAGCACCTCGTCGATGGCCTGCTCATCACCGGAAATTACCGTGGAGCTTACGCTGTTGTGCGCGCCGATGGAGAGTCGATCGGCGTAGGGAGCAATGAGCTTTTGCACCTCTTCGAGGGGCAGGTCAATGGCTGCCATTTTTCCCTTACCGGTTGCCTGTTGCATTAAGCGGCTGCGGTGGTAAATTACTTTGACGGCCGTGTCCAGGCTTAAAATACCCGAAACATGAGCGGCCGCTACCTCGCCCACACTATGGCCAACCACGGCATCCGGTAAAATGCCCCACGAACGCCATAGGGCCACCAGGGCCACCTGAATGGCAAATAAAGCCGGTTGGGCAATTTCCGTTTCGCTTAATCTGGAATTTTGTTCGTCGGCTAACAGCTCATCGGTTAAGTTCCAGTCGGCGTATTCGCTCAGCAGCAAAGAAATGCGCTCGATGGTTGCCTTAAAGACCGGCTCTTTGTTGTAAAGTTCGCGACCCATGGCCCACCACTGTGGTCCCTGGCCGGAAAAGACGTAAGCGATTTTGAAATGGAGGTTGGGATTAATGACGCCGTAAACTAACGATGGATTTTCTTTGCCTTCGGTGAAGTCTTGCAGGTTTTTCCTTAATTCTTCTCTGCTTTCGGCGATGACGGCCAGCCTTTGATCCAGATGCGTGCGTTTGAGGGCTAAGGTGTACAACAGGTCGTACATATTGTTTGCGGAGTCGTCCAGGCGTGTCTGGACGAATTTAGAAACCGAACGGGCAAAATCTTTTAATGCCGTTTCGTTTTTTGCTGAAATTGGTAAGATAAAAGGTTTTTCTGCGATGTTTTGACCGCGATCGGGATCGGGCGCTTTTACCTCCGGCGCTTCTTCTAATATGACATGGGCGTTGGTGCCGCCAAAGCCAAAAGCGCTAATCCCGGCCAGGCGTTTTTTATCGCCCTTTTTCCAGGGAATGTTTTGCGTGGGAATTTGAATGGGAGCGCCGTTTAACTTAATGTGCGGATTCAATTGTTTAAAATTTAGATGCGCGGGAATCTCTTCATGGTGCAACGCCAGCACGGTTTTAATCAAACCGGCAATGCCTGCTGCGGATTCCAGGTGCCCGATATTGGTTTTGACCGAGCCGATAAACAGCGGATTTTCTTTTGAGCGTTCCTGCAACATGACGCGTTTGAGCGATTCGATTTCGATGGGATCGCCTAAAGGCGTGCCTGTGCCGTGCGTTTCGATGTATTGAATCTGGTCGGGTTCCACCTCGGCGTTGATCAGGGCGTCCTGAATGACTTTTTGTTGAGCGACGCCGTTGGGCGCGGTAATGCCATTGCTTTTACCGTCCTGATTTACGGCGCTTCCGCGAATGACGGCCAGGATGCGATCGCCATCGTTCAGGGCGTCGCTTAAGCGTTTTAAGATCACTACGCCGGCGCCTTCGCCGCGGCCGTAGCCATCGGCGCTGGCGTCAAACGTTTTACATTTGCCGTCGGGCGAGAGCATGTGAGCCTGCGAAAAGGTGATGGAAAGTTCGGGCGATAAGATCAGGTTAACGCCGCCGGCAATGGCCATGTCGCAATCGCCGTTCAGTAAGCTTTGCGCCGCTTCGTGTACGGCTACCAGCGAAGACGAACAGGCCGTGTCAATAGCCATGCTCGGGCCCTGTAAATCGAACAGGTAAGAGATGCGATTAGCGGCGATGCTAAAGGCGTTGCCCGTTCCGGAGTAGGGATTGATTTTTTCCAGATGCCCGCCCTGCAGACGAATGTAATCGTTTGAGCTGATGCCCACAAATACGCCGGTTTTGGTGCCCATCACTTTGTTGGCTGGCAAGCCTGCGTGTTCAAAGGCCTGCCAGGTTACTTCCAGCAATAATCTTTGCTGCGGATCGATTTGCACAGCTTCGCGGGGCGAAATGCCAAAAAAATGCGCGTCAAAAAGATCAACATTCTCCACAAAGCCGGCGGATTTGGTTACCATTTTACCGGGCGTTCCGGCTTGCGGGTGGTAAAATTTATCGGCGTCCCAGCGATCGGGCGGCACCTCGCTGATGCCGTCTACGTTATTTTTTAGCAATTCCCAGAAGGCCTGCAAATCCGGCGCTTTAGGGAAACGGGCGCCCATTCCGATGATGGCTATGGGTTCTTCGGGCTGCGCTTTAGGCCGCGATTTGACCATGGCGGCCAGGGTTGAAATCTCTTCCTGAGCCAGATATCTGGCCAGTTCTTCAATGGTTGGATAATCCCAGATTAGCGTGGGCGGGAGAGTGCGCCCGACAAAATCTTCCAGGTCGCCGGCCAGACCAACGGCCTGGGCTGAATCCAGACCAAAGCTGATGAAAGGCGCCCGGATATCGATTTGAGATTCCGGCATGCCCAGGTTCTCGGCCAGATGCCTTACCAGCCAGGTTTCGATGGCTTTCACCTTTTCATCTTTGTCTGCGGCAGATTTTAAAGTTTCTTCAATGGTGGGCGCGCTCGCTTCGACCTTTTGGTCAACAGGAGTAGCCGGCATGTAAGATGTTTGCGAACGCCATTCAGCCACCACCTGTAGATTGTTGTTTAAAAAGTCTTCTTTGTTTGCCCTGCGCTGAATTTTTCCGCTGGAGGTTTTGTTAATGGTACGCGCTTTAATCAACACCACGGCATAGGTTTGCAAATCGTGATTTTCGATGACAGCCTGACGAATGGCGTCGATGGCTTCGCCAAAGTTGGCATTTTTTGATTGTCGGACTTCTGCCACGATGACCAGTTCTTCCTGACCGTTTTCGTCAATGGTAAAGGCAGCCGAGCAGCCCTGGCGGATTAAAGGATGAGCGGCTTCAACCGTGGCTTCGATGTCCTGCGGATAATGATTGGTGCCGCGGATGATGATCAGGTCTTTTACGCGCCCTGTAACAAAAAGGCGACCTTCAGTCAAAAAGCCCAGATCGCCGGTTCTTAAAAACGGCCCTTCGTTCGATCCTTTAATATAATTATGGAACGTTTCTTCGGTCTCTTTTGGGCGGTCATAATAGCCGGGCGACACGCTGGGGCCCTTAACCCAGATTTCACCGATTTCACCAGGCTTGCATTCTTCGAACGTATCGGGATTGACGATGGCCACTTTTTGTAAAGGATGGCTGTAGCCGCTGCTGATCAGGGTTTGCGAGTTCTCGTCTTCGGCGGGAACTTCAAGTATTTTATTCTTTTTAAAAGCGTATTTATCAACGTGCAGGTAAACCGGCCCCTCGTCTTTATTTGAACCGGTTACCAGCAAGGTGGCTTCGGCCAGACCGTAAGCCGGAAAGAAAGCCTCTTTTTTAAACCCTACTTTACCAAATATTTCCGTAAAGCGGTCCATGGTCGAGGCGCGTACGGGTTCAGCTCCGTTTAAGGCTACAAACCAGTTGCTCAAATCAAAATGTTTGATCTTTTCCGGCGTGGCTTTTTTGATACACAGTTCATAAGCGAAATTGGGTGCGGCGGTTCCCACTACCTTGTCTTTAGAAATATTATTCATCGCTTCGATCCAGCGCAGCGGATGTTGTAGAAAGGTAATGGGCGACATCAAAGTGCTGGGCACTTCGCCGAACAATGGTTGAAGAACGCCACCGATTAAGCCCATGTCGTGATAGATGGGAATCCAGAAAACGCCCTCGCCATTTTTGGGATATTGCATAAGATCATAGATTATTTTAGAGTTGGCCAGCAAATTGTAGTGCGTTAAAATGACGCCTTTAGGATCGCCTGTGGAGCCGGAGGTGTATTGTAAAAAGGCAATGCTGTCTTCGGTAACCGCCGGTTCGTTCCAGTCGTCGCCCAAACTGGTTGGCACTTTGTCGGCGGACAGCCACTCCAGATCGCCCAGCGAATGGGATTCGGCCACGCCGGATTTGCTGGAAGAAAAATAACGCATGGTGGTGCGGAATTTGCGTAAAAAGGGCATGCGTCCCAGGGTATTGCCAATTTTATTGCCCATGCGCATCATGCGTATCATGTAGAGAATGGAATCGGTGGTCAAAGCAATGGTCGATTTAGAGTCGTTCACGATGGCCTGCAGGCGCGGCAGCGAGCGATTTAAGCGATTGGGGTCCGGTGGATAGGCCGGCACGGCGATGACGTTGGCATACAGGCATCCGAAAAATCCAACAATGTAATCAAGACCCGGCGGGTAAAGCAGCAAGGCGCGATGGCCTTCCAGCCCCTTTTTTTGCAGGGTGGCGGCCAGAGCCCTGGCACGCGCGTCGAGTTCGCCATAGGTCATTTCTATGGATTTTTTGCCGTCTTTCAAATAGGTGTAGGCGCGTTTGTTGGGTTGTGTTTGCGCCCGCCATCTCAAAAGTTCTACTAAAGTCTTAATCTCTTTTTCTTTAAAATGTTGAATGTGCTTCTGCTCGGCCATGGTTAACTCTCTCTTGTATAAAAATTTATTTAATCCAAATATCGGCTAAAATTTCTGACTTTGCTTTTAATTTGTCACAAACTCACCATATAAAAAATTAATACTCTAATAAACGCATCACATTTTGCCAGGAATTTCCGTGACGCACTTTGAAAGATCTGCTAAAGGCAGAGAGATTTCTGTAATTCAGCATCGGATAAATTCGTCCGGGCGTTAATTTCTTTTCAAATAAGAGCAAAGATTCGTAATGATCCAGGACTTTTTGTTTAAAAGTTCTGAAATTAACCTGAAATGATTTTTTAAACTGATCGCGGAACTGGTATTCGGTCAATTGCAGTGTGTTGGCCATGTATTTAATATTAAAGAAGCTGATGGGCTCTTCCTCGATAAAGCGCGCAACCTTTTTCACAAAAACAGTTTTCTTTTTCGGTAGTAAAGCCGACGGCAGTCGTTTCCAGTGTTTTTCCCATAATTTATGCAAAAGATCAATCAACAGCGCCTGCCGACTATCGCCAATCACGCAGTGTTCAATTCCTGCCCGGTATAGTCGTTTTAACGTCGCTGAATCCAACCTGGAAGCATAATAGATTATCGGACTTACGGGAAAGCGCTCTCTGATCCTATCCAGAATAAAATCATCTATGCGATTAGAAATAATGAAATGGATCTCCCTGTTTTTCAGTTTTTGATTCAGAGTTTTAGCGTTGTCAGACTTTTGATAAAGAATCCATTCCCAGTGGGAGAAATGTTTTAAAAGCGCCATCTCTTCTTCAGAGACAGAATCCCCGCTGTTTAAAAAGAGAACTACTGGCAAAATTCCTCCTTGAATTTATTGCCACAATAATGATCAAATATTTGGCTTTGATTTTATCATTTAAAAATTCTTTATCCCACTAAGCGCTAATATATTTAGCGATTAAAAGGAAAAATGATTGTGATTCACATCACCTAAAAGCGATGGTAATTATAATGGATGAAATTCAGGTTGCTGGATTAGCGGGTTTGCTTCATGACCAGCGCGGTAGAAAAGTATTGATGCCCCTAAACGTTCAGTTTATTGGGTAGGACCCTATTTCGATTAGCCCGTAGTAATAGGGCAAATGATATTGTTTTTGTACGGTCAAACAAAAGAGGAACAAGGCATTCATAGACTGCGAAAATCAAGATTCAAAATTTTCTTTTTGGCGTCGATAAACAAGAGTGAAACTTTTTTCAGGTTTCGCCTTTCAATATGGATTGTGTTCTATATTAAAAATGAACATTTATTAAACAAACCGGTTTCATCAAAGCGATGGTGGTAAAAGGAGGGAATGGGCGTTTAAAGCCCATCTTCGTTTCAATATATCATGGGGACAAAAGTCTGACTAACGTGTTCGTAAATATGAGATTAGGGTGGTGAGTTGTAAAAATGGAATTAGAAAAAACATTGTAATCTTAAAAAATGGGGGACAATCAGAATATCATTCGATTTTCTTGACTCTATAAGGCTCTTTATTTAAATTAATTTGCTAAAATTTGCACAATTTTGATCGTTTATACATAATTAAAGATGGAGGTAGTAAAATGGCGCATAAATACGTTTACACGTTCGGTGCCGGAAAAGCAGAAGGTAATAAGGATATGAAACTGCTCCTTGGTGGAAAGGGAGCAAATTTAGCTGAAATGTCGAATTTAGGTATTCCGGTTCCGCCAGGATTTACCATTTCCACAGAAGTCTGCCATATATATGATGAAAACAAGGGTCAGTTTCCGAAAGAAGTTGAAGAACAGGTTTTAGCAGGCGTTCATCATATTGAAGAGATTATGGGCGCCAAGTTTGGAGATGCCGAAAATCCTCTATTGGTTTCGGTGCGTTCCGGAGCGCCGGCTTCCATGCCTGGTATGATGGATACGGTTCTAAACCTGGGTTTGAATGATGAAACGGTGCTGGGAATCATTAAAAAATCTAATAACGAGCGCTTTGGTTGGGATTCCTATCGCCGTTTTGTTCAGATGTACGGCGATGTTGTAATGGGTTTAAAGCCGGAGTCGAAAGAAGAGGAAGATCCGTTTGAAGTGATCATCGAAAAAGTGAAAAAGGAAAAAGGCGTTGAACTGGACACTGAGCTGGACGCTGAAGATCTTAAGAGATTAGTAAAACTTTTTAAGGAAGAAATCAAAAAGCGTACGGGCAAAGATTTCCCGACCGATCCATGGGATCAATTGTGGGGCGCCATTCGCGCTGTGTTTGGCTCATGGAACAATCCGCGCGCTATCACCTATCGGAAGCTCAACAATATTCCTTCCAACTGGGGAACGGCTGTTAATGTTCAGGCCATGGTTTTTGGCAATATGGGCGATGATTGTGCCACGGGCGTTGCTTTTACGCGCGATCCGGCCACCGGAGAAAAAATCTTTTACGGCGAATATCTGGTCAATGCCCAGGGCGAAGACGTGGTGGCAGGCATTCGTACGCCGCAACCTTTGAATAAAACGACTAAAACCGATCCTGATCAGACGACTCTGGAAGAAATTATGCCCGAAGCCTACAAACAGCTGGAAGAGATCAGGGATAAATTAGAAGCGCACTACAAAGACATGCAGGATATTGAATTTACCATTCAAAACGGCCGTTTGTGGATGCTGCAGACGCGCGCCGGTAAACGCACGGCGGAAGCTGCCGTACGCATCGCCGTTGATATGGTAGAAGAAGGGTTGATCGACAAAGAAACAGCGGTAATGCGTGTTGAGCCGGAACAGCTGGATCAATTGCTGCACCCGACCTTTGATCCCAAGGCGGAAAAGAAAGTGATTGCCAAGGGGCTGCCGGCATCGCCGGGCGCAGCCACCGGTAGAATTGTTTTTCATGCTGAGGACGCTGAAGAATGGGCCGAGAAAGGCGAAAAGGTTATTCTGGTGCGAATTGAGACGTCGCCGGAAGATATTGGCGGCATGAACGTGGCGCAGGGCATTTTAACGGCTCGCGGCGGAATGACATCGCATGCGGCGGTGGTTGCTCGCGGCATGGGTAAATGTTGCGTTGCCGGTTGTAGCGCACTGGAAATTGATTACAAAAAGAAGACCATGACCGTAGATGGCGCGGTTTACAAAGAAGGAGATTGGATTTCTCTGGATGGCAGCAAAGGCGAAGTGATTGAAGGGAAAGTGCCCACAGTTGAGCCCAAGCTTTCCGGTAACTTTGGGAAATTGATGAGCTGGGCCGATGAAATCCGCAAATTAAAAATTCGCACCAACGCCGACACGCCGCATGATTCTGAAGTGGCGCGTAATTTTGGAGCCGAGGGTATTGGCCTGTGTCGCACAGAGCACATGTTCTTTGAAGGCGATCGTATTAAAGCCGTTCGCGAAATGATCCTGGCCGAAGATGAAGCCGGTCGCCGTAAAGCGCTTGAAAAATTACTGCCCTACCAGCGCGATGATTTTTACGGCATTTTTAAGGTGATGCATGATTTGCCGGTAACCGTGCGTACGCTTGATCCGCCTTTGCATGAATTTTTACCGCATGACGAAGCGAGTCAAAAAGAGATGGCAGAAGAAATGGGCATCAGTGTGGAAGAAGTAAAAGCCAAAGTGGAAGCCCTTGCCGAGTTTAACCCTATGCTGGGCCATCGCGGCTGTCGCTTGGGCATCACCTACCCGGAGATTACGGAGATGCAGGCCCGGGCTATTATTGAAGCGGCCTGTCAGTTGACCAAGGAAGGCATAAAGGTGTTTCCGGAAATTATGATTCCGTTGATTGGCACCAAAGCCGAACTGGAACATCAAAAAAAGGTAGTGGTTGAAACGGCCGAAAAGGTAATGGAAGAAATGGGCGTAAAGGTCGATTACCTGGTGGGAACCATGATTGAAATTCCGCGCGCCGCCCTGACGGCAGACCGTGTCGCCGAAGCCGCTGATTTCTTCTCTTTTGGCACCAACGACCTTACGCAAATGACTTTCGGATACAGCCGCGACGATGCTGGTAAGTTCTTGAAAGAGTACGAAGAAAAAGGTATTTTGCCAGACGATCCGTTCCAGACGTTAGATCAGGAAGGCGTTGGTCAGCTGGTTGAAATGGGCGTTAAAAAGGGTCGGTCCACCCGTCCTGACCTGAAGGTCGGTATTTGCGGTGAGCACGGCGGCGATCCGCGCTCCATCGATTTTTGCCACCGTGTGGGGCTGGATTATGTGAGCTGCTCACCCTATCGTGTGCCTATTGCACGATTGGCTGCCGCTCAGGCCGAACTTCGCAATCGTAAAAAATAAACGGTAATCCGTTTTAAAACTTAGAACCACCTGTTCGGTGATAAATCACGGGCAGGTGGTTTTTTTATGGAAGACGGTTTTGTTTTGTAGATGAAAAGGGATTTTCCTTGCAGACGGTGTTCGGTGTTTGCCGGGGTAGCCCACACCCCATAATTCCCACACTCCCTGAATAAAAGTCTGTGAGTGAGGGACGTTTGCCGGTGGGTAATTTTTTCTAGCAATGTCCGGGGTGTAGGCGTTCCGGCTGGAAGGGAAGAGCCTGTTTATGAAAAATGGTGTTCCGTTGTTCATTGGCGTAAACCGTTGAAACGGTTTCGCTATAATCATGACATCCCTTCGGGATTTTTAAATCAAACCATTCCACCAGTCACTTCTTACTCTTGTTTATACTTTTAAACTTTTGCACTCCTAAACTCCTAAACTTCACCTCCCTTACTTCTACCTTCTGTTTAAAAAAATAAAACTAACGGCAAGCAGAATCAGCCCTGCGCCAAAGTAAAATTGTTCGCCCGGAATTTCATTCAACAAAAGAGCGGCATAAAAGGTGGCCAGTACGGCTTCGCCCTGCATGGCCAGATTTACCAGATAAACCGGCATCTTGCGTGAAGCCCAGTTCAAAAGCGAATGGCCGATTAAATTCGGCCCCAGCGCCAGCAGTCCTAAAAAAAACCAGCTTTTTAGCGCAAGGTTCAAAAAGTTGATTTTTAAAAATAAAATCAGCAGCAAGGTGAACAAAGCGGCGGCAGCATAAACCAGAACCAAATAAGGCAAAAGGTCTATTTTTTGTCTGTAAAAACGGGCGATCAGCAAATAGGCGGCCAGGCAAAAGGCAGAAATAATGGCTAAAAAATCACCCAGAGTCGCAAAAGGGTGGGCGCCCATGTCGCTGTTAACGATCACAAAAATTCCCAGCAGGGCCAGAGCAATGCCGCCAATAATCAAAGGAGAGCTCTTTTCTTTGAGAACAAAATAAGACAGAATTACGGCGAAAATCGGATGCGTGCTTTCCAGAAAAATGGAATTCCCGACCGTTGTCCACTGCAGCGACTGGATCCAGGTAAAAAAATGCATGGCTAAAAAAAATCCTGAAAGAATCAGAAAAAGCGTATTTTTTGAAAATACATTCGAAGGAAGATGGCGGCCGCTTTTCATTCTTTTTAATAAAAAAGGAGAAAGCACAAGAACGCTGAAAAACAGCCGATAAAAAGAGATTACCAGCGGATGGACATCGCCAATCCAGCGAATGAAAATCGAACTCCAGGAGGTCACAAAAACGCCGAAAAGAAGAATGAGATAGTTTAACATAAATTTTTCACGATTCGTTAATTTTTCTATATTTAAAACGAAAGCGATTATGGAGCAAGTTTTTTTATGGAAAATTTTAACAAAGTGGCTAAGCGGATGATCTCAGCCGCGTTACAGGCGGTGGATCCGTTTAATTTAATTATCGAGCAATGTCAGTTAAAAGACAACGAACTGGTGATCGGCCGTGTAAAACGCAACCTTACACAATACCGTCATATTTACGTGTTAGGGGCAGGAAAGGCTTCTGCGGCCATGGCACAGGCGCTTGAAAAGCTGTTGGGAGAACGCATTAGCGGCGGCCTGGTCATTGTAAAATACGGACATGCTCGGCCAACGCAAAAGATCAAAATTCTGGAAGCCGGACATCCGTTGCCGGATGAAAACACTCTTGAGGCAACGAACCAATTGTTGCAACTGGCCCGGGCAGCTAAAAAAGACGACCTGGTGATTTTTTTGTTAAGCGGCGGCGGATCTGCCCTGTTAGAACAGTTGCCCGATGGCGTAACGCTAAAAGATTTGCAAAAATTAAATCAACTGCTGTTAGGCTGCGGCGCCAATATTGAGGAGATCAATGCGGTTCGCAAACACGTCAGTCTGGTTAAAGGCGGGCAGCTGGCCAAACAAATTTACCCCGCCGAACTGGTAAGCCTGATTTTGTCGGACGTGATTGGCGATCCTCTGGCAGGAATTGCTTCCGGGCCAACCGCTCCGGATGATTCGACCTTTGAAGGCGCCTGGAGGATCGTGTTAAAATATGGACTGTCTGAAAAACTGCCCCATAGCATTCAACAGCGCCTGGAAAGAGGAAAAGGAGGGCAGATCCCCGAAACGCCAAAAGCAAACAACTCCGTGTTTAAAAAGGTTTCCAATATTATTCTTGGAAATAACTTACTGGCCTTAAAAAAAGCGCGGGAAACAGCACAACAGTCTGGCTTTAACGCGCTGATTCTCACCGATCGGGCGCAGGGCGAGGTGGCTGAAATCTCCAAATTGCTGGCCGCTATTTTTGAACGCAACTTTAGCGAACAGGAGCTGACGCGTTCGCCGGGCTGTATTTTGCTGGGAGGAGAACCCACGGTAACGTTAAGGGGCAACGGACTGGGAGGAAGAAATCAGGAGATGGCATTACAAATGCTATTGCATTTACAAAAGGTGGAAAGACCGTTTTATTTTTGCAGCGTGGGTACCGATGGAACGGACGGGCCGACCGATGCGGCCGGGGCCTGGATTGATCACCGCTCCTTTCAAAAAGCGCGATCAAAAAAGTTGGATATTGAAGCCTATCTACAAAAAAATGATTCGTATCATTTTTTTGCAAAGCTCGATCAATTGATTAAAACAGGGCCAACCGGCACCAATGTAATGGATATCATGATTTTACTTTTTTAACAGCACTGCTACAGGCGGTAAGCAGCTGTCCCGCACCACAGCCACCCGTCTTTTACGGATGCTGGGGCAACGGCCTTTAGCCGGCAGGAGAAAGAAATGAGGAGGATAAAAACAAACATAGAAAAGGTCGAATGGCTCTTTAAAGGATAGACAAACGTCGCATAATTCCCGAAAAAGGGGGGATTCTGCAAGCATGTCATTTTACGCTTGATGGGGCGTCAAAGAGGTTAGAGTAATTAATCTAATATTTACAATGACATAGAGAGTTTTCCCTTGCCTTTTGTTGACATGTTTAATAATTTTTTCAAAAATCTTGTTTTACGAATGCAGATGTCGAGCTCAAAGGTAAAAACGCATCCTTAAAAAGTGGGCTCAATATTTTCGGGAAATATTCGACTATACTAAATGATTTAAAACGTTTAATCAACTTTTAGCGAGGAGCATGTTAAATCCTATGGGATGGTTGCAAGTTCTGGAAAAAGAAACTAATAAAAAAGATAAGCCAGAACAGGCCAAGAGTATTCTGGTTATTGACGATGAGCCCGATGTTACGGGAACGATTCGGCAATACCTGAATCATTATGGCTATCTGGTTTACGAAGCCAATTCGGCGACAGAGGGCCTGGAGCTTTATCGACAGAAAAAACCGCACATTTTAATTACCGATCTTAAAATGCCCGTTCTTTCAGGTCTTGATATTCTAAAAGCCGTGCGTGAGAAAGATGAGGACACCGAAGTGATCGTATTGACGGCCTTCGGTGATACGCATTTCATCATAGAAGCGCTGCGCAATCGGGCTTCCGATTTTATTTTAAAACCGGTGGACCTGGAGATGCTTAAACTGACGGTGGAAAAGTCAATCCGGCGCATCGAATTGAAAGAACAGGTTAAAAATTACACCCAGGAACTGGAAAAGGTTTTAAATGATGTACGCAAGACCAAAGAGTACTTACAAAACATTCTGGAAAGTTCTCCGCAGGCCATTGTCACTTACGACCTGGAAGGAAAGATCATTCAGTGGAATTCGGCAGCAGAAAAAATTACCGGTTATTCGGCCAGCGATGTAAAAGGGAAACCCCTGAAAGAGGTACTGGTGTTGGTGGATGTTTTGATCAATCCTGCCCGCGATAGGAATATCTCTATCATCGAGGATGTGGTGGGGCAGATTCTCACCAAAAACGGTGATTTAAGATACATCAACCGCAACGCCAAAATTTTACTGGATGAACAGCAGCGCGCCATCGGGGTTATTGAAAATTTTTACGATGTTACCGATCAGGTCAAAAGCGATCAACTGCTCGAAAAACGCTATCTTCAATTGCAGACGATCAATGAGATCGGAAAGAAGATTGCCAGTTGCAACGATCTGGCGGAGATCAGCCAATTCGTCAGCGAAAAAATCGTGCGCACTTTTTTTGAGTCTTCACAGCTGACCATTTTTTTCCATGAACCGCAAAAAGACAAACTGGTTTTAAAGGCCATGAGCGGCTACAACATTGCAAAAGTGCAGGAGCGGTTTCCGGTGGGCAGCGCACTGGATCCTGAAAAAGGCGTGATCGGGCGTGTTTTTCAGACCGGCCAGGCGCTTATTGCGGAAGACGTGACAAAGTCGCCCTATTTTTCTGAGGGCATTTCTGACGAGACGCGTAGTGAGTTTGCCTTTCCCATTCGTTTTAAAGATCGCGTTTTCGGCGTATTAAATATCGAAAACATCGAGAATATCTCTCTGGATGAAGCCGACCATTTTATGCTGGAGGCGATTGCGGAATATCTGGGCATAGCCAAAGATCGAATCGATTTGACCGATCGCATTAAAGAGCAGAACATCCAGTTAGAGCATCAGGCTAATGAGCTAAGAAAAGCGCTGACCAAAGTTGAGAAGCAAAAGAAGATCATTGAAGATCAGAACAAAAAATTAATTACCGATTTACAAAAAGCCAGTGAGTTTCAAAAGAGTTTACTGCCCGAAACGCTGCCGGCCTTTGAAGACGTACGCTTCGCCGCTTTATACGTTCCGTCCAGCCAATTAGGTGGCGATTTTTACGATGTCATAACTATTGACGATCGATACGCGGCCATGGTGATTGCCGATGCTTCGGGGCATGGGGTGGCGGCGGCCATGCTTTCGGCTATGTTTAAAATGACCCTGCACAAGTACAGCAGCGAAATTTTGAATCCGGCCGTGGTGCTGGAAAAAATGAACCGGGATTTTTGCGGCGTTTTGCAGAGCGGAGAATTTTTCAGCGCATTCCTGGTTGTGCTGGATCGCCAGGAAATGCTTTTGCGTTTTGCCAATGCTGGCCATCCCCGACCGCTATTGTATGATTTTAAGACCCGTCAAATCCAGGAGCTTGACACCAATGGCTTTTTGCTGGGCATACTGGATATGGGAATAAACTTCGAACAAAAAGAGATCAAAATTAATGACCACAGCAGATTGTTCCTTTACACCGATGGTTTAAATGAAGCGATGAATGATAAAGAGGAACAATACGGCGTGGATCGTTTAAAAGATTTAATGATTGAGAACGCAGAACAAAGCGCGGACGAGTTTGTCAAGCAAACGCGGGAAAGCCTGCACCGCTATACCGGTTCTGATGAATTCGAAGATGATGTTACCATTCTGGTGTTGGACAAAATTGGAGCAAACCACCATGCTTAAAACGCCCGATCAATCCTGGCAAAAAATTATCGATCGATGCTTTGAACATGGGCAGGGCCATGTTTTCAGATTCTGGGATGAGTTAAACGACGGTCAGCGAAAAAGTTTGATTGAACAATTGAGTCGTATTAACTGGTTACAAATGGAAGAACTAATTCAGCGCGCTTTAAATCCTGCTAAAAAAATTGAGCATACGCTTGAGCCGGCGCCGGTCATTTCTATAAAAGAAAGAGCAACCTATGACGCCCGGGCAATCCCCATCGGTGAAGAGGCCTTAAGAGCAGGAAAGGTGGGCGTTTGTCTGGTGGCGGGCGGTCAGGGATCGCGGCTGGGCTTTGAGGGCCCCAAAGGTTGTTTTCCCATAACGCCGGTGAAAAACAAAACCTTGTTTCAGCTTCATGCCGAAAAGATAAAAGCCATGTCCTTAAAATACGGCGTTGATCTGCCCTGGTACATTATGACCAGCCAAACCAATCACCAGCCGACCATCGATTTTTTCGAAAAACACGATTATTTTAACCTTGGTAAAGACAATGTTTTCTTTTTTAATCAGGAAATGATTCCGGCAGTGGATCATCGTGGTAAGTTTTTGCTGGTTGAAAAGCATAAAATTTTCGAAAGCCCCAACGGGCATGGCGGCGTATTAAAAGCGCTTTACGATAGCGGCGCGATAGAAGATATGAAGGCGCGGGACATTCAGTATCTCTTTTATTTTCAGGTGGACAACGTGCTGGTAAAAATGTGCGATCCGGCTTTTATAGGGCACCATATTTTGCAAAAAGCGCAAATGTCCAATAAGGTGGTGCGCAAAGTTCGTCCCGAAGAACGTGTGGGCGTCATTTGTAAAATTGACGGCAAAATCGGCGTGGTCGAATATAGCGATCTGGATGAAGAGCACATGTACGCCCGCGATAAAAATGGCGATCTGCTTTTCTGGGCGGGTTCCATTGCCATTCATGTGATCGATGTGCCGTTTATTGAAGAGGAAAATAAGAATGGCTTTAAACTGCCGTTCCACATTGCTCATAAATCGATTCCTTACCTTAATGAACAGGGGGAGCTGGTGATTCCCGAAGCGAAAAATGGCTACAAGTTCGAAACCTTTATATTTGACGCCCTGCTCGATGCCAGCCGCGTATGCACCATTGAAGTGGATCGTTCCCGGGAATTCAGCGCCGTAAAAAACAAAGAAGGCTTCGAAAGCCCCCAAACCGCGCGTGAGGATTTGATGCGCAATTACGCCCGCTGGCTGGAAGCGTGCGGCGTAAAAGTACCGCGGCGTGACGGCCTGCCTGTTTATCCCATTGAAATCAGCCCGCTTTTTGCGCTGGATGAACAGGAATTAAAGCAGAATTTGAAAAAAATCCCGGAGATTGACGGGCCTATTTATTTGGATTGAATTAATCTGACCTTTACATTTAAGACATCAGATAAATCAAAGGGAAATAGGCAATGGATGAAGAATTTCGTCAAAAAGTGCGCAATTTGTACCGCGTCAATCGTATATTGTGGTTTTCAATATTTGGCGGTGTGGCGATGCTCCTGCTTGTGGGGTATCTGTTTTACTATATGGGCTCCATCCCGCCCAGACAAACCAGCGGCGCAGACAGCCTGGGAACGATTGTTTTAATCATTGCACTGATTTTGCTGTACGTTGTATTCCACATGAAGCGCACCTACCTGGATCCCAAAAAGTTAGTGTGGAGAGCAAAGCAAAAAAACTTGCAAATTACCAATGTTGATCTGGCCGATTTTATGGCCCAATTCGGCGAGCGGGCGGACGTTATGGCCAAAACGCTTATTCTGCTGCGTCGATACTACATGGTCATCTGGTCCATTGCTAATTTGATTACCCTGCTGGGGTTTATTGAAT